>NZ_JBFAOV010000001.1:0-858006 GCF_040675375.1 Nonomuraea sp. NPDC049607
CATTGTGGACCGCGTCCTCCACGACCTGATGGACGGGCTCAGGTGTCCCCGAACGCGGGCCGCCCTGGCCACACGGCCCGCGCCCGGCAGGTCAAGCTTCGCCGGAGGCCAGACCGACGGGGCCGGTCCCGCCGATCCCGCAGTACCCGTTGGGCACTTTAAAGAGATATTGCTGGTGGTAGCGCTTTGCTTCAGGTCATAGATGTGCTGCTCAGTTGGCCTTCGACCGGCACTCAGCCCACATGTCGACGGCCTCGTGGAGGTCAAGCATGGACTTCGAACGGAGGCAGACGAGCACCACGGCGTTCGCTCTTTCGATGGCACGCGGCTCGCCATGACCAATGCCGAGATCGAGGCGAGGGAACTCGCCGCAACGTTCCACCGCCCTGAGTCAGCCCGACCGACCGCCTCCGTCGTTGTCCGCGAACCACCGCCTGTCTCCAGCCACGTGGCCGCTGACAATGTTTAGTTCAAGTGCTCAAGTAGCGGGTACCATGACTAGATGAAGGCATCATCGCGACATCTCGCGATCTACGTCACCCCGACGTTGACCACAGAGGACCGCGGCGTCCTGGGCGAGATTCACCAGATGCGCAAGCAACTTCGGCATGTCCTGAAAACGCCCAAACGCTGGCAAGGCGGGCTGCGTCGGTCGGCCTTGGCTCGGGCCATCCGCGGGTCCAACAGCATTGAAGGCTATCAAGTCGCCGAGGATGACGCCGTGGCCGCGCTGGACGGCGAAGAGCCGATCGGTGCCGATGAGCGGACCTTCCTGGAGATTCAGGGTTACCGTCAGGCGCTGGGTTATGTTCTCGCGATGGGCGAAGACGATTATTCGACTTTCGACTCCACCGAGATTCGCGCGATGCACTACATGATGCTGCAACATGAGCCGTCGAAGTCCCCCGGCCGTTACCGCAAGGGCCCGGTCTTCGTACACGATGATCGCAAGGATCAAGTGGTCTATGAGGGCCCAGATGCTGGCGATGTTCCAGCGCTCATGGACGCGCTGGTCGAGAGCCTCCATGCGGAACCAGAGATCGATCCCGTGGTGCGCTCAGCCATGGCACATCTGAACCTCGTCATGATCCACCCATTTCGCGACGGCAATGGCCGTATGGCCCGCGCTCTTGCGACTTCTGTACTGACGAGATCAGACATCGGAGAGCCGGAGTTCTCCAGTATCGAAGAGTGGTTGGGGGCGAACACCGAGGATTACTACGCCGCCTTGGCCCTCACCGGCCACGGTTCGTGGCAGCCGCGTGACGATGCCCACCTCTGGATCTCATTCAATCTACGCGCCCACCACATGCAGGCCCAGACTGTGGCTCAGCGAGTACGGGAGGCGGGAACCACCTGGGCCGAACTCGATACTCTCATCGCAGAAAACTCACTGCCCGAGCGCGCACTTGACGCCATGTTCGAGGCTGTTTTGGGCTACCGGATACGGCGCGCCGGCTACCTGAAGCGAACCGGCGTCGAGGATCAGACCGCCACGCGCGACCTGGCAGCCCTTGCCAACGCTGGACTCCTTGTCCCTCATGGCAACGGGAGGGGACGCTTCTACACCGCCGGAGAGTCGCTGCAGCGGATTCAGCAGAACCGTCGGGCAAGACGCACGCCGCTCACTGATCCGTATCCGTGGATGCGCCCGCGTCTTGCCACAGCTCCTTGATGTCCCAGCTCGGGCGACAGAGCGTCCAAACCGGGCATCGACTCGATCCGGTGCCGCTCTCCTCGGCGCGTTACCTCAGGCCTCGCCAGAGGTCAGGCCGACCGGACAAGCCACCCCGGTGCCACCGATGCCGCAGTACCCATTGGGTGCTTTGTGCAAATATTGCTGGTGGTAGCGCTTTGCTTCAGGCGATAGATGCGCGACCTAACGAAGCTTGGACCGGTACTCAGCCCACGTGTCGACCGCCTCTTCAAGGTCAAGAGCGGCAACATCCTCACGCGCCATCCCGACCGTGTAGATCAAGCGGTCTGCGAGCCAGTCCGGAACGGGTTCCCTGGGAGGTGATTTCTCCACCCGAATGTGATCGGCCAGTGCGCCGAGGCGTTCGATCACCTGGCCGAGCTGGATGATCTCGGGACGGCCTGCACCCGCCTCCCGGACCCTCTCCGTCGCCTCCTCGTACACTTCGGCGTCGGCACGTTCACCGACAGCCCACACCTCGCAGATCTCCACCGACTTGTCCTCGGTGATGCGGTAGACGACACGCCAGGTGTTGCGACCGACCACCAGCTTCCGGAAACCGGTCAGTTCCCCGCCAAGGGGATAACCAGCTTCAGGGTTGTCCAGCAGGAGAAGGATCTTCTTGAGCATCTTGGGTACCGCGTCTGGGCCGATCCGCCGAAGGTCGTCGACCGCCGGCGCCGTGAAGGCGACGTCGGACACGATTCACTCATCGTCCGGGATGGCGGACAGCGACTCGCGAGTATGCCCGAAAGCGGCAAGCACCTCATCGAGTGAGACCCGCTCCCCCGTGTCCGTAACTGACCGGGCGAGCACAAGCGCCAGATCACGCAGATCAGCCGCCGCCTCCTCCAGCTCATTGAGCCGGCGGATACTCACCACGGCCGCCACTGGCTGACGCCGACGGGTGACCACCAGATCGGTCCCCTGCTCCGCATCAGCCACCAGGCGGGCAACGCCTCGCTGGGCCGCCTCTGTGACGGTCAGCTCAGTAGGGTCGTGCAGAACGGCCATACATCAACTGTACATCTTTCTGTATAGAACCGCAGCTCCCCTGCCCAAGCATCGCCTCACGCGTCACCGGACGTCAGACCCACTGGACACGCGACTCCGGTCCCGCCGATGCCGCAGTACCCGTTGGGGACTTAAAAAGATATTGCTGGTGGTAGTGCTCCGCTCCCGGCAACAGATCGTTAAGACTGGAGGTCGTTGGAGAGGTTGATCCGGATCTCTGTGTTGCGGTACCCGGCGCGCAGGAACGCGGCCGCCATCGGCGCGTTGCCCACGTCGGTGGTGGCTGTGATGCGCGACTCTCCGTTGGCCGCATGCATGCGGGTGATCTCGGCGAGTACCTCGTCCACGTATCCGCGCCCCCGGAACTCCGGGACCACCCCGAGGTATCCGACGTTCATGCTGTACGGCGTCGCCGAGGGGATCGCCATGCCTGCCACCTCGCCCTCGTACGTGTAGGCGATCCGCCACCACTCCCGCTTGCCCGGCGCGCCGAGATAGAAGTCCATCTCTTCGCGCGCGGTCGCGTCCACGCCTTTGGCCGCCACGTTCGTCCGGGTCTGAAAGTCCAGACTGCCCTGGGCGATTCTCCTGAACACCGCCAGGAACTCCTCATCGGACGCCTCGGCGAACCGCAGCGCCCCCGCCGCTGGAGGCACCCCGTCAGCCGGCGCCCACTCGAACTGCAGCCGCTCGACCTCCCGGCTGAGGCCGGCCGCGTGTGCTGCCGTTCGCCGCCATTCCACGGCCGCCGAGGTGACCGGATCGTCACGCCAGCCGCCGGACGCCTTGATCGCGTACTGCACCGGCTGCGGGAACACTGCCAGTGCGGCCCTGATCAGTTCGGTGGCGACGACGATGCGCTCACCCACTGCGGGATCCACGTCGAGGCAGTCGAGCGCGACCGGATACGCGCTGCCCCTCGGCCCCCACCACAGCGCACGTCCCACGACCCGGTCACCGACCTCGGCGATCCACGTCCACTCCGACCGGTACATGTTCTCGGCCAGTTCTGCGAGGTAACGGTCGGCGGAGATCCAACCGACGGGCTCCGTCACGACCCACGAGGTCACCCGGTCCAGCTCCGCAGGGACGATCGCACGGCAGGAAATCACCGGAAGAGCCTAGTGGACCTTTTGTCCACCCGTGGGCGACTCGGCATGGGGCAGGTCACGCTGATCACGCGGACGCGTGTTTCCGGCTGCACGGTGAGAGGTACACGCTGGACAGCCGGACGGGCGAAGTCCTCGACGTGTACCGGACCGCCGACGAGCCGACCGGCCTCCTGCTCACAGCCTGCGGCAACCGGCGCGCGTCCAGGCGCCCGGCCTGCTCGGCGGTCTACAAGGACGACACGTACCACCTGATCATTACTGGCCTGCGCGGCGGCAAGGGCGTGCCGGAGGAGGTCAGCCAGCATCCCCGCGCGTTCGTCACCTTCACCGCCCCATCGTTCGGTGCGGTCCACGCCCACCGCGAGCAGTCCGGACGGACGCTCCCATGTCGTCCGCGCCGGGGCCGTCCCTGTGGAACGCCCACGCAGGCATGCTCTGGCAGAAGTTCACCAAGACCGTGCCGAGCGTCCTGGCCCGCCTGCTCGGCACCACCCGAACGGAGCTGCGCCGGGCGGTCCGCCTCTTGTACGCCAAGGTCGCCGAGTACCAAGCGCGCGGCCTGGTCCACTTCCATGCCGTCGTCAGACTCGACGGACCGGACGGACCCGCTGACCGCCCTTCGGACCGCATCACGATCGACCTGCTCGACCGGGCCATACGCCGAACCGCCGGTCAGGTCGCGGTCCGAATGGAGGACGGACCCCTTCGCCTGTCCGGTGGGGCGATCAGCTCGACGTACGACCGGTCTACGTCTCAGCCGAGCTGGACGAACTGAGCGATCAGCGAGTCGCCGCGTACGTGGCCAAGTACGCCACCAAGGGAGCCGAGTCCGCAGGGACCGTAGACCGTCCGATCCGGACAGATCGCCAGTCTGGAGATCACCGAGACGCCCGCCGCATGATCTAACCTGTTTCAGCCTCGCCGAGCTCCAGCCCTACCGAACCCTGCTCCTGCGACAATGGGCGCACATGCTGGGCTACCGGGGGACACTTCTCCACCAAGTCCCGCCACTACTCGATCAGACTCGGGAACCTTCGACAGGCCCGCGCCGACTTCCGCGCCGAGCAAGCCCGGCTGATCACGGGCACGCCGCCTCCCGATCCGGAGAAGATTACGACGGTTGGCGAATGGCACTATGCCGGAAGCGGCCACCGCCACGGAGAGGCTTTCTGGGCCGAGGTAGCTCGCCAGCGGATCGCCACCGCTCGCAAAATCGCACGACAGCAACCAGGCGAGAACCGATAGAACCCTGCGCCTCTAGACCTAGAGCCCCATTAGCCGCCTGACCAGGCAGCTAGCGTCTAGAGGCTCCTAATCTCGCCGGGCTCCATCAGGCCAGATCACCCGCACGGGCACCTCCCGCCGCCGTGCCTCGGCCACCACGTCAGCAGTGCCGCCATAGCCTCGGGCCGGCTGCCCGTCCCAGACGGCGAACAACACCTCGGCGTCGTCCAGCATCCGCGCGCTGGCAGTCATGTGCGACTCCGCGGTGGACTCCACAAAGTCCAGCCTGTGAGTTCGGACCGCCCGGCCCAGCAAATCGTCGTACGCAGCCTGGCACTCACCCGGCAACCCATCCCGATACTCCTCGGCAGGGATCACGGCTTCCAGCACGCCGCCGAGGTCGAGTACCGCGCGAGCGAAGATCTGATCAGCCCCGTCCGCCAAACAGGACAACCCGGCGACTTCAGGACCGTACTCCGCGAGCGCCTGGCGTACCGCCCCGTCGATCAGTACGGCGGTCTCCTCCGGCAAGCCCCGATGGCCGGACACAGCGATGCGAACCATGATTCCCCTAGATCAGAGTGGCGTGAAGACGCTCGTCGAACGAGCGCAAAGCGCTGGACGACGGCCCGGCATACGATCGCCGGAAGTTCTTGACCCGGTGCAGGACACGCTCGGAGCCATACGTCGTCGCCACCGTAAGCGCATTGGACGCCAGATACAGCGCCTCGTCATAGCGCCCCGACATGGCCTCAGCCGTCGCCACCTCCGTCATGAGCACACCCCGCTGCTTCGCACCGGGCTGGGCCGACGCAAGCGACTCGTTGAACGCGGCAACGGCTTCAACCGGCCGTTTCAGCCGTACCATCACCAGAGCCCGATACCCCGCCAGCTTGGCGTGATCGAACGGGAACACCCACGGCCAAGGCGGCGCCGCGGCCCGCTCACCAGCCCGTACCGCCGCCTCAGCCACACTCAACGCCTGAAGCGCCGCCGCCTCGTCCCGCGCGGTCGCATGGCCGAGCGCTTCGAGACTCGACAGCCACGCACGAGCGATGGCCGGTGGCCGCTCACCGATCTCCCGTCGCGCCCGCGCCAAGAGATTCAGTCCGATCAGCGGGTCGTCGGCGTCGATCTCGAACGCGGCCAGACTGCCGATCATGTACGCCGCCAGCAGCGCATGGTTGGCCTGTCGTGCACTGTCGACGGCGCGTCGATAGTAGAGCCGCGCCGAACCGGTGTCCTGCATATCGGCATGCACCCAAGCCGCGAAGCCCGCCGCCTCCCTCAGACCGGCCCGGATCTCATCAGCATGGGGAGACCGCGACGCGCGGCCGAGAACGCGGCTCACGAGATCGACCTGCGCCACAGCCGGCCAGGCGAGTTCCCGCGCAGGCGTGACGGACTCCAACCGACGCTGGGCGCCGGTGATGCTGGTCAGCGTGGCAGCCGTCGTCTCATCCACATCGGGACGCTTGGGCAGGGCCACCCCCGCCAGCGCGGTCAACGCCAGCGCCTTGCCGAAATCTCTGCGCTTCGTCGGATCGTCATCCCCTCGGGCTCCGAATCGGAGCAAATGAAGCGGCACCCCGATCTGGATGGATATCTCCCGGACCTGGTCCACAGTGAGCGGCTGACGACCACGCAACACCTTGGACACCCAACTCTGGGAGTAGCCGACCTCCTCAGCGAGCTGGCCCTGCGTCCAACCGTGCGCCCGCCGCACCTCTTCGAGGATGGTTGGTAGATCGCACTCGGCGAGAGCGGCGGCCACAACTGGCCCGGACCAGAACTGCGGCGGTATCTGGGTCACAACGCTAGGTTAAGCCGCCGACCTCGGCTGTACCGATATTCGTGACGGGAATACCAGTACCACCGGCAGCATTAGGCCGTTCACCTGCGGTTCCGAAACGGTAACGCTCGGTGCATGAACGAACTACCGCCTCAACCTCTGGCCACCGCACAACAACTGGCCTTCGCCCTTGCGGAAGAGGGAATCACTGCCGACGTCCATCACGACTACGGCACGCCCATGGTGTCGGTCTGGGTCGGCCTGATCGTTTGGTGCGCGGACGGCACCTATTGGTGGCGCACCGGTTGGAACCCACGCAGACACCGACCGATCTACGCAGGCCACCCCTTCACCCAGCCGGCCCGCGCCGCCCACCGCGTCGCCCTTCGCTACACGCAACTGCGCATGTCGCATCCGCTCTCATGGCTGATCACCGGAGCACAGCCATGCCCCTGACCGTGCACCAAGTGCTCAACAGATTCCCCGGCTGGCAGATCACCGACATGTCCGGAGGCTGGGTCGCCATGCGAGTCAACTTCATGCCCAAGAACAGCGGCCTCTCCAACATACGTTGCGGAGAGACATTGGAGGAACTGGCCGGAAATCTACACGCTGAAATCAGGCAGCAGAAGTCGCGGGCATCGGTAGCAGACAACTCGATGGCAAGCTGACCAGGAGTGAGGATCTCTATCCTCTGGACGGATACATTGCGGCAATCCGACTTTCCGCCTTTCGGGCGTGCCGATTATCGCGATCTCCGACTCGACCGGCAGATTAGCGAGTCGTCAGCAGCGCTTTTCACGTGAGCGATTCGACGTTGCCGCACCTGTTCGACAAGCACCCGACAGATCAAGGACTCAGAGGGTACGCCACAGGCTTACTTGATTGAGTCCCCCCTTAACTCGTGCGGGCGATCGGCGGTGACGAAACTGTAGTCACCACCAAAATCCATGCACATCACATCGCAAGGCGCACTGCCTCCAACCAATAGGCAAGAAGGCTTCACTAAGGCGAGTATGAATCATCACTGAGTGCAAGATTGTGGCGAAGCACGATCTGCCCAACCCGACCACGTTGCGCCGATCGGAGCTTCATCCAATTATCACCCTCAGAAGTAGCCGCGAGCTGCATGCCGCATTCTTCATCCAGCAAATAGTCCCGTATACGCAATATCGTCGGGCCGTTAGGCCATTCCACTTGCAGATTGACGCCTTCCGCGAGATGTCCATCCCAAATGTCGACCCAATTCGGGAGAGGCGTCCCCGATGTACGGAATATATTTAACCGCCTCAAGATTCCGCTACACATCCATGAACTCTTTGATCGGTTGGCCGCAAAATACCGCATTCCCGACCGTTCGGACGCCGTGCGCCTCCTGGGTGACTCGTGCCAGAAATGATAAGCGCCATCCAGAGTGATCCGAAACCTCTCAAGCAGCTCCTTCCAGTCATATGCGCGCATTGCATAGTCGATTACTCGAATATAGACGATTCCATCATCCTCTGGTCGACTCAAGAGGAGTCGGTCCCCTCTCCTGTCGATGTTCACCCGGAGCCCGCACACGCCCATAACATTGTCATCCTCAGGACCTTCCGAGTATGGAAGGATTGCCGGAATCAGTGCTGCCAGCTGAGGTCGTTGCACATCCAGGAGTACTGAGCGTTCAGCTGGATGAACTCTAGAAATGAGCATCATATTTCCCGGTCTTTCCACCTCATCCATTGAGCTGCTCTTATCCTCTAGCAGATAGCCGGCATTATTCAATGCTAGAAGAATGTCCGTCTCAAGCAAGGCTTGCCGACTTGACGCTGGCGGAATTAGTACTGGGCCGTTAAACTTACGAACAGCTTGAAGGGCTGCGCTGTACTTTTCGCCGGTGTACTCTGCTCGCTTGCAAGCAGAGCGCGCGAGATCTCCAGTCATCGCCTAACCTTTACGGCTGCGCAACGGTCGAGGATGTCACGACTCCACCCCTGCAGGAGCTCTATGAGGGCTCGACACTCGTGACTTCTGCTTCGGATCAGCGGAAGAATAACCAGCGTAGGAGCAACCAGAATCACAACCAACACCAGGGGAATGTGCGCTGCCACTATGAACGCGACACGCCCCGCTGTGGAGTTAAGAATGCCCGGAAGAGACAACTGCGGGGCCGGGGAAGCCATTGCACTCCGATCAGGACTACCCGGTCTTAGTCGCAGTCGATGAGTGAACGAAAACTTCCCGAAAAACTCGATTCGGTATTTGTCCGCCTGCCAGAAGATTGACCGGGCTACCTGGCGCAGACTGCCGACCGATGACGCCATCTCGGAAGATACCACACGCGGACCAACGTGACAGCGTCCCGTTCTGATGACCTTGTGCGCCGTCAATCCACCGCGGAGCGGTAGCGGGCCGGGGCGCAGCGTCAAGCCCGGCTACGCATATGCGTGGGCTGGTCACCGTTCCTCGGCAGGTGTTGTCCTGCGGTCACAGCCGGGCTTAATGCGGAGGAGCGGTCTGCTGGGCGTGCCTGGGTCGATGGCGTGCGAAGTGATCAGGTACACCTCGACCACTCCAAGAGGTCAAACGAACGAAATGGTCACCTCGGAAGCGGAGAGCTGCGCCGGAGGCGTGATCTAAGTTGCGGACTGGGCCAGTACCCTGGCCGCTGAGCCGCGCTTTGTGATGAGCGTCTACCGGCTCTTCCGTTGCTGTGGTGGTTGCGCGCGCGGGTGGCGCTGGCCGCGACCGGCTCCCAGGCCGCAGCGCGGCCAGCGACCGCCCGACGCGCGGCGGGCCGCCGCAGGCGGCACGCCCTTGAACCTGTAAGGAAGGTTGTCGCCGAAGACGGCTCTGGCCCATGATCGACGCCAGACGGACCGGGCGACCATAGGCCAGGAACTAGCTATCTCCGCAGGTCTACGCCTCGCCGGAGGTCAGGCCGACCGGACAGGCCACACCGGTCCCGCCGATTCCGCAGTACCCGTTGGGCACTTTGTACAAGTACTGCTGGTGATAATCCTCGGCGTAGTAGAAAGGCTTGGCTTGGGCTAGTTCGGTGGTTATGGGGCCGTAGCCGGCCTGGGTGAGGACCTGCTGGTAGGCCGCCTTGGACGCCTCCGCCGCCTTCTCCTGCTCCGGCGAGTGGTAGTAGATCGCCGACCGGTACTGGGTGCCGGCGTCGTTGCCCTGGCGCATGCCCTGGGTCGGGTCGTGGGCCTCCCAGAAGACCTTCAGGAGCTCCTCGTACGACACCTGGGCCGGGTCGAACACCACCCGGACGGCCTCGGTGTGCCCGGTGAGGCCGCTGCAGACCTCTTCGTACGTCGGGTTGGGGGTGTAGCCGCCCTGGTAGCCGACGGCCGTCGTCACCACGCCGGGCGTCTGCCAGAACTTGCGCTCGGCTCCCCAGAAGCAGCCCAGGCCGAAGTCGGCCACCTCCAGGCCCGAGGGGTACGGCGGGGCGAGCGGAGCGTCCAGGACCGCGTGCCGCGCGGGCACGGGCATCGCCTCCGAGCGGCCCGGCAGGGCGTCCTCGGGACGGACCATCGATGTCTTGTTGCCGCCGAACAGCCAGCCCATCGTGCCACCTCCATCAGGTGTCTCCACCCTACGCAAGCGCCGCGGGCGGCGGCGTGGCGAGGGTGGCGGGATTGCGCCTACACAACGCCCGAACAGTTAAGGATGCCTAAACATTCCCGTATAGTGACACACATTTGTATTTAAGCTGGTAAGGCCCGAAAATGGGTTACATGCCTGACCTTCGGCGCGGTGTACTGTTCGGGATCGCCGCCTACACCATGTGGGGGCTGTTCCCCCTGTACTGGCCGCTGCTCAAACCGTCCGGAGCCGTGGAGATCCTGGCCCATCGGATGGTCTGGTCGCTGGTCGCCGTCGTCGCGGTGCTCGCCGTACGCCGGCACTGGAGCTGGTTCCGCGAGCTGGCCCGGCAACCGCGCAAGCTCGTCCTGCTCGCCATCGGCGCCGTGGTCATCACCGTCAACTGGGGCACCTACATCTACGCGGTCAACACCGGCCACGTGGTCGAGAGCGCCCTCGGGTACTTCATCAACCCGCTGGTCAGCGTGCTGTTCGGGGTGCTGGTGCTGCGCGAGCGGCTGCGTCCGCTGCAGTGGACGGCGGTGGGGTTCGCGGCCCTCGCGGTGGTCGTTCTGACCGTGGACTACGGCCGGCTGCCGTGGATCGCGCTCACGCTCGCGGTCAGCTTCGGCGTGTACGGGCTGGTCAAGAAGCAGGCGAACGTGGCCGCCACCGAGAGCCTGGCCGTCGAGACGCTGGTGCTGCTGCTGCCGGCGCTCGGGTACCTGATCTATCTGGAGTTCGCGGGCGGGGCCACGTTCGGGCAGGAGGGCGCCGGGCACGCGCTGCTGTTGGTGGGGGCCGGGATCATCACGGCGGTGCCGCTGATCTTCTTCGGCGCGGCGGCGATCCGGGTGCCGCTGAGCACCGTCGGGGTGCTGCAGTACATCGCGCCGATCCTGCAGTTCGTGGTGGGGGTGACGATCGCCGGCGAGGTCATGCCGCCCAGCCGGTGGATCGGGTTCTCGATCGTGTGGCTGGCCCTGGCCATCTTCACGTACGACAGCTTCCGGGCGGCACGGACGGCCGCCCGGGTCAGGCGATCAGCCCGAACGCTCGACCACGTAGTCGCAGAGCGCTAGGAACGCCGCCCTGGCCGGGATGTCGGGCAGGGCGGAGAGGTCGACGCGGGCCCGGTCGACCCACGCGACCAGCTCGGCGCGGGCCCGCTCCATGGCCGGGTGGGCCCGCAGCAGGGTGAGCGCCTCCTCCACGTCCTCCTCGGCCACCGGGCCCGACAGCAGCTCGGTCATGCGCGACTGCTCGCCGCTGGTGAGCGCGTAGAGGACCGGCAGGGTCCTGACGCCCTCGCGCAGGTCGGTGCCGGGGGTCTTGCCCGACTGGGCGCCCGAGGAGGCCACGTCGAGCAGGTCGTCGCCGAGCTGCCAGGCCACGCCGACGGCCTCGCAGGCGCGGCTCAGCCGCTCCTCGACGTCGGCGGGGGCGCCGGACAGCAGCGCGCCGAACCGGCCGGAGGCGGCGATCAGGGAGCCGGTCTTGTCGGACAGGACGCTCAGGTAGTGGCCCACCGGGTCCTCGTCCGCGCGCGGGCCGACCGTCTCGCGGATCTGCCCCTGGACGAGCCGGGAGAACGTCTGGGCCTGGATGCGGATCAACTCGGGGCCGAGGTCGGCCAGGAGGTCCGAGGCCTGGGCGAACAGGTAGTCGCCGGTGAGGATCGCCACGGTGTTGTCCCACCGGGCGTTGGCCGAGGGCGAACCCCGGCGCACCGGGGCCTCGTCCATGACGTCGTCGTGGTAGAGCGAGCCCAGGTGGGTCAGCTCGATGACCACCGCGCCGGGCACGACACCCGGCGCGGACGGGTCGCCGAACTGGGCCGCGAGCAGCACCATCAGCGTACGGAACCGCTTGCCGCCCGCCTCGATGAGGTGCTTGGACGCCTCCGTGACGAAGGCGTCCTCGCTCTCCACCGACGAGCGAAGGAGCTTCTCGACCGCGGCCAATCCGGTGGCCACGTCCTGCGCCAACCGTTCGTCCTCAATGGGAAGGTCAACCACGGGCGGCGCAGACATACGAGATCCCCTTTTATCTAATGAACAGAGCCGAAGCGGCGTCGTTGGCGACACCGAGGAGGGACTCCGGGTAGAGCCCCACTCCTACGGTAACCAGCAGGGAAACGGCGATGACGGCCACGGTCCCCATACTGGGCACCGCGATCGCCGGGCCGTCGGCCGCGGGCTCGCTGAAGAACATCAGCACGATGACGCGGACGTAGAAGAACGCGGCGATGGCCGAGGCCACCACGCCCACCACGACCAGACCGGCCATCCAGCCGCCCATGGAGTCGCCGGGCTGCGTGCCGCTGTTGAGGGCGGCCGCGAACACGGCGTACTTGCCGAAGAAGCCGCTGGTCAGCGGGATTCCGGCGAAGGCGAGCAGGAAGAAGGCGAACACCCCGGCGAGCATCGGCGAACGCTTGCCGAGCCCGGCCCAGCGCGACAGGTGGTTCGCCTCGCCGCCGGGATCGCGCACCAGCGTGACCACCGCGAACGCGCCGACCGTGGTGATGCCGTAGACGGCCAGGTAGAACAGGATCGACTTGAGCGACTGGGCGTTCTGCCCGGCCGAGCCGAACGTCGCCATCACGCCGACGAGCAGGAAGCCCGCGTGCGCGATGGAGGAGTAGGCCAGCATGCGCTTGATGTCGGTCTGCGTGATCGCCAGGATCGAGCCGACGATCATCGTCAGGGCCGCGACGGCCCAGATGACCGGCCGCCAGTTCCAGTCGAGGTTGCCCAGACCGACCCAGAACACCCGCAGCAGTGCGCCGACGGCCGCGACGAGCGTGCCGGACGCCATGAGCGCGGTGATGGGGGTCGGGGCGCCCTGGTAGACGTCGGGCTTCCATGCCTGGAAGGGCGCGGCGCCGATCTTGAACAGCAGGCCGACGCCGAGCAGCGCGAGCCCGGCCATGAGCAGCGGGTCGAGCAGCGCGCCCTTGGACAGGGCGGCGTTGATCCCGGGCAGCGAGACGGTGCCCGCGTAGCCGTAGATCATGGCGGTGCCGTACAGGAAGAACGCCGACGAGAACGCGCCGAGCAGGAAGTACTTCATCGACGCCTCCTGCGACAGCAGGCGGCGCCGGCGGGCCAGGCCGCACAGCAGGTACAGCGGGAGCGACATGACCTCAAGGGCCACGAACATCGTCAGCAGGTCGTGCGAGGCGGGGAAGAGCAGCATGCCGCCGACCGCGAACAGCACCAGCGGGTAGACCTCGGTCTGCCCGGCGCCGTTGTCGGCCGCCTCGGCCTCCTCCTCGTCCACGCTGCCCGGCACGGCCGCCGCCGAGGCCACGAAGTGGCCCTCGTCGTTGATCAGCAGCACCGACACGAACGACAGGACGATGATCACGCCCCAGATGAACAGCGCGGGCCCGTCCACCGCGACCGCGCCCATGGCGGCGGCCTGCGTCGGCACGCCGCGCATGACCTGCAGGATGACCAGGGCGAACGCGCCGATCAGGCTGAGCAGCGTGAGCGGGACGTGGATGGACTTGCGCAGGTAGCGCGGCGCGAACGCCTCGACGAGGACGCCGATGCAGGCCGCACCGAAGATGATCAGCAACGGCGCCAGCGTGCCGTACTCGATCGTCGGCGCTTGGATGACGTCGTTCACTGACCTGTCCCCTTCTCAGCGATGGTGGCAGTGGGTACGTGCACGTTGGTCAGCGTCTGCTGGACCGACGGGTTGATCACGTCGAGCAGCGGCTTGGGGAAGAAGCCGAACCCGATGATCAGCGCGACCAGCGGCGCCAGCACCCAGATCTCGCGGGCGTTGAGGTCCTTGAACGCCTTGACCGGCTCGGCGGTCGGGCCGTTCAGCGTCCGCTGGACCATCCACAGGATGTAGACGGCGGCCAGGATGACGGCCACCGCGGAGATGATCGCGGCCACCGTCAGCGCGCCGGAGCCGTGCGCCTCGCTGGAGTACGTGCCGATCATCACCATGAACTCGCTGACGAAGGACGACAGTCCGGGCAGCGAGAGACCGGCCAGACCGGCGACCAGGAAGAAGCCCGCGAGCACCGGGGCGACCTTCTGGACGCCGCCGTAGTCGGCGATGAACGGCGAGCCGCGCCGGGCGATGAGGAACCCGGCCGCCAGGAACAGCGCGCCCGTGGCGAAGCCGTGGTTGACCATGTAGAGGGCCGCGCCGGACTGGGCGACCGACGACATGGCGAACACGCCGAGCACGATGAAGCCGAAGTGCGAGATCGACGTGTAGGCGATGAGCCGCTTCATGTCGGTCTGGCCGATGGCCACGATCGCGCCGTAGATGATGCTGATGACCGCCAGGACGACGATCGGCATCGTGAACGCCTTGGCCGCGTCGGGGAACAGCTCCAGGCAGAAGCGGAGCATGCCGAACGTGCCGACCTTGTCGAGCACGCCCACGAGCAGCACGGCCGCGCCGGCCGGGGCCTGGGCGGCCGCGTCGGGCAGCCAGGTGTGCACCGGCCACAGCGGCGCCTTGATGGCGAAGGCGATGAAGAAGCCGCCGAACAGCCACTTCTGCGTCGTCGGGTCCTTGATGGCGCCGACGAGCGGCTCGAACATGAACGTGCCCTTGTTCGCCAGCACGTACAGGCCGATGACCGCGACCAGCATGAGCAGGCCGCCGAACAGCGAGTACAGCAGGAACTTGACGGCCGCGTAGGACCGCTGGGCGCCGCCGTACGACCCGATCATGAAGTACATCGGGATCAGCATGGCTTCGAAGAACACGTAGAAGAGGAAGACGTCGGTCGCCGCGAAGACGCCGATCATCATCGTCTCAAGGACGAGCAGCAGCGAGAAGTACGTCTTGACCGACCGCTTGGGCGTGATCAGCGTGCCGTCCGAGGTCCTGACGCCGTCGGCGTCGTGCCAGGAGGCCAGCACGACGATCGGCACCAGCACGACCGACAGGGCGATCAGGACCAGCGCGACGCCGTCGACGCCGACCCCGAACTTCACGCCGAAGCTCGGGATCCAGTCGTACTCCGCCTTGAACTGGAAGCGCTCGCCACCGGGCTTGAACCCGGCGGCCATGACGCCCGTCAGCACCATCGTCAGCAGCGAGACCGCCAGCGTGACCTGCTTGGCCAGCTTGTCGCCGCCCTTGGGAAGCAGGGCCACCACGATGGCGCCCACAACGGGCACCGCCATGAGTATCGGGAGCCAGGGTGACATCAGATGTTCCCAACGAGGAGCAGGGCGCCGGTCAGCAGGGCGGCACCGATCAGGATGGACAGCGCGTACGTTCGCGCGAAGCCCGTCTGGAGCCTGCGCAGGCGACCCGAGCTCCCGCCGATGCCTGCCGCCAGACCGTTGACCAGCCCGTCGACGCCGCGGTTGTCGAAGAACACCGCGATGCGGGTCAGCCACTGGCCGGGACGCATGAACAGGGACTCGTTGAGGGCGTCGCCGTACAGGTCACGGCGGGCGAACGTGGTGAGGAAGGAGCCGCGCGGCTGCACCGCCGGCACCGCTGCCCGGCCGTACTTCATCCAGGCGAAGACCACACCGACGGCGACGAGCGCGAGGGTGGCCAGACCGGGCGTGCTGGCGAACTGGAAGGTCGGCGCCTCTGCCTCGCCGCCCACGGCGGGCCGCAGGAAGTTGTAGAGCGTACCGCCCAGCACCAGGTACGCGCCCAGACCGAGCGCGCCGAGCGACAGGATCATCAGCGGAACCGTCATGACGAGCGGCGACTCGTGCGGGTGGGCGTCCTCCGCCCAGCGCTTCTCGCCGAAGAAGGTCATGAAGACCATCCGCGACATGTAGAAGCCCGTGATGCCCGCGCCGAGGACGGCCAGCCAGCCCAGGATCGGCTGGTGGTGGACCGCGGTCTCGATGATGCCGTCCTTGGTGAAGTAGCCGGACAGCAGCGGGAACCCGATGATCGCCAGGTAGCCGATGAAGAACGTGACGAACGTGATCGGCATGAACTTGCGCAGGCCGCCGTACTTCCTCATGTTCACCTCGTCGTTCATGCCGTGCATGACCGATCCGGCGCCGAGGAACATGTCGGCCTTGAAGAAGCCGTGCGTGATGAGGTGGCCGATGGCGAAGGCGTAGCCCGCGGGGCCGAGGCCCGCGCCGAGCATCATGTAGCCGATCTGCGACATCGTCGAGCCGGCCAGGCCCTTCTTGATGTCGTCCTTCGCACAACCGATGATCGCACCGGCGAGCAGCGTGGCCGCGCCGACGATGGAGACGGCGAGAGCCGCGCCCGAGCCCTCGGGGAAGAAGAACGCGCCCGAGCGGACCACCAGGTAGACGCCGGCGGTGACCATGGTCGCCGCGTGGATCAGGGCCGACACGGGCGTCGGGCCCTCCATGGCGTCGAGGAGCCAGGACTGCAGCGGGAGCTGGGCCGACTTGCCGCAGGCGCCGAGGAGCAGCAGCAGGCCGATGGCCAGCATGGTGCCGTCGGACGCGGCGCCGGAGCCGATCTTCGCGCCCAGGTCCTTGAAGGCCAGGGTGCCGAACGACGTCCAGATGATGAACATGCCGACCAGCAGGCCGAAGTCACCGACGCGGTTGACGACGAACGCCTTCTTCGCCGCGACCGCGGCCGACGGCTTGAACTGCCAGAACCCGATCAGCAGGTACGAGGCCAGGCCCACGCCCTCCCAGCCGATGAACAGGCCCACGTAGTTGTCGGCCAGCACCAGCAGGAGCATCGCGGCGACGAACAGGTTCAGGTACGCGAAGAACCTGCGCCGGTGCTCGTCGTGCGACATGTAGCCGATGGAGTAGATGTGGATCAGCGATCCGACACCCGTGATGAGCAGCGCGAAGCTGATCGACAGCGGGTCGATGAGCAGGCCCATGTCGACCATGCCGGGGATGAACTCGTAGAGGTGCACCGCCCGGCGACGCTCCTCCTCCCCGAACCCGATCAGCTCGAAGAAGGCCAGCACCGCCACCACGAACGAGGCCAGCGACATGACCGTGCCGAGCAGATGGCCCCAGCGGTTGGTGAACTTGTTGAACACCAGCAGGATGAACGCCCCCACGAGCGGAAGGGCGATCATCAGCCAGGCGTTCCCGATCACACCGCCGACGTGAGGGGTGATCTGAGCGATTTCAGATTGCATCAGTCACCTCTCTTAGTACTTCAGCAGGTTGACGTCGTCGACGGACGCGGACCTGCGGGTTCGGAAGATCGTCACGATGATGGCCAGGCCGACGACGACCTCGGCCGCGGCCACCACCATCACGAAGAACGCGATGATCTGGCCCTCCAGGTTGCCGTTCTGCCTGGCGAAGGTGACGAACGCGAGGTTGCAGGCGTTGAGCATGAGCTCGACGCACATGAACACCACGATCGCGTTGCGCCTGATCAGCACGCCGAGCGCGCCGATCGCGAACAGCACACCCGACAGGATCAGGTAGTGGGTCGTCACTTGGTCACCTCGTTGGTCGTCTCCTCGGCGTCATCCTCGGCCGTGTGCTGGATGGCCTCGGCGAGCTTCGGGTCCTCGGGGAGGTGGCCGTGCTCGACGTCGTAGCGGGCGATGTAGCGGTTGACCGACGACGGCGCGACCGAACCGTCGGGCAGCAGCGCCGGCATGTCGATGGCGTTGCTCCTGGCGTACGTGCCGGGGCCGGGCAGGGCCGAGGGGTTGTCGCTCAGGAACCTGGCGCGCGAGAGGTCCTTCTGCGTGACCTTCTCGGTGAGCTTCTCCCGGTGCGCCAGGACCATCGCCCCCAGGGCGGCGGTGATCAGCAGGGCCGAGGTGACCTCGAACGCGAAGACGTACTTGGTGAACAGCAGCAGCGCGATCGAGCGGACGTAGCCGCCCTGCGCCGTGGCCTGCGCGAGGCCCGCCTCACCGGAGAAGATCGCGTTGCCCACCGCCAGGATGATCAGGACGGCGAAGCCGAGGGCCGCGAGGGCGCCCCAGAAGCGCTGACCCTTCAGCGTCTCCACGAAGGAGTCGGAGGAGTCGACGCCCACCAGCATGAGCACGAACAGGAACAGCATCATGATGGCGCCGGTGTAGACGATGATCTGCACCGCGGCGAGGAAGGGCGCGTCCTGGACGGCGTAGAGCACCGCGAGGCAGAGCATCACGGTGCCCAGCATCAGCGCTGAGTAGACGGCCTTCCTGTTGAAGACCATGCCGAGCGCCGCGCCGACGGATACGACGGCGAGAACCCAGAATGTGATGGTCTCACCCATTGGTTCGTCCCAGCCGGTAGTAGTCCTCTTCGGTCTCACCGAGCCGCATGGGGTGGGGCGGCTGCTCCATGCCCTGCGTCAGGGGCGCGAGGAGCATCTCCTTGGTGAAGATGAGGCTCTCGCGGCTGCTGTCGGCGAGCTCGTACTCGTTGGTCATGGTGAGCGCGCGGGTCGGGCAGGCCTCGATGCACAGGCCGCACAGGATGCACCGCAGATAGTTGATCTGGTACGTGCGCCCGTAACGCTCACCCGGCGAGAAGCGCTCCTCGTCGGTGTTGTCCGCGCCCTCGACGTAGATCGCGTCCGCCGGACACGCCCACGCGCACAGCTCGCACCCGACGCACTTCTCCAGCCCGTCCGGCCAGCGGTTGAGCTGGTGACGACCATGGAAGCGAGGAGCCGTCGGCTTCTTGACCTCCGGGTAGTTGGTCGTGACGGGCTTCTTGAACATCGTGTGGAAGGTGACCCCGAAGCCCTTGACGGGGTTCAGCCAATCAGTTAGTCCCACTGGGAATCTCCTTGTGCTGCACCCCGTGGTAGTGCGGCAGATCGAGCGGCGGCACAGGGAAGCCGCCGGCCGTCGGCTCGTCGGACAGTTGCTCGAACTCGGCCTCCACCTCGGCCTTGCGCGCCTCCTTGCGCCGCTGGTTGACGGTGTCGAACCGCATCCAGATGGCCAGCGCGCCGACCACGATGACCGCGCCGATCACGATGCCGACCGTCTTGTTGCCCTCGTTGACGACCACGTTGCGAGCCGCGGCGACGAGCAGGATCCAGGCCAGGTTCACCGGGATCAGCACCTTCCAGCCCAGGGACATGAGCTGGTCGTAGCGCACGCGCGGCAGCGAGGCACGCACCCACACGATGAAGCTGAAGGTCAGCACGAACTTGATGAAGAACCACAGCACCGGCCACCAGCCCGTGTTGGCGCCGTCCCACAGGGAGATCGGCCACGGGGCCCGCCAGCCGCCCAGGAACAGGGTGACCGCAATGCCCGAGGCGGTGAAGGTGTGCAGGTACTCGCCCATCATGATGAGGGCGAACTTCAGGGACGAGGAGTACTCGGTCTGGAAGCCGCCGACCAGCTCGCCCTCGCCCTCGGGCAGGTCGAACGGGATACGGGCGGCCTCGCCGAACATGCAGATCACGTAGATCACGAACGACGGGATCAGCAGGAAGACGAACCAGCCCTGCTCGCCCTGCGCCTTGACGATCTCGGAGGTGGACAGCGTCCCGGCGAACAGGAAGATGGCCACGAACGACAGGCCCATCGCGATCTCGTACGAGACCACCTGCGCCGCCGACCGCAGACCGCCCAGCAGCGCGTACGGCGAGCGCGACGACCAACCGGCCAGCACCACGCCGTAGACCGAGATGGCACCCATGGCCAGCATGAACAGCACCGCCACCGGCAGGTCGACGAGCTGCAGCGGCGTCTGCACGCCGAACAGGTTGACCATCGGCGCGAACGGCACGATCGAGAAGGCCAGGAACGCCGGCACGACCATGATCACGGGGGCCAGCAGGTAGAGCACCTTGTCCACGGTCCGCGGGAAGATGTCCTCCTTCAGACCCATCTTGATGCCGTCGGCCACCGACTGGAGCAGACCGAACTTGCCGGCCCGGTTGGGGCCGTAGCGGTGCTGCATCCGCGAGATCAGCTTGCGCTCGTACCAGACGCCGAACAGGATGCCCAGCATCAGGAAGGCGAACAGCATCACGGCCTTGATGATGGTGATCCACAGCGGGTCCTTGCCGAAGTCGGCGAGGGTGGGATCGGCCGCGAGAACGTGGGTCATGATGCGCTCCCGATGGTGACGATGTCGCCGGCCAGCGCGCGCAGGTCGCGCGTGACCGAGCAGCCGCCGGAGTTCGCCGGCACCCAGACCACCCGGTCGGGCAGGTCGGCGACGCGGACCGGCAGCGTGACCGCGTTGGGGCCGGGGCCGCCGACGACGAGCTTGTCGCCGTCGACGACGCCGATCTCGGCCGCCGTGGCCGCCGACACCAGCGCCTCGGTGGCGCGGGCGGTGCCGGCCAGGTACGGCTCGCCGTCCTGGAGCCTGCCCTCGTCGAGCAGCAGGTGCCAGGTCGCCAGCAGCGCCTCACCGGCCGCCGGGGCGGCCTGGGCGCGGGTGGCGGTGCTCGGCGCGGCGACGCGGGCCCCGCGCCAGGCGCCGAGGCTGCCCAGCTCGCGGCGGACGGCCTTGGCGTCCGGCAGGCCGAGGTGCACGTCCATGCGGTCGGCGAGGTTGCCGATGACGGCCAGGTCGCTCTGGATACCGGGCACGCGCAGCGGCGCCTCGAACGAGCGGCCCCTGCCCTCCCAGTTGACGAACGTGCCGCCCTTCTCCTGCACGGCCGCGACCGGCAGCACCACGTCGGCGCGGTCGGTGACGGCGCTGGCCCGGATCTCCAGGCTGACGATGAACGGCGTGTTCTCCAGCGCCTCCAGCGCGGCGGCGGGGTCGGCCAGGTCGTGCGGGTCGACGCCGGCCACGACCAGCGCGTCGATCTCACCGGTACGGGCGGCGGCGATGATGCCGTCGGTGTCACGGCCGGGGACGGCGGGCAGCGAGCCCACGTTCCAGACCCTGGCGACCTCGGCCCTGGCGCCCTCGTCGTCCACCGGACGGCCGATCGGCAGCAGGTTCGGCAGCGCGCCGGCTTCGAGCGCGCCGCGCTCACCGGCCCTGCGCGGCACCCAGGCCACCCGGACGCCGGAGCCGGCGCCGAGGCGGACCAGGGCGGACAGCGCGCCCGGCACGGTGGCCAGCCGCTCGCCGGCGAGCACGATCGTGCCCTCGGCCAGCGTGCCGACCAGCTCGCCGATCGCGTCGGCCTCGGCCCCTGGGGCGGTGGCGATGAGCGTGCCGCCCATCTTGGCCAGCCCGGCGGAGGCGAACGGCGCGATGGCGGTGACCTTCAGGCCCTTCTTCTGCCACGCCTTGCGCAGGCGCAGGAAGACGATCGGCGACTCCTCTTCGGGCTCGAACCCGACGAGCAGCACGGCCGGGGCCTTCTCAAGGTCGGTGTAGCTGATCTCGATGCCCTTGCCGGCGACCGCGTGCGCCAGGAACTGCGCCTCCTCGGCGGAGTGCGGGCGGGCGCGGAAGTCGATGTCGTTGCTGCCCAGGGCGACCCGGGCGAACTTGCTGTAGGCGTAGGCGTCCTCGACCGTGACCCGGCCGCCGACCAGCACGCCGGCCCTGCCGCGGGCGGCGGCCAGACCCTCGGCGGCGACCGCCAGCGCCTCCGGCCACGAGGCGGGCACGAGCACGCCTTCCTCGTTGCGCACCAGAGGCGTCTTGAGCCGGTCGGGCTGGGTGGCGTAGGAGAAGGCCCAGCGGCCCTTGTCGCAGTTCCACTCCTCGTTCACCTGCGGGTCGTTGCCCGCCAGGCGGCGGGTGACGCGGCCGCGCCGGTGGTCGGTGCGCTGGGAGCAGCCCGACGCGCAGTGCTCGCACGCGCTCGGCGTGGACACCAGGTCGAACGGACGCGCCCGGAACCGGTAGGCCGCGCCGGTGAGCGCGCCGACCGGGCAGATCTGCACCGTGTTGCCGGAGAAGTAGGAGTTGAACGGCTTGCCGTCGGCGACCCGCACCTGCTCCTTGGCGCCGCGCTCGAAGAACTCGATGAGCGGGTCGCCGGCGATCTGGTCGGAGAAGCGGATGCACCGGGCGCACTGGACGCAGCGCTCACGGTCGAGCAGCACCTGCGTGGACAGCGGCAGCGGCTTGGGGAACGTGCGCTTCTGCTCCTGGAACCGCGACTCGCCCTGGCCGTTCGACATGGCCTGGTTCTGCAGGGGGCACTCGCCGCCCTTGTCGCAGACCGGGCAGTCGAGCGGGTGGTTCATCAGCAGCAGCTCCATGGCCCCGCGCTGTGCCTTCTCGGCGACCGGCGAGGTGAGCTGGGTCTGCACGACCATGCCCTCGGCGACCTCGATCGCACAGGACGGCTGCGGCTTGGGGAAGCCGCGGCCGTTGCCCGCGTCGGGGATGTCCACGAGACACTGGCGGCAGTTGGCCGCCGGGTCGAGCAGCGGGTGGTCGCAGAACCGGGGGATCTGGATGCCCAGCAGCTCGGCGGCCCTGATGATCAGGGTGCCCTTGGGGACACTGACCTGGAACCCGTCGATGGTGAGGGTCACCAGGGTGATTTCTGTTTCTACGACGGTCACTGCTCACCCCAGAGAGTGGACTTCTTCGGGTCGAACGGGCAGCCGCCGATCTCGAAGTGCTTGAGGTACTCCTCGCGGAAGTACTTCACCGAGGAGTGGATCGGGCTGGTCGCGCCGTCGCCGAGGGCGCAGAACGAGCGGCCGAGGATGTTGTCCGCGATGTCGGTGATCGTGGCCAGGTCCTCCTCGGTGCCCTGGCCCTTGTCCAGGCGCTTGAGCACCTGCTTGAGCCAGTACGTGCCCTCGCGGCACGGCGTGCACTTGCCGCAGGACTCGTGGGCGTAGAACTCGGTCCAGCGCAGCACCGTGCGGACCACGCAGGTGGTCTCGTCGAAGATCTGCAGCGCGCGGGTGCCGAGCATCGAGCCCTTGGCGCCGACGGCCTCGAAGTCGAGCGGCACGTCGAGGTGCTCGTCGGTGAAGATCGGCGTGGAGGAGCCGCCCGGGGTCCAGAACTTGAGCTGGTGCCCTTCGCGGATGCCGCCGGCCATGTCGAGCAGCTCGCGCAGCGTGATGCCGAGCGGGGCCTCGTACTGGCCGGGCCTGGTGACGTGGCCGCTGAGGGAGAAGATGCCGAAGCCCTTGGACTTCTCGGTGCCCATCGAGGCGAACCAGTCGGCGCCGTTGCTGATGATCGAGGGAACACTGGCGATCGACTCGACGTTGTTCACGACAGTCGGTGAGGCGTACAGGCCCGCCACGGCCGGGAACGGGGGCTTGAGTCGCGGTTGACCTCTGAAGCCCTCCAGCGAGTCGAGCAGCGCCGTCTCCTCGCCGCAGATGTACGCGCCGGCGCCGCTGTGCACGACGAGTTCCAGGTTGTACCCGGAGCCGAGGATGTCCTCGCCCAGGAAGCCCTTCTCGTACGCCTCGCGCACGGCCGCGTGCAGCCGGCGGATGACGTGCAGCACCTCGCCGCGCACGTAGATGAAGGCGTAGTTGGCCCTGATCGCGAACGCGGTGATGATGACGCCCTCGACCAGCGAGTGCGGGTTGGCCATCATCAGCGGGATGTCCTTGCAGGTGCCCGGCTCCGACTCGTCGGCGTTGACGACGAGGTAGTGGGGCTTGCCGTCACCCTGCGGGATGAATCCCCACTTCATGCCGGTGGGGAAGCCGGCGCCGCCGCGGCCGCGCAGGCCGGAGTCCTTGACCGCCTGGATGACGGCGTCGGGGTCCATGCCCAGCGCCTTCTTGGCCGCCTTGTAGTCACCGCCGTAGCCGTCGAGGGTGAAGGAGTCGGCCTGGTCCCAGTTGGCCGTCAGGACCGGGGTCAGTGTGGTGCTCATGCCTCGGGGGCCTTCCATCCGTTGGCCTTGGCCACCTTCAGGCCCTCCAGCGAGGGGCCGGCGGCCGACGGGCCGTCGCCCGCCTGGTCGTCGGGCAGGCCCGCGAGCACGCGCGAGGCCTCCTTGAAGGTGCAGAGCTTCTTCGGTCCGCGGGTCGGCCGCACGTCCTTGCCGTCACGCAGGTCGTCGACGAGCTGCTTGGCCGAGGCGGGCGTCTGGTTGTCGAAGAACTCCCAGTTGACCATCATGACCGGGGCGAAGTCGCAGGCCGCGTTGCACTCGAGGCGCTCCAGCGAGATCTTGCCGTCGCCGGTGGTCTCCTCGTGGCCGACGCCGACGTGCTCGGACAGCTCGTCCCAGATCTGGTCGCCGCCCATGACGGCGCACAGCGCGTTGATGCAGACGCCCACGTGGTAGTCGCCGGCGGGCTTGCGCTTGTACATCGTGTAGAAGGTCGCCACGCCGGTGACCTCGGCCTTGCTCAGGCCGAGCATCTCGGCGCAGAACTCCTTGCCGTCGTCGGAGACGTAGCCGTCGGCCGACTGCACGAGGTGGAGCAGCGGGAGAAGCGCGGACCGCGTCTTGGGGTAGCGGCCGATGATCTCCTTGGCGTCCTGTTCCAGACGCTCCCGGACTTCCGGTGAATAAGTCATGAACGTGCCTCCGGCCCGCTCATGACTTGCGTGCTGTGTCTGATTGTGTGCTCGACAAGCTCGCTCACCTGTCCACACCTCCCATGACGGGGTCGATAGAAGCCACCGCGGCGATCACGTCGGCGACCTGGCCGCCCTCCGCCATGGCGGGGAAGCCCTGCAGGTTGCAGAAGGAAGGCTCACGGAAGTGCACGCGGTACGGGCGGGTGCCGCCGTCGCTGACGACGTGCGCCCCGAGCTCGCCCTTGGGCGACTCGATGCTCGCGTACGCCTGGCCGGCCGGGACCCGGAAGCCCTCGGTCACCAGCTTGAAGTGGTGGATCAGGGCCTCCATCGAGCTGCCCATGATGTGCGCGATGTGATCGGGCGAGTTGCCGAAGCCGTCGGGGCCGAGCGCGAGCTGCGCGGGCCAGCCGATCTTCTTGTCCTCGATCATCACCGGGTCGCCCTTGAGCGGGCCGGCGATGCGGTCGAGAGCCTGCTCGACGATCTTGAGCGACTCCTCCATCTCCCGCATGCGCACCAGGTAGCGCGAGTAGACGTCGCAGCCGCGCTCGGTGGCGACCTCGAACTCGTACGTCTCGTAGCCGGAGTAGGGCTGCGACTTGCGCAGGTCCCAGGGCAGTCCGGCGGCGCGCAGGATGGGGCCGGTGATGCCGAGCGCCATGCAGCCGGTCAGGTCGAGGTAGCCGACGTCCTTGGTGCGGCGCACGTAGACGGGGTTCTCGTCGAGCAGCTTGCGGATGTCCTTGATCCGCTTGGGCATCTCCTTGAGGAACTCGCCCACCTTGTCGACCGCGCCCGCGGGCAGGTCGACGCTCACGCCGCCCGGCCTGACGTAGGCGTGGTTCATGCGCAGACCCGTGATGTACTCGAACAGGTCCATGATCATTTCGCGGTCGCGGTAGCCGAACAGGAACGGCGTGGTCGCGCCCAGCTCCATGCCGAACGTGCCCATCGCGACCAGGTGCGAGGCGATGCGGTTGAGCTCCATCATCATCACGCGGATGGCCTGCGCCCGCTCGGGCACGCGGTCGGTGATGCCGAGCAGCTTCTCCACACCGAGGCAGTACGCGGTCTCGTTGAAGATCGGCGAGAGGTAGTCCATGCGGGTCACGAACGTGGTCCCCTGGGTCCACGTCCGGTACTCCATGTTCTTCTCGATGCCGGTGTGCAGGTAGCCGATGACGCTGCGCGCCTCGGTGACCGTCTCACCGTCGAGAGTCAGGACCAGGCGGAGCACGCCGTGCGTGGACGGGTGCTGCGGGCCCATGTTGACGACCAGGCGCTCTTCCTCGGTGTCGCGCGCTCCGCCGACGACCTCGTCCCAGTCTCCGCCGGTGACCGAGTAGACCTTGCCCTCTGTCGCCTCGTCATAAGCGGTGCTCATGAGTAAGACCTCCTCTGGTCCGGCGAGGGGATGGTGGCGCCCCGGTACTCGACCGGGATGCCGCCGAGCGGGTAGTCCTTGCGCTGCGGGTGACCGTCCCAGTCGTCCGGCATCATGATCCGGGTGAGCGACGGGTGACCGTCGAAGACGATGCCGAAAAAGTCGTACGTCTCCCGCTCATGCCAGTCATGACCAGGGTAAACGCCCACGGTGGATGGAATGTGCGGGTCGCTGTCCGGTGCGCTCACCTCCAGGCGCACGCGCCTGTTGTGGGTGATCGAGCACAGGTGGTAGACGGCGCGCAGCTCCTCGCCCTTCAGGTGCGGGTAGTGCACCCCGGACACGCCGAGCGACAGCTCGAACCGCAGGGCCGGGTCGTCGCGCAGCTTCTGGCAGACCTCCACCACGCGCTCGCGGCGCACGTGCAGCGTCAGCTCGCCGCGGTCGACCACGACGCGCTCGATGGCGTCGTCGAGGGCGAGGGCGTCGACGAGCTCGTCGAAGTAGCCGCCGTACGGGCGGGGCGTGGAGATCTGCGGCGCCCGGCGGACGACGAGGCCGCCGTAGCCGGAGGTGTCGCCGGAGTCGTGCGCGCCGAACATGCCGTGCCGGGCGACGGGCGCCTCGGGGACGGCCGGGACCGAGGCGGCCTCGGGGGCCTCCCCGCTCTCCGGGCTCCCGGGAAGGTGGTCGGGCGAGGTCACTTTCCGGCCCCCTGGTCGATCAGCGGCAGCGTGCGCAGCGCCCGCAGTTCGAGGTCCTCGATCTGCTTGGCGCGGTGAGCGCCGAACTTCATGTTCTGGATCTTGTCGTGCAGCTTCACGATCGCGTCGATCAGCATCTCCGGCCGCGGCGGGCAGCCGGGCAGGTAGATGTCGACCGGCACGACGTGGTCGACGCCCTGCACGATGGCGTAGTTGTTGAACATGCCGCCGCTGGAGGCGCACACGCCCATGGCGATGACCCACTTGGGCTCGGCCATCTGGTCGTAGATCTGCCGCAGGACGGGCGCCATCTTCTGCGACACGCGCCCGGCGACGATCATGAGGTCGGCCTGGCGGGGAGACGCCGAAGCGCGCTCCATGCCGAAGCGCGCCAGGTCGTAGTGGGGGCCACCGGTGGCCATCAGCTCGATGGCGCAACATGCGAGGCCGAACGTGGCCGGCCACACGGAGCTCTTACGCGCCCATCCGGCGGCCGCTTCGACCGTGCTGAGGATGAACCCGCTGGGGAGTTTCTCTTCAAGTCCCATTTTCAGTCCCAGTCCAGACCCTTGCGGCGCCACACGTACGCGTAGGCGACGAGCACGGTGACGATGAACAGCAGCATCTCGACCAGCGCGAACAGTCCGAGGCCCGACGAGATGACGTCGCCCGCGTCGTTCTTCAGCGGTGCGAAGGAGACCGCCCACGGGTAGAGGAAGATGATCTCGATGTCGAACACGATGAAGAGCATCGCGGTGATCATGTATTTGAGCGGGAACCGTCCGCCACCGACCGGCTGGGGCGTCGGCTCGATGCCGCATTCATAGGCGTCAAGCTTCGCGCGGTTCCAGCGCTTGGGTCCGGTGAAGGGAGCGATGGCGACCGAGAAGATCGCGAAGCCCCCCGCGAGAACGGCGAGCACCAGGATGGGCACGTAAAGGTCCATCGCTACGCCTCCTCTGGAGTCGCCGCGCGCGCGGGCGCGCAGCTTGATGTGTCTGTCGTGGGAATCATGCTGGTGGGGCGACCTTCGAGAGTGCGTTGATGATCATGTCGGACGCATCGCCTCGCCGGTCGGTGAGATTACCAAGGAGTTTGAGCGCGAAGCGCATCAGCCTCGGGTGAGGCAGGCCGTGCCTGGTCCCGAAGCGCATCACACCCGGTTTCCCAATCGCCTCGACGAACAACCTCCCTAGAGTGAAGTAGCCGCCGTAGGCGTCCTTCATCACCTGGGGGTAGGTCCTCAGGATCCGCTCGCGCTGTGCGGGAGTGGTGTCCTTGAGGGCCTTCGCGATGATCTCGGCGGCGATCTCGCCGGTCTCCATGGCGTAGGCGATGCCCTCGCCGTTGAACGGGTTGATTGACCCGCCGGAGTCACCCACGAGGATAAGACCCCGCGTGTAGTGCGGCTGCCTGTTGAAGGCCATCGGGAGAGCGGCGCCGCGGATGGGGGCCGTCATGTTCTCCTCGGTGAAGCCCCAGTCGGCCGGCATGGCCTTGCACCAGCGCTTCAACAGGTCGCGGTAGTCGATGTTGCCGAACTGGGCGCTGGTGTTGAGCAGCCCGAGCCCGACGTTGGCGGTGCCGTCGCCGACGCCGAACACCCAGCCGTAGCCGGGCAGCAGCGTGTCGCCGTCCCACAGCTCCAGCCAGGTCTCCAGGTAGTCGTCGTCGTGGCGGGGGCTCTCGAAGTAGGTGCGGACGGCCACGCCCATGGGCCGGTCCTCCCGCTTGTGCAGGCCCATGCCGATCGCCAGGCGGGTGCTGTTGCCGTCGGCCGCCACGACCACCCGGCTGCGGTACGTCGCGCCGTCCTTGGTGCGCACGCCGACGATGTGCCCGCTGCGGTCGTCGAGCACCGGCCCGGTCACGGTGACGCCCTCCATGAGGCGCACGCCGTTCTTGACCGCGTTGGCCGCGACGATCTGGTCGAAGTCCTTGCGGGTGCGGACGAGCCCGAAGTCGGGGAAGCGCTCCAACTGCGGCCAGTCGAGCTCGAAGCGGTGGCCGCCGCCGACGACGCGCAGGCCCTTGTTCCTGATCCAGCCGGGCGCGTCGATGTCGACGCCCATGTTGAGCAACTGCTTGACGGCACGCGGCGTCAGGCCGTCGCCGCAGACCTTCTCGCGGGGGAACCTGGTCTTCTCCAGGAGGAGCACGTCGAGACCGGCCTGAGCGAGGTAAAAGGCGGTTGCGGAACCGGCGGGACCGGCGCCGACGACGATGACGTCGGCGTCAGCCTGTATGGCTGGTGGCACGGTCACTGGACTGTCCTGTCCTACACGCTCGAAGGCCTCGGGGTCTTGCGCCTTCGTTCCTTTGTGAACCCCTTCACAAACTTGTCGGCCCGCAGTCTACTGCTTTTCCTGTACATAGTGGCAGTCGGGGTACGCATCCCGGACACAAGAAGACCCTCCGTCATCAACGAAGGGCCTCGCACGAGAGCGTCAGACTTCGAACCCGGCGTTGTGCACTCCGCCGAGGAACGCCCGCCACTCACCGGGCGTGAAGGACAGAACCGGACCGGAGGGGTCTTTCGCGTCACGCAACAGCACCTCACCGGTTGTGCTCCGGGTAAACTCGACGCACTCGCCGGCGGCCGCGCTGAGACTGCTCCTGCGCCATCCGTCCGGTGAGACAGTGAGGCCTCATCGGACGGACTACCTCCTGAGTCTCATTGGTCTGGACCAATGACGGTAGCCAACAGAAGATCGGCCGGGCCCGCAAGACACGCCGCGATAACCATGTCGTTACAATTGTTCTGCCAACGACGCGGTGAATTCGGAGCCCTTCGCGCCCGTCGTTGCGGGCCACGGCGAGCAGCAGGTCGCCGCGCTCCGCCGGCGCCGTAGTGCCGCAGCAGCCTGGCGACGCCCTTCTCGGACGGCGCCACCTGCCCGTTCTCCATCGGCGAGCTCCCGGCGGCGGAGTGCCGGATTGATTTCTCCGATCACCCGGGCTCCTTCCGGGAATTCGAGGAGATATGCCCAGAATGAGCAATCCCGGAAAGAGCCCCCGTCGTCATCCCGGCGGGAATTGCACGAGGTCTCCCTCAGAGCAACCCGCAAAGGCGAAAGCGGGCAGAAAGGCGCAAGCCGAATCCCTGAACTCCGGCCAGGCAGGACCGGGCCCGGTCAGGCGGGCTTGAAGGCCCTGTGCACGGCGACGATGCCCATCGAAAGGTTGCGCCAGGCGACCCGCTCCCAGCCGGCGTCACTGATCGTCCGGGCCAGCGTCCGCTGGTCGGGCCAGTCCCTGATGGACTCGGCGAGGTAGTCGTAGGAGTCGTCGTTGGAGCCGAACACCCCGGCCACCTTGGGCAGGAACTTCATCAGGTACTCGCGGTAGACCAGGTCGAACGGCGCGAACGTCACGTGCGAGAACTCCAGGATCACCAGCCGCCCGCCCGGCCTGGTCACCCGGAGCATCTCGCGCAGCGCCTGCGAGGTGTCGTGCACGTTGCGCAGCGCCACCGAGATCGTCACCGCGTCGAAGACGCCGTCCGCGAACGGCAGCCGCATCGCGTCACCGGCCACGAAGGGGATGCCGGGCCCGCTCAACGAATTGCCGCCGTGCCGCCGCACGCCCGTGCGCAACATGCCGAGGGAGAAGTCGGAGGCCACCGCGCGGGCGCCGAGGCTGGTGAAGCTGTCGGTGGAGGTGCCGGTGCCCGCCCCCAGGTCGAGCACGACCTCGCCGGGCCCCGCGTCGACGGCGGCGGCCACGGCCTTGCGCCAGAGCCTGACCTGCCACAGCGAGGCAACGTCGTTGACCAGGTCGTAGCGCCGGGCGGTGCGATCGAACATCGCCGCGACCTCGTCCGGCTGCTTGTCCAACTGAGCGCGCGTCATGCGGACAAGAGTACTCACGCGGCCGGCGGGGTTTTCGCCGGGCGTTACGGCCTTTGACCAGCTACCGCCGGGTGGACGGGCGGACGCGCGGCGAGCCCGGCCCTTACGGCAATTCACGCAAAGTAACGGCACCACTACCGAACGTCTGCTAGTTGTTGGTGAATGCTTGCCCGTGTCGCCCTTGCGGCGATCATCGCTTCGGCCCCCGTGGCGCATCCCCGCGTGGTCTCGGCCGACCCGGTCGACAACACCCCCCACGTCCTCGACGGCATCGTCAACGCCATCGCGCTGGTCGGCGGCACCGTCGTCGTCGGCGGCTCGTTCAGCGAGGTCGGCGACGCCGCCCGCACGTACACACTGCGCCGGGCCAACCTGTTCGCCTACGACCTGGCGACCGGCCGCATCCTGCGCGACTTCGCGCCGTCCGTCGCCGGCCCGGTCTACGGCCTGGCCGCCGGCGACCACGGCACGGTCTACGTGGGCGGCGCCTTCCCCGGCGTCAACAACACCGGCGCCCGCGCGCTGGCCCGGATCAGCCTCGCCGACGGGCAACTCGTCAGCGGCTTCTCCCCCCGCATCGAGGGCGGCATGGTCACCACCCTCGTCAGGAACGGGTCCAAGCTCTACGTCGGCGGCGACTTCGTCCGGCCGCGCGTCGCCCTGGCCGGGCTCGACGCCGCGACGGGCGTGGCCGACCCCGGCTTCGTCATCACGCCGGGCGAGCCGCTGACGCCCAGGGTGAAGGTCCAGGCCCTGGCTCTGTCGGGGAGCAGGCTGGCGGTCGACGGCTCGTTCACCATGCTCGGCGGGAAGTCGCGCCCGCAGCTCGGGCTGGTCGACGTCAGCGGGCCCGTGGCCAGGGTCGCCGACTGGCGCACCGAGATCTACGCGCAGCGCTGCGCCGAGCCGTTCCCCTCCTACGTGCGCGGCCTGGACTTCTCCCCCGACGGCCGCTATTTCGTGGTCGTCACGACCGGGGGCCCGAGGGGTCGCATGTGCGACACGGCCGCCCGGTTCGAGACCTACGCGACGGGTTCGGACATCAGGCCGACCTGGACCAACGCCACCGGCGGCGACTCTCTCTACGCGGTCGCGGTGACCGGCTCAGCGGTCTATGTCGGCGGCCACCAGCGCTGGCTGAACAACCCGCAGGGCCGCGACTCGGCCGGCCCGGGCGCGGTCCCCCGCGAGGGCATCGGCGCCATTCATCCGTCCACCGGAAAGGCGCTCGCCTGGAATCCCGGCCGGGAGCGCGGCATCGGCGTGAAGGCATTTCTGGCGCACAAGACAGGGCTACTAGTCGGTAGTGACACAACGCGACTCGGACGGGAGTACCATGCCCGGATTGGCATGTTCCCCCTGCCCTAGTCGCCCTGCGGCTTCGGGCGATCGATCTTGTTGCTGAGGCGTTGGCTGACGGCGTCACGCTGCCTCGACAGCAACACGTAGCTGGCTACGCCGCTGATCACGAAAGCGGCTGCGAGCAGGATCAGCGGGTTTTGCAGGCCGACGAGGTAGAGAACACCCAGGGTCACGACAAACAGGCCGATCCGCGACGCGGTGTAAACGAGAACGGGATGCACAGGTTCGAGGTTACTCGTCCCTGGGTAGCGGTCGCTCTTCGCATCGGACGCGAGCGCTGCTACTGTTCCCAGTAAGGGTGTTTCGTAAAGAAACACCCACGAGAGCCCCAAAGAGGCTCTATCATATAACAATCGGGCAGTCAGCTGATAACAACCCGTGATCTTTGTCGAAAACCACGGATAAATCAGGCTTCGCTCGACACACTGGTTACCTGTCCGCCCGCTGGCAGGAAGCGGGATGCGAGGGGGAGAGATTGGTGGAGAGTAGCAGCGAGCGTCTGCTGACCCCAGGAGAGGTTGCCGCCCTCTTCCGGGTAGACCCAAAGACGGTTACGCGCTGGGCTGCGGCAGGCCGCATCAGCAGTATCCGCACCCCCGGAGGGCACCGGCGCTTCCGCGAGTCGGAAGTGCACGCCCTTCTTAGAGGCGAGGACGTTCTCACGGCCGACAGGCCAGCAGGTGAGTCCCCGCGCGTCTGACGTTCCGTCTAGTCGGTGATCCTGAGATCCGCCAGGATCACCGCTGGCGGGACCTCAATCCGCCTCACGTCGTGAGGCCGTGAACGAGCGTGCTTCCGGGCCACACCTCCCGAGGGCAAGCACGGGGCGGCGCCAACCGCCGACCGTGGCTGGCGCCTGTCCTCCTCAGGCGTCCTCCTGGCTGGCCTTGAACGCCAGGAACTCGCGTTCGAGGTCGTCGTTCTCCTCCTCCCAGCGACGCCTGCGCTCGGCCGCCTCCTCCTCGGTCAGCGACTCGGGCAGCCACTTGTCGTATTCGGGATCGCCGGGCTGCACGTCCACGTACGCGTTGCCGATCAGACGCCCGTCTTCGCTGGTCAGGCTCTGCGGCACGCGCAAGGTCCCGTCCGCGAGCCGGATCACGTACATGGCTGATCACCTAGATTCCGTAGCGCCGGTTGAAGAAGAGCATGACGTCGAGCGCCATCCGTGTGTCGCCGCCGAGCATGTCCACCAGGGCCGGGCGCTGGCGGGCGGCGATGGCCGCGAAGGCGTCGGCGAAGAACTCCTTGCGGCCCAGGCCGTTGCCCTGGCGGTGGAAGGTCGAGGCCAGCTTGGGGAAGGCGTTCTGGTAGAGCTTGAGGAACTCCGGCGAGTCCGACACCCATTCGCCGTGGAGCGAGTCCAGGTCGTCGATGGCGTGCCCGACCTCGTGCATCATCACGTCCGGCGTGGGTGAGGGCCGGTCGCCCACCACGATCTTGCGGTCGCCGTACGCGCCGGCGCAGATGTCCCAGGTGGCCCGGCCCGCCGGGAGCGGCGCGCCGCGTAAGTAGCCCATGTCGTCGAGGTCGGGGACGCCGCCCGCGCCGACGTAGATGCCTTCCAGGCCGGTCGCCAGCAGCTCCTTCAGCCGTTCGGGCAGCCGGGCCAGGCTCTCCACCGCGCGTACTGCGTCCTTGGACGGCGGGCCGTGCCGGGCGTCCCATTGGCGGTGGAGGATCTTCTCCAGCTTGCCGCAGTGGCGCAGGCCGTCGCCGATGGAAGGGGCCTCGGGCCTGTTGGGCTGGGCCCTGGGGGGTGTGTCGTCGAGCTCGAAGTCGTACCAGGTGTAGCGGGGGCGTTCGGCGACGGCCGCGGGCAGGCGTTCCCCGCGCTCGCGCAGCGAGAGGCCGTCCCAGGTCACCTCGCGCCGCTGGGGGGCGCCGGGGCGGGCGAACCGTTCCGGCTGCTGCTCCTTACGCCGCTCCGCGCCGTTGAGCCGCTCTCTCGGGACCTCGGGGCGGCTGTCCCTCCGCCGGGACCAGAAGGAACGGTCCGCGTCCGGAGGAGCCTCGTCGCGCCGCGAGAACAGGTACGACCCGCGTCGCCACCAACGGCCGCGCCGATGTCGGCCCTTGTCGTGAGAAAAGGCCATCGCACCCCTTCACGCCGCGTCCATGCCGAACCGGGTTCCACGGTACGACGCTGATCTTCCCGAGTCATCCGAAACGGGACATCGTCCGACACGATCACGTCGCGGATGGCTTACAGTTCGGGCATGGCAGGTGTTCTGATCGGCCTGGCGTTGCTGGCCTTCTGGCTCTTCTCACTCTTCGACGTCATCACCGCACCCGAGGAAGAGGTCAGGAACGTACCAAAGGCGCTCTGGGTCCTCATCGTCGTGCTGATCCCGCTTCTCGGCGGCGTGATCTGGATGCTGCGCGGGCGGCCGAAGGCCGAGCGCGACCCGTGGCCGGTGTCGCCGGGCCCGGGCGCGCCGAAGGGCCCGGACGACGACCCCGACTTCCTGAGAGATCTCGACCGGCGGATGCGCGGCGAGGACTAACCGCTGACGTCGGCGTAGCTGTGCAGGCCGGAGATGAAGATGTTGACGCCGACCAGGTTGAACATCAGGCACCCGAACGCCAGCAGCTGCACGATCATGGCGGCCCTGCCCCGCCAGCCGGCGGTCACCCTGGCGTGCAGGTAGGCCGCGTACGCCACCCAGGTGATGAAGGACCAGACCTCCTTGGGGTCCCAGCCCCAGTAGCGGCCCCAGGCGCGGTCGGCCCAGAGCGCGCCGGCGATGACGGCGAACGTCCACAGCGGGAAGGCCAGCACGATCGCGCGGTGGGCCACCCGCTCCAGGTCGTCGCGGCTGGGCAGGCGGGACAGCCCGTCGCCGCGCACCAGGAACAGCACACCCGACACGCCGGCCAGCGTGAACAGCCCGCTGGCCAGGATCGCCGCGCTGACGTGGATCGCGATCCAGTACGAGTTCAGCGCCGGCACCACGGGCCCGGCCGCCGTGTAGAGCACCTTGACCGCGAACCCGAGCCCGAGCGTCGCGGCGATCATCACGAACGCGCCCAGGAACCGCACGTTCTGACGCACCTGGGTGAACAGGAACGCGGTCACGGCGGCGAGGCAGATGGCCACCACGAACTCGTACATGTTGCCCCACGGCCACCGGCCGACCGCCAGGCCGCGGGTGATGATGGCCCCGAGGTTGGCCGCCCAGCCGATCCAGGCCAGCACGAGGGCGATGCGCCCGGCCTTGGCCCCGCCTCCCATGACGGGCACGGGGTCGGCGACGGCCTCCTCCGCCTCGGGCGCGGAGTCGCCGTCCGAGGGGGCGCCGACCGTGACGGGCTGCCGGGCGGCCCGTTTCACGGCGGCCTTGCCCAGCACGGCCCTGCCGAAGGCCAGCTCCATCGCGAAGCCCACCATGGCGAAGATGTAGAGCAGGACGGTGGCGACGACGAAATTGTCGCTCAGCTCGGCCAATTGCTCAGCGGACATGCTGTTCTCCTGCTGATAGAGCCTTGACGATCTCGGCGAACTCCTCGGCGAAGCCCGCCGCGGAGCCCTCGGTGCGGGTCAGGCCGCCCACGTCGACCCGCCCTTCCTTGATCCGCACCCAGACACGGCGGCGACGGATCATCAACGACAGCGCGATGGCGACGACCGCGACCGCCGCGGCGATCAGCGCGGGCACGCGCCCCGGGTCGTAGGCGGTCTGGAGCGTGATCCACTCCTTGACGCCGGTGAACTCCAGCTTCCCGGCCCCGCCGGGCAGCGTGGTCGACTCCCCCACCGACAGCGGCTTGGTCGCGAACGATCCCCGCACCACCGGGACGACCTTGCCGTCGAGCTCGTCCGGCAGGATCTTGTAGACCGACTGGGGCTTGCCCGACCGCATGCCGAGGTCGCCCACGTAACCGCCCAGGAGCTGCACCTGCGGCTGGAGCTCGCCGGGGAAGGCCGAGGCGTAGTTGCCGTCGGTCAGCGGCACGCTGGTGGGCAGGAAGCGCAGCAGGAACCCCAGCTGGGACGGCTGCGCGTCGGGCGCCTTGACCACGCACGACGAGGTCAGCGTGGCCTTCTGGTCGATCAGGCAGGCCACGGGCCCTTCGTAGGCGACCTGGCCCTTGCCGTCGGTGACCTTGAAGACGGGCGCGTAGCCGTGGCCGATCAGGTACGTCTGCGTCCCGTCGACCTCTAGCGGGTCGTTGACCTTGAGCTCGTAGTCGCGGACGGGCGCGCCGGGCTCGTCGTGCACCTTCAGGTAGGCGGAGTAGTCGAGCTCCTGGCCCTTCTTGTCGCCCTCGACCTGGTAGGTGGCCTTGAAGTCGGACAGCTCGAAGGAGAACGGCTGGAGCGACTCGGCCGAGACCCGGCTGCCGGGGATGAACCTGTCGTAGGCGGCCACGGTGTTGGCGAAGCCGTCGCCCTCGACGACCAGGACGTTGCCGCGGTAGCCGTACAGGGAGCCGAAGCCGACCGCGAGCAGGATGCCGATCAGCGCGACGTGGAAGAACAGGTTGCCGGTCTCGCGCAGGTAGCCCTTCTCCGCGGCCACCCAGCCGTCGCCGGTGACGACGCGGAAACGCAGCTTGCGCAGCCGTCCGGCGGCCTCCTCGACGGTCAGGTCGCCCTCGAAGGAGTCGGCGTGCGGCAGCCGGGACAGGTTCTTGGGGGCCGCGGGCGGCTTGCGGCGCAGCTCGCGCAGATAGGTCGCGGTGCGCGGGATGATGCAGCCGACGAGCGAGGTGAACAGCAGCAGGTAGACGGCGGCGAACCAGACCGAGGTGAACACGTCGAAGAGCTGGAACCGGTCGTACCACTCGGCCAGGGTGGGGTTCTGCTGGTAGAGCAGCGCCACCTTGTCGGGCTCGACGCTGCGCTGGGGCACCAGCGAGCCGGGGATCGAGCCCAGCGCGAACAGGAAGAGCAGGATCAGCGCGGTCTTCATCGAGGTGAGGGTGCGCCAGCACCATCGGAGCCAGCCGACGGGCCCCAGCCTGGCCTGCCGCGGCTCGCGCTCCTCACGCACCAGCTCGTCGACGCTCATCAGATCACCGGCTCGAACGCGCCGATGAGCCCCTGCATGGCCGCGATCATCGCTCCCCAGAGTCCGGTGACGAGCAGCAGCCCGACGGCCACCATCATGACCCCGCCGATCCTGGTGATCAGCTGGGTGTGCCGGCGCACGGCCCGGAACGTGCGCAACGCCTTGCTGTAGGCCAGGGCCGCGGCCACGAAGGGCAGCCCGAGACCGAGCGCGTAGGCGACGGCCAGCAGGGCGCCGCGCGAGGCGCTGCCCTCGTTGAGCCCCAGCGTGAGCACGACGGCCAGCGTGGGGCCGATGCACGGCGTCCAGCCGAGGCCGAACACCACGCCGAGCAGCGGCGCGCCGGCCAGGCCCGCGGCCGGCAGCTTGTGGATGCGCACGTCGCGCATCAGGCCGGGCAGCACGCCCAGGAACGCCAGCCCGAGCAGGATCGTCAGGACGCCCAGCACCCGCGTGATGATCTGGGCGTTGCCCAGCATGATCGAGCCGAGCCCGCCGAACAGCGCGCCGCTGAGCACGAACACCAGCGCGAACCCGGCCACGAACAACACCGTGCCGAGCACCAGCCGCCCCCGCTTGGGGTCGGCGCTCATGCCCGTCACGTACGACAGATAGCCCGGCACCAGCGGCAGCACGCACGGCGACAGGAACGACACCACCCCGGCCAGCAGCGCGATCGGCAGCGCGAGCAGCAGCGAGCCCGAGGCGACGACGTCACTCATCGCGCACCTTGGTGAGCGTGTTCATCAGGTCGGTGTACTTGACCGCCCCGAGCGCCCTGGCCGCGACCCGCCCCTGCTTGTCGATGACCAGCGTGGACGGGATCGCCGCGGGCGGCACGGTGCCCTGGAAGGACAGCGCGACCTTGCCGGGCTGGTCGAAGATGTGGGAGTAGCCGGTCTGCTCGGTGCGTTCGAAGGCGATGGCGTCGGCCTGGCGGTCCTTGAAGTCGACGCCGATGAACTGCACGTCGCCCTTGGTCTTGGCGGCGGCCTCCTTGAGCACCGGCGCCTCGGCCCGGCACGGGCCGCACCACGAGGCCCAGAAGTTGATCACCACGACCTTGCCCTTGTGGGCGGCCAGCGAGGCCGTGCCGCCGTCGAGCGTGGGGCCCTCGACCGGCGGGGCCGCCTTGCGGTCGGAGACGTCGAAGACCTGGATCTTGCCGTCGCCCGCGACGAACCGGGTGTCGCCCACCTGGGGCTGCCCGCTCTGGTTGGCCGCGCAGCCCGTGGTGAGCGCGGCCAGCGCGGCCAGGAGAACGAGGGAGATGGACGTCGCGCGCACGGAGGATGATCTCCTTGTACTACAACCGGTAGAGCTTGCAACTCTACCGGCGGGGACTCATGGCCCGGACATCAGGCCCCTGGTATCGACGGCCCCGCGCTCAGCGATCCGGCCGGCTCGCTGTAGCCGACGCTGACCAGGCGGTCGCCCTCGAAGGTGAAGGTGGTGAGGCTGGCCAGCGCGCACTGCCTGCGGCGCGGGTCGTGCCAGAGCCGGCGGCCCTCGGCGGCCATCCTGATCGTCCAGATCGGGAGCTGGTGGCTGACCAGGACGGCCTCGTGCCCGCGCGCGGCGGCTCTGGCGTCGTCGACCGCCGCCTTCATCCGCGCCACGATCGCCGGGTACGCCTCGCCCCACGACGGGCGCAGGGGGTTCCAGAAATAGCGGTAGTTGCGCGGGTTGCGGAGGATGGCCAGCCCCTGGCCGACCGGACGGCCCTGCAGCATGTTCGCCGCTTCGAGCAGGCGGTCGTCCTTGGTCACGTCGAGGCCGAGCTTGTCGGCGAGCGGAGCCGCGGTCTCCAGCGCGCGTTCGAGCGGCGAGCTGTGGACGGCGACGATGTCGCGACCGCCGACGGCCTTGGCGACCGTCTCGGCCATGAGCCTGCCGGTGTCGGACAGGTGGTAGCCGGGCAGCCTGCCGTACAGGATGCCGCCGGGATTGTGCACCTCACCGTGGCGCAAAAGGTGGACGACGGTGGTTTCAGCCATGGTGTGCCACAGCCTATCCGTTTCGATGCCGGTCATAGTCAGGGGCTGCCTGGTCCGGCATTTCGCGCGGCGGTAGGGTCGGGGACGACTGCGCCTAGGGTTCCGCGTCCGGCCTGCCCTCCCCCGCCACCACAACCAGGGCCGGAAGACAGGTCCGAGCGGCGCCACGGCCCCCGGGGGGTCGTACAGCTGACGGGACAAAAGCCTGGAGGCTCCTCTCCGTCACCCCTGGAAGGAGTCGCCCGCATGAGCCCTTGGGCGCTGGTCCTCATTCTCGTCGCCGCCGTCGCGCACGCCACCTGGAACCTGCTGAGCAAGAAGGCGGCCCAGGCCGACGGGATCGTCTTCCTCTGGCTGATCGGGGTCGTGGCCACGGTGGTGTGGAGCCCGCTGTTCGCCGGGTTCCTGCTGGTCACGGGCGCCCGGCTGTCGTGGGGCGACCTCGCGGTGATCTGCGGCAGCACGGCCCTGCACCTGGGGTACTTCGTGCTGCTCCAGCGTGGCTACGGCGCGGGCGACCTGTCGCTCGTCTACCCCGTCGCCCGCGGCACCGGGCCGATGCTGGCCAGCCTGGTGGCCGTGCTGTTCCTGGGCGAGCATCCGGCGCCGGCCGGCGTGGCCGGGATCGTGCTCGTCGGGGTCGGCGTGTTCATGATGAGCGGCGGCGCGGCCGGGCGCGGCGACCTGCGGGGGGTGGTGTCCGGGCTGGTCGTGGGGCTGTTCATCGCGGGGTACACGGTGTGGGACTCGCAGGTGGTCAGCGCGTTCGCGGTGGCGCCGATCATGCTCAACTACCTCGGGGAGGTCGGGCGGGCGCTGGCGCTCACGCCGTTCGTCGCCGGGGCCAGGCGGCGGCTGGTCGTGAGCGTGTGGCGGGAGCACCGGTCGCGGATCGTGGGGGCGGCGTTCCTGATCTTCCTGTCGTACCTGCTGATCCTGGTCGCGTTCACGATGGCGCCGGTGAGCGTGGTCGCGCCGGCGCGCGAGGTGAGCGTGCTGATCGCGGTGGTGCTCGGCGGGCGGTTGCTGGCCGAGGGCGACCTGCGGCGGCGGCTGCTGGCGGCGGGCGTGATCCTCGGCGGCGTGGTGGCGATCGCGCTCAGTTGAGCGCGGGCGCGGAGGCGGGGGCAGGCGCGTGGCGGGTGCTCAGCTGACCGCCCAGGCGTTCTCCTGCTCGCGGCTGACGGCGACCAGCGCCTCGACCGTGGCCCTGATCGCGGGACGGCGGGCCGCGTCGGTGCGCCACACCGCGTAGATGCGGCGCGACTGCCGCGGCATGAGCGGGACCAGCCGCACGCCGTCGGGCACGCAGTCGCGGCCCAGCCGCGGCACGATCGCGCAGCCCAGCCCGGCGGCGACCAGGGCGAGCTGGGTCGGGTACTCGTCGGCCATGCAGGCGATCTCCGGCTCCAGCGAGGCGTTGCGCAGCGTGAAGACCAGCCAGTCGTGGCAGACCGTGCCGGGCGAGGAGCTGATCCACTGCTCGCCGTGCAGCTCGGCCAGCCCCACCTCCCTGCGCCCGGCCAGCGGGTGACCGGCGGGGATGGCGACGTCGGCCACGTCGTCGAGCAGCGTGGCCCTGGACAGGCCCTCGGGCATGGCGATGGGCCGGTTGAGCCAGTCCTGCATCACGCCCAGGTCCAGCTCGCCCCTGGCCACCTCGCGCAGCACCCGCTCGGGCTCGCGCTCGTAGAGGTGCACGTGCAGGTCGGGGTGGTTCTTCTTGAGCCGGACGACCGCGCCGGGCATCAGCCCGCGGGTCGCGGTGGCGAAGGCGGCGATGCTGAGCCGGCCGACGACCTCGCCGCGCAGGGCCTCGAAGTCCGCCTCGGCGGTCTCGACCAGGGCGAGGATGCGTTCGGCGTGCTCGGCGAGCAGGCCCGCGGCGTCGGTCAGCCGGACGCCGCGCCCGTTGCGCTCCATGAGCCGGGCGCCCGTCTCCCGCTCCAGCTTGGCGATCTGCTGGCTGACGGCCGAGGGCGTGACCATGAGCGCGTCGGCCGCCGCGCCGACCGAACCGTAGACGTGCACGGCGTGAAGAGCCTTGAGCCGGTTCAGGTCCAACATGTAAGCCAGACTAAAGGGTTTAGCGTAGAAAGTCTCGCTTGTGGTTGTATCTGAAGCAGATGAAAATATATGCATGCGAATCATTAAGAGCAGGAAGCCCGAGACCCGTTCCACCTCGTACCTCAAGGTGCTCGCCGAGCAGGCCCGCGAGCAGCGCAACCGGCACCAGAAGACCCGCTCTGCGTGAGCCCCCGCCACCTCGCCCTCGCCGTCGGCCTCGCGGCCGTCTGGGGCTTCAACTTCGTCGTCATGCAGGTCGGCCTGAAGTACTTCCCCCCGCTGCTGTACGCGGGCATCAGGTTCACCCTGGCGGCGTTCCCCGCCCTGCTGCTCGTGGGGCGGCCCGGAGTTCCGTGGCGCGGGGTCGCCGGGGTGGCGGCCACGCTCGGAGTGGGTCAGTTCGGCCTGTTGCTGGTGGGCATGCGAGCGGGCATGCCGGCCGGGCTGACCTCTCTCGTCCTGCAGATGCAGGCGCTCTTCACCGTGCTGTTCGCGGTGACGCTGCTCGGTGAGCGGCCCACCGCCCGCCGCGTCCTCGGTCTGGCGGTCGCCTTCGGCGGCCTGGCCCTGGTCGCGTTCGACTTCGGGGTGTCCGGCCCGCTGGGCGCCTTCGCCCTGTGCGTGGCCGCCGCCGCGGCCTGGGGCCTCGGCAACGTGGTGCAGCGCAGGGCCGCGCCGCCGGACTCGCTGCGGTTCATGGTCTGGGTGAGCGCCTTCTCGGCGCCGCCCCTGCTGCTGCTGTCGCTGCTGGTCGAGGGGCCGCCCGTGCTGGCCGCCCCCGCCGAGGGATGGTTGTCGCTGGCCTACGTGGCCTTCGTCTCGACGCTCGGCGGGTTCGGCGTGTGGGGCTGGCTGCTGCGCCGGTACGACGCCTCGACCGTGGCGCCGTACACGCTGCTCGTGCCGGTGTTCGGCATGTCGTCGGCCGCGCTGGTGGCCGGCGAGCCGCTCTCCTGGATCGAGCTCCTGGCCGCGGCCCTCATCGTCGCCGGCGTGCTCTACGCCGGCACCAGGCCGCGCCGGGTCACAGAACCGCCGCGGCCGCCTTCGCCGCTGCCGGCAGGGCGTCGGCGATCCGGTTGAGCGCCTCGTCGTCGTGGGACGCCGACAGGAACCACGCCTCGTACGCCGACGGCGGCAGATAGACACCCTGGTCGAGCATCGCGTGGAAGAACGCGGTGAAGGCCGCGGTGTTCTGGGCCTTCGCCTGGTCGAAGTTGCTCACCTCGGCCTCGGCGAAGAAGATCGAGAACAGGCTGCCGGCCCGCTGCAACCGGTGGGGCACGCCCGCCTTCGCCAGCGCCTCGGCCGCCGCGTCGCCCACCGCGAGCGCCGCCGCGTCGATGCGCGCGTAGGCGTCGGCGTCGAGGGCGCGCAGGGTGGCCAGGCCGGCCGCGCAGGCCAGCGGATTGCCCGACAGCGTGCCCGCCTGGTAGACCGGGCCCTCCGGAGCCAGGAAGGCCATCACGTCGGCCCGGCCGCCGAACGCCGCCGCGGGCAGGCCGCCGCCCATGACCTTGCCGAACGTCATGAGGTCGGCGTCGACGGGGTCGAGGCCGTACCAGCCGGCGGACGAGACGCGGAAGCCGGTGAGCACCTCGTCGACGATGAGCAGCGCGCCGTTGGCCGTGCACAGCTCGCGCAGCCGGGCGTTGAAGCCGTCGCGCGGCGGGACGACGCCCATGTTCGCCGGGCACGCCTCGGTGATCACGCAGGCCACCTCGGCCGCCGCGAACGCCTCCTCCACCGCCTGGATGTCGTTGTACGGCAGCACGATCGTGTCGGCCGCCGACGCCCCGGTGACCCCCGGCGTGTCCGGCAGCCCGAACGTCACCACCCCTGACCCCGCCGAGGCCAGCAGCGCGTCGACGTGCCCGTGGTAGCAGCCGGCGAACTTGATCACCTTGGACCGCCCGGTGAAGCCGCGCGCCAGGCGCACCGCGCTCATCGTCGCCTCGGTGCCGGAGCTGACCAGGCGCACCTTCTCGACCGGCGCCATCCTGGAGACGATCTCCTCGGCCAGCTCGACCTCGCCGGGCGTGGCGGTGCCGTAGGAGAAGCCGTGGGCGACCGCGCCGGAGACGGCCTCGACGACCGCGGGATGCCGGTGGCCGAGGATCATCGGACCCCAGGAGCAGACCAGGTCGACGTAGCGGTTGCCGTCGACGTCGGTGATGTAGGGCCCCTGGCCGGAGGCCATGAAACGCGGCGTGCCGCCCACCGCGCCGAACGCGCGCACGGGCGAGTTGACGCCGCCGGGCACCACTTCCCTGGCGCGGGCGAACAGGTCCTCGGAGTTCTGTGTACGGCTCACCCGACCCAGGTTAGCCCCGCGTACCGGTGCCCTCGCCGCAGGGCGTGGTCAGTCGGCCAGCCATTCCAGGATGCGCAGCGGGTCGGGCAGCGGGCGGCCGTCCGGCGGCCGGAGCCAGGAGACCGGCTGGCCCGTGGGCAGGGTCGAGGGCGGCGCGAGCACGTAGCTGTCGCGGCAGTGCCAGCGCAGGCCCGGCGTGTCGTCGATGGTGGCCGGGTCGCAGTCGAGCTGGCAGGACCACCACTCGTCCTCGTCCTCGGGATTGCCGCGGGTGGCCACATAAAACAAGACCCGGTCGCCTTGAGCGGCGACCGGGCCTGGGTGGGCATCGGCGGCGTCGATCCTGGTGAGGGCTGACAGGCCGGAGGCGAGCGGTACGTCGAACACGTCGAACACGCGCCCTGTGGGCAGGATCACGTTGGCCTCGGGCTCGCTCTCCCACCAGCGGGTCAGCAGCGTCGTGTCCGTCGTGGCCTGCATGTGCCAGGCGGGCGAGAGCGGATGGGCGCCCGGGTCGGGACAGCCGACGCGGTCGCACGAGCACGCGCGGGGGCCGTGACGCAGCGGAAAGGCCCCCGGCACGACGGGCCAGCCCAGGGACGCGTACTCCAGCACAGTATCGATGCGCGTCGGCCGCGACCGCTTTCTGGTACGCCGAGCCAGTGGTACCCCCACCATGGTGTCTCCCGTCGAAGTCCAGCGCCTGAGGAGGTCCCGGCTCCGGGCCGTTCGCGCACCGCGGGACACACCAGCACTTGTTATCGCACTCTAACGCACAGGCCTCAGGAGTTGACGGGAAACCCCATGGTTAGAGCCCTCGTGCCACTTCCGTCGCCCAGTACGTGAGGATCAGGTCGGCGCCGGCGCGCTTGATGGCGACCAGCGACTCCATGATCATCCGCTCGCGGTCGACCCAGCCGTTGGCCGCGGCCGCCTCGACCATCGCGTACTCGCCGCTCACCTGGTACGCCGCCACCGGCACGTCGACCGCGTCGCGCACCCGGGTGATGACGTCGAGGTAGGCCAGCGCAGGCTTGACCATGACGGCGTCGGCGCCCTCCGCCAGGTCGAGCCTGACCTCGCGCAGTGCCTCCTCCAGCGGACCGGCCGGGTCCTGCTGGTGGGTGCTGCGGTCGCCGAACTGCGGCGCGCACTCGGCCGCCTCGCGGAACGGGCCGAAGAAGGCGGAGGCGTACTTGACGGAGTAGGCCAGGATCGGGACGTCCGCGTAGCCGGCCCCGTCGAGCGCGGTCCGGATGGCGCCGACCTGGCCGTCCATCATGCCGCTCGGCGCCACCATCTGGGAGCCGGCGGCGGCCTGGGCCACCGCGATCGAGGCGTAGCGCTCAAGCGTGGCGTCGTTGTCGACGTCGCCGGACGGGGTGAGGATGCCGCAGTGGCCGTGGTCGGTGAACTCGTCGAGGCAGGTGTCGGCCATGACCACGAGGGCGTCGCCGACCTCGGCGTTCACCTCGCGCAGGGCGACCTGGAGGATGCCGTCGGGGTCGTCGGCCGCCGAGCCGGTCGCGTCCTTGACCGCCGGGATGCCGAACAGGATCAGGCCGCCCACGCCCGCCTCGGCCGCCTCGTGCGCGGCCTTGCGCAGCGAGTCGCGGGTGTGCTGGAACACACCCGGCATCGACGCCACCGGCTGCGGCTCGTCGATGCCCTCCTTGACGAACATCGGCAGGATCAGGTCGGCGGCGTGCAGCCGGGTGCCCGACACCAGCCGGCGCAGCGCCGGATTGCGGCGCAGGCGCCGGGGACGTGCGACGGGGAACTGGGCGCTCACTTGGCTCTCCTCCTGGCGCCACGGCGGTTCTGGGAGGGCTTGCGCGGGCTGTCACCCGCGGCCACGGCCGCCTGGCGCTGCTTGGCACCGAACTCGGCCAGCGCTGCGGCCAAGGCGGATGCGGATGGCTTGTCGGACATGACGTCGACCCGGAGCCCGAACTCCTCGGCCGTCTTGGCCGTCTGCGGCCCGATCACCGCGATCACGGTGACGTTGTGCGGCTTGCCCGCGATGCCGACCAGGTTGCGCACGGTGGAGGACGAGGTGAACAGCACGGCGTCGAACCCGCCGCCCTTGATCGCCTCGCGGATGGGCGCGGGCGGCGGCGCGGCGCGGACCGTCCGGTACGCCGTCACGTCGTCGCACTCCCAGCCCAGCTCGGTGAGCCCGGCCACCAGCGTGTCGGTCGAGATGTCGGCCCGCGGCAGCAGCACCCGGTTGATCGGGTCGAGCATCGAGTCGTAGGGAGGCCACTCGGCCACGAGCCCTTCGGAGGACTGCTCCCCCGAGGGCAGCAGGTCGGGCTTGACGCCGAACTCGACCAGGGCCTGGGAGGTGGCCTCGCCCACGGCGGCCACCTTGAGCCCGGCGAAGGCCCGCGCGTCGAGCCCGTACTCCTCGAACTTCTCGCGCACCGCCTTGACGGCGTTGGCGCTGGTGAAGGCCACCCACTCGTAGCGGCCGGTGACCAGGCCCTTGATGGCGCGGTCCATCTGCTGCGGCGTGCGCGGCGGCTCGACCGAGATGGTCGGCACCTCCTCGGGCACCGCGCCGTAGGCCATGAGCTGCTCGGACAGACTGCGCGACTGCTCCTTGGTACGCGGCACCAGCACCCGCCACCCGAACAGCGGCTTGGTCTCGAACCACGACAGCCTGTCGCGCTGCCCCACGGCCTCGCCGACCACGATCAGCGCGGGCTCGGTGAACCCGGCGTGCTTGAGGTCGGCCTGCAGCCGTCCGAGCGAGGACACGACGGTGTACTGCTCGGTGGTGGTGCCGCCGCTGCTGACCGCGACGGGCGTGGTGTCGGGCTTGCCGCCGGCGATCAGCGCCTTGCCGATGGCGACGGCCTCGGTGATGCCGTTGTAGATCACCAGCGTGCCGCGGGTGGCGGCGTGGGACGACCAGTCCTGCTCCTGAGCAGCGTCGACGACGCGGAACTCGGGCACGGCCGTGGCCGCCGGGATGCCGGCGTAGGTGAGCACCGCGGTCGCGGGCGGCACGCCGGGCACGATCTCGAAGTCCACCTCCGCCGCCACGCAGGCCGCGACCTCGTCGTCGATCGAGGAGAACAACATGGGGTCGCCCGCGCACAGGCGCACCACGAGCTGCCCGGCCTTGGCCCGCTGGACGTAGTCGCCCTCGGCGACCTCGACGCCCTCGCGGCAGTACTTGAGCAGCGGGCCGAACTGCTCGTCGTCGAGCACGACGGCGTCCGCCTTGCCCAGGAGTTCGGCGGCGCGGAGCGTCAGCAGGTTGGGGTCACCGGGACCCGCCCCCACGAAGGCGACGAAACCGGAGGTTGGACTATCGGAGCTCAATGGGATTGCTCCCCCATCAATCTGTCGGCCCCTTCGGCGATCATCTCGGCCGCCAGGAGGCGGCCCAGCTGTGCAGCCTCCGAAGGAGAGCCGGCGGCGGACTTGCGGACCGCTTCGCGGCCGTCGATGGAGACGACCGTGGCGGTCAGGTTCAGAGTGTGCCCGTCATCGGCCGCGAAAGCACCCACGGGAGCGGCGCAGCCGGCCTCCAGTGCGGACAACACGGCGCGTTCGGCGGTCACCGCGCTGCGCGTGCGCGGGTCGTCGAGCACGGCCAGGGTCTCGACCAGGTCGGCGCGGCCGGCCAGGCACTCGACGGCGAGCGCGCCCTGGCCGGGGGCGGGCAGCAGCTCCTCGACCTCGAAGATCTGCGCGATCTCGCCGCCGCGGCCGAGCCTGGTCAGCCCGGCGCTGGCCAGCACGACGGCGTCGAGCTCGCCCGCGGCGATCTTGCCGATGCGCGTGTCGGCGTTGCCGCGGATCGGGACGTACTCAAGGTCGGGGCGCAGCGCGCTCAGCATGGCGACCCGGCGCGGCGAGCCCGTGCCGACCCGGGCCCCGGCGGGCAGGTCGGCGAACTTGTGCGAGCCGACCAGCGCGTCGCGGTGGTCGTGGCGCTCGGGGAGCGCGGCCAGCGTGAAGCGCGGGTCCTGCTTGGTCGGCAGGTCCTTGAGCGAGTGGACGGCGAAGTCGATCTCGCCCTCGACCAGCTTGTCGCGCAGCGCGCTGACGAACACGCCGGTGCCGCCGAGCTGCGCCAGGTGGGCCTTGGTCACGTCGCCGAAGGTCGTCACGCCCACCAGCTCGACCGGACGCCCGGTGCGCTCGGTGAGGGCGTCGGCCACCATCTGGGACTGCGTGGTCGCCAGCACACTGCGGCGGGTGCCCAACCGCAGGTTCACAGCTCCACCTCCCTCACGGCCGCGGGCATCTTCGGGTCGAGATCGAACAACTCACGCAGGGCTTCCGCATAATGATCGCCCCCTGGACCGGCGGCGAGCTGCTTGACACGCACAGTCGGCTCGTGAAGCAGTTTGTCAACGACCCTCTGCACGGTCATGGCGACTTCGTCCCTGGCCTTGTCGTCGAGATCGGGCATACGCATCATCAGGCGGCCGAGCTCGGACTCGACCACGCCCGCCGCCTTGCTGCGCAGCGCCACCACGGTCGGGGTGACGCGGGCGGCGCGGGCGGCGTCGAGGTAGGTGTTGAGCTCCTCTGCCACGAGGGCGCGCACGGACTCGACGGCGTCGCCGCCGTGCGAGCCGATGCCGGACTCCTGGATGGTCTCCAGGTCGACCAGTGTGATGCCGGGCACCTCGCGCACGGCCGGGTCGATGTCGTGCGGCAGCGCCAGGTCCAGCAGGAACGCGCCCCTGGTCAGCATATCCGGGGTTATGACGTGCCGCCCCGCGCCGGTGCAGGTGATGACGACGTCGGCGCCCGCCAGCTCCTCGCGCACGGCGGCGAACCCGACGGCCCGGCCGCCGACCGAGTCGGCCAGCCGCGCGCCCCGCTCGTACGTGCGGTTGGCCACGACGATGTCGGTGACGCCGGCGCGCTGCAGCGTGACGGCGGCCAGCGAGCTCATCGAGCCGGCGCCCACCACCAGCGCCCGCCGCCCGGCCAGGTCGCCCGCGAGCGCGAGGCCCGCCGAGACCAGCGAGGGGCCCGCCTGGTCGATGCCGGTGTCGGCGTGGGCGCGCTTGCCGACGCGCAGCGCCTGCTGGGTCAGCTCGTTGAGGGTCGCGCCGACCGTGCCGTGCTTCTGGGCGAGCTTGAGCGCCTGGCGGACCTGGCCCAGGATCTGGCCCTCGCCGACGGCCATGGAGTCGAGGCCGCACGCCATCGAGAACAGGTGCTCGACGGCCCGCTCCTCGTAGTGCACGTAGAGATGCGGGGTCAGCTCGTCGGCCGGCACACCCGAGTGCACGGCCAGCAGCCCGCTGATCGAGGTGACCGCGGCGTGGAAGCGGTCGACCGTGACGTAGATCTCGACCCTGTTGCAGGTCGAGATCACCATGGCCTCCGCGACGCTGGCGTCCTGCTGCACGTCGTGCAGCAGCTTGACCAGCGCGTCACCGGTCACCGAGACGCGTTCGAGAAGAGCCACCGGAGAGGTCCGGTGGCTTAGTCCGATCGCCAGAACACTCATTGACCGTCCACCGCCATGAGTGGCCCCCCAGCTTTGCGTTGCTCGTGGAACGCGAGAATCTGCAGTTCGATTGACAGGTCGACCTTCCGGACGTCGACGGTGTCCGGAACGGTGAGGACGACTGGGGCGAAGTTCAGGATGCTGGTCACGCCCACGGCGACAACGCGATCGCACACTTCCTGCGCCGCTGCCGCCGGTGTCGCCAGTACCACGATCGAGACTCCACGCCGCCTGATGACGGCTTCCAGTTCGTCGATGTGCTCCACATTCAACCCCGCGATGGTGTCGCCCACGACTTCGGGGTCGGCGTCGAAGAGCGCGGCCACGCGGAAGCCCCTGGAGACGAAACCGCCGTAGTTCGCCAGGGCGCGGCCGAGGTTGCCGACCCCGACGATCGCCACCGCCCAGTCCTGGGTGAGGCCGAGTTCGCGGGAGATCTGGTAGACGAGGTACTCCACCTCATAGCCTACGCCGCGGGTGCCGTACGAGCCGAGGTGCGAGAGGTCCTTGCGGAGCTTGGCCGAGTTCACGCCCGCGGCCACGGCCAGGTCCTCCGAGCTCACGGTCGCGACGCCGCGCTCCGCCATCCCGTGCAGCGCCCGCAGGTACAACGGAAGCCTGGCGACCGTCGCCTCGGGGATGCCGCGGTCACGGGACTGGGACGGGCTCTTCACGTGCCGGAGCTCCAGGGAACGGGCGGTGGGGACCGCGTGAACGGATTAGAACCGTCTTTCAGGTTAATCCCTTTGTGAACCGATGCACAAAGTAGGGGCGCTACCGTTGGGGACATGCATCGCATCACCTTGCTCGGCAAGCCCGGCTGCCACCTCTGTGACGACGCCCGCGCGGTCATCGCCAGGGTGGCCGGAGAGCTGGGTGTGCCGTGGGAGGAGGTCAGCATCGACTCCTCCGAGGAGCTGAGGGAGAAGTACTGGGAGATGATCCCGGTGACGTTGATCGACGGCGTGCAGCACGACTTCTGGCGGGTCGACGAGACCCGCCTGCGCGCCGCCCTGGCCTAGAACATCACGGTGGGCAGCGGCACCACCTTCGCGGCGTTGACGTTGAGCTCGATGACGTTGGTGGCCAGGACCATCGCCTGACGCTCGTTGAGGAAGCGCTCGACGTGCGGCTGGCGCTGGTGGTCGCGGTAGGCGACCTCGTCCCGGTAGAGCTCGTAGACGATGCGCTGCAGGGGGGCCGACTTGACCGCGTGGCAGGCGTAGACGAGCGTGTCGGGCTCGCTGCGGCGCACGGCCTCGACGGTGGCCTCCGCCAGGCGGTCGAACGCGGCACCGGCGCCGTCCATGATCGTGAAGACGGTGAGCAGGCCGTAGATGCTGGGCGCGGGACGGCCCCCGCCCTGCTGCGGCTGCGGCTGCGGCTGCGGCTGCGACGGGCTGAACAGCTCGGCGCCCGGGTAGGCCACGCCGGTGCCGGGCATCGAGTAGTCGGGCCGCTGGGGCGGGGGCTCCATGCGCGGGGAGGTGTCCATGCGCGGGGGCGGGGAGCCGTTCATGATGTAGCCGGTCGCCGGGCCGGTGTCGGGGGCGGCCCCCATGCGGGCGGCGTAGTCGACCTGCTGGTCGCCCGCCCGGTACTCGGCCACCAGGTCGCCCAGGCCGGGTGAGCGGCGCGGGGGCGCCACGGGAGGCGGCTCGGCGGCCGGCACGGGCTCCGGCGCGGCCCTGCGTCCCGGCCGGTGCTCCCGGTCGTCGTGCGGCGCCTCAAGCTCGTCCTCGTCGTCGTCCTCGTACGGCGCCAGCGGGCGCAGCACGGTGTACCAGATCGCCGCCGAGCCCACCGCGAGCAGCGCCGTGGTGAACAGCGGCGGGACCGCGAACCGCATGGCGCCCACCAGCGCGATGCTCGACGGCGCGATGACCAGGACCGCGTGCAGGTTGTCGGTGTCGTACTCGTCGCCGCCGCGCCACTTGAGCGCGGCCACCACCACGCACGCCAGCAGGACGAGCACGTCGATCGCGTGCACGCCGATGAGCAGCTTGTCCGGGATGAGCCCCCACAGGGCCGAGCCGGACGGCAGCTTCTTGCCCAGGTCGGTGGACCTGAGCGGGTCGAAGGTCAGGATCGCGACGGAGACGACGGTGAGCGCGATGCCGAACAGCCACGCGAGGAATCTCGGCGGCACCTTGTCGGCCATCAGCTGGATCAGTCCCACGGCCAGCCAGAGCGGCGCCAGCAGCGAACCCGTCACCTGGTAGATCCGGAACGTGACCGGCCCGAAGCCCAGGACGGAGCCGATGGCGACCACGGCCAGCGACAGACACAGGGCTCCAGCTGCAACGGTCCAGGCGATCAACCAGCCCTCGGGCTCGTCGCGCAACCGGCGGATCAGGGCTCCGGTCGCGACGGCGGCGAGGAGCGCACCGGCAAGGGCTATGACAGCAACAAGGATCTCCATGGTGACTCCAATGCTGCCGGACGATGCCTCCCGGCCGGTAGCCGAAGAGGAAACAGGCGCTCCATGAGGGGCTTCGCCGCAGGCTGTGGGGTATGCGCCTATACGGTATAGGGCGATTACTCGTAGCCATGCCAGCGGGCACGGATTGTGGAATTTCGAGTTGATTTCTAGAGTATTCGAGCACGCCGCACCCCTTACCCCTAGGGATATCGGATGCCTGATTCGTGGCCGTTCGCCGGGCTGCTTGCTCCGCCGGTCGCTGGACCTGCCCGGACGGGCGAGCTTGGCGTGCGCGAAGAAGTGCGCGAAGAAGTGCCCGACGACATCCGCACGCTGGTGCTGCACGCCAAGAACGGATGCACGGACTCCTTTGGCACGCTCTACGACCGCTACGTGGACCTGGTCTACCGCTACATCTACTTCCGCGTCGGCGCCCACCAGCTCGCCGAGGACCTCACCAGCGAGACCTTCCTGCGCGCGCTGCGCAGGATCGGCGACTTCACCTGGCAGGGCCGCGACTTCGGCGCCTGGCTCGTCACCATCGCCAGGAACCTGGTCGCCGACCACTTCAAGTCCGGCCGCTACCGACTGGAGATCCCGACGGGGGAGCTGATCGACGTACCGCTCGAAGGCTCGCACATCCCGGAGAACGCGGTGGTCACCGCCATCATCAACGACCGGGTGCTGCGCGCCGTCCGCGATCTCAATCCCGACCAGCAGGAATGCGTGGTGCTGCGCTTCCTGCACGGCCTCTCGCTCGCGGAAACCGCGTTGATCATGGGGAAGAAGAGTGGAGCGATCAAAGCGCTGCAGTTTCGAGCCATTCGAACGCTCGCCAGGGCACTCAAGCACGACCTGGCGTAACCTCCCCCACCCGCACCTCGTTAGGCCAGTTGTCACGGCTGGATCCCTCAGGGAGCTGTCATGAGTAGGGCGCGCAGGCGGCGGGAGCTCGTCATCGAGCGTCTCACGGAGCTGCGGGGCCCGTCCGTGGGCGGCGGGCCGGAGCCGGCCTTCCGCGAGCGGCTGCGCGAGGACCTGGTCTCCGGCCGCCTGCTGCTGTCGGCCCCCGACGAGGAGCGCGCCCCGGCCCCGGCCGGCCCGCCCGTTCGGCGCCGCCGCCCGCTGCTGTCCCAGCTCGCCACGTTCGGCCTGGCGGGGGTCATGGTGATCGCCGCCTTCACCACGTACCAGGCGGTCCCTGGCGACACGCTGTACCCGCTCAAGAGGGCCGCGGAGAGCACCTTCGTGCACCTGAGCACCGACGACGCGGAACGCGGCGCGCGCGAGCTGGCCTCGGCCGAGACCCGTGCCAAGGAGGTCGCCAGCCTGCTCGGCTCGTCCACCGACAGCCCGCTGGTGGGCGAGACGCTCAAGGACATGGAGGACTCCACCCGCTCCGGCATCAGCCGGCTGACGCGTACGCAGCCCCGCTCGTCCAAGATCAAGAAGTTCGCGCAGAAGCAGCGGGACGTGGTCGAGCCGATGCTGGACCAGCTCAACGAGGCACAGAAGGGACAGGCCGCGGGCTACCTCGACTACATCGAGGGGCTCGTGGCACCGGCTAGGTAAGCTGAACCGCATGTGGCGGCTAATGCGACGACGACACGAGGTTGGGGCCGAGGCCGCCGGCGAGGCCGCGGCGCGGGCGGCGGTCACCGTCGCGCCGGCCGAGCCGGTCGAGCCCGACCTGGAGGCGGCGGCCTTCTTCGACGTCGACAACACCATGATGCGCGGCGCCTCCATCTACCACTTCGCCCGCGGCCTTGCCACGCGCGGCATGTTCACCACCTCCGACCTGCTGAAGTTCGCCGTGGGCCAGGCCGTGTTCCGGCTGCGGGGCAACGAGAACCCCGAGCACATCGCGGTCGCCCGGGAGACCGCGCTCGCCTTCGTCGCGGGCGCCAAGGTCGACGACGTCGTCCATCTCGGCGAGGAGATCTACGACGAGGTCATGGCCGACCGCATCTGGGGCGGCACGCGCGCGCTCGCGCAGAGCCACCTCGACGCCGGCCAGCGGGTGTGGCTCGTCACGGCCACGCCCGTCGAGCTGGCCCGGGTCATCGCCCAGCGGCTCGGCCTCACCGGCGCGCTCGGCACGGTCGCCGAGACGGCCGGTGGCATCTACACCGGCCATCTGGTGGGCGACCTGCTCCACGGCCCGGCCAAGGCGGAGGCGGTGCGCGCGCTGGCCCGCCGCGAGGGGCTCGACCTGACCCGCTGCACCGCCTACAGCGACTCGGCCAACGACCTGCCGATGTTGTCGCTGGTCGGCAGCGCGGTGGCGATCAACCCCGACAGCGAGCTGCGCGAGCACGCCAGGAAGCACGACTGGCCGGTCAAGGACTTCCGCACCGGCCGCAAGGCCACCATGACGGCCCTGCCGATCGCTGCCGGGGTCGGCGCGATCGCGGGCGGCGTCGCGGCGGGCATCGCCCTGCGCAGGCACTACCGCTCCCACTGACCCGCCTATTGCAGGCGCTTGAACAGCTGCGCGGCCTCGGGCTGCCGCCATTCGAGCCGGTTCGGATCGTCCTTGGCCGGCTTCCACGGCACGGTGACGAACGACATCCGTGTGGCGGACGTGCTCGTGGCCAGCTCGACCATGGATTCGAGGCTCATGTCCGTCTTGATCGACTTGCTCACCTGTCCGAGGAAGGCGTTCAGCCGGTTCGGGTCGGAGGCCGCGCTCTTCGCCTTCTTCAGCAGCGCCAGCATCAGGATCTGCTGCCGCTTGATCCGCTGGACGTCCGAGCCGTCGCCGTAGCGGCGCAGGCGGGCGTAGCCGAGGGCGCTCTCGCCGTCGAGCTGGACCCTGCCCGCGGGCAGCTTCAGCTTCGACGCCTTGTCGTCCACGGGCGTCCTGAGCGTGATCTCCACGCCGCCGAGCGCGTCCACCATGCCCTTGAAACCGGTGAAGTCGACCTCGACCGTGTGGTCGATGCGGACGTCGGTCAGCTTCTCCAGCGTCTTCCTCAGGCAGCTCGCTCCCCCGGAGTTGTACGCCGAGTTGATCATGTCCCGTCTCGCCGGCTGCGACCCGCACGCCGGGATGCGCACGAGCGAGTCGCGCGGCAGGCTGACCCCGACGGCCGCGCCGCGGTCGGCGGGCACGTGCACGAGCAGGATGGTGTCGGAGCGCCCGCCGCCCTTGTCGGGGGTCCTGGCCATGGCGGGGCCGTACTTGGCGTTGCCCGGCCCGTCGCGCGTGTCCGAGCCGATCACCAGGATGTTGCGGGCGCCGCTCATGTCGGCCGCCCCCGGGCCCATCGCCGGCGCAGCCACGGTGTTGCCGTTGACCAGCAGGGTCGGCACCGCGACGGCCGCGGCCGTGCCCACGGCGACGAGCCCGGCCATCCAGAAGGGCGTCCACCTGCGGCGCGGGCGGTCCCGCAGCAGGCGTTCGCGCTGGCGGACGAGCGTCGCGGGCGGCTCGTGCTCCAGAGCCCCGCCGAGGTCGCGGAGCATCCTCAGATCGTCCATGGTCACTCCTCCTCCAGCATGGGGTTGGTGTCGCCGAGCGCGGCCCGCACCTTCCGCCTGCCCCTGTTGAGGCGGGAGCGCACGGTTCCGATCGGGATGCCGAGCGCCTGAGCGGCCTCCTCGTACGTGAGGTCCCCCCAGGCGATCAGCAGCAGGACGTCCCGGTCCTTGGCGGGAAGCGCGGCCAGGGCGCCCGCCAGACGGGGTCCGGCGGCCTGCGCGGTGACCCCCGCGGCGACGCGGTCGGCGGGCGACTCCACGTCTTGGTCGACGGGGGCACGCAGGAACGCCCGGTAACGCGCCGCCTCCTTGCGGTGGTGGCGGGAGATGAGCTTGGTGAGAATCCCGAAGAGCCACGGCCTGGCGTCGGGGTACGACAGGTCGTAGCTCTTCCTGCGGGAGAAGGCGACAAGGAACGTCTCACCGACGAGATCCTCGGCGGGCTCGGGGCCGAGGCGTTTGGAGACGTACCGGTAGAGCATGGCGGAGTAGCGGTCGAACAGCTCGGCGAACGCCTCCGGTTCCGTCAAGGAGGCGCTCACCAGCTCCGAGTCCGCCCCTCTGGTGGCGGGTTGCGTGATCATCTCCGCCCTTCTGTGGGGAATCGGTCACGGATGTCTTGCCACAACCCGCCAGGAGGGTTCAGATCTCCTTGAGGAAGCCGCCGTCCACGGCGATGTCGGCGCCGGTCGTGCTGCCCGAACGCGGCGAGACCAGCAGGGCGACCATGTCGGCGATCTCCTGCGGGCTCACCAGACGCCCGGTGGCCAGCTTCATCATGCCGGGGGCGACCTGGGCGATCACGTCGTCCTTCGACGCCCCGGCCATCCCGGCGATGACGTCGGCGGCGCCGCCGTCCTTGGTCCACCAGTCGGTGAGCACCGGGCCGGGCGAGATCGTGTTCACCCGGACGCCCTGCGGGCCGTACTCCTCGGAGACGGCCTTGCTCACGTGGTTCATGGCGGCCTTGGCCGCGCCGTAGTCCACGTTCATGGCGCCGGGCTGGCGGGCCGAGCCGGAGGAGATGTTCACGATCGAGCCGCCGCCGCGCTCCACCAGGTGGGGCACGGCCGCGCGGATCATGCGTACGGCCGAGAACAGGTTGAACTCGAACATGGCCTGCCAGTCGTCGTCGCCCGGCGTCAGGAAGCCGATCCGGGGCAGCGTCACACCGGGGGGCGGCCCGCCGGCGTTGTTGACCAGGATGTCCACGCCGCCGAACTCCTCGACGGCGCGGGCGATCACCTGGGCGGGTGCCTGCGGGTCCATCAGGTCCACCGCGACGTGCGTCACCTTGGCGTCGGGCGCGGTACGCGAGGCCGCCACGACGTGCACGCCCTCCTCCGCCAAGGTGCGCGCCACGGCCAGGCCGATGCCCTTGGACGCGCCGGTGACGACGGCCACACGGCCGGAAAGCTGGAGATCCATCGAAGAGGTTCCTCTCGGGTGTCAATGACTACACCGGGAAGAACACCGGCCATGCGCGACCGGTTGCACTCTCACAGAAGCGGCGGGAAGGCCGGCCCTCTGCGCAGCCGCAACTCGTTGAGCATCTGCTGGATGACCTCGCGCACGTGGTCGGTCAGGTTGAACACCAGCATCGGGTCGTCCGCCGCGGCGGGCTCGTACTCGTCGGTGCGGATCGGCTCGCCGAACTCGATCATCCACTTCGACGGCAGCGGCACCAGCCCGAGCGGCCCGAGCAGCGGGAAGAACGGCGTGATCGGCAGGTAGGGGACGCCGAGCAGGCGGGCCAGGAACTTCAGGTCGCCGATCTTCGGATAGATCTCCTCGGCCCCCACGATGGCCGTGGGGACGATCGGCACGCCCGCGCGGATCGCCGAGGCCACGAACCCGCCCCGGCCGAACCGCTGCAGCTTGTAGCGCTCGGAGAACGGCTTGCCGACCCCCTTGAACCCCTCGGGGAACACCCCGACCAGCTCGCCCTTGCGCAGCAGCCGGTCGGCGTCCTCGGGGCAGGCCAGGGTGTGGCCGGTCTTGCGGGACAGATGGCCGAGCAGCGGAAGCTGGTAGACCAGGTCGGCCCCGAGCAGGCGGACGGCCCGCCCCGCCTCGTCGTGCAGCGCGACCTGCATCATGAGCGCGTCGACCGGCAGCGTGCCCGAGTGGTTGGCCACCACCAGCGCGCCGCCCTCGGCGGGCACGTTCTTCAGCTCGGCCGTCTCCACCCTGAACCAGTGGTGGTAGAGCGGCCTGATCAGTTCGAGCAGCACCTTGTCGGTCAGCTCGGGGTCGTAGCCGAACTCGTCGACGTCGTACTCGCCGGTGATGCGCCGGCGGACGAACGCCAGCACCCGGGCCAGCGGATCGGGCTCCTCGAAGGAGGGCGCGGCGCGGATCGGGATCACGCGGCCCTCCTCTTCGTCGTGCGGCACGCTCACGGACGCACACCTCCGAACGGATGCATACCCCGCGAACGCACGAAGTCGTCGAAGGCCGCCGCGGTGGTGTACTTGGGCCGCCAGCCCAGCTCGGCCTCCAGCTTGGAGGTGTCGACCGCCCGGCCGTAACTCATCAGCCGGAGCTGCTCGGGCGAGTACTCGACGAGGCCCACCCGGCGCACGGTGTTGCCGAGCGCGCGGAAGACCGGCGAGAACAGCGGCAGCGACGCCCGCCCCGCCCGGCGCGCGCACTGCGACAGCAGCAACACGCCTGCCCCGGCCACGTTGAACGTGCCGGGGTGGTCTTCGTTCGCCATCCTGCGCAGCACCTCGACCGCGTCGTCCTCATGGACGAACTGCAACCGCGGATCGAAGCCGAACACCGTCGGCAGGACGGGCTGGGTGAAGTAACGCGTGAGCGGCGAGTCGACGCCCGGACCCATGAAGTTGGCGAAGCGCAGCAGCGACACCGTGACGTCGGGCCGGCGGCGCGCGAACCCGCGCACGTAGCCCTCGACCTCGGCCGCGTCCTTGGCGTAGCCGTGGACGGGGCCTTCGTGCGGCTCCAGGTCCTCGGTGAACACCGCCGGATCGCGCGGGGACGAGCCGTAGACGGCGGTGGTGGAGCGCACCACCACGCGCCGCACGGTCGACGACCGCTGGCAGGCACCGAGCAGTTGCATGGTGCCTATGACGTTGTGCTCCTTCATGGCAGCCCTGCCGTCGCCCTTGGACGGGGCGCTGACCAGGCTCATGTGCACAACGGTGTCGATGTCCGCGGCCGCGATCACCTGAGCGATGTCGGGGCTGCGCAGATCGACCCGGACGAACTCCGTCCGGCCCAGAGTGATGCCGCCGTCCCGCGTCAGCGAGGGGGGCGGCACGGTGTCCACTCCGATGACGCGGCTGATCTCCGGGTCAGCCGCGAGGACGCTCGCCACCCGGGCGCCTATGTGGCGCGAGACCCCGGTGACAAGCACGGTGTGGGTCATCAGCGCCTCGCAGCTGCGTCGGTTACTTCTTGTTACGCCGCTGGATGCGCGTCTTCTTGAGCAGCTTGCGGTGCTTCTTCTTGGCCATCCGCTTGCGGCGCTTCTTGATCACAGAGCCCACGGGACCCCCAGGTACTGATAGCAAGTCTGAATCGATGTGCGAGCGCACACCGGGTGACAGACTACCGGCGATCCGAGGTGGATCGCCCCTTGGGGGGCGAAAGCCCGGCCTCGTGGTGCGCAGGCCGGGCCTCTCCCGCGACCGAATTCACGGCGCGTTCGGGCGCGCCGCTACTTCAACCTGCCTCGATGTAGGCCTCCCGCAGATAGTCGTGGACCGCCTGCTCGGGCACTCTGAACGACCGGCCTACTCGGATGGCCGGCAGCTCACCTGAGTGGACGAGCCGGTACACCGTCATCTTGGACACCCTCATGACCGTCGCCACTTCTGCCACGGTCAGGAACTTCACCTCGCTGAGAGGTCTTTCGCCTGCACCCATCGGACGCCTCTTCCGCACGTGTTTCCGGGTTATCCCCACTGGTGCCATTGCTCACGCACGTGTACTGCCGTCAGCGTAAGTCGGGACTCCGGGTGCGCAAACCCCCTATTTTCTCAGTCCACGGAGCCACCTGTCAGCCGGACCAGTAAAGTCGCTGGTTAGCAGCCAGGCCGAGCACCTCGCCTGGACCTTGGAACTGTCCAAGTTGCCACACATAAGAGTCGCCCAAGCACCATCAAAAGTTGGCAAAGGGACAGCGAGCCTCTTGGAATGCAGGCGCGAAAAGACGGTATGGGGAGGGCCGTTTTCGACTCAAAGGGCTCGTGAGACCAGAGTGACCAACCGCTCGGTCAGCGGAGCGTAATAGCGCGGTAGCACATTGTCGTCGAGTGGCACGACCACGTCGATCTTTCCCTCGGCCTCGCCGAGGAACAGTCCGGGGTCGTTGCTGTCGGCGAAGGCCACCGTCGGCACCCCCGCCTCGCCCGCCGCTCCCGCCCAGCCGTGGTCGGCGATCACCAGGTCGGGCAGCTCGCCTTCGAGCTCGTCGAGCATGTGCCGCATCGGGGCCGAGTCGTGGGTGTGCACGAAGCCGCCGCGGTCGTCCAGCATGGCGACGTCCTGGAGGTAGCGCAGGCGGCGCGGACGGCCGAAGTCGGAGCCGGCGTACGTCCAGCCCTCGGCCGGGGTGAGCAGGGTCGCGCCGCGCTCGACGGCGAACCTGGCCAGCGGCAGGTGGACGGCGAGCAGCCCGGTCGGGTGCCCGGTGGCGAACAGCACGCGCGGGGCCGGCCGCGCCAGCACGGACGCGATCCGATCGGCCATGGCGTCGATCGCGTCGATCGTCAGGTCGGCGTCGATGGTGTCCTGGCCCCGGCGGTGACCGGGATCGGCGACCACGCCCGCCGACTTGGCCATCAGGGCGAGGACGTCCCGGAAGGACCACGGCTGCTCGAACGTCAGACCGAGCATGTAGTAGGGGTCGCGGTTGGCCAGCGAGCTGTAGTGGTCGAGATTGTTCTCGCGCGACGTCGCGACGTCACCGGCGATGCGGGTTCGGATCAGGTGTCGGCGGAGTTCGTCGCGGCTCAGCACAGGTCTTCCTCATCAGGGGCACGTCAAGCGTCGTCAGGGCATCGGGTCGAGGCCGTGCAGGGGGAACACCGCGCGCCGGGTCGCCATGACCGCACGGTCGATGGGGTCCGCTGGGTCATAACCGTCGGAGAAGTCGTGAAATTCCGGGTGTCGTCCATCGGTCATGGTCAGCGGGGGCACCTCGCCGGTGCGCTCTCTGACGTACTGACGCCAGCTCTCGGGGGTGGGCGTGGCCGGATCGACGGGATGGCCGGCGGCCTCGGCGATGAGGTGCGTCCAGATGCGCGGCACGACCTGGACGAGCTCGTAACCGCCGCCGCCCACCGCGATCCACCGGCCGCCCGCCGTCTCGTGCGCCAGCTCGTGCAGGGCGGCGTAGGCGGCGCGCTGGCCGTCGATGCTGAGCATGAGGTTGGCGAGGGGGTCGAGGGCGTGGCTGTCGCAGCCGTGCTGGGTGACCAGGATCTCAGGGTCGAACTCGCGCAGCAGCGGCGGCACGACCGCGTGGAAGGCGCGCAGCCAGCCGGAGTCGCCGCAGCCGGCCGGGAGCGCCACGTTGACGGCCGTTCCGTCCGCGCCGGTCTCGTGGGGGAAGCCGGTGCCGGGGAACAGCGTGCGGGGGCTCTCGTGCAGGCTGATCGTCAGCACGCGCGGGTCGTCGTAGAAGACGGCCTGCACGCCGTCGCCGTGGTGGACGTCGACGTCCACGTACGCCACCCGCGTGGCCCCCTGCTCCAGCAGCCAGGCGATGGCCAGGGCGGGGTCGTTGTAGACGCAGAAGCCGCTGGCGGCGGCCGGCATGGCGTGGTGGAGCCCGCCCGCGACGTTGACCGCGTGCTCGGCCGCGCCCTCCCAGACCGCGCGCGCCGCCGCCAGGGACGCCCCCGCGATCAGCGCGGACGCCTCGTGCACGCCCTTGAAGGCGGGGTTGTCGGTGGTGCCGAGCCCGGCCCGCAGGTCGGGCACGCCGGCGACCGAGACGCCTTTGACCGCCTCGATGTAGCCGCGGTCGTGGACCAGGGCCAGCTCGTCGTCGTCGGCGGGCGCGCAGCCGGCCATCTCGACCTTGTCGAGGACGCCGAGCGCGCGGGCGAGCGCGATCGTCAGCTCGACCCTGATGGGTGCCAATGGGTGGCTTGGGCCGAAATTGTAGGAGGTGAGAGCTTCGTCCCAGATGACCCGTGCCGTTCGGCTCATGCCTCGCCCTTCGCGCGCTCCCTCACCTTGCGCCGACGTTACCGCAGCGCCCTCTTCTGGTTGTAGCCCGGGTGATCGTCGCGGACGCCTTCGGTCGCATCAGCAATTTCGTGACTTAGTGTTTTATGGTGCGCTGGGCGCGACCTTTCCTCAGAATCTTGAATTTCTTCCGACGACCCCGGGTTTTCGACACCACGATCGTGGTCGTGCTCGCCGTGCTCGCGGGCCTCGGGCTGCTCCTCTCGTCCTTCCAGACGGGGATGGCGGGGGCTTTGGGGTCGGCGCACTTCCTGCTGACCAGCGTGCTGCTGCTGGTCCGCCGGAGCAGGCCGGTGCCGGTGGCGGCGGCCGTCACGGCGCTCGACGTGATCGGCATCGCGGCGGGGATGGTGACGTCGGCCACAGTTCCGGAGGCCATCGCCTTCTACAGCCTGGCGCGCTACTCCTCCGGCCGTCCGTCGCTGGTCACGACCGTCGCGGGGATGGTCGCCTACGGCGCGGTGATGGAGATCAAGGGGCCGGGCCTCGGCCAGTTCCTGGCCGGCGCCTTCGTCGTCGCGATCCCGGCCGGGATCGGCGCGCTGGTCAAGGCCAGGGCCGAGCTGAACGAACGCGGCAGGCGGGAGGCCGCCGACGCGGCCGTACAGACCGAGCGGCGGCGCATCGCGAGGGAGCTGCACGACGTCGTCGCGCACCACATCACGGTGATCAACGCCCTGGTCGGCGGCGCGCGGGCCACACTCGCACCCGAGCAGGAGGTCACCCGCGAGGCGCTGGAGAGCGCCCAGCAGACCGCCCGCCAGGCGATGTCGGAGATGCGCCGGCTGCTGCACGTCCTGCGCGCGGACGGCAACGACGGCCCGGACGCCGCGACCGGCGTGGGCGCCGACCGGCTGCCCGCGCTCATCGGCGAGGCCAGGAGCGCCGGGCTGCCCGCCAGCCTGACCGTCACGGGCGAGCCGGTGACCCTGCCCTCGGCCGTGGACCACGCCGTCTACCGGATCGTGCAGGAGGCCCTGACCAACACCCGCAAGCACGCGAGCGGCGCGCGGGCCAGCGTGCTCCTGGCCTACGGGTCCGCGGCGGTCGAGATCGAAGTGCTCGACGACGGGGTGGCCCAGCAGGGCGGCACGCCCGGGTTCGGGCTCGGCGGCATGGCCGAGCGGGTCGCGCTGTGCGGCGGAAGGCTTTCGACCGGCCCGCGTCCCGGGGGAGGATTCCGGGTGCACGCCCGCATCCCCCTGGAGGCAACATGATCACGGTGCTGCTGGTCGACGACCACGAGCTGGTGCGCAAGGGGTTCAGGCTGATGCTCGACGCCCAGCCCGACCTGTCGGTGGTGGGCGAGGCCGCCGACGGCGAGCGGGCCGTCGAGCTGAGCCGGCGGCTGCGGCCCGACGTGGTGCTGATGGACCTGCACATGCCGGGGCTCGACGGCGTGCGGGCGACCGAGCTGATCACCTCGGAGCTGCCGGGCGTGCGGGTGCTCGCGCTGAGCACGTTCGATCTGGACGAGAACGTGGTCGCGGCGCTCAGGGCGGGCGCCGACGGCTTCCTGCCCAAGGACGTCTCCCCCGAGGAGCTGATCGAGGGCGTCCGCGTGGTGCACCGGGGCGAGTCGGCGGTCGCGCCGCGCCTGCTGACCCGGCTGATCGGCACGTTCGTCCGGGCGTCGAGGCCGCCGGCCGCGCCCGTGCCGCGCGTGCTGGAGGCGCTGACCGAGCGCGAGCGGGAGATCCTCGTCCTGATCGCCAGGGGCCGGTCGAACACCGAGATCGCCGGGGAGCTGGCGGTCTCCCCCTCGACCGTCAAGAACCACGTGACCAGCCTGTTCGCCAAGATCGGGGTCAGGGATCGGGCCCAGGCGGTGATCGCCGCGTACGAGGCGGCGCTGATCAAACCTGGAGACTAGGACCAGGCTCCCAGGCGGCGCCCGGCAAGAACGTCCTCACGGCCGAAGAGGAACGCGGGCCGCCGACGGCACGCTTGAGTGCATGACGGCGATTCGCGCAACCAACCTGAGCAAGCGCTACGGCGGCACCCATGCCGTCGCGGACCTGTCATTCGACGTCGAGCCCGGTCAGGTGACCGGGTTCCTCGGGCCGAACGGCGCCGGCAAGTCCACGACCATGCGCATGATCCTGGGCCTCGACCGGCCCTCCGGCGGATCCGTGCTGGTGGACGGGCGGCCGTACCAGGAGCACCGGCACCCGCTGCGCAAGGTGGGCGCGCTGCTGGACGCCAAGGCCGTGCACGGCGGGCGCAGCGCCCGCAACCATCTGCTGGCCATCGCCCAGAGCAACGGCATCCCGGCGAGCCGGGTGAACGAGGTGCTGGAGTCCGTCGGCCTGCGCGAGGTGGCGCGACGACGGATCGGCGGCTTCTCGCTCGGCATGTCGCAGCGCCTCGGCATCGCGGCCGCGCTGCTCGGCGACCCCGAGATCCTGCTCTTCGACGAGCCGGTCAACGGGCTCGACCCCGACGGCATCCTGTGGATCCGCACGTTCATGCGCAAGCTGGCCGCCGAGGGGCGGACGGTGTTCGTCTCCAGCCACCTCATGAGCGAGATGGCCCAGACGGCCGACCACCTGGTCGTCATCGGCCGGGGACGGCTGATCGCCGACACGAGCGTGCAGGAGTTCATCGGACGCAGCTCCCAGGGCTACGTACGGGTGCGCTCCCCGCGCCTGGCCGAGGTCGCGGACCTGGTCAAGGTGGGCGAGCTGTACCCGGACCACCTGCGCGTCACCGCGATGAGCACGCTGGAGATCGGCACCCTGACCGCGCGGGCCGGGATCCCCCTGGAGGAGCTGACGTTCGTGCAGCCCTCGCTCGAAGCGGCCTACATGGAGCTCACCAAGGACAGTGTGGAGTACTCGTCATGACAGACATCCTGAGGTCCGAATGGACCAAGATCCGTTCGGTGCGGTCGACGGTGTGGACGCTCGCCGTCACCGCCCTGCTCATGATCGGCCTGGGCGGGCTCATCTCGTTCGCGTCCAAGGCCACGGCCGACGGGCGGCCCATCCCCGGTGACCAGGCCGTCATGGCGGGCCTCACCGGCATCATGTTCGCCTCGCTGGCCATCGCCACCCTGGGCGTGCTGGTGATCTCCAGCGAGTACCGGACCGGCGGCATCCGCACGTCGATGATGGCGGTGCCGCGGCGGATGAGGCTGCTCGGCGGCAAGGTCGTGGTGTTCACCGCGACGGCGCTGGTCGTCAGCACGATCGCGTCGGCCGCCGCGGTGGCCGTCGGCCTGGCGATCATCCAGCCGGCCTCGGTCGACCTGGGCGCGACGGCGCGGTCCGTGCTCGGGGCCGGGCTCTACCTCACCGCCTGCGGCCTGTTCGGGCTCGGGCTCGGCACGGTGGTCCGGCACACGCCGGGCGCGCTCGTCTCGGCCATCGCGCTGATGCTGGTGCTGCCGCAGCTCACCGGCATGCTGCCCGGCCAGTGGGGCAAGACCGTCTCCCACCACTTCACCACCAACGCCGGCATGGAGGTCGTGATGGACCAGCCCGGCAACCCGCTGGGGCCGTGGAGCGGGCTCGGCGTCTACCTGCTCTGGGTCGCCGTCGCGGTGGTCGCCGGGGCCGTCCTCATGCAGCGGCGGGACGCCTGAGCCGCACGGCCGCCGGTCAGCCCGAGGCGAGCTGGCGCCCCCGGTCGCGGGCGGCCTCGATGGCGGCCAGGAAGGCGGCGCGCACGCTGTGGCGCTCAAGCTCGGCGATGGCCGCGATCGTGGTGCCGCCCGGCGAGGTGACGGCCTCCCGCAGGATCACCGGGTGCTCACCGGAGTCGCGCAGCATCACGGCCGCGCCGACGATCGACTGGGTGACCATGTCGAGCGCGGCCGCCCGCGGCATGCCGAGCAGGATGCCCGCGTCGACCATGGCCTCGACCAGGTAGAAGAAGTAGGCGGGGCCACTGCCGGACAGCGCGGTCGCGGCGTCCTGCTGGGACTCGGGGATGCGCAGCACCTTGCCGACCGGCTTGAGCAGGCCCTCGGTGAGCTTCAGGTGCTCCTCGCCCGCGTGCGCGCCCGCCGAGATCACGCTCATCGCCTCGTCGAACTTGATCGGCGTGTTGGACATGACCCGGACCACCGGCACCTCGACGCCGAGCCGCTGCTCCACGAACGCGGTGGTGATGCCGGCCGCCGCAGAGATGACCAGGCGGTCGGCCGGGACGTAGGGGGCGATCTCGGCCAGCAGGGTCGCCATGTCCTGGGGCTTGACGGCCAGGATCAGGGTGTCGGCCGCCTTGGCCGCCTCGGCGTTGTCGACCGTGCGCACGCCGTAGGTCTCGCGCAGCGCCTGCGCCCGCTCCGGCCTGCGGCTGGTCGCCATGATGTCGCCCGGCTCGAACCCGGCGCGCAGCAGCCCGGACAGCAGGGCCTCGCCCATCTTGCCGGTGCCCAGAATCGCGATCATCTCGACCTCTCGGAGGGGAACGGACGCGGGCCCAGCCTACTAGCCTCTCGACAGCAGCGATCTGAGGAAGAAGGCCAGGTTGCGGGGGCGTTCGGCCAGGCGGCGCATGAGGTAGGCGTACCAGTCGGCGCCGTACGGGACGTACACGCGCACCTGGCCGCCCAGACCGGCCAGGCGGCGCTGCTCGGCGGGGCGCACGCCGTACAACATCTGGTACTCGAAGCCGTTGACGTCGCGGCCGTCGAGCACGGCCAGGGTGGAGGCGATCTGGATCATCCTCGGGTCGTGCGTGGCGATCATGGGGTAGCCGGTGCCCGCCATGAGGATCCTGAGGCAGCGCACGAACGAGCGGTCGATGTCGGCCGGCCTGCTGTACGCGCCGGGGGCGGTGTAGGCCCCCTTGCAGAGCCGTACGCGGGCGCCGACCAGCTTCTCGCAGCGTTCGAGCGCGTCCGGCAGGTACGCCTGGACCACGATCCCGACGTCGGGATGCTCCTTGCGCAGCGTGGCGTGGACGAAGTGCAGGCCGCCGATCGTGTCGTGCTCCTCGGCGTCGAGCGTGACCGTGATGCCGCGGGGCGCGGCCGCCTCGCAGATGGTGGCCGCGTTGTCCAGCGCGACCTGCTCCGACAGCCGCAGCCCGAGCGCGGTCAGCTTGACCGAGGCGTCGCCGCCGGGCGGGAGCCGGTCGAGGAGCGACAGGTACTCGCGCACGGCCTCCTCGGCCTGCCGCCGGTCGGTCACCTCCTCGCCCAGGTGGTCGACGGTCACGAGCAGGCCCTCGTGGGACAGCTCGCGGATGATCCCGCCGACGTCGTCGGCGACGTATCGCTTGACCACGTCCCTGGTCAGCGGCGAAGTGGTGATGACGCGTTCGGCGCGTTCGCTCTTGGAGACGGCCAGCATTGCCTGACGAAGCACGTGACCCACACTAACCGCCCACTTCCTGGGTATATCGCTGAACCGCGGGCCTGCCCTTTTCGTCTTATGGATATGCGCACAATGACGACAGCGACTCTTCTCGCCGGTTCTCTGGTGCTCGCGACGAGTTGTGCCACAGCGCCGCCGGCCGCCCGCCCGTTGCCGCAGGCGCCCGTCGAGCACTCCGTGACACCGGTCACCACCGGCCCGACCAAGGGGCCTGAGCCGGTCAAGCCGGTCGGCGACGCCATCAACGTGCACAAGGTCCGCTGGACCAAGGCCACGCCCGTCTCACGTGGCAAGCAGGTGAGGCTCACCTGGTGGTCGGGCGTCGAGCCGTGCACCGTGCTGGACGAGGTCAAGGTCAAGGAGACCGCCAAGAAGGTCACCATCACCCTGTACGAGGGCACCTCCCCCAAGGCCAAGAGCGTCTCCTGCATCATGCTGGCCGTGGAGAAGACCACGACCGTCAAGCTCAAGCACGCCCTCGGCAAGCGCAAGCTCGTGGACGGCGCGAAGCCCTAGCGTCCGAGGCGCCGGCAGTCCTTGGGAACGGCCGGGCGTGCGTCGGTCCAGCCGTTCCCCGGCAGGTACGTCACGGCCTGTCCCCCGCGGTCGTGGTCGCGTAGGCGGCTGCGGTGAGCGGCTCGCCCGTGCCCTGGTCGAGGAGCAGCACGTTGGGTTGCGGCTCCTCGACGCGCGACGCCTTCGGCTCGATGGCCACCTCCAGTCCCGGCCTGCCCTCGGGGTCACGGACGACGCCGCGCGCGTCGGTGGCGGGCAGGCCCGCCAGGAACCGGAGCACCATGGCCCGCCGGTCGGGACGCAGCGGCAGCCTGGTGAAGCGGGCGGCGTCCACGCGGTCGAGGACGTCCTCCTCGTGACCCGCGTCCTGGCGGCCGGCCGCCCTGCCGAGCGCCCGCCACCGCCTGACGGGGAGGCGGCGGGCGATGTACCGGTGGATCTCGGTGAAGTCGCAGGTCGAACAGGTCCGCCCTGCGATCGGGTGGAACCACCAAGCGTTCGCCCCCGTTACGCGTGTTGTGTGGAATCGCGGTGGTTGTTGCCCGATTGCCGGGAATGCTTTCACGCTCAGAGGGGTTGAGTCGGGTAGGCTCAAGTCGTTTGACAAAGACGACACGCATCCGTAGCTTGAGTCCAACCGACTCAACTTTGACTACAAGGACGTACTCATGGCACGTGCGGTAGGTATCGACCTTGGGACGACCAACTCCGTCGTCTCGATCCTCGAGGGCGGTGAGCCCACCGTCATCGCCAACGCGCAGGGCTCGCGGACCACGCCGTCCGTGGTCGCCTTCGCGAAGAACGGCGAGGTCCTGGTGGGCGAGGTCGCCAAGCGGCAGGCCGTCACCAACGTTGACCGGACGATCCGCTCGGTCAAGCGCGAGATGGGCACCAACTGGTCCCAGGAGATCGACGGCAAGAAGTTCTCCCCCCAGCAGATCAGCGCCTTCGTGCTGCAGAAGCTGAAGCAGGACGCCGAGGCGTACCTGGGCGAGAAGATCACCGACGCGGTGGTCACCGTCCCGGCGTACTTCAACGACGCCCAGCGCCAGGCCACCAAGGAGGCCGGCACGGTCGCGGGCCTCAACGTGCTCCGCATCATCAACGAGCCGACCGCCGCGGCCCTCGCCTACGGGCTCGACAAGGAGCAGGACCAGACGATCCTGGTCTTCGACCTCGGCGGCGGCACCTTCGACGTGTCGCTGCTCGACGTCGGCCAGGAGGACGGCCACGGCTTCGTCGAGGTCAAGGCCACCTCCGGCGACAACCACCTCGGTGGCGACGACTGGGACCAGCGCGTGGTCGACGAGCTCGTCAAACGCTTCCAGAACGCCCACGGCGTCGACCTCGCCAAGGACAAGATGGCCCTCCAGCGCCTGCGTGAGGCGGCGGAGAAGGCCAAGATCGAGCTGTCCAGCCAGGCCGAGACCACCATCAACCTGCCCTACATCACCGCTTCCTCCGAGGGCCCGCTGCACCTCGACGAGAAGCTGACCAGGGCCGAGTTCCAGCGCCTGACGGCCGACCTGCTCGAGCGGACCAAGGGCCCGTTCCACCAGGTCATCAAGGACGCCGGCATCAAGGTCTCCGACATCGCCCACGTGGTGCTCGTCGGCGGCTCGACCCGTATGCCCGCCGTCACCGAGCTCGTCCGCGAGCTGACCGGCGGCAAGGAGCCCAACAAGGGCGTCAACCCCGACGAGGTCGTCGCCATCGGCGCGGCTCTCCAGGCCGGCGTGCTCAAGGGTGAGGTCAAGGACGTCCTCCTGCTCGACGTGACCCCGCTGTCGCTGGGCATCGAGACCAAGGGCGGCATCTTCACCAAGATCATCGAGCGCAACACGACGATCCCGACCAAGCGCTCGGAGGTCTTCACCACGGCCGAGGACAACCAGCCGTCGGTGCAGATCCAGGTCTACCAGGGCGAGCGCGAGATCGCCTCGTACAACAAGAAGCTGGCCACCTTCGAGCTGACCGGCATCGCCCCGGCGCCGCGCGGCATCCCGCAGATCGAGGTCACCTTCGACATCGACGCCAACGGCATCGTCAACGTCTCCGCCAAGGACCTGGGCACGGGCAAGGAGCAGACGATGACGATCACCGGCGGCTCCGCGCTGCCGAAGGACGACATCGCGCGCATGATGCGCGAGGCCGAGTCGTACGCCGAGGAGGACAAGAAGCGCCGCGAGGAGGCCGAGGTCCGCAACAACGCGGACGGTCTGGCCTACCAGACGGAGAAGTTCCTCCGCGAGAACGACGACAAGGTCCCCGGCGACATCAAGACCGAGGTCAACGACGCCCTGGCCGAGCTGAAGAAGGCTCTTGAGGGCACCGACACCGACGTCATCCGCACCTCCGCGGAGAAGCTCGCCACGGTCAGCCAGAAGATGGGCTCGGCGATCTACGCCGCGAGCCAGGGCCAGCAGGCCGGTCCCGAGGGCGCTCCGCAGGACGCCACGGCCGGTCAGGGCGCCAAGGCCGACGACGACGTGGTCGAAGCCGAGATCGTCGACGAAGACCAGCCGAAGAAGGACCAGTGATGCCGGCGCGTGACAACGGGCACGAGGAGCCGGTGATCCGCGACAAGCGCAAGATCGACCCGGAGACGGGTGAGGTTCGGGAGACCTCGGGCGGGCAGCCCGAGGCGCCCGCCGAGCAGGCGCCGGCGGCGGCCCACGACGGTGAGCTGGCGGCCCAGCTCGCCGAGCGGACCGCCGACCTCCAGCGCCTCCAGGCGGAGTACACGAACTACCGCAGAAGGGTCGAGCGCGACCGGGTCGCGGTCCGCGAGCAGGCCGTCGCCGGCGCGCTGACCGAGCTCCTCCCCGTGCTCGACGACATCGGAAGGGCCCGTGACCACGGCGAGCTGACCGGTGGCTTCGCGAAGGTGGCGGAATCGCTGGAATCGGTGCTCACCAAGCTGGGTCTCAGCGCCTACGGCCAGAAGGGCGACCCGTTCGACCCGACGGTCCACGAGGCGCTGATGCACAGCTACTCGCCCGACGTGACGGAGCCCACCGCGATCGAGGTGTTGCAGCCTGGATACCGGATGGGTGAGCGGGTGCTGCGCCCGGCACGGGTCGCGGTGGCCGAGCCCGAGGACGCTCCTCCCGCGTCCAATGACGACGAAGCAAACTGACAAAGGACGAAGGGCCGTAGATGAGCACCAAGGACTACCTGGAAAAGGACTACTACGCCGTCCTTGGTGTGCCCAAGACCGCCACCGCCGATGAGATCAAGAAGGCGTACCGGAAGCTGGCCAGGCAGTACCACCCGGACACCAACCAGGGCGACGCCGCCAAGGAGACCAAGTTCAAGGAGGTCTCCGAGGCGTACGACATCCTGTCCGACGGCAAGCGCCGCAAGGAGTACGACGAGGCGCGCACGCTGTTCGGGTCCGGGGTGGGCGGTCAGCGCCCCGGCGGTGGCGGTTTCCCGTTCGACTTCGGCGACCTGTTCGGCGGAACCGCCGGCCAGCAGGGCGGGGGCGCCGGCGAGCGGCTCGGCGACCTGTTCGGCGGGCTGTTCAACCGGGGCGGGGCGGCGGGCTCCACCCGTACGACGAGCGCGACCAGGCCGCGCCGCGGCCAGGACGTCGAGTCCGAGGTCACGCTCTCGTTCACCGAGGCCGTCGAGGGCACCACGGTGTCGCTCAGGCTGACCAGCTCGGCCGCCTGCACCGGGTGCAGCGGCACCGGCGCCAAGGCGGGCACGACCCCCCGGGTCTGTCCCACCTGCGAGGGCACCGGCGCGGCCAGCCGCAACCTGGGCAACTTCGCCTTCTCCGAGCCCTGCCGCGACTGCAAGGGCCGCGGGCTGCTCGTGGACGACCCCTGCCCCGTGTGCGAGGGCAGCGGCCGGGCCAAGAGCACCCGTACGATCCAGGCCAGGATCCCCGCCGGCGTGGCCGACGGGCAGCGGGTCAAGCTCAAGGCCAAGGGCGCGCCGGGCGAGAACGGCGGCCCGGCCGGCGATCTCTACATCCTGACGCACGTCAAGCCGCACCACGTGTTCGGCAGGGCGGGCGACAACCTCACGATCACCGTCCCCGTGACGTTCACGGAGGCAGCGCTGGGCGCCGAGATCAAGGTGCCGATCCTCAAGGGCATGCCGGTGACCCTGCGCATCCCGGCGGGCACGCCCAACGGCCGCACGTTCCGCGTGCGGGGCAGAGGCGTCACCCGCAAGGACGGCACCAAGGGTGACCTGCTCGCCAGTGTCGAGGTGCTCGTCCCGAAGACGCTCGACGACAAGTCTCGCGAGCTCCTCAACGAGTTCAACACCGCGACCGTGGGCGACGACCCGCGGGCCGATCTCATTCAGCGAGCCAGAAGCGAGTAGCCGATGGACGCCAACTATTTCGACCTGTCCGACGACACTCCTGTTTATGTGATTTCGGTGGCCGCGCAGCTCTCCGGGCTCCATCCGCAGACGCTGCGCCAGTACGACCGGCTCGGCCTGGTCAGCCCCGGCCGCACCGCCGGGCGCGGCCGCCTCTACTCCACAAGAGACATCATCCAGCTCCGCGAGGTCCAGCGGCTCTCCCAGGAGGAGGGCATCAACCTCGCGGGCATCAAGCGGATTCTCGAGCTCGAGAACGAAGCTCTGCGGCTGCGTGAGGAGGTTCACCGCCTGCGCGCCGAGATGCGGATGGTCAGGGCGCTGATCCGCTACGAGCTGCCACCGGGGGCCTAGGTTATGGACTACAAGCTCACCCAGAAGAGCCAGGAAGCGCTCTCGGGTGCCATGCGGCGCGCCGCCGCCGAGGGCAACCCGGAGATCTCACCGGCCCATCTGCTCTCCACGCTGCTCTCCCAGACGGGCGGCACGGCCGTCCCGCTGCTCGAAGCGGTCGGCGCCGACTGGCGCACGCTGCGGGCACGCGTCGAGGAGCAGCTCGCGGCGCTGCCGAAGGCCCAGGGCGCGACAGTGGGCGCGCCTTCGAGCTCCCGGCAGCTCCTCACCGTCATGCACACCGCCGCCCAGCACGCCAACCGGCTCGAAGACCTCTACGTCTCGACCGAGCACCTGCTCGTCGGCCTGGCGGCCGACGGCGGCCCGATGGCCGAGCTGCTGAAGGCGCAGGGCGCGACCCCGCAGGCGCTGCTCGACGCCTTCGAGAAGGTACGCGGCCACGCCCGCGTCACCAGCGAGACGCCCGAGGACACCTACCAGGCGCTGGAGAAGTACGGCGTCGACCTCACCGAGCGGGCCCGCGGGGGCGGCCTCGACCCGGTGATCGGCCGCGACTCGGAGATCCGTCGCGTGGTCCAGGTGCTCAGCCGCCGCACCAAGAACAACCCGGTGCTGATCGGCGAGCCCGGCGTGGGCAAGACCGCCGTCGTCGAGGGCCTGGCCCAGCGCATCGTGGCCGGCGACGTGCCCGAGTCGCTGCGCAACAAGCGGCTGATCTCGCTCGACCTGGGCGCGATGGTGGCCGGCGCGAAGTACCGCGGCGAGTTCGAGGAGCGGCTCAAGGCCGTGCTCTCCGAGATCAAGGAGAGCAACGGGCAGATCGTCACGTTCATCGACGAGCTGCACACCGTCGTCGGCGCGGGGGCCGCCGAGGGCGCCATGGACGCCGGCAACATGCTCAAGCCCATGCTGGCCCGCGGCGAGCTGCGCATGATCGGCGCGACCACGCTCGACGAATACCGCGAGCGCATCGAGAAGGACCCCGCGCTGGAGCGCCGCTTCCAGCAGGTCTACGTGGGCGAGCCCACGGTCGGCGACACGATCGCGATCCTGCGCGGGCTCAAGGGCCGCTACGAGGCCCACCACCAGGTGCAGATCGCCGACGGCGCCCTGGTGGCCGCCGCCGCCCTGTCCGACCGCTACATCACCAACCGCTTCCTCCCCGACAAGGCCATCGACCTGGTCGACGAGGCCGCCTCGCGGCTGCGCATGGAGATCGACTCCCGTCCCGTGGAGATCGACCAGCTCCAGCGGAACGTCGACCGGATGAAGATGGAGGAGCTGGCCCTGACGAAGGAGACCGACGAGGCGTCGGTCCAGCGGCTCGACCGCCTGCGCCAGGAGCTGGCCGACCGCCAGGAGGAGCTCAACGCGCTCGTCGGCCGCTGGGAGCACGAGAAGGCCGGGCTCAACAAGGTCGGCGAGCTGAAGAAGCAGCTCGACGAGGCCAGAGGCGCCGCCGAGCGGGCCCAGCGCGACGGCGACTTCGAGGCCGCCTCCCGGCTCATGTACGCCGACGTGCCCCGGCTGGAGCAGGCCCTCCAGGCCGCCTCCGACGCCGCGCCGCCGGACAACGCCATGGTCAAGGAGGAGGTCGGCGCCGACGACATCGCCGAGGTCATCTCCTCCTGGACGGGCATCCCCGCCGGGCGCCTGCTGGAGGCGGAGACGGCCAAGCTGCTGCGCATGGAGGAGGAGCTGGGCCGGCGGCTCATCGGCCAGCAGCAGGCCGTACAGGCCGTCTCCGACGCCGTACGCCGCAGCCGGGCCGGCATCGCCGACCCCGACCGTCCCACGGGCTCGTTCCTGTTCCTCGGCCCCACGGGGGTGGGCAAGACCGAGCTGGCCAAGGCGCTGGCGGAGTTCCTGTTCGACGACGAGCGGGCGATGACCCGCATCGACATGAGCGAGTACTCCGAGAAGCACAGCGTGGCCAGGCTCGTCGGCGCGCCTCCCGGCTACGTCGGCTACGAGGAGGGCGGCCAGCTCACCGAGGCCGTCCGGCGGCGGCCGTACACGGTGGTGCTGCTGGACGAGGTGGAGAAGGCGCACCCGGAGGTCTTCGACATCCTCCTCCAGGTGCTCGACGACGGACGGCTGACCGACGGCCAGGGCCGCACGGTCGACTTCCGCAACACGATCCTGATCCTGACCTCCAACATCGGCTCGCAGTTCCTGGTCGACCCGAAGCTGGAGAACGACGCCAAGCGCGAGGCCGTCATGGGGGCGGTGCGCGGTTCGTTCAAGCCGGAGTTCCTCAACCGGCTCGACGACGTCATCCTCTTCGACGCGCTCGGCTCCGAAGAGCTGGCCCAGATCGTCGACCTCCAGGTCGACCGCCTGGCCCGGCGCCTGTCCGACCGCCGGCTGACCCTGGAGGTCACCCCGGCCGCCCGCGAATGGCTCTCGCTCACCGGCTACGACCCCCTGTACGGCGCCCGTCCGCTGCGCCGCCTGGTCCAGTCGGCCATCGGCGACAAGCTGGCCAAGGCCGTCCTGTCCGGCGAGATCGCCGACGGCGACAAGGTCGAGGTGGAGCTCGGCGACGACGAGCTGGTCGTCCGGCGCGGCTGAGACCCGCGTCACCGGAGCCCGGGGATCCTCACGATCCCCGGGCTCCCGCATGTCATGGCAGGGTCATCCCGCGTCGCGGCGGGGTAAGGTTCCCGCCACCCTTCGCACAAGCCGCACGCGACCGGTCGGGCAGGTGACTACCTTCGGCGTTCGTCAGATCACCGATTCCGATCAGAGGGACATGCGGTGGCATCTCAGAAGATCCGAAGCATCCTGGCGGTGGCCGCTCTGACCGTGGGCGTCACCTGGCCGGTCGCCGGTCCTTCGGTGGCCGACACCTGCAGGCCGCGGTTCCAGGCGGTCGCCTCGTTCTGCGACGGCCGTACCAGCCTCCAGCTCAACGAGAACAAGACGAACGGCCACCGGGTCGTCACCGAAGAGGTCGGCAAGCTCGCCGTGGCCGCCGGGGCCATGGCCAGGCGGCTCGGTCTGACCGGTCTGGCCGCCGCCAGGTCCGCCATGGGACCGCTGGCCGACCTCGGGGGCGTCGGGGCGACGTGGGGCATGCCGTCGCTGACCAGCGTCTCGCCCGCGCTGTTCCCCATGGCCTCCGGCGAGAGCGGCATGCGGGACCTGGCGACGACGCTCCAGGTGCCCGCTCTGCCCGCGCTCCCCGCGTTGCCGCAGCCGCCCATCGCGGCCCGGGTGCCCGCCGAGATGACGGTCGGCGAGAAGCCGACCGCCCCCGCGTCGGCCCGCTCGGCGCGGTCGGCCGCGGAGGCTCGGCAGCCCGTACGGGAGGTCGGCGGCGACCTCATCTCGAACCTGCTGCCCAAGGCCGTGGAGGGCATCGAGGGCGCCTCCACGCTGCCCGGCGGCTACCCCGCGATCGACGGCTTCAGCCGCCTGCTGCCCAACCTCGACCTGCGCTGAGCCGAAGTGTCCGGGCGCGGGTCGTGCCTGCCGCGCCCGGCTTTCTCAACCGGAGGGGCCGCGTCACACACTGACGCGACCCCTCCGGCCCAGCTCCACAGGCACACGACGGGCAACGCGCTTGCTCCCGCGCGGTTCTTGCGGGCGCGCGACAAGCAGGGCCCCGCGCGGGGCCCACCGGTCCGGCCCCCTCGACTAGGAGACGAGCTCGTCGAGCTCGTCTTCCGGAAGGCCGAGGTCGACCCTGATCCGGTATCGCGTCCGCAGCAGCGCCACCTGCTCGGGGTCGCCCTCGTCACAGCCCAGCACCGCCTGGGTGGCCCATTCGAGGCCGCCCTGGAGATCGCCGTAGGCGACCAGGGTCTCCGCGATGGTGTGGGCGGTCGTCGTGGAGACATCGCCCTCCGCGCGGATGGTCTCGATGAGCTCCCGGGCCTCGTCGGGCCTTTCGAGCTCGAAGAGGGTGTCGGCGATGCCGGCGCGCGCGTCGAAGCCCGCGTCGCCGCCGTCCTCCACGGCGCGCTGGAAACACTCCATCGCGCGTGCGGGCTGTCCCGCCGCTCGCCACTCCTCGGCGGCCAGGACGAGGATGGACGCCCTGGAGACGTCGCCGGACGAATAACCGAGCGCGACGTCGTAAAGCCGACTGGCCAAGGAACTGTGGTCGTCGGCCAGCAGGGCCTGCTCAAGCAGACGATCAAGGTGCTCTCGGGTCACATGCGCCACACCGCGAGACTACCGAGCCGCCAGGCGCTTTGCCCGGTCAATGCGCATCGCCGGTCACATGCAAATTCGGCAACGTCCCGTCAAAGACTGGTTACGCTGCGCGTGTCTGTGCAGGTCATAGGGCATATATCCGATGCTTTGCGTCTCGCGGGCGGAGGGGGCTGTAATGGGCATGTCCAAGCAGATGACCTTCACGCTGGCTTGTGCCGTCGTTCTCTCGGCCCTCGGGCCCGGTGTGGCCGGGTATCTGTCGGCCCGGTTCGAGGCCATCCAGACGGCCGAGCGCAACCTGCACGCGCTGGAGGCCAGGCTCGACGTCAGGCAGGCCCGGGACGTCCGGCCGGTGTCCTTCCCCCTGCCGTGCCTTCGCACGCCGTTGACGCCGCGCATCCAGCAGGTGCCCGCGACGGCGCTGGGCGACCGGGAGCTCATGAGACGCCTGCACCGGGAGGCGGAGGCCCTGGCGCCCGGGTCGTGGCAGCGGACCGAACCGGGCGCTCAGCGGCCGGTCATCGCCGGTACCGGCCGGTGATCCGGTCGATCACCTGTGCGTAGAGGTCGCCGCGCATCTCCTGGACGAGCGCTTCGAGCGGTGAGCGCCCTGGCACGCGGGCGACGTCCAGCTCCCTCAACGCCTCCCTCACCGGCTTCCTGACCGGCACCCTCACCGACGCCCTGACCGGCGCTCGGACCGTAGCCTGCACCTGCGCCTTCACCTGTTCCTTCACCGGGGCCCTGACTGGTGCCTTCACCGGGACCGCCACCGGAGGGGCCACCCGGACGGCGCTCGGGCGGGCGGGCCGCCGGACGCGGGCGCGCTCCCGATGGGCCCGCGCCCCGACGACGACCGCCGGACGCACCCCCGGACGCGCGGGCGCCTTCACGACGACCGCCGGACGCACCCCCGGACGCGCGGGCACCCCCGCGACGGCCTCCGGACGGGCGGGCGCCTCGACCTCGGCGGGCACGGCCACGGGCGGGACGGCGCGGCAGGCGACCACGGGCCGCACGGTCATCACCGCCGGCTCCGTGTCGTCGGCGGCGTACCCGGCCGTGTAACCGATCATCCCGCTGGCGCCCACGGCCAGGACGAGCCCGAGCGTGGCGTAGGCCGGCCCACGCCTGCGACGGGGATCGATGGGAGCACTGCGGTGGAAGGCGGACGGTGGAAGATCGGACATCTTCACCTCCCGAGACCTGTGACGGACAGTGAATGAAAGATCGCTCACTGCTGTCATGCCCAGATCTGCGTCAGCGTCCCACGTCGCCCTCGGTCAGCTCGTGCGGCGACCACGACCTGAGCTGGCGCGACAGGAACCCCCGCACCAGATGCTTGGCGGCGTCGATGATGTCCGGCGCGCCGGCGGGGTCGCGCCGGAAGGCCAGCTTGAGCACCGCGTCGCCGGCCTCGACGGCGACCAGCACGGCCAGGTCGAGCGTCTCGCTGTCGGCCAGCCCGAACCCCTTGAACAGCAGGCCGCGCAGCCTGCCCGCGATGACCGTGTTGTTCTCGGAGTCGGAGTCGAGCAGGTTGAGGTCGACGACGTCGCCGAAGTGCAGGCTCCTGAAGCCGGGGACCGTGCGGTGCATGTCGACGTACTCGTCGATGATCGCGTCGACGGCCTCCCACCAGCCGCGGTACTCCTCCTCCATGAACCGGCGGCCCACCCGCGCCACGAACTGCTCGACGTTGCGCCGGGTGAGCTCCTGGGTGATGGCCCGCTTGTCGGGGAAGAACTGGTAGACCGATCCGATCGCGACGCCTGCCCGCTCGGCTATGCGGGTGGTGGACAGGGCCTCGTAGCCGGTCTCGTCGAGGAGTTCGGCACAGGCGTCGAGCATGCGCTCGACGCGCCGGGCGCTGCGGCGTTGGGCCGGCTGCCGCCGGAGAGCTTTGGGGTGGACGCAGTCATCATCCATTTGCGGCGAGGACACGGATTCATCTTCTCTCGTCGGCACGATCGTTACCTACTCATTTGCGGGATTTCTCGGACGGCTACCGCGCCGCGTCGCCCATGGCGAAATCCGCGACTCGGCATAACCGTATTTCCGCGCTGCTCAACGGGCCGAATGTGCGCTGCGACGCAGGCCCGCAGGGCAGGGTGGACGTCCGTCCGGTCCCCTCGGCGTCCTCGGGACGCCGCTCCGGATAACGTCCCGCGGATCGCCGCCGATGGTGTGTTCGAGAAAGTCCCGGTGGGCGCGACCGTCATATTGTTCGGCACACTATATTGCGAGACGATATTTTGCGAATATTCTTCAATTTGCGGGATATCGGCGACGGCTCTCCCCGGGGTGGCCCGTCGAACCGTCCGGAGGGTGGATCGCTCAGGGGCGCGCGGCCAGCCCCGAGCACGAGCGCAGGGCCTTCCAGTCGTTCACGGCCTGGGTTTTGGCCGTGCCCGTCATGGGGACCGGGATGCCGCCCTGGATCGTGGCCGGGGTCCACTGGTCCTTGAGTACCTTGCGGCCGTTGATGGTCAGCGTCAGCACGCCCGTCCTGCCCGTGGTGCCCGGGGTCGAGTTGTAGAAGACGAAGTTGCCCATGCCGTAGCTGACGTAGGCGTCGTCCAGGTATCCGGCGCCGAGCAGGATGTGCGCGTGCCCGCCGACCACGACGTCGGCGCCCGCCGCGACCAGCTTGGGGGCGAGTGAGCGCTGGGCCTCGTTGGGGCATTTCTGCATCTCGGTGCCCCAGTGCAGGTGCACGATGACGGTGTCGGAGTTCTTGCGCGCCTGGCGTACGGCCTTCAGCAGGCTCGCCTCGTCCTTGGCCGAGGCCAGCCCGCCCTTGTCGGCCGTGGCCGTCCACGACTGGATGAACTCGGCGTCGAGCACCTGCGTCGCGCCGATGATCGACACCCGGTTGCCGTTCACGGTCTTACGGAAGGGTTTGTAGGCCTGCGCCGCGTTCGCGCCGATCCCCACGATCGGGAACTTGCTGCGCTTGATGGCAGCCAGGGAGTCGGTCAGGCCGCTCTCCATGTAGTCCATGCCGTGGTTGTTGGCCATGGAGGCGACGTCCACCCCGGCCGCCTTGAGCGCGGCGAACGCGGTCGCCGGCGCGCGGAAGGTGAACTGCTTGCCCGGCGCGGGCGTCCCGGCCGTGGTGATGGCGGTCTCCAGGTTGACCATCGACAGGTCGGACTTGCGCAGGACGTTCGCGATGGGTCCGAGGGCGGTGCCCGGGTTGGCGAGCCTGCCGCGCAGGACGCCCTCGAAGTGCACGTCGCCGCCGAAGGAGATGGTGAAGGGCTTTCGTACGGGCTTCGGCTTCCGGCTCGGCGACTCGGCCGCCTGCTGGTCGACCTGCTTGCTCTGCGGCTCTTTCTCGGGTGCCGACGAACATGCCGCGAGGGAGGCGGCGACGACCAGCACCGGCAGGACACGGGGGAGTCTCATCTACCGCCATTTCCACTCGATCCAGACTTTTCCGGATCGAGCATTCTATGGGCGGCAGATTAGGACTTGGTATCACCACTTCCCACCAACCATGCCAAAGTGGACCTGGTGGCGTCGTCCTGGGGGCTGTAGACGATCAGTCGCATCTCGGGCGCGGAGGAGGCGTTCAGGCTGGTCGTACTGAAGCGGAGGGCGCCGACGACCTCGTGCTCGAAGTGCTTCACCCGGGGGCCGGGCTCGGCCACGTCCTGCCTGGCCCACATGCGGGCGAACTCGGCGCTCTCGGCGCTCAGCCGCCGGACGAAGTCCTGCCAGCAGGGGTCGTCGGAGTGCCGGCTGTAGGCGCCCCTGAAGACCGCGACCGCGCGCGGCAGCTCCGACTCGCGGTTGACGAGCCTGGTCGGGACCGCGGTGTTGACGAAGGTCTGCCAGAGCGAGTTCCGCTCGCCGTCCGGGGCCTCGACGACGTGCGGGAACAGGGCGGCGTAGGAGGCGTTCCAGGCCAGCACGTCCGAACGGCTGTTGGTGACGGACGCGGGCATGTCGCCGAGCTGGTCGAGGATGCCCTGCATCTCGGCCGGTATGCGGCCGGCGTCGACGACGGCGGGCGCCTCGGCCTGGCCGGTGAGCCGGTAGAGGTGCTGGCGCTCGGCGTTGTCCAGCATGAGCGTACGGGCGACGGCGTCGAGCACCTGGCCGCTGACGTTGATCGGCCGGCCCTGCTCCAGCCACGTGTACCAGGTGACGCCCACCCCGGCGAGCTGGGCGACCTCCTCGCGGCGCAGCCCCGGCGTACGCCTGCGGGGGCCCGGCGCGAGGTCCACCATCTCGGGGGTGATGCGTGCCCGGCGGGTGCGGAGGAACGCCGCCAGATCCGTACGTCTTGCCTCGGTCACGGTCACACCTCCACTATGGGGGCATCGCCGCACACTTATCCAGGTGCCGCCAATACCAGTATAAAGGGACACTCGTTACTGGTACCAGGTACGCACAATAATGAAACACATGACCGAATCCGCCACTGTTTCCTCTCCTGTCCAGGCAACCCCACCGGACAGGGCCAAGGCCAGCGGTCTGCTCCTCGCAGTGATCCTCGTCGGGCAGTTCCTGGCCATCCTCAACGTCAACATCGTCAACGTGGCCACCCCGACCATCGAGGCGGACCTGCACTCCTCCGGCGCGGGGCTGCAGATGATCGTCGCCGGTTACACCATTGTCTATGCCGTCCTCTTGATCACCGGCGCCCGGATCGGCGACCTCTTCGGTTACCGCAACGCCTTCCTCGGCGGGCTGGCCCTGTTCACCGTCACCACGCTCGGCGCCGGCCTCGCGCCCTCGACGGGCTGGCTGATCGGCTTCCGCCTCGCCCAGGGCGCCGGCGCCGCGATGATGATGCCGCAGGTGCTGACCCTGATCCAGCGCAACTACCAGGGCGCGGCCCGGGGCCGGGCGATCGGCCTGTGGTCGCTGGTGATCAGCGGCGGCATCGTCGTCGGCCAGGCGCTCGGCGGCATTCTGCTCGGTTTCGGCGCCGGGTGGCGGGTGGTGTTCCTGGTGCTCGTGCCGGTGGCGGCCGTACTGCTCGGCATCGGGTTCCGCGCGTTGCCCGCCGACGAGGGCGGCGGCAGGACCGGGCTCGACCCGTGGGGCCTGGTGACGCTGTCGGCGGCCGTGCTGCTGTTCGTGGTGCCGCTGGTGCTCGGGCGTGACCTCGGCTGGCCGGTCTGGGGCTGGGTCTCGATGGGGCTCAGTGTCGTGATGTTCGTGGCGTTCGTCCGCGTTGAGCGCTGGGTGACCGGTCGTGGCGGGCGTCCGCTGGTGGACGCCAAGGTGCTGGCGGCGCCGGGCATGCGTCCCGGCCTGGCGATCCTGCTGTTCGGCCCGGCGACCTGGGGCGCGTTCCTGTTCACCTCGGCCCTGCACCTCCAGGGCGACCTGCACTTCTCCCCGCTCGGCTCGGGGATGATGATGGTGCCGTGCGCGCTCGCCTTCGGCATCGTCGGCCTGCTGTGGCCGCGCCTGCCCGCCGGGTTGCAGCGCCCGCTCGTCCCGGTCGGTTATGTGGTGGCCGCGCCGGCCTATCTCGGTCTCGGCCTCGCCGCCGACGGCGGCGTCGTCTACGCGATCATGAGCGCCCTCATCGGCGCCGGTCTCGGCGTGCAGGTGGCGGTGACCAACATGGCGACCGAGCAGGTGGACGGCGCCTACGCGGCGGACGCGAGCGGCGCGCTACTCACCGTGATGCAGCTCGGCCAGGTCATCGGCGTCTCGACCGTGGGCACGCTGTTCATCTCACTGAGCCAGGGCCACGGCACCGTCTCGGCCTCCCTCATGGCCGCCGTCGCGATGGCCGGCCTGGCCGTACTGGCGGGCCTGAGCAGCCTCTTCCTCGTCCGCGCCCGCCGCTGACGCACTCTCCGGCAACGATCCCCTCACGGGACGCGGGCCCGTTCTTCCTCAAGCTGGTCGTCCGCCGCGCTCGGCCTGCCGCGCTGAACGCTGCGGCGGCGGCTGCGGACCGGCTCCGGTGGATACTCCGAGGCGAACCAGGCCGGTGGGCTCCGGCCGGGCCTCGTCATGGGCGGCCCTGAAGGTTGTGTCGTCAACTCGTCAGGGCCGCCTGATCACCCGGCTGCGGCCAAGGTCTGCAGGTCGAACTCCCCGTCGCGGACGCCGGCCGTGAAGGCGGCCCACTCGGACGGCGTGAAGACGAGCACGGGCCCGTCGTCCACCTTGCTGTCCCGCAGGGCGACGTTGCCGTCTCCCAGGGGGGCGACCTCGACACAAGAGGTCGCGCCGTTGCAGAAGGTGCTCTTCCGCCAGTTCTGGATCGTGCTGGTATGCATTTTCTCCCCAAAGGCTATAGACGGGCCCCATTGCCCGCCTCCTGGGACCGCGTGCTCTAGCGTCGCCACATCATGGCTTTGCGTTGGATGAGCACGCGGGATTCGTCCTCGTCGAGCGCCTCTGCCCACATGTGGTCAAAAGCGTTCTCATATCCGGCGACTCGTTCGAGATCGTCCACGAAGTGCGCAGTGTACAAGTGCTCCAGATAGACGACGTCGTCGAAGCCGGTGAATTTCAGGTGAATGAACGCCCCGGTATTGACCGGATGGAGCGAATCCAGCGGCAACACCCGGACGTTGACGTGCGGCAACGTGGAGACCTCGATGAGGTGCTCCATCTGCTCCCGCATGACCGAGGGCTCCCCGAAGCGCCGCATCAGCACCGCTTCGTCGAGCACCACGTTGAGGCGGCAGGGATCGGGCCGGTGCAGGACCCGTTGCTGCCGGTCGAGGCGGGCCTCGACGCGGCTGCGCACGCCGCTGTGCGTGATCCGGACGATTCCGCTCGCGGAGAGAATGACCTCTCGCGCGTAGTCCTCGGTCTGGAGGAGACCGGACACCAACTGGGGTTCCCAGTTGCGCTGAACCGTCGCCTCCGCCTCCAGCCCGAGAAGCCTGATGTACTCCTCGGGCAGGGAGTCTTCATAATCTTCCCACCACCCACGCTGCTCCGCATCTCGCAGCAGGCCGAAGAGTTCGTCAAGTCTGGCGGTGTCGAGGCTGTAGAGCTCGCCGAGCGCCTTGATGTCGGCCGCGCTGGGCATGGTCTTCGCGGCTTCGATGCGGCTGACCTTGCTGGCCGACCAGCCGAGCTCTCTCGCCGCGCGGGCCCCGGTGAACTTCCGTCGTTCGCGAAGGAGGCGCAACTCCTGGCCTAGGCGGAGCCTGCGCACTGTCGGACTGCCCTGCTGCGATGGCACCGTCCACTCTCCTTGTCGGGAATGAAGGCGTGGCGGGAACGGATCGTTTGGCAACCCGGTTTGTGGGCCGTTCACCCGATCTTACACTGCAACTTGCACGAACTCTGCCGCGCGGGGTTGCTCGAAGGCTTTCACGGAGAGAGCGTAGGAGCAAGGCAAGGCTTCACGTAGGTATAGAGGTGGGACGAGGATTTCGGTCGGCGCTGCACCCCTTGAAACCCGTGACAGAATCCGTGCAAGTTGCAGCGCAACTGGAACAGCAATCTGCGAAGAAACTTAAATCTTCCCTTGCTCGATGTATTGCAGCATCCCGGAACCCGGAGGACGATCGAGCCAGGAGGGTTCTCGACCGACGAGGGGAGGCCGGAATGACGAAACGGCCTCGCACGTCGGGCTCTCCGCTCACGATCGGGCGCCCGCGCGAGCGCCGCCTCACCGGCAACGGAGCCGTCCCGGATACGAATGTCCGCCCCAGGGAGGCCGCTTGCCGGAAGGACCGTCCCATCGTCTGAGAGAACGTCGCGACTGTCGCTCGTCTGAGCACGAAAAAAGAATGCCGGGCCGAGACCGGATCCGCGTTCGCCGCATATGGGCTGCCACCCTGCGGCGGGACGGGACCCGACCTGCGACCCGGCGAAGAAGCCACCTCTGGAAATGCCGCGAAAGGGGTCTTCTATGTACTCACAAGGTACCAAGGGGATCGGCCGAATCAAGTCCCGGATCCGGGAATGCATCGCGTATGCCGACCGCGAGATCTGCATGGAGCCGGACGAGTTCGCCATCTACCGGGGCTGGACCGTCACCAGGACGGGCTTTGGCGCCCGCGCCTACCGCGACCCACGCTTCGACCAGCTCACGGTGACGTCGCTGGTGCCCGAGGAGGTGTCCTGAGGTGTCGAGGAACCCGCGCAACCAGATCTACCCGGCCAACGAGGACCTCCCGGGCGCGGGCGGCGGCGGCCTGTTGGTACGGCTCTGGCGCGTCCGCAGCGAGGTCATGGTGCTGGGCGTGGCGGGGCTGTTCGTCCTGGCCCTGCTCGGGGCCACGCGGGACGGGCATTGGGTGCCGTTCGTCCTGCTGAGCAGCGCCGTCTCGGTGCCCGCCGCCACCAGGACGGGCCGCAACTGGGCCGTCGCCCACTTCTGGTGCGTGGTCTCCCGGCACCGCCTGCAGCGGGTCTGCCTGGAGACCACCATGCACACCCGAGCGGGCCGGATCCCGCTGGTGCTCTGGATCACGCCGTCGGCCAGGGGCGAGAAGGCGCTGGTCATGACCAGGGCGGGCATCTCGGCCGAGGAGTTCGAGGCGTACGCCGAGGAGATCGCGGCGGCCTGCTGGGCCAGGAGTGCCACCGTCCACAGGCACCGCGACCGGGCCCAGCTGCTGGTCGTGGAGATCGTCCGGCGGGACGAGCTGCCAGGCGTGACCGCTCCCGGGCTGGAACGCCTGTACGGCCGCCGCTCCTGGACGCCGCTCAGGTCCGACCTCAAGGAGCCGCCCGATCTGCGCACGCCACTGGCGTTGCCGCAAGTCAGCCGGTGATCCAGGAATACCGGGCATCTTCCTGAACCACGCCCCGGGGACCGCGGGGGCTCCCGGGGCTTCCCCATGCGGACGAGACGGTCCAAGATGAGTTCACCCGGCGAACTCAGGAGTCGTGATGACGTCGACCGTCCACCGGACCTGTCCGCTCTGCGAGGCCGTCTGCGGCCTGACGCTCACCCTCGACGACGGCGGCCACGTCACCGATGTCCGCGGCGACAGGGACGATCCCTTCAGCAAGGGGTTCATCTGCCCCAAGGGCGCGAGCCTGGGCCGTCTGGACGAGGACCCCGACCGCCTGCGCAACCCGCTGATCCGCGAGGGCGACCAGTGGCGCGAGGCGAGCTGGGAGGAGGCGTTCACGGCCGTCGAGCGGGGCCTCGGCCGGGTCACCGAGCGGTACGGGCGTCAGGCGGTCGCGATCTACCTGGGCAACCCCAACGCCCACACCATGGCCGGCGCCCTCTACGCCGGGCCGCTGATCAAGGCGCTCGGCACCCGGAACGTCTACACCGCCGCCACCGCCGACCAGATGCCCAAGCACGTCGCCAGCGGCCTGATGTTCGGCCACCCGCTGGCCGTGCCGGTCCCCGACCTGGACAGGACCGACTACCTGCTCATGCTGGGCGCCAACCCGCTGGAGTCGAACGGCTCGCTGTGCACCGCCCCCGACTTCCCCGGCCGGCTGAAGGCCCTGCGCCGGCGCGGCGGCCGGGTCGTCGTGGTGGACCCGCGCCGGACCAGGACGGCCGCGCTGGCCGACGAGCACGTGTTCGTCCGGCCGGGCACGGACGCGTACCTGCTGTTCGGGATCGTCCACACGCTGTTCGCCGAGGAGCTGGCCAGGCCGTGGCAGGAGGTCAACGGGCTGGCGGAGGTGCGCGAGGCGGCCAAGCACTTCCCGCCCGAGGCGGTCGCCCGGCGTACCGGCGTGCCGGCCGCGACGATCGTCCGGCTGGCCAGGGAGCTGGCCGGCGCGCGGACGGCCGCCGTGTACGCCAGGATCGGCACGTGCACGACCGAGTTCGGCACGCTGGCCCAGTGGCTCGTGGACGTGCTCAACGTGCTCACCGGCAACCTCGACCGGCCGGGCGGGGCCATGTTCCCCAAGCCGGCGACCGAGTTCGGGGCGCGGCGGCGGCCGTACACGGTGGGCCGGTGGCGCAGCCGGGTCAGGGAGCTGCCCGAGGCCAACGGCGAGCTGCCCGTGGCCACGCTGGCCGACGAGATCGAGACGCCGGGCGAGGGCCAGGTCAGGATGCTGGTCACGGTCGCGGGCAATCCCGTGCTGTCCGCGCCGCACGGCGACCGGCTGGACGCGGCCTTCGGCGGGCTCGACTTCATGGTGAGCGTCGATCCGTACCTGAACGAGACCACCCGGCACGCGCACGTCGTCCTGCCGCCGCCGCGCGTCCTGCAGTCGGGGCACTACGACTTCGCGCTGCTCGGGTTCGCCGTACGCAACTACGCCCGCTACTCGCGCCCCGCGCTGCCACTGGACGGACGGCCCGGCGAGGCCGAGATCCTGGCCAGGCTCGCCATGATCGCGTCCGGCATGGAAGGGCGTGCGGAGGACCTGGACGAGTTCCTGATCGGCGAGACGCTGCGCAAGGCCGCGCAGACCCCCGGCTCCGGCGTAGAAGGCCGGGACGCGGCCGAGCTGCGGGCCGGGCTGGACGGCGAGACGGGCGGCGAGCGCAGGCTGGACCTCATGCTCAGGCTCGGCCCGTACGGCGAGTGGTCCGGCCAGGGCGACCTGTCGCTGCGCAAGCTGCTCGACCATCCGCACGGCCTGGACCTCGGCGCGCTGGAGCCCCGGCTGCCCGAGGTGCTGAAGACCGCCTCCGGCCTGATCGAGCTGGCTCCCCCGCAGCTCGTCGAGGACGTAGAGCGCCTGCGCGGCAGGCTGGCGGACGAGCCGCCGGAGATCGTCCTGATCGGGCGGCGGCACCTGCGGTCCAACAACAGCTGGCTGCACAACGTGGGCCCGCTGGTCGGCGGGTCGAACACCTGCACGCTCCAGATCAACCCCGCCGACGTGGCCAGGCTCGGCCTGGACGGCAGGGCCGTGGTCACCTCGGCCGCGGGCAGCCTCACGGTGACGCTGGAGCCCACCGACACGATCATGCCGGGCGTCGTCAGCCTGCCGCACGGCTGGGGGCACGCGGGCAGCACGCAGCAGGTGGCGGCGCAACACGCCGGGGTCAACGTGAACGTGCTGACGGACGAATCCGCCCTGGATATCCCAAGTGGTAACGCAGTGTTCAACGGAGTTCCGGTCAGGATTTCACCAACCGGGGTGATCACCGCACATTAGGGTGTCGCGCGTGACTATCGCGCCAGAAGAGGACCGCCTGAACGCCCAGATCGCCTTCGCCGTCGAGATCGACAAGTTGAAGCGGGTCATCCGCCGCAACCATCTGATCGACGGTTCGCGCCGGGAGAACACCGCCGAGCACTCCTGGTACGTGGGCACGCTGGCGATGGTCCTCGGCGAGCACGCCCCGCCGGGAACGGATCTCCAGCGGGTGGTGGCCATGTTACTCGTGCACGACCTGGTCGAGATCGACGCCGGCGACACCTTCGTCTACGACCACGTGGCCGTCGCCGCGCAGGCCGCCGCCGAGACCGCCGCGGCCGACCGCATCTTCGGTCTGCTCCCCGGCGAGCAGGGCGCCCGGTTGCGGGAGCTCTGGGACGAGTTCGAGGCCAGGGTGACGCCGGAGGCCAGGTTCGCCAAGGCGCTCGACCGGTTCGCGCCGATCCTGGCCAACCACCACACCGAGGGCGGCACCTGGCCGCTGTTCAAGGTGACGGCCGGCGAGGTCAGGGAGAAGGTGCGGATCATCCAGGAGGGGTCGGCCTCCCTCGGCGCGTACGCGCTGGAGCTGGTAGAACTCTCCGTGGCCAGGGGACACCTCTCCGAGTGATCCCGTCAAGGCCGGGGTAGGGGACTTGTCGTGAAAGAGACAGTGCGAGCGAGACGTCGGCAATTGCGGGGTTTCGTCGGTCCGGTTGACCTCGCCGATCGACTTGAGAAGTCGAAGGCCATGGACAAACCGATCCGAGGGCTGGCCAAGGTCGTACGCGAGCGCCTGCGTCAGGGCGCCCTGCGCGACCTGCTGCACGGCGTGCCCACGGGCAAACCGCTGCACCCGCCGCTGGCCACGGTCACGCTCGGCTGCTGGCTGTCGGCCGCCGTGCTCGACCTGGCCCACGCCGATCCCCGGGCGAGCAGGCTGCTCCTGGCCACGGGCATCGCCAACGCGCTGCCCACCGCGGCGGCCGGGCTGACCGACTGGTCCTCGCTCCACCGCGAGCAACAGCGCGTGGGGTTCGTCCACATGGCCGCGAACATGGCCGCCCTGGGCCTGATGTCGGCCTCGCTGGTGGCCCGGCTGCGCGGCGCCGAGCGGGCCGGGCGGGTGCTGTCGTACGCGGGGCTCGGGCTGGGCGGGCTGGGCGGCTACCTCGGCGGCCACATGGCCTACCGCCAGGCCGCCGGGGCCAACCACGCCCCGCAGATCACCCATCTCGTCCCGCTGGGCTGGCACGACCTGTGCCCGCTCAAGGACCTGCCGGACGGCCGGCCGGTCGCCCGCAGGCTCGGCTACATCCAGCTCTTCGTGCTGCGCCAGGGCGACGGCGTCACCGTGCTGGCCGACCGCTGCCCGCACCTCGCCGGCCCGCTGCACCAGGGCCGGCTGGTCATGGAGGACGGCGAGGCGTGCGTGGTCTGCCCGTGGCACAGCAGCACGTTCCGGCTGACCGACGGCTCGGTGAAGCACGGTCCCGCGACCGCCCCCGCGCCCATGTTCGAGACCCGCATCCGCCGCGACGGCACGATCCAGGTAAGACCGGGGTTGACCTGAAGTCGACTTGAGGTCTTACCGTCGGGCCCATGAGCAAAATTCTGGTGACCGGCGCGACCGGCAATGTGGGCAGTCATGTGGTCTCCCAGCTCGCGGAGGCGGGCCTTGAGGTGCGAGCGCTGGTCAGGAACCCCGACAGGGCACGGCTGCCCGCGGGCGTGGAGGCGGTGCGCGGCGACCTGACCGTGCCCGAGTCACTCGAACCGGCGCTGCGGGACGTCGAGACCGTCTTCCTGCTGTGGCCCGGCTACTCCGAGGCGGCGACCGCCGGCGCGGTGACGGCGATCGCCAGGCACGCCCGCCGCGTGGTCTACCTGTCCGCCGACGTCGAGGACCTGGCCGACGGCGAGGAGCCGACGCTGTTCCACCAGAGCGTCGAGCGGCTGATCCGGCATTCCACGCTGTCCTGGACGTTCCTGCGCCCCGGCGGCTTCGCGGCCAACACGCTGGGCTGGGCCGGCCAGATCAGGCAGGGGGTCGTGCGCTGGCCGTTCGGGCAGGCGGTCAGGGCGCTGATCCACGAGAAGGACATCGCCGCGGTGGCCGCGCACGTGCTCACCTCCGCCGGGCACACGGGCGGCAAGTACGTGCTCTCCGGCCCCGAGCAGCTCACCCAGGCCGAGCAGGTGCGGATCATCGGCGAGGTGGCCGGGCACGAGGTGCGCTGGGAGGAGCAGCCGCTCGACGAGGCCCGCGAGCACCTGTTGGCCGCCTGGGGCGACCCGGGCTTCGTGGAGGGCGCGCTGAAGGGCTGGGGGGCGGCCGTGCACAACCCCGAGCGGGTGACCGACACTGTCCAGCGGCTGCTCGGCCGGCCCCCGCTGACGTTCCGCCAGTGGGCCGAGGACCACGTGGCGGACTTCCGTTAGTCGTCCCCGGCGGCTTCGTCGGCCGGGTGCTCCACGAGGGCGAGGATCCGGCTGGACATGAAGCGGGCCGTCCGCACGGGCGTGCCGCTGCGGGTGACCTCGCTCACCTCCACCAGTCCGCGCCGGTTGGCCACCTCGACGCGCCGGCCCGCGCGGGTGGCCGTGACTTCGTAGGTTCGCGGGGAGCCGCCCGCGTCGATGACGATCTCCACCCGATCACCCTTCATGTACGGATTTATACCCACTTAGTCCGGTATTTATCCGTACATGTGTTTGAGAATCAGCCGTCGCGGTCCTTCGCGGCGGGCGGGCTGAACAGCCCGCCCAGCCCCTCCAGCACCTTGCCCATCTCCGAGGGCACGATCCAGAGCTTGTTGGCGTCGCCCTTGGCGATCTCGGGCAGGGTCTGGAGGTACTGGTAGGCCAGGAGCCGCTGGTCGGGGTTCCCGTCGTGGATGGCCTTGAACACCATGCCGATTGCGTCCGCCTGACCCTTGGCCCGCATGGCCTGGGCCTCGGCGTCGGCCTGCGCCCGCAGCACGGCGGCCTCCGCCTCGCCCCTGGCGCGCAGCACGGCCGCCTGCTTGTCGCCCTCGGCGGCCAGGATCGCCGCCTGGCGCTGCCCCTCGGCGGCCAGCACGGCGGCGCGCTTGTCCCGGTCGGCGCGCATCTGCTTCTCCATCGAGTCCTGGATGGAGGTGGGCGGGTCGATGGCCTTCAGCTCGACCCGGTTGACCCGGATGCCCCACTTGCCGGTGGCCTCGTCGAGGCTGCCGCGCAGCTCGGTGTTGATCTCCTCGCGGGACGTCAGCGTGCGTTCCAGGTCCATGCCGCCGACCACGTTGCGCAGGGTGGTGACCGTGAGCTGCTCGACGCCGATCAGGAAGCTGGCGATCTCGTACGTGGCCGCCTTCGGGTTGGTGACCTGGAAGTAGATGACCGTGTCGATCGACACGACCAGGTTGTCGGACGTGATCACCGGCTGCGGCGGGAACGAGACCACCTGCTCCCGCAGGTCGATCAGCTCCTTGATGCGGTCGACGAACGGGATCACCACGTTGAGCCCGGGGGTCAGCGTGCGGTGGTAGCGGCCCAGCCGTTCGATGACGGCCGCCGTCGCCTGCGGGATGATCCGGATGCTGCGGGCCACGACGAAGCCCATCGCCGCGACGACGACGAGGGCGACGATGAGCTGCTCGGTCGACATGGCGAAGCTCCGAAGTCGAGGGGACCGACTCGGTGCATGATATTTCGTTTCACCTTTAGGCGACCGATATCCGCATAAATGGCGATACAGCGAGGTCAGTGTGCCCTGGCGTACCAGCGGCCCTCGGCACTCCGGTCGAGCGTCAGCGGCACCCCGAACGTCTGGGACAGGTGGTCGGCCGTCATCACGTGTTCGAGCGGCCCCTGCGCCACGACGGACCCGTGGCGGAGCAGCAGCCCGTGCGTGAACCCGCTGGGCACCTCCTCGACGTGATGCGTCACCAGCACCAGCGTCGGCGAGCGGTAGTCGCCCGCCAGCGCCGACAGGCGGCGCACCAGGTCCTCACGGCCGCCCAGGTCGAGGCCGGCGGCCGGCTCGTCGAGCAGCAGCATCTCGGGGTCGGGCATGAGCGCGCGGGCGATCTGCACCCGCTTGCGCTCCCCCTCCGACAGGGTGCCGAACCGCCGCCGGATCAGGTGGGCCGCGCCCATCATGTCGATCAGCTCGACGGCCCTGGTCACGTCGTTGGAGTCGTACTCCTCCGTCCAGCGGCCCATGATGGCGTACGAGGCGGTCAGGACGAGGTCGATGACCTTCTCCTCCGGCGGGATGCGCTCGGCCAGCGCGGCGCTCGCCAGCCCGATGCGCGGCCGCAGGTCGAACACGTCGGTCTGCCCCAGCCGCTCGCCCAGCACCTCGACCACGCCCTCGGTCGGATAGAGCAACGTCGCGGCGACCTGCAACAACGTGGTCTTGCCCGCGCCGTTGGGACCGATGACGACCCAGCGCTCGTCCTCGTTGACCGTCCAGTCGATGCCGCGCAGCAGGGCCGCTCCGTCACGCCTGACGGCGACGTCCTGGAGCCGCAGCACCTGACCACCCATCCCCGTTCCCTCCTTTGGAGTCTCCCTCGGGACAAACCTATTGCAGGGCGAGCGCTTATCGTGGATCGGTGCGCCCTGAATCACCTGTCTGTCCCTCACTGGTCGCCTGGGGCAACGCGTGGCTCTCCGGTCATGTCGGCCTCGACGAGGCGGCTGACCACGTGGAAGCCGTCGCGGGGCCCGTCGTGGCCGGTGACGTCCCGCTGCGTAAATACCTCGCAAACCTGCGGTCCGACGGACTGCACGAGTTCCGGCTCGCCCTTCCCGCGCCCGGCGACCCGCTGGGGTTGTCGGGGCCCCCGACGTTCAACTCCTCCGCGCTCGACGCCGGGCAGGCCGCGGTCGCCGTGCTGCGCGACCGGCGGCTCGGGCTGGTGCCCGTCCCCGACCGGCGCGGGTCCTCCTACGTGGGGACGCGGCTGGAGGTGCACGACGCCGGGCCGGTACGCCAGGACCTGCCGTCGCTGGCCGAGGCCGAGCACGAGCTGTCGTCCGCCATGCGCGCCGCCACCGAGGCGCTGACCGGCGTCGGCGGGCCCGTCCAGGCCCGTCCCGACCGGCCCGAGAGCGGCGGCGAACTGGCCCCCGGCTATCCCGCCCGCGCCCACCGCGTCTCCACGCTGGCCACCCGGCTGGCCGCCGTGCTCGTCCTGGCCGGCGACCGCGGGCTCACCTCGTCCCAGGTCGCGGCCGGGGCGGCGGCCCTGCGCGACCTCGACCGGGCCGTCCGCCGCGCGCTCGTGGCCGCCCACCACGCCATCTTCGAGCCGGTACGCAACTCGTAGGCGGCTCAGGACCCGGTCTCCTCCTTCGGCCTCCAGACCCGGATGACCTTGTCCTTGCCGGCCGACACGACGACCGGGTCACCGCCCGTGGGGACGATCCCGACCGCGTACACGCCGTGCTTGTGGGCCTTGACCGGTTTGCCCAGCGGCTTGTGGGTGTCGGGGTCCCAGAGGCGGATGGTCCCGTCGGTCGAGCCGGACACCAGGACCGTGCGCCCGCCCAGAGGGCCGAAGGACAAGGAGTAGACGATCTTCTTGTGACCCGACAGGGGTGAGCCGATCGTCTTGCCGGTCTTCGGGTCCCAGATCCGGATCTTCCGGTCCTTCCCGCCGGACGCGATCACGGTCCGGTCGCCGATCCTGCCGACCGCGATCGCGTACACGCCCTTCGTGTGCCCCTTGTACGGCTTTCCGTACGCCTTGTGACGGGCCACGTCCCACATCCGGACGGTGGAATCCTCGCCGGCCGAGATGACGATCTCGCGGTCACCGATGCGGGTGGCGTTGAGCCAGTTCACCGACCTGCTGTGGGCCTTGACGATCCTGCCGGTCGCCTTGCGCTTCTTCACGTCCCAGAACCGCAGCCAGCCCTTGGCGTCCCCGGTCACGGCGATCCACTTGCGGCCCGTCCTCGTCAGCGCGACCGAGTAGACGGCGTCGCCGTGCCAGCCGAGCACCCTGCCCTTGTGGGTCTTGAGGTTCCACAGGCGCACGCTGCCGTCGTAGCCACCGGACACCGCCATGGGGGTCTTGCCGACCATGACGGCGGCCACGGCGTACACCTCCTCGCTGTGGCCCTTCATGGTGGCCAACGGCTTGTGCTTGCCGAGGTCCCACAGGCGGACGCGGCCGTCCTGGCCGCCGGAGACCAGCCAGGTCCGGCCGTCGCCCATGGGCAGGGCCGAGATCGTCTGGACGCCCTTGGTGTGGCCCTTGAGCGACTTGCCGTCCTGCTTGCCGAGGGCGGCGAGCGGGATCGCCTGTGCGGGGGTGGGCGTGGGGGTGGGGGTGAGTGCGGGGCTCGGGGCCGGTGTGGACGGGCTCGCGGACTGGGTCGCGGGCGGGCTCGCGGACTGGGTCGCGGGCGGGCTCGCGGACTGGGTCGCGGGCGGGCTCGCGGACTGGGTCGCGGGCGGGCTCGCGGACCGGGTCGTGGGCAGGACGGTGGGCAGGCCGGGGCTCGGGGCGATCGTGGTGGCTCCGGCCGCGTCGGGGCTCGGCGGGGTTTTCGGGGTGAACATCCTCGGGCCCAGGAACAGCACGCCGCCGGCCAGCGCGAGCGCCACGACGAGCGCGCTGGACACCATGATCGCCCGCCTGCGCCTGGCTTTGGCCTCGTCGGGCGGCACCACGGCGGGGGTGTGCCTGAAGAACGCGTCGTTGCCACTCCCGGGCGGCTGCGGGCGCGGGCCCATGGGGTAGGGCGGCGGAAGCTGCCGGGGCGGGCCGTAGGGCGCGGGGGGCGCCTGCCGTACGTACCGCGTGTCCCCCTCCCGCTCCGGCCCCTCGAACCGCCCCCCGGCACCCCCCGGTCCGGGCACCCACCCCCCTGCCCCGGGCGGCCCCGCCATCGGCCCACCTGGCGCAGGCGAGCCCGCCACCGGCCCGCCAGGCGCGGGCGGGCCCGCCACCGGCCCGCCAGGCGCAGGCGGGCCCGCCACCGGCCCGCCAGGCGCAGGCGGGCCCGCCACCGGCCCGCCAGGCGCGGGCAGGCCCTGGACCGGCGGGCGCCCGGCAGGGGCCACCGGAGGCGGCGGCGAGTAGGACGCCCCCGACGGATTGGCCCACCCGGTCGCCGCCGGCGCAACCTGTGGCGTCCCACCTCCGGGGCCGCCGGGCGCGTGCACAGGAGGCGCAGCCCCCGAAAGCGCGGGCCCCGGAGGCGTTGGGCCTGGAGGCGTGGAACCCGGAGGCGTGGAACCCGGAGGCGTGGGCCCCGGAGGCGTGGAGCCCGGGGGGGTTGGGAGGGCGGGGGTGGGGTGGGGGTGGTCGGCGGCGAGTTGGGAGCCGGTGGTGAGGGCGACCTCGTCGTCCAGATCGGCCGCCCCCTGGTTCTCCAGCAGGGCGAACAGCGCGTCCGCCGCCGTCGGCCGGTCCTCGGCCCGCTTGCGCAGGCACGCCCGCACCAGGGGCCGCAGCTCGTCGGGCAGCACCGACAGGTCCGGCTCCTCGTTCATCACCCGGTAGATGACCGCAGGCAGGCTGTCCTGCCCGAACGCGGGCCGCCCGGTGGCGGCGTACAGCATGGTGAGAGCCCAGCTGAACAGGTCGGCGGCGGGCCCCACGCGCTCGCCCGAGATCTGCTCCGGCGACATGTACGCCGGCGTCCCCACCACCCCGCTGCTGATCGTCATCGCCGAGTCCAACGCCCTGGCGATGCCGAAGTCGATCACGCGCGGCCCGTCGGGCCCGAGCAGCACGTTGCTCGGCTTGAAGTCCCTGTGGACGATCCCGGCCCGGTGGATGGCGGCCAGCGCGGTCACGGTGCCCACGGCCAGCCGGTACAGCGCCCCGCCCTGGCGCGGCCCCTCCCGCTGCACCACGACCTGGAGCGAGACCCCGTCGACCAGCTCGCTCACGATGTACGGCTGCTCGCCGTCCATGTTGGCCCCCAGCACCCGCGCGGTGCAGAACTGGGCGACCCGGCGCGCGGCGGCGACCTCGCGCAGGAAACGTTCGCCGTCGAGCCCTGGCTGGTCGAGCAGCGTGTTCAGCAGCTTGATCGCGACGATCTGCCCGTCGGGCCCCTCCGCCTTGAAGACGACCCCCTGGGCCCCCTTCCCGAGGCGCTCCACCAGCCGGTAGACGCCGAGCGATCGCGGATCGCCGGGCTGTAACGGGTGCGTCTCCGGCACCTGGTCCTCCCCTTGCGCTAAGTCCCCCGATCGCAAGCGTGATGAGCCATGCGAACGCCCGCAAGCCATCCCAAGTCACGAAAGATCATCGCTCTTTGCGAAAAATTTGCCCTACGCAATAATCACGGAGAAGATCGAGGATTTCCAGCACCGTAGGGGGAAGCCGTCACATGCGCAAAAGCTTCAGCCTGTTCTTAGTCAGCGGCCTGGCCGCCGCGCCCTTGGTGGCTCCGGCCCAGGCAGAGGCCGCGACGAACACCACTGTGGCCACCACTGTGACCACGACTACGGCTGCGACTGCGACGACGCAAGCCGTCGCGGCCAAGCCGTTCTCGAACTTCAAAATCTCCTTGAAGTACAACAATCGCACCAAACGTGGCGGAAAGATCACGTACTACCTCAAAGCGAAGAACCTGGGGCCGTACTACGCCGACTATTACTGGATCGGCGGGCAGGTTCCCAAGGGCGTCGTGCCGACGCTGCGCTGGGGGGCGCCGAAGGGCACGAAGTGCACCTGGGAGGACCGCTGGTTCTGGTGCTGGGGCAAGTTCGTCCTGCAGAAGGGCAAGACGGACTGGCTGAACTTCCAGGTCACCATGAAGAAGGGCACCAAGGGCGTGGCCGTCGCCAAGCTCGGCGTCATCGCGTACGACGTCGACCAGGGCATGGAGAACATCGACAAGGAAGAGCTCAAGCGCCTCGGCATCAAGGGCTACTACTGGCTCAGGACCGCCAAGACCACGATCGTGGTGCCGCCGCGCAAGCCCACGAAGCGCTGGACGCCGCCGCCTCCCGTCAAGGAGTTCAACCCGCCGGCCAGCCACGAGGAGTCGAACAAGAAGAAGGACACCTGACCGGCTGATCAGGCCAGGCCGTGCCGTACGGCGTACAGCGCGGCCTGGGTCCGGTCCTGGACGCCCAGCTTCATCAGCACGTTCGACACGTGGGTCTTGACCGTCTTCTCCGCGACGGCGAGACTCCGCGCGATCTCCCTGTTGGACCGCCCGGCCGCGATCAGCGCGAGCACCTCGCGCTCGCGCTCGGTCAGCGGCGCCGGCCCCGGCGCGGCGGCGGACGCGGCCACCGGGGCGGACAACATCGCCTCGGCCGCCTCCGGCGCGAGCAGCACCTGTCCGTTGTGCACCGCGCGCACGGCCTGGACCAGCGCGGACGGATCGACGTCCTTGTAGAGGAAGCCCGAGGCCCCCGCCCGCATCGCCGGGCCGACGTCGGACCGGTCGCTCACCGACGTCAGCACCACCACCCGCGTGGCCGAGCCGGTCAGGCGCTCCAGCGCGCCGAGCCCGTCGAGCACCGGCATCTTCAGGTCGAGCAGCAGCACGTCGGGCGCCAGCTCGCCGGCCAGCTCGACGGCCTGCGCGCCGTCGGCCGCCTCGCCGACGACCGTGATGTCGTCCTGGAGGTCGAGGAACGTCCGCAGCCCCTGCCGGACCACCGGATGATCGTCGGCGATCAGCACCCGGATCACACGCCCACCTCCACGCGTACGGTGGTCCCCTGGCCGGGCGCCGAGGAGACCGTCATGACACCGCCGACCGACTCGGCCCGGTCGCGCATCGACACCAGTCCGAGGCCGCGCGACTCGCCCTGCTCGAAGCCGTCGCCGTCGTCGTGGACGGTCAGCGCCAGCGCCCCGCCCTCGAAGACCAGGCGTACGGAGACCCGCGAGGCCCCCGAGTGCCTGAGCGCGTTGTGCAGCGCCTCCTGGGCCACCCGCAGCACGGCCACCTCCACCGGCGGGTCGAGCGGCGGCAGCTCGTCGCACTCGAACATGACCAGCGAAGGGTGGAGCCGGTCGAGCAGGCGCACGTGCTTGCGCAACGTCTCGGCCAGCCCGTGGCGGTCGAGCTCGGCCGGACGCAGCTCGACGATCACCGCGCGCAGCTCCGACAACGCCTCCCCGGCCAACCGCTGCACGCGCTCCAGCTCGGCCTTGGCCTGCTCGGGGGCCTTGTCCAGCATGGTGGCGGCGGCCTGGGCGGTCAGCCTGAGCGAGAACAGCTTCTGGGTGACCGCGTCGTGCAGCTCGCGGGCCATCCGGTTGCGCTCCTCCAGCATGGCCAGCTCGCGCCCGCGCTCGTAGAGCCTGGCGTTGGTGAGCGCGATGGCGGCGTGCGCGGCGAACAGCGTCAGCAGCTCCTGGTCCTCCTGCGTGAAGCCGCCGGGGGTGCGCTTGTTGGCCAGGAAGATGATGCCGATCACCTGCTCGGCGTCGCGGATCGGCACGCCGAGGAAGTCCTTCATCACCGGATGGGCCTTCGGCCACCACTCGAACCGCGGGTCCTCCCGCAGGTCGGGCAGCCGGGCCGGGGTGCCCTCGCGGAGCATCGCGCCGAGCATGCCGTGCTGCCTGGGCAGCGGGCCGATGGCCTCCCACTGCTTGTCGGTCATGCCCTCGGCGACGAACTCGGCGAACGAGCCGTCGTCGTCGGGCACGCCCAGGGCGGCGTAGCGGGCGTCGAGGAGGCGCTGCGCCGACCGTACGATGACCTGGAGCACCTCGCGGACCGACAGGTGGCGGGTGACCGCGAGCACGGCGGAGCTCACCGCCTGAAGGATCTCGTCTCGGTCCGGTGAGCTCACGGACCCACTCTAGGGTCCCGCTCCGGGAGCGGGGTCCTAGGACGATGTGCCCAGGCGAAGCGGGCCCTGCGCCCGATGCCCGCGCGGCGCGCCGATCCTAGCGTCGAGGGCATGACGAACACCGCTCTCATCACCGGCGCCTCCCGCGGTCTCGGCCTCGCCCTGGCGAGGTCCCTGGCGGAGGCGGGCTGGAACCTCGTGCTCACCGCCCGCGGCGCGGACGAGCTGCGCCGGGTCGCGGACGAGCTGGGCGCCACCGCGATCCCCGGCGACGTGACCGACCCCGAGCACGTCGCCCGGCTGGGACAGGCCGCGCCCGAGCTGGACCTCCTGGTCAACAACGCCGGCGACCTCGGGACGACCCCGCTGCCGCCGCTGGCGGGCTACCCGCTGGAGGCGTTCCGGGTCCTGCTGGAGACGAACGTGACCGCGCCGCTCGCGCTGGTCCAGGCCACGCTGCCGGCCCTGCGCGCGGCGGGCGGGGCCGTGGTCAACATCACCTCCGACGCCGCCACGGGCGCCTATGAGGGCTGGGGCGGCTACGGCGCGACCAAGGCCGCCCTGGAGCAGCTGTCGAACGTGCTGTCCGCCGAGGAGCCCGCCGTACGGGTCTGGTGGGTCGATCCCGGCGAGATGAACACCCGCATGCTCGCCGACGCCGTCGGGGAGCAGGAGGCGTCGTCGGCCGCCGACCCCGCCAAGGTGGCCGCGGCCCTGCGCGACCTGGTCGGCTCCCGGCCGGCCAGCGGGAAGGTGAGCCTGCAATGACGGCGCTGCTGGACTTCGCGCTGCCCGCCGACCTGTCGGCCCACGAGCCGCCCGAGGCGCGCGGGCTGGCCAGGGACGCGGTGCGCCTGATGGTCTCGCGCGGCGAGGCCGAGCCCGTCCACCACCGGTTCGGCGACCTGCCCGGACTGCTCGACCCCGGCGACCTGATCGTGGTCAACAACTCGGCGACGTTGCCCGCGGCGGTCCGGCTCGACCGGCTCGCGGTGCACTTCTCGACCGCCCGCGAGGACGGCACCTGGCTGGTCGAGCTGCGCCGCAGGACCGCCAAGGCGTCCGAGCCGTACGGGGGCGGCGAGCCGGGCGAGTGGCTGCCGCTGCCGGGCCGGGCCACGCTGCGGCTGATCGAACGGGAGACGCCGCGGTTGTGGCGGGCGCGGCTGGACCGGGACGTGCTGCCGTACCTGCGCGAGCACGGCCGGCCGATCCGCTACTCGTACGTGCCGGCCGACTGGCCCATCGACGCCTACCAGACCGTGTTCGCCACCGTGCCGGGCAGCGCGGAGATGCCGAGCGCGGCCCGGCCGTTCACCCCCGAGCTGGTCACCGCGCTGGTCTCGCGGGGCGTGACGATCGCGCCCGTCACGCTGCACACCGGCGTGGCCTCGCCCGAGAAGGACGAGCGTCCCTACGCCGAACGGTACGAGGTGCCCGCCGCCACCGCCCGCCTGGTGAACCTGACCCGGCTGAACGGCGGCCGGGTGATCGCCGCGGGCACGACCGTCGTCCGGGCCCTGGAGACCGCCGTGGGCCCGGACGGCCAGGTCAGCGCCTCCTCCGGCTGGACCCGGCACGTCGTCACCCCGGCCTCCGGCGTACGGGCGGTCACCGGGCTCATCACCGGGCTGCACGAGCCGCGATCCAGTCACCTGCTCATGCTGACGGCGATCGCGGGCGAGAAAGCGCTGGCGCGCGCGTACGAAGAGGCGCTGCGGAAGGGATATCTGTGGCACGAGTTTGGCGACACGCACTTGATTCTGGATAAATAAGCTTTACACGGATTTTGCCCTCGTGATAGGAACAGCCGACATTTACGGGGGCTTGTTCGTGTGCGTCCCCGTGCCACTTCCTCACCGGAGACGTAATGCGCAACTCCCTCACTAAGGTCGCCTCGCTGGCTTTGCTGGCCGGTGCGCTGATTGTTCCGGCGGTGCCCGCCTCCGCCACCACGACGGCCACCGCCGCCCACACCGCCAAGGTCGCCGACGACCCGTTCGCGGTCTTCGACATCAACCTGAAGGCGTCCAAGACGGCCAAGGCGGGCGGCCTGATCAAGTACAGCCTCAAGGCGACCAACACCGGCCCGTACTCGGCCGACGCCTGGTTCGTGGGCGGCCAGTTCCCGAAGGGCGTGGACCTCCGGAAGATCCGCTACAACGCCCCCAAGGGCACCATCTGCGCCCTCGACGGCCGCGCCCTGTACTGCAGCGTCCCCTACGTCCTGGAGAAGGACGACTGGGTCCGTCTGGACTTCTACGCGAAGCTGAAGAAGAGCGCCGCGGGCACGCAGAAGGCGACCCTCGGCGTGATCACGTACGACGTCCAGCAGGGCATGTGGGACCAGGAGAAGGGCACGTGGTCGCTGGCCCAGGAGGAGCTTGAGCGCCTCGGCATCCCCGAGCGCGGCTACGCCAAGACCGCGAAGACCAGGATCGTCCGCTAGTCCTCGCGACCGCTGCGCCCGTGTCCGAATGGCGAGCCTGCTGCGCGGGCACGGGACCGGGCGCAGTACCGTGGCTGGATGTGGACCAGCGCACCCTCCTGATCACCCTGACCGGCCCCGACCGGCCCGGTGTCACCTCCAGGCTCTTCTCCGTGCTGTCCGGGTTCCCGGTGACGGTCGCGGACATCGAACAGGTCGTCATCCGCGGCAGACTCACGCTCGGCGTGCTCGTCGCGTACGCCGGCGGCCCGTCCACCGGCACGGGCACCACCCTCGGCGCGATGTGGACCGCCGTCGAGCGGGTGGCGGAAGACCTCGGCATGGAGGTCGAGCTCTCCACCGGCTCCCAGACCAAGGAACAGCGCCGCCGCGGCCGCCTGTCGGTCAGCGTGCTGGGCGCCACCCTCCAGCCCGCCGCCATCGCGGGCATCGCCGGCCGCATCGCCGCCGCCGGGGCCAACATCGACCGCATCGAACGCCTCGCCCAGTGGCCCGTCACCTGCATCGAGCTGTCGGTCTCCGGCGCCAACCCGACCGCCCTGCGCGTCGAGCTGGCCGCCGAGGCCGCCGCCCAGGAGGTCGACGTCGCCGTCCAGCGCACCGGCCTGTCCCGCCGGGCCAAGCGGCTCATCGTCATGGACGTCGACTCCACCCTCATCCAGGGCGAGGTCATCGAGCTGCTGGCCGCGCACGCCGGCTGCCTCGACGAGGTCGCCAGGGTCACCGAGCAGGCCATGCGCGGCGAGCTCGACTTCGCCGAGTCGCTGCGCCGCCGGGTCGCGCTGCTCGAAGGGCTGCCCGCCGAGGTCTTCGAGCAGGTGCGCCAGGAGGTCGTGCTCACGCCCGGCGCCCGCACCCTCGTCCGTACGCTCAAGCGCCTCGACTACCGCTTCGCCATCGTCAGCGGCGGCTTCACCCAGATCACCGACGCCCTGGTCGAGGAGCTGGGCATCGACTACTCGGCGGCGAACGTCCTGGAGGTCATCGACGGGAAGCTGACCGGCCGCGTCGTCGGCGAGATCGTCGACCGTCCGGGCAAGGCCCGCGCCCTGGAGCGGTTCGCCCGGGAGGCCAAGCTGCCCATCTCCCAGACGGTGGCCATCGGCGACGGCGCCAACGACCTCGACATGATCGCCGCGGCCGGGCTGGGCATCGCCTTCAACGCCAAGCCCGTCGTCCGGCAGGCGGCCGACACCGCGGTCAACACGCCCTACCTCGACTCGATCCTCTACCTGCTGGGCATCTCCAGGGACGAGGTCGAGGCCGCCGACGCCGAGGACGGCGTGCTCACGTCCTGAACCGGGCGGTGACCTCGGCGGCCAGGTCGAGCGCGTCCTTGCAGAGCGACCTGAGCGCCGGGTGGGCGGTCACCGCGTGCCGCAGCCGCCTGCGCACCGCCGTGCCCTCGCCCGCCACCGCCTCCTCCATCAGTGAGCTGACCTCCCGCGCCACGTCGTCGAGCTCCGACTCGAAGGCGTCGGCCGCGGGCGGCGGCTCCCGCTCCCGTACGGCCTGCCCCACGGCGTCCAGCCGGTCGGCCACCGCGTCCAGGACGCCCGCTGTGGCGTCCGAACCCGGCTCGGCCCCGCGCAGCACGGCGCCGAGCAGGATCGCGTCGTCCCTGAGCTTCCTGGCCAGCGTCAGCGCGGCGCGCAGCTCGGCCGGCGCGCTGCCGCCCGGCTCCTTGTCCAGCTTGTCCAGCGACTCGCGCAGCCGGTCGGACGCCGTCCCGGCGGACTCCGTACGGTCGGGCAGCCGGTCCAGGTCGCGTTCGGCCAGCGTGCGGATGAGGTGGCCGTGCTCGCGCAGCAGTTCGGCGGACAGGCCGCGCAGCCGTCCGGCCTGGCCGCGCGGCCACAGCAGCCGCGCCGCCACCAGCGCCAGCACGCCGCCGCCCGCGGTGAGCGCCAGCCTGATCCCCGCCGCCTCCCAGTCGAGCCGGGTCGAGAAGTCGGTGAGCATCATGGCCAGCGGCGTCGCGAAGACCGACCAGTAGCCGTAGCTCACCTCGCGCAGCGCGAACCCGAGCGTGCCGAACACCAGCACCGTCCCCACGATCGTGTACGGCCCCGGCACCGCCGCCAGGATCAGCGCCGCCCCCGCCGCGCCCGCCACGGTGCCCGCCACCCGCAGCACCACCCGCTCGACCGTGTCCCCGTAGGTGGGCCGCACCGCCAGCAGCACGGTGAACACGAACCATTTGCCGTACTGCTCGTGCACCCCCAGCATCAACGCCATCGCCACGGCGGCGGTGATCCCCAACCGCCCGGCATGCTCGGGCCCCGAGCCTCCGGGCGCCGGCTTCCACGCCATCCCCGGCTGCTTCCCCGGCAGCCCGCCGCGGTCCGCCGTGCGTTTCCCGGTCAGCACCCCGCGACCCGCCGCGCTTTTCCAGGTCGGCACCCCACGGCCCGCCGCGTGTTTCCAGGTCGGCACCCCACGGCCCGCCGCGTGTTTCCAGGTCGGCACCCCACGGCCCGCCGTGCGTTTCCAGGGCACGCCGGGCAGGACGCCGCGGCCTGCCGGAGGCGTGTGGCGGGCGGCCAGGGAGCCCACCGTGCGCACTCCCAGCGCGATCCGGTCGAGGCAGCGCCGGGCCTGCCCGAGCACCGCGCCGCTGCGCAGCGCCGCCGGGTCGCCGGCGGGCTCGCGCGCGGCCAGGCGCTCGGCGTAGTCGGCGGTGACGGCCAGCGCCTCCACCGCCCCGGCCCGCCGCCCGTCCGCGGCCACCCGCAGGTCCGCGGCCAGCGTCGTGGCCACGTCGTCGATCCCGTCCTGCTCGTCCGGGGCCGCCGCGCGCAGGGCGCGCAGCGCCACCGTCTCGTGGAAGATGCGGACCAGCGCCTTCACGTACGCGTCGGCGGACCTGCCGGTCGCGTCCATGGTCTCGAACGCCGCCGACGCCGTGGCCGCGGCGCCCAGGGCCTTGGACGCGCGTTCCCTGAGGTCGTCCCAGCCGTCCGGGCCGTCCCGGTCGTCGCGATCGTCCCGGTCGTCGCCGGCCAGCCCGTCGAGCAGCCCGGCCGTCGCCTGGACGGCCTCGTCCAGCGCCGTCGTCAGCGGGTCGAACCGGCGCAGCGGCCACAGGGCCAGGGCCAGCACGGCGTACAGGAGGCCGCCGAGCACCATCAGCTCGGGCGGCCCGAAGCCCGCGGGCACCGCCAGGTAGAACCCGGTGACCAGGGCGAACGCGGGCGGCGTGCCCACCGTACGCCACCTTGCGCCCGCCGCCGCGGCCAGCCCGAGCGCCAGCACCGCCCACCAGGGCCGGTCCGCCAGGAACAGGCCCAGCCAGCACCCGGCCGCGATCAGCACGATCTTGATGGCCATGAACCGCGCCCGCGCCGCGTACGGCTGCCCGTACGTGTCCCCGAACGCCGTCAGGTACGCCCCGAGAGCCAGGAAGGCCCCCGACTGCGGCCGCCCCGCCAGCACCCCGGCCAGCAGCGGCCCCGCCACCGCGAGCCCGCACAGCAGCCCGTAGCCCCAGGGGGGACGCGCGGGCAGCGAGAAGCCGTCACGCAGCGCTCTGGCGGCCCCCCGCATAGGCGTCGCCCCCGGTCAGTGCTCCTTGGGATCCCAGTGGGTGACCAGGCGTCCCTCCCCCGGCCACAGGTCTACCCACGCGGCCTCCACCTGGATCACCGCGAACGCCCCCGGCCGGAAGCCGTAGTCGCCGCCGCCCAGTTGCAGGGCCAGCTCGTGCACTGCGGGATTGTGCCCGCACAACACGACCGTGCCCAGCTCGGGGTCGGTCCTGTGGACCAGTTCGAGCAGTTCCTCCGGATAAGCCTGGTAGATGTCGCGCTCGTAGCTGATCTCCATGCCCGGAAAGGCCAGCTCGGCCGTACGCCTGGTCCGCAGCGCGGGCGAGCAGAGCACCGCGTCGGGGCTCAGCCCGGCCGCCCTGATCTCGTCGCCGGCGCGACCGGCGTCCCGCTCGCCGCGCTCGGTCAGCGGACGTTCGCGGTCGGCGAGACCGGGCACCTGCGCGGCCTTGGCATGGCGGAGCAGTATCAGGGTCCGCATCACGTCATCCCCTCGACGCCCAGATCCCGAGCCCGACGATCACGGCCAGGATGGCCAGCATCGCCAGCAGGATCAGGACCAGCGTCTTGCCCCCCGAGGGCCGGTTGTCGTCTTCCACCCGCCCAGTTTCCCACCGCACCCCCACCCTCACCCGCCCGGGAACCCCCAACCCCCGAGAACCCCCGCCTCGCCCCTCGCCACTCGCCACTCGCCACTCGCCACTCGCCACTCGCGAAAGCGTCGCGTGGCCCTGTGCCCGGAGCCATCCCCTGGATTCCCCCACACGCGAAGACGCCCGCCCCGATGCCGGAGCGGGCGTCTCGTGAAGCGACGGCTACGACGCCACGGGCTCGTGCTCGCGGTCGTTGTTGGCCGGCTCGCTCGTCACCGACCTGCGCTTGGAGACGATGATGGCCACGACGACCACCGCCACCGCCACCACCGTGATGCCGATCCGCAACGGGGCGTTGCCCGCGTACAGGACGACGGCCGGCGCGACCAGCAGCGCGACCAGGTTCATCACCTTGATCAACGGGTTGATGGCCGGCCCCGCGGTGTCCTTGAACGGGTCGCCGACCGTGTCGCCGATGACCGTCGCGGCGTGGGCCTCGGAGCCCTTGCCGCCGTGGTGCCCGTCCTCGACCAGCTTCTTGGCGTTGTCCCACGCGCCACCGGAGTTGGCCAGGAAGACGGCCATCAGGGTGCCGCAGGCGATCGCGCCGGCCAGGAACGCGCCGAGCGGCGCGTAGCCGAGCGCGAACCCGACCGCGATCGGGGTCATCACCGCCAGCAGGCCGGGCGTGGCCAGCTCGCGGAGCGAGTCGCGGGTGCAGATGTCCACGACGCGGCCGTACTCGGGCTTCTCGGTGCCGTCCATGATGCCCGGCTTGTTGCGGAACTGGTCGCGTACCTCGAAGACCACCCGCATGGCCGCGCGGCCGACCGCCGAGATCGCCAGGCCGGAGAACAGGAACACCACCGCGGCGCCGACGATCAGACCCACCAGGACGTTGGGCTGGTCGATGCTGAGGCTGAAGGTCGAGAAGGCGCCCAGCGCGTCCTTGATGTCCTGGCCGGCCCTGGAGAGCTGGTCCTCCACCGCCGTACGGAACGCGCCGAACAACGCCGTCGCCGCGAGCACGGCCGTGGCGATGGCGATGCCCTTGGTGATCGCCTTGGTGGTGTTGCCGACGGCGTCGAGGCTGGTGAGCACCCGCGCGCCCTCGCCCTCGACGTCGCCCGACATCTCGGCGATGCCCTGGGCGTTGTCGGAGACCGGGCCGAAGGTGTCCATGGAGACGATGACGCCGACCGTGGTCAGCAGGCCGGTGCCGGCCAGGGCCACCGCGAACAGCGCGATCGTGACGTTCCCGAACCCGAGCAGGAACGCCCCGTAGACCGCGCCGCCGATGATCAGCGCCGAGTAGACGGCCGACTCCAGGCCGACGCTGATGCCGGCCAGGATGACGGTGGCCGGGCCGGTGGCCGAGCTCTCGCCGATCTCGCGCACCGGACGCCGGTTGGTCTCGGTGAAGTAGCCGGTCAGCAGCTGGATCGCGCTGGCCAGCACCAGCCCGATCAGCACCGCGCCCACCGCGATCAGGCGTGGGTCGGCGTCCGACGTGACGGTCGAGCCCGACAGGGCGCTGAAGCTGCTGGGCAGATACCAGAAGGCCGCCGCGGCGACCAGCACCGCCGAGATGGCGGCCGAGATGAAGAAGCTGCGGTTGATCGCCGCCATGCCGCTGCGGTCGCGGTCGCGCATTCCCGTGACGAAGATCCCGATGATCGCGGTCAGCACGCCGATCATGGGCACGATCAGCGGGAAGATCAGACCCTGCTCGCCGAAGGCCACCTTGCCCAGGATGAGGCTGGCGACCAGCATGACCGCGTACGACTCGAACAGGTCGGCCGCCATGCCCGCGCAGTCGCCGACGTTGTCACCGACGTTGTCGGCGATCGTCGCGGCGTTGCGCGGGTCGTCCTCGGGGATGCCCTGCTCGACCTTGCCCACCAGGTCGGCGCCGACGTCGGCGGCCTTGGTGAAGATGCCGCCGCCGACTCGCATGAACATCGCCAGCAGCGCCGCCCCGAACCCGAACCCTTCGAGAACGTGGGGCGCCTCGCCCTGGTAGATGAAGACGACCACGGCCGCACCGAGCAGCCCGAGGCCGACGGTGAACATTCCGGCGACGCCGCCGGTACGGAACGCGACGCGCATGGCGCGCTTCTCGCCCGACTCGTTGGCCGCGGCGGCGACACGCACGTTTCCGCGCACCGCCAACCACATGCCCATGAATCCGGTCAATGCGGAGAACACCGCACCGACCACGAAGAAGATCGAGCGACCGACGCGTACGTCCATTTCGCCCGGCAGCAAGAGCAACAGGAAGGGAATGACGATCACGAAGATCGCCAGTGTGCGGAATTGGCGCGTGAGATAGGCAGCCGCGCCCTCCTGCACGGCTCGCGCGATGTTCTGCATGCGTTCGGTGCCCTGGCCGGCGGACAGCACCTCGCGTACGAGGCCGCCGGCGACGGCTAGCGCGATCAGCGCGACCGCGGCGACCACGATCACGATGGTGAGATTGTTACCGCTCAGGGACAGATTGGGCGCTGGCTCCAATGCCAGCATGTGCCTGCTCATCGTTCTCCTCGGCAAGACCGGTCGTCCTGCCCGAACGGTGCTGCGGATTTCTCGGCGGGCGGGTGCGGCACCATCCGGGTTGTGGGTGCCGCTTCCGGTTGAATCCGCGGTTCCGCCGGATCACCTTGGCCGGTGCCGGGAGTCTACGCAGGCACTGAACGGATATGAAGGCTCTCGGGGCGGCTATTTGCGCGACCGTTCAGTAATCCCCTGACAGCAGGCCGGTTTGCGATCTGACAGGCGAAATTTCCTCGCGTTTACGGGCATGACAAGCCCCCAAATCGGACCGCCCGAAACCCAGATTTGACCCAGCGACACGCCGACACCCCACCCCGCCCCGCACTCCCACCCGAAACACAGCCGTGCGGCACCACCCGCGCCGGCCTCCTCGATGGCCTTACGCCACCGGGAAGCTACGCAAGCCTCGACGCCGATCCGAAGCTCCCACGCTGGCCACCCTCCCCGACGCCGGCCCGCTTCCCGACGCCGGCTTCGAGACCTGACGCCGGCCACCATGCCTCCGGTTTCAGGGGTTCATGCCCATACACCCCGGCGCCGGCCAAGTGACTCGGCCGGCTATCCCCCGCCTATCCACAGGCTGTGGACAACTATGGGCCATCTTCCACAGGCATCCTGGGACGATCAAGAATCCCGGAGCGCAGACACGCTACCCCCTCAGGCCACGTCAAAGGAGCCCAAGCCGCCAGATATCACGGACCAGCTCCCCGACACCCGGGAAATCCCAGGACCGCCCGGCTCACCAGAACCACGTCGAGTACCACCACGAACCTCCCCCGTCGAGCCCCAGCGCCATGCCTTCACATCAGGCGAGGCCCCAGATCCCTACACACCCGAGCGGTCTGCGGCGCACTGAGCCTCCGCAGCACCACGCCCGATCACACTCGAGACCGTTGAGCTGGACGTCAACCCGTCCCTGCGCATCACGTGAACCAGGTGATCGCCTGGCCGTGCGATCGGGTCCAGGCGAGCGGCCTCCCGTCCAGCGCGAGGACGTTGTACAGCGCCTCGCCCGGCGGCGTCGGGAGCGTGTCGTAGGGCAGCACGTCCGGGGCCTCGTTCGCGATCCAGTGGCCGGGTAGGCCGCGTACCGCCTCGGCGAACGCCACCCGTCGCGGCATCGGCACGTGGTACAGCACCGAGCTGTGGAACACCACCAGCGTCGCATCGGGCGGGGACTGCGCGGCCAGCGCCGGCAGGTCGTCCACCAGATCGCCCCGTACGAGCAGCGGCGGGTCGGCCGCGACCACGGCCGCCGCGGCCCGCAGCCTGGCGCGGCGATGCGTGTGTTCAGGCCAGATGAGGGCGTCAAGCCAGGCGAGATCCGCGGGGACGGTCACGTCAAGCGGGTTCAGATCCAGGCCGGCCCGCCACACCACCTGCGGCAGGCCGGTCGGCGTCGCCATATCGGTGGACGCGCAGGCAAGGACAGGCTCCCCAGAGCCGACCAGGTGATCGCCGTAACGGTAGGCGTACCGGTCGGGGTAGAGGCACAGCCCGGCGGACGCGCCGACCTCCAGCAGCGCGAGCGGCTGCGGTAGCGCGTTGAGCACCGGCAGCAGGACGGCACACCGTCCGGCCTCGTTCGTCTGCGTGGTCCGGGTACGCATCTCCGCTTCGATCACCGGCCAGTTCGCCACCGCGTGATCGTGGAACTCGGCCGGATCCTCCACCGGCCCACCCAGCAGCCGAACTACGCCGAACAGCAGGTTCGGCTGCCGCTTGGCCGGCGGGAGCCCGTCGAGCAACGCCAGGAGCTCGAGATCCCGCGTCACCGCGTATGCCAGCCGCTCGTACGTGGGCGACACACCGTGCGCTTCACGCGCGGCGAAGTCTGCGTAGATCGCTGCGGTCGTCATGTCCCGATGATCGCAGCGAACCCCTTCCACACCCAGCCGACCGCGCTCTCGAACGGATTCATCAGGCCCTCTTCGTCACCCCGAGCCTCGGGCGCCGCATCGGGCCTTCACCCAGCCCGACCCCGGCAACCTGTGACGACTCCCCAAACGGGAGCCCGCCATCTCGCCGCAGCCCATGGCGACCGGGTGTGCCGACTGCGGGCTTCTGGCCCCGATCGGAGGCACCCACCAACATCGCGGCGAGGGCTCTTCGCCCTGCCTTTCACACCGCACCAAGCCATCCAAGGCATGCCGAAAAAGCCCCGGACGCCTGGACCTCGGCGTCCTCATGGGCACAAGAAAGGTGCGATCCGACAGGGAGGAAGGCATGCCATAACCGGACACCCCCTCATCCCCGTCTATCGCCCTCAACAGACCCGACCAGCCCGAACACGACCCTCAGAAAACAAGGGACCGATCCAAGCGCCGTCAGGTCAGGAACCCGCCCCGTTGGAGGCGGGCCAGCTCATCCGGATGTTCGTCCCCTTGGGGCTGGGGAAGACCTCGACGTCATCGGCCAGACCGGTGATCACGGCGAGGCCGAAGCCTGACATGAACGAGTCAGAGAGCATGCCCAGATCGAGCGGCTGCTCCTGCTTGATCTCGTCACTGGGGGCCAGATCGCTGACCGTGACCTCGAAACGCCCGGAGTCGTCACGTAGCTCGATGCGGATGGGCTCGCCCGGACAGTGAAGTCGATGCGCCTCGACCGCCCGGGAACATGCCTCACCCACGGCGAGCCTGACTTCGTCCAGCAGCGATTCCTCGACGCCGGTGCGACGGGCGATCGCCGTGGCCACCAGCCGGGCGGTCCGCACATGCGCGGGGAGAGCGCTGAACGTCAGCTCGACGGTAGCCATGCTACTTGTCTTTGCCGTGAGCTTCCTTGGCCTCGTCGACGGAAGCGTAAATCCCGAAGACCTTGGTCAGACCGGTGATACGGAAGATCTTGAGGATGCGCTCCTGGGTGCACACCAGCTCAAGCGAGCCGTCATGCGCCCGGACCCTCTTGAGCCCTCCGACGAGCACTCCCAACCCCGTGGAGTCGAGGAAGTCGACCTTCTCCATGTTCACCAGAAGGTGGAAGTTGCCCTTGTTCACCAGGTCGATGAGGAGCTCACGCAATCTCGGCGCCGTGTAGACATCGATCTCACCCTCGACCTCCACGATGGTGAGTCGGTCTTCGGTGCGGTGATCCAACTTCAGATCCACAGATCCTCCAGCGCCTCGCCTGCGAAAGTACTCTTGCGGGCCTGGCAATCTGGAGCGTGGCCCCAGACTGTCCGACCCTGACGCGCGGCATTCAACCACGCGTCTGGCTTGTGTCTATACGAAATCACGATTCCCGGCGACTTTGCCCATCGATGCAAGACTGGAAACAGTGACTTCCACGCCATCCTCCCCACAACAAGCAGGTCCACTCCTCGCCCACCTGCTCGGAGTTCCCGCACGTCATGAGCGTGTTACCCATGTGGAGCATGTTCCAGCACGTCAGGCGGGTCAAGCCCGTTGGCCCGACTGGGCGCCGGAAGTCCTCGTTACGCGCTTGGCGAACCGTGGAGTCACAGGACTCTGGCCCCACCAGTACGAGGCCGCCGACCTGGCTTTCCGTGGCCGAAACGTGATCATCAGTACGGGCACGGCCTCGGGCAAGTCCCTGGCGTACCTCACTCCGGCGGTCGCGTCCTGCCTCGACGGCGGCACCGTCCTGTACCTGACGCCGACCAAGGCCCTGGCCGCCGACCAGTTCCGCGGCCTGCGCGAGCTGCGCATCACGCAGGTGCGCGCCGCCTGCTTCGACGGTGACACCCCCTTCGAGGAGCGGACGTGGATCCGCCAGCACGCCAACTACGTCCTGACGAATCCGGACATGCTCCACCGTGGCGTCCTGCCTCGCCACGCGCAGTGGTCTTCGTTCTTCCGCCGTCTCCGCATGGTGGTCGTGGACGAGTGCCACGGATACCGCGGCGTCTTCGGCTCGCACGTGGCCCAGATCCTGCGCCGCCTGCGCCGCGTCTGCGCCCGGTACGGCTCGCGCCCCACGTTCGTGCTCGCCTCGGCCACGGCGAGCGAGCCAGGCGTGTTCGCCATGAGGCTGACGGGGCTTGAGATGGACGAGGTGACCACGGACGCCTCGCCGAAGGGTTCGACCACCATTGCCCTCTGGGAGCCGCCCCTGACGGATCTGCGGGGCGAGGGAGGGGCTCCCGTACGCCGGACGGCGACCGCGGAGACGGCCGACCTCCTCGCGGACCTCGTCCTGGCGAACGTACGGACGCTCGCCTTCGTACGTTCGCGACGCGGCGCGGAGACGGTCGCCCTGTCCGCCCGCGCCAAGCTGGCCGACGTGGCCTTCTCCGTCACCGCTCCCTGGCCTCCGTCCGCCACCTCCGAAACCGCGCCGACCGACGCCTCCGGCTTCCCTGAGGCCACCCCCCACAGCTCCTCTCCCGCTTCCGGAAGCGCCGCTCCCGACGCCATGAGCCCGGTTGCCAACGCCACCAGCGTCGCCGACCCGGGCGCCGACGCGACGGGCCGGCCCGATGCCCTCCAGGACCTCCGTCACCCCACACCCCCGAGCCCTCTCACCTGGGCCATCCCCGACGACGTCGAGGACCTCGCCGCCCTCCCCGACAAGGTCGCCGCCTACCGCGCCGGCTACCTCGCCGAAGACCGCCGCCTCCTGGAGAAGGCCCTGCGCGCCGGCACCCTCATGGGCCTGGCCACCACGAACGCCCTCGAACTCGGTGTGGACGTCTCGGGCCTGGACGCCGTACTGATCGCCGGCTGGCCCGGCACCCGCGCCTCCCTCTGGCAGCAGGCCGGCCGGGCCGGACGCGACGGCCAGGACGCCCTCGCCGTGCTCATCGCCAGGGACGATCCCCTGGACACCTACCTCGTCCACCATCCGCAGGCCCTGTTCGGCCGGCCGGTGGAGGCGATCGTCCTGGACCCGGACAACCCGTACGTCCTGGGCCCCCACCTGTGCGCCGCCGCCGCCGAGATCCCGCTGACCGACGACGATCTGCCCATCTTCGGCACCACCACCCCCGATGTCCTGGACGACCTGGTCGCCCAGAGCCTGCTGAGACGCCGTCCGGCAGGCTGGTTCTGGACCCGCCGCGAACGCGCCACCGACCTCGCCGACATCAGAGGCGGCGGAGGCGCCCCGATCCAGGTGGTCGAGTCGTCGACCGGCCGCCTGCTCGGCAGCGTGGACGAACCCTCGGCCCACACCACGGTCCACACCGGCGCGGTCTACCTCCACCAGGGCGAGACCTTCCTGGTGGAGACCCTCGACCTCGACTCCGGAGTCGCCCTGGTCGAGGCCGCCAACCCCGACTATTCGACGTTCGCCCGCGACATCACCGACATCTCCATCCTCGCCACCCAGCGCTCCCGCCCCCTCGGCCCGGGAACGCTGCACTTCGGCGAGGTGGAGGTGACCAGGCAGGTGGTCTCGTACCTGAAAAGACGTATGCAGTCGGGCGAGATGCTCGGCGACGAACCCCTCGATCTGCCGCCCCGCACCCTCCGCACCCGCGCGGTCTGGTGGACGCTGCCCGCCACGGCGGTGGCCCCGCTCGCGGCGGCCGACATCGACCTGGGCGGTGCCGCACACGCCGCCGAGCACGCCTCGATCGGCCTGCTCCCCCTGTTCGCCACCTGTGACCGATGGGACATCGGCGGCGTCTCCACCGAACTGCACGCCGACACGGGCCTGCTCACGGTCTTCGTGTACGACGGTCACGAAGGCGGCGCCGGCTTCGCCGAACGCGGCTACGCGCGCGCCACCGACTGGCTGACGGCCACGCGCGAGGCGATCGCGTCCTGCGAGTGCGAACGCGGCTGCCCCTCCTGCATCCAGTCCCCGAAGTGCGGCAACGGCAACGAGCCCCTGCACAAACGCGGCGCACTCCAACTCCTGGACATCCTCCTCACCCCTGGCCCTCCGGCTTAGCTCCCGCCCTCCTCCGTCGACGCGGGACATGTCCCGGTTTCGACATATGCCGCAGGTCGACGCGTAGCCCATGCTTCGGCTCGTTGTCATCGGCGGGCCTGTCCGCCCCCGTCAGGCGACATCTCGACCGGCCCCGCACGGGATCTGCCTGTGAGGGTGTGCGTTCCCGCGATCGGCAGGGTGATCGACAGAGAGGTCCGGACGTCCGCGACCTCTCCCGTGATCTCACAGGCGACCAGGCGGACGCCGTTCCTTCTGGCCAACGCGGACGCCCTGCCGCAAGCGCCCTCGGGATCGACGATCGCCGATCTGGCGGCGGCCAGAGCGCTCAGATCGGCCGCGCCGTCAACACGATGGCGAGCCACCCGAACCGCCCCCACGGAGGCCAGCCCGCCGGCAATCGCCATCAGGAGCCCCATGAGGGCCACGCCCCATAAGGTCGCCGACCCTCGTTCCTTGTGTTTGATCATCCTTGTCCTTGGAGTGATTGATCGGCGAGAGTTCATGACAGGTCTGGCGATTCATCATCATTCGCCAGATGCGCCGAACCCCGGTTGCCGTGAGTTTTCGGCACGCGTTTGTGGCTTCCCTGCCGGCGCGTCCACTTCCGCACCAGAAGGTGCCTGCGCGGCGAAGCGTTTTCGCGCCTCGGGGTGCGCCTCCTCGCTCCTTGATGTCGATCTCCGTGCCGTGTCGCGGAGTTGTCGGCTGCTCTTGTGGGTAGGAGACGGCGTAGGGGTTGGAGATTTCGCCCCCCGACTGCCAGGAGGACACGAGGGCTCATGTCCTCCTGGCAGATCTCCTTTCGGCAAGCGACTGTGTGACGTCATGGTTCTGTGGCGGCTGTCGCCGAGGCCGACACACGGATGGCCGGCAGGGAAGTGCCCCAGGCTGGTCGTACATCTACTGCGATCTCTACGTTCGTGATTTCTGCGTCGCGGGCGATCTCTACGTGTGCGTCTGGGCGAGTGGCTGAGCGGGCGAGGTCGCGGACCTGGTCCAGCGGCTCACCTCGGGCTGCGGCACGCGCTGCCGCTCGGGCCGCGTCTACACATTCCAGTTGGACGTTCACCGCTTGTATGGCCCAGAGCGCGGCCGCCAGGACGATCATGAGGGCGGGCAGCATGGCGGCGGTCTCGGCCGTCACCGAGCCGCGTGATGCCGACCGTTGCCCGGTGGTGGCCTTCCGCGTCTGGGGCAGGGTCATCCGGTCGTTTTGAGCGCTCGGTCGATGAGGGACTTCAGCATTTCCTGCACTTCGGGGCTGCTGACCACCTTGAAGAGGAGGGCGGCGAAGGCACAGGCCGCGATGGTTCCTACCGCGTATTCGGCGGTGGACATGCCGCGCTCGCGGTTCGCGACGGCGCAGGCGATCCACTTGCTGGGACGCCATCGGGTGTTGCGGGAGCTGGTCGGCCCGCCGGCGGTCGAGGAGGAGGAAGACTGTGTGCCTTCCGTCTCGACGTTGTCCATGTACGGAGCCGGGCAGGCCGTGATGGGTGGAGCGGGGCTGAGGGGGCCTGGCGTGGTGGCGGGACTTTGCATCGTGCCTCCAGGTGATCGGAGCCGGGTCTTGTCCGGCGGGAGCCCAAGATTCGCCGAGAAGGCGCAGCCGCCGTCTGGCCGAACGGCGTTCTGGGGATTGCCGACCGAGTGACTCCTCGGGCTGTGGACAAGTCCTGCTGCGGACGCGAGAGGGCGGCGAAGGCCCTGCTCGGTGGCCTGTCGGCCCGTTCGCCGGCGAGGGTCACGGCAGGATGATGGTGGACGCGAGGCCGGCGATCACCGGGATGATGCCCAGGAGGACGAAGGCCGGAAGGAAGCACAGGCCCAGAGGGGCCACCGCTTTGACGCCCACGGTTCGGGCGGCGGCCAGTGAGGCGGCTCTGGCTGCGTCCCTTGCGTCGTCGGCCAGGCGGGTCAGGACGTCCGCCAGCGGGGCGCCGGTCTGGGCGGCCCGGCTCATGGCTCTCGACAGCCGGCTCAGGGCCGGGTCCCTCGTCAGGGTTGCCCAGGTCGGTTCGGGGTCGGCGCCCAGGCGGAGCTGGCTGCTCACCCATGCCAAACGCTGACCGAGAGGGCCGCCGATCGTGGTCGCGGCCAGGTCTGTGGCGGCGGTCACCGGTTGTCCGGCGAGGAGGCACGCGGTCATCAGGTCCGCGGCGAAGGGGAGGTCGGCGGTGATCTGTTCGCGTTCCTGGCGGGAGTGAGGGGGTTCCCTTCTGTGCAGGATCAGGGCTGTTGCGGGGGTCAGCAGGAGGGCTACCGCGATTCCTGCGAAACCACCGATCAGGAGGGCGGTGATCACGCCGGTGAGGGCCGCGGTGGTGATGGTTCTGCGGTCCGGGGGACGGTGGAGGGCGTCCTTGTCGAGCCAGTCGGGCTGGGTGGGGGTGTCCGTCGCAGAGGTGGTGGGGCTGGACGGCGGGGCTGAGGGGGTGGGCGGAGGGAGGAGGCGGGTGAGGCGGTCTGCGGGGGTGCGTGGGGCTGACCACAACCAGGTGGCGAGGGCCACGCAGAAGGCGGACAGAAAGGGAAGCATCGGGCAGCGGAATTCCAGTGGTTCGGGTGCGGGAAGGATGCGGCCCGGCGCCCCGCGGGCGACGGCCACGGGGGCGGGGTCGCGGGCGCGGGGTCGCGGGTCGTGGGTCAGGGGTGGGCCTTGGTGGCCATGTGGTGGGTCCACCACAGGCCGCAGGCGTCCAGGGCTGCGCCGGACAGGAGGCAGAGCAGGCCGGGGAAGGTGCCGAGCAGGAAGTTCAGGGGGTGCATGTCGAGCGCTCCCGCCATCAGGAGGCCGAGGATCGGCAGGGCGGCGAGCATTCGCGCCGTGGTACGAGGGCCGGCCAGTTGGGCGGCGACGTCTGCGCGGTGGGTCTGGGCGGCGCGGAGCGTGTTGCCGACTCGTTCGACCAGGGCGGACATGCCTGCGCCCACGGTGATGCTGACGTCCCAGCAGGCAGCGAGGCGGCGGAGGCCCTCGCCGCCCTGAGCCGGGGCCGCTGCCGTGAGGGCTGCGGAGACGTCGCCGCCGTCTCTTGCCGCTGCCAGGGCAGGGCGCAGGGCTTCGGGGTCGGGGAAGTCGACGGCTGTGATGGCCCGGGTCAGGGCTTCGCCCGGGGTGCGGCCCGCGGCGAGCTCGGCCGAGAGCGACTGGCACAGCTCTATGGAGGCGCGGCGCCAGGCGTCGGCGCGGCGGGTGGGGCCGGGGCGGGTGAGGGTGGCTCGGAGCAGGCCCGACCATGGGGGTCGGCGACGAGGTGCGGTCAGGAGCGCGCGCAGGCGGAGGGCGGGCGTGGTCGGGCCGGTCCACAACCAGAGGGCACAGGCTGTGGACAGGGCCGAGATGAGCGCGGCGGTCATCGTCCGGGGGCTTTCATGAGGTCCTTCGCAGGAGGGATTCGTAGCCAGGGCCGGTGTGGGGGCTGCCGTCCGGGGCGAAGGTGAGGGCGGGGACCGATTCGACGAGGCCGGCCGGGGTTCTGGAGAGCAGGCAGATCTCGGCGACGCGCCGTCGGCCGTCGGTGCGGGTGCGGGTCAGGTGGACGACCACGTCGAGGGCCGCCGCCAGCTGGCTGTGCACGGCCTCCCTGGTCAGGCCCGCCGCGCAGCCGAGGGCTTCCAGGCGGGGCGGCACGTCGGCCGCGGCGTTGGCGTGCAGCGTGCCGCACCCGCCCTCGTGGCCGGTGTTGAGGGCGGCGAGCAGGTCGACGACCTCCGCTCCCCTGACCTCGCCCACCACGAGCCGGTCGGGACGCATGCGCAACGCCTGACGCACCAGATCGCGCAGGCCCACTCCGCCCGCCCCTTCGAGGTTGGCCGGACGGGTCTCCAGGCGGACCACGTGAGGGTGGAGAGGGCGCAGCTCGGCGGAGTCCTCCACGAGGAGGAGGCGTTCGGCCGGGTCGGCCCGGGAGAGGAGGGCCGACAGGAGGGTGGTCTTGCCCGTGCCGGTGCCGCCCGTGACGAGGAAGGCGAGCCGGGCGTCGACCATCGCCGTCAGCACCGTGACGGCCGCCGGGGCGATCGTGCCGGCCGACACCAGGTCGGACAGGGTGAAGGTGCGGCGCGGCGGCAGGCGGAGCGACACGCAGGTGCCGCCCGAGGCGATGGGCGGCAGTACGGCGTGCAACCGGACGCCCCCGGCCAGCCTCGCGTCCACGTACGGCGAGGCGTCGTCGAGCCGGCGACCGGCGGCGGCCGCGAGGCGCTGGGCCAGCCTGCGGACCGCTCCGTCGTCGGCGAACGTGACGGAGGTGCGGCGCAGGCCGCCGCCGTCGTCGATCCACACCTCCCGCGGGCCGTTGACCAGGACGTCGGTGACGTCGGGACGGGCCAGGAGCGGTTCCAGCGGACCGGCGCCGATCAGGTCGGCGCAGAGGGCGCGGGCGACCGCCAGGATCTCGGCGTCTCCGTAGACCGAGCGTTCGGCTCTGAGCGCGACGGCCACCTGGGCGGCCGTCGGCTCGACACCGGCGTGGGCCAGGCGGACGCGTACGGCCTCCACCAGCTCCGGCGAGACCTCCCCGGCGGCGCTCATGCCGGAAGGAGGTCTTGGAGCAGGGACGCGCAGAGGGTGCCGAGAACCGTACGCGGGCCGAGCCCGGGGAGCTCGCCCCGGTTGAGGGTGGCGGTGAGCCTCGGATGGTCGGGCAGGTGGGCGGCGACGGGGATGCCGAGTGAGGCCGCGGCCGTCTCCTCGTCGAGGACTCCGGGCCGGAGGATGGCACGCAGGTCGGCGGTGTGCCTGCGGAGCTCGCCCAGCACCTGGACGGTGGACAGGATGCCGCGCAGGTCGGCCGTGGTGACCGTCAGGGTCGTGTCGGCCCTGGTGAGGGCTTCCACGGCGGCCGGGTCGAGATGGCGCGGGAGGTCGACGACGATCAGGTCGAAGCCGCGCCGGCCGGCTTCCAGGACCGAGCGCATGGCCTGGGGCGGGATCGCGGCCACTTCCCCGCGGTGGAAGGACAGGACCGCGAGGTCGCCGAACGACGGGAGCGCCGCCCGCAGGGCGCTGGAGCTGATCCTTCCTTCCCTCGCCACCAGGTCGCCCCAGCGGGCGCCCGCCGCCTCCTCGTGGCCCAGCAGGGCGTCGATGCCGCCGCCCAGGGGGTCGGCGTCGATCAGGAGCGTACGGAGGCGGTCGCCCGAGGCGCGCAGGGCCAGGCAGGCGGACACCACGCTCGCGCCCGCTCCGCCGTGGCCACCGATCACGCAGGTCACCGCGCCGGAGCGGGGCTCGGGCTCCATGGCGTCGGCGAAGCGTTCCACGAGGTGGCGTTCGTCGCCGGGGAGGCGGACGACGGCCTGGGCGCCCACGGCCACGCATTTTCGCCACGTGTCGGGGTCGTCGGGGCCACGGGGCACCAGGAGGACCTGGTCCCGGGTGGGCGGTGAGGTGGCGGCGACGGCGTCGGCCTGGTCGGGGCCGATGGCGACCATGGGGGCGAGGTTCCAGTACGGCCGGGCATGGGCGGGGGTCTGGGCCACGTCGAGCTGGGCGCCGGCGGCGGCTGCGATGCGGACCAGGTCGTCGAGGAGGTCGTGGTCCTCGGTGATGACCAGGGGGCGGTGCACGGGGTCCTCCTCTTGCCGGGGCGTGGGAGGTCAACCCTGCTGGGGAGGAGGCGGCCGGGAGAGGCCGAACGGGATTCTGGGGACGGCGGCCGCGGACATGCCTCACCTGTGGACAACCGGCGGGGTCGGCGAGCCGGACAGAGGCCGGAAATAGGGCGACCCCCGCCGGGGGGGAGAGCGGGGGTCGCCTGATCGGTCCGGCTCCGGGGGGGTAGAGCCGGTCCCGTTTCAGAAGAAAGCTTTCATCACTTCACCAGAGCATGGCAAGAGACTTGCAAACGCATCCCTCACACACACGCTCCAGTTTCGGGCGATACCTCCGTATGCTGCCCGATCCACTCGAGTTTCGTCGAGCAGTAATCTGGCATTTCCGCCAAGTTTTTTCGCTACGCCATAACGATCGCATAAAGACAGTCACTGTCCGTAATCGTCACAGGTAGGTAACGGGTTGGCGCCCGAAGACGGCTCGACGGAACCCTCCCGGCCGCTCCACGTCTGGGTAAAGGTCTTGCTCCAAGGGGTTCCCAGCAGGGCGGATCCGTCGTAGAAAGGTGTTACGGACCTCTTGTCCGGGTGCATCAGCCGGGTACCCACGCGCGACCAGCCGCGGGAGGCGCGTCGTGACGGGCTTGACCCGCTCCGACGGATTTGAGGTGCACGCTTGGTAACCCGGTGTGATGCACCGGCAGACGGCGTCTCGGTCGAGACGCCGTCCGCTATGTGACCAGCCCGTCCGTCAGCCTCGTTGCATCGCTTCGCAGACCGCGGTCGTCTCCCGTACCCCCAGGCTTACCGCCGAGGCACAGTGCTGTACCCACTGGCCGACGCCCTCCGGAGTACCGGTCAGATACGCCCGGAGCGCCTCCGCGTACGGCAGCTCAAGATGCCCGATCTCGACGACGACCAGCGACTTCGGGTCGAGCCCGTACTCGACCAGCGTCAGCCGTTCCGCGGAACGCGCCACGACGCCGTCGCACGTCCCGAACGGACGCAGCACCGCCAGCTCGGCGTGCACCACGGCGGCCAGCACGATCGCGGGCGCCTTGCCCGCCTCTTCCAGCAGCCGGAACAGGGACTCCATGCGCGTCGCGGTCTCCGCCGCCCCCGGGGCGGGACCGAGCCCGAGCGGATCGGGGGCGGAGTCGTCCGTACGGGGACGGCCCAGCGCCGGCTGGTCGGCGAGCCCCGCGGCGGCGACGGTGTGCAGGCGGGCCAGCACCTGCCGCGGCGCCTTCCGCCAGGTGGGACCGAGCCGGCCCATCTCCGCGGACGCCCGCAGCGCCCCCTGTACGAGCGGATCGTGCACCTCGTCGCGGCGCAAGGCGTCCAGTGGCACGTCGACGCCCTCGATCGCGGCCGAGGCCCGCGCGCCGCGCAGGGACGACTCGGTGGACACCGCCGGGCTCGCCCGGCGCAGGACGCGATGCCGATAGAGCCTGTCGACGGCCTGCCGCGCCTCGTCCACTGCCTCGGACACGCCTGGGAACCGCGCGATGACGGCCAATGGGTCACTCACGGAAACCGACCTTACCGGCGGGTACGCCATGCCCCGCCATGGACCGGACCGCCGCCGTATAAGGCGCTACGGCCCCCCCGCTTTTTCCCGCCACGCCGAACCGCATATTCTCCTGATTTCAGGATGACAACAGTTCAATTGCGTTTGTCATGCAAGCTGATAATCATGCGGCCACCCACGCGAATCGGTACAGACCTGTCTAGACCTCTTGTGTGGGGAGGCCGTGAGCTGGTGAAGTGGGACCCGACCTGTCCAACCTGGCCATAGAAGGAGCACGAAGTGGCCCCGGAGACCCCTGGCAACGAGACCCAGGCGCTGTCCAACCTGCTACAGGAGAACCGCCGGTTCGCACCACCGGCCGAGCTGGCCGCGGCCGCGAACGTGACCGCCGCCGCATACGCCGAGGCAGACGCCGACCGTCTCGCCTTCTGGGAGCGCGCGGCCGAGCGGCTGACCTGGGCCAGGCGGTGGGACACGACGCTGGAGTGGAACGCGCCGTTCGCCAAGTGGTTCGTCGGCGGCGAGCTCAACGTCGCCTACAACTGCGTCGACCGGCACGTCGAGGAGGGCCGCGGCGACAAGGTCGCCTACCACTGGGAGGGCGAGCCCGAGGGCGACAGCCGCACGCTCACCTACAACGACCTCAAGAACGAGGTCGGCAAGGCCGCCAACGCGCTGCTGGAGCTCGGCGTGCGCAAGGGCGACCGGGTGGCCATCTACATGCCGATGATCCCCGAGCTGCCGATCGCGATGCTGGCCTGCGCCCGCATCGGCGCGATCCACTCGGTGGTGTTCGGCGGCTTCTCCTCCGCCGCGCTCAAGAGCCGCATCGACGACGCCGACGCCAAGCTCGTGATCACGGCCGACGGCGGCTACCGCCGCGGCAAGCCGAGCGCGCTCAAGCCCACCGTGGACGAGGCCGTCGCCGAGTGCCCGCAGGTGGAGAACGTGCTCGTCGTCCGCCGTACCGGCCAGGACGTCGCCGTGGGCGACAAGGACGTGTGGTGGCACGACCTGGTCGAGCGCCAGAGCGACCAGCACACCGCCGAGCCCCACGACGCCGAGGACCCGCTGTACATCCTCTACACCAGCGGCACCACCGGTAAGCCCAAGGGCATCCTGCACACGACCGGCGGCTACCTCACCCAGACCGCCTACACGCACCACGCGGTCTTCGACCTCAAGCCCGAGACCGACATCTACTGGTGCACGGCCGACATCGGCTGGGTCACCGGCCACTCCTACATCGTCTACGGCCCCCTCGCCAACGGCGCGACCAGCGTCATCTACGAGGGCACCCCGGACACCCCGCACCGCGGCCGGTTCTGGGAGATCGTGCAGAAGTACAAGGTCACAATCCTCTACACCGCCCCCACGGCGATCCGGACGTTCATGAAGTGGGGCGACGACATCCCCGCCAAGTTCGACATGTCCAGCCTGCGCGTCCTGGGCTCGGTCGGCGAGCCGATCAACCCCGAGGCCTACGTCTGGTACCGGGAGCACATCGGCCACGACCGCTGCCCCGTCGTGGACACCTGGTGGCAGACGGAGACCGGCGCGATCATGATCAGCCCGCTGCCGGGCGTCACCTCGGCCAAGCCGGGCGCGGCGATGCGCCCGCTGCCGGGCATCACCGCCGACGTGGTCGACGACCAGGGCAACAGCGTCCCCAACGGGGGCGGCGGCTTCCTCGTCGTGCGCGACCCGTGGCCGTCGATGCTCCGCACGATCTGGGGCGACGACCAGCGCTACATCGACACGTACTGGTCGCGTTTCGAGGGCATGTACTTCCCCGGCGACGGCGCGAAGAAGGACGAGGACGGCGACCTGTGGCTGCTCGGCCGCGTCGACGACGTCATGCTCGTCTCCGGCCACAACATCTCCACCACCGAGGTGGAGAGCGCCCTGGTCAGCCACCCCAAGGTCGCCGAGGCGGCCGTGGTCGGCGCGACCGACCCGGTGACCGGCCAGGCCATCGTGTCGTTCGTGATCCTGCGCGGCAGCGCCGAGGAGAACGACGACATCGCCGCCGAGCTGCGTGACCACGTGGCCAGGACGCTCGGCCCCATCGCCAAGCCGCGGCAGATCCTGGTCGTCCCCGAGCTGCCGAAGACCCGCTCCGGCAAGATCATGCGCCGCCTCCTGCGCGACGTGGCCGAGAACCGCAGCATCGGCGACGTCACCACGCTGGCCGACAGCACGGTGATGAACCTCATCTCCGAGAAGCTGCCGGCGGCCAAGTCCGAGGACTGACCGGCCGTTCAGCCGCTGAGGCGCATGCCCGTACCGGGCATGCGCCTCATCTGTCTGCGGCGGACGGCGTTATCGTGGGCGATCGGGTAGTTCTGGGAGTAGCCGCGTCCTCGGCGTGTTCGGTGGCGCCCAGCAGTTAGTACGGGATGTTTGACACGGCCACCAGGCCTCGATAGGAGACGTTCATGCCGCAGACTCCCGAGGAAGAATCCCTGGGCTCGCTGGTCGCCCAGGCCAGCAGCCACATCTCCGACCTCGTCCGCTCGGAGATCGAGCTGGCCAAGGCCGAGTTCAAGTTCGACGCCAAGCGGGTGGGCATGGCCGCGGGGCTGTTCGCCGCCGCCGCTTTCATGGCGCACCTGTGCCTGATCCTGGCCTCGTTCACCATCGCGTACGTGCTGGCCCAGTGGCTGCCCAACTGGCTGGCCTTCCTCATCGTGACCGTCTTCTACCTGGTGGCCGCGGGCCTGCTGGTGCTGGTCGGCGTGCGCAGGCTGAAGGGCCTGGCCGGGATGAAGCGCACCGCCAGGTCGATCAAGGGCCTCAAGGAGATCGCCACGCCGGAGGAGCAGACGCTCCCCGTGCCGAGCGCCGAGAGTCAGCCGGTGAGCCGTGATGGCACCTGACGAGACGGTCGTCCAGATCGACGGCCCGTGGACACACCGGGCCGTGCACGCCGGCGGCACCCGCTTCCACGTCGTGGAGGCCGGCGAGGGCCCGCTGGTCCTGCTGCTGCACGGGTTCCCGCAATTCTGGTGGACCTGGCGCAACCAGCTCACCTCCCTCGCGCAGGCCGGCTTCCGGGCGGTCGCCGCGGACCTGCGCGGCTACGGCGGCAGCGACAAGCCGCCGCGCGGCTACGACCTGCCCACCCTGGCCGCCGACGCGACCGGCCTGATCCGCGCGCTCGGCGAGACCGGCGCGGTCGTCGTCGGTCACGACTGGGGCGGCCTGCTGGCCTGGACGATGGCCGTGCTCGACCCCAAGTGCGTGCGCCGGCTGGTCGTGGTCTCGGCGCCGCACCCGCTGCGGCTGCGCCAAGCGCTGGCGACCGACCCCGGCCAGCTCAGGGCCGGCCGGCACGCGCTCGGCTACCAGCTCCCGCTGCTGCCCGAACGCAGGCTCACCAGGCACGACGCCGCCCTGGTCGGCAGGATCCTGGCGGGCTGGTCGGCTCCCGGCTGGCCGGACGCCGAGACCGCGCGCACCTACCGGGAGGCGTTCCGGATCCCCGCCGTGGCCCACTCGGCGCTGGAGTACCACCGCTGGTTCGGCCGTTCCCAGCTCCGGCCCGACGGCCGCCGCTATGCCAGGGTCATGCGTACCGAGATCGAGGCGCCGACGCTGCACCTGCACGGCGCGCTCGACCCGTACGCGCTCCCCCGCACCGCCCAGGGCTCCAGCCGGTACGTCGCCGCCCCCTACCGCTGGCGGCTGTTCGAGGGCGCGGGCCATTTCCCCCACGAAGAGATCCCCGACGTGTTCGACACCGAGCTGCTCGGCTGGCTGGCCGATCCCGAACCCGACCGATGAGAGAGCCCCTCGAGCGATGAGAGACCGCGACCCCCAGGGCAAGCCGCGCAACGCCAGGCCACGCGACGCGTACGGCAGGCCGCTCCCCTACGGCTCGCCCGGCGTCGACCGGGTCCCCGACGACTACGCACCCACCTCCGAGCAGGCGCTCGCCGACGCGCGGCACTTCCTGGGAGAGGGGCTGCCGTTCAACGCGCACGAGGTCTTCGAGGGCCGCTGGAAGTGCGCGCCCGAGGAGGAGCGCGAGCTGTGGCAGGGGCTCGCGCAGATCTGCGTCGGGCTGACGCACCTCCAGCGCGGCAACGGCCGCGGCGCGGTCACCCTGTTCAGCCGCGGCGCGGCCAGGGCGCAGGCGTACGGCGGCGACTACGACGCCGTCGGCAGGGCGGCCACCGGCCTGACCCAGGACAGCGACGCCGTCGAGGCGATCGCCCTGATCCTGGCCGCACTGCCCGCCTAGTCGCACTCCTGGGTGCTGGCCGCGGTGGTGTCGTTCCGGCCCTGGCCGGCGTCGGGCGCGACCTCCTCGGCGGTGAGCACGTAGCCGGTGTCCTTCTCGCTGACCGCGGCGGCGAAGATCACGCCGTAGACGCGGCCGTCGACGGTGAGCAGCGGGCCGCCGGAGTTGCCCGGCAGCACCTTGCCGCGGATCGCATAGACCTTCCGCCGGACGTTGCGGTCGTGGTAGATGTCGGGGCCCTCGGCGTCGAGGCGGCCGCCGATGCGGGCGGGCTCGGCGGTGAAGCCCTTGCCCCTGGGGAAGCCGGCGATGATCGCGTTGGCGCCGCGCTTGCCGTCGGCCTCGAAGGTGAGCTGCGGCAGGTCGAGGCCGGGCACGTAGAGGATCGCGATGTCGCGCTGGGGGTTGTAGCGCACGACCTTGGCCGGGTGGCGCACGTTCTTGTAGTCGATGACCTCCAGGTCGCGGGTGACGCCGGCGACGACGTGGGCGTTCGTCATGATCCGGTTGTCGGCGTAGACGAAACCGGTGCCCTCGATGTGCTTGTTGCAGCTCTCGGCGTTGCCCTGGACCTTCACGATGGCCCGCTGGGCCCGGCCCAGCTTGGCGCCCTGCAGCACGCTCTGCGCCGGCGGCGGCACGTCGATCAGCGCGTCGGGGGCGATGGCGTCGAAGACGGGCGGGAACTCCGACCTGTCCACGAACTTCTTGAACGGCTGCTGCCAGTTGCGCGCGGCCTGCGGGATCGCGTCGTCGACCGTGGTCAGCAGCGCGGAGTTCTTGACCTGGTCGACCAGCGGGGTGAACGTCGTCGAGACGATCAGCGACCCGATCAGCCAGGCGATCACCAGCACGGACAGCGCGCTGGCGAACGTGCCGCCCACCGCGTCGGCCATCTTGGCCGGCTCCCACGTGACGTGGCTGCGCACGACCGCGCCGACCGTGGAGGACGCGAACTGGCCGATCGTGGCGGCCAGGAACACGATCACGATCGCGAGCAGGGCCTGCGGGGTGTCGCCGTCGACGACGGCCTTGGCGATCGGCGGCGCGATGAAGATGCCGAGCACGGCGCCGCCCACGAACCCCACGAAGCTCATCGCGCCGATGATGAAGCCCTGCCGGTAGCCGGATACGCCGAAGGCGATCACGAGGCCGATCAATATGAGGTCAAGCAGATCACCGCGCACGCTTCAAAGGTAGCCAGCGATACGGTCAAGTGTGCACGTCTTCCGCCAGGACGGCGTCACCCGGCTGGCTATCTTGGGCGGTATGCCGCCGGCCGAGGGAACAGTGCGCGATCTCATCCGGGCAGCTCTCAGCGACACCGACCCGGACGGGCCGCTGCGCTGGCACGTGATCTGCCTGCTGCGCCAGCGGGCCGACCTGGAGTCGTTCATCGAGGCACGCCGCCTGTGCGCCGCGGACAACGTGGCCGAACGGCTGCTCGGGGTGGACATCATGGGCATGCTGCGGCCGTTCGTGGACCGTACGCTGCCGGTGCTGCGCTACCTGGCGGCCAGCGAGGACGACGCCATGGTCCTGTACGCCGTGCTGATCGCCTTCGGCCACCTGGCCGACCCCCGCTCGCTGCCTTCGGTGATCGACCTTGCCTGTCACGACGACGCCAGAGTGAGGTACGGGGCGGCGTACGCGCTGCAGCACGTGCTGGGCGACCCGCCCGACCGGGCGGGCCTGGAGATGCTGCGCACCCTGGCCGCCGACGACGACGCGGACGTCGCCGACTGGGCCTCGCTCGGCGTCTCGCTCAGAACCCCGGAGTGATCCGCTCGCACAGCCGTCAGGACCCCGGAGTGATCCGTTCGCGCAGGCCCAGTCTGACGACCTCGGCCGGCAGGTCCTCCAGGCGCGCCTGGTCCCAGGGACGTTCGAGGCCGCCCTCGCGCAGCACGGAGTCGAGCACCATCGCGGTGAACCCCCACACCAGCATGCCCCGCACGTGGAAGGCCGGGCCGGCGAGCCCGCTGGGATGCCGCAACATGACTCGGTTGCCCGGATCGACCAGCTCGGCGATCGGCACCCGCTCGACCGACTCGACCTCGTCGGGCGAGGCGGCGTGCACCGCGGAGGGCGTGTGCCACCAGCCGAACACCGGGGTGACCCGGTTGTCGCTGTGGTCGAGGTAGAGCTCGGGCATCGTGCCGAGGACGCGCACGCCGCGCGGATCGACGCCGGTCTCCTCCTCGGCCTCGCGCAGCGCCGCGCCGACCGGGCCGCCGTCTTCGGGATCGACGCCGCCGCCGGGGAAGGCGGGCTGGCCGGCGTGCCTGCGGCCGCGTGAGCTGCGCTGGATGAGCAGCACGTCGGGGCCGAGCGGCCCCTCGCCGAACAGCATCAGCACGGCGGCCAGGCGCCCGCGGCCGGCCGGGGGCCGCAGGTAGCGGGGGACCGTGATCCGCGCGGCCTGCGCCGCGAGCCGTTCGAGCCAGTCGGGCACTTCTGTCACGCAAACCTCCAACACGGCACGGCCTCGATCACTTCCCTGGGCTCGCGGATCAGGAGAAGGGACCGGGCCTGACCAGCTTCTCCGCCTCCGCCTCGCCGGTGGGCCCGGTGCCGAAGGAGGGGCACAGGTTCGCCAGCGGGCACACGCCGCAGGCCGGACGGCGCGCGTGGCACATGCGGCGGCCGTGCCAGATGACCCGGTGGGAGAAGATCGTCCATTCGCGGCGGGGCAGCAGCTCGGCCACGACGTGCTCGATCTTGACCGGGTCGGTCTCCTCGGTCCAGCCGAAGCGGCGCACGAGCCGCTGGAAGTGCGTGTCGACGGTCAGCCCCGGCACGCCGAACGCGTTGCCGAGCACCACGTTCGCGGTCTTGCGGCCCACGCCGGGCAGGGTGACCAGGTCTTGGAGCCGGCCCGGCACCTCGCCGCGGTAGCGCTCGCACACGGCCTGGGCCATGCCGATGATGCTGTTGGTCTTCGCGCGGAAGAAGCCGGTCGAGCGGATGATGTCTTCCATCTCGGCGCGGTCGGCGGCGGCGTAGTCCTCGACGGTGGGGTATTTGGCGAACAGGGTGGGGGTCACCATGTTCACCCGCTTGTCGGTGCACTGGGCCGACAGGATGGTCGCGACCAGCAGCTCCAGCGGGTTGCGGAAGTCGAGCTCGCAGTGGGCGTCGGGGTAGGTCTCGGCGAGGACGCGGTTCATCTTGCGCGCCCGCCGTACCAGGGCTAGCTGGGTCTCCGGCTTGCGCCCCGCCGCGTTCGTGGCCATGCCGCAAGACTATGGGAACCGTTGAACCTTCTACGCCGCGTTCGCGTACAACCTGGCGGCTGGGAGGGCGGCGACCATGGGCGATCAGCACAAGGGCGAGTCACTGACCGACTTCGTACGCAGGGGCGGCCCGTTGCGCGGCGCGGCGCTGCACCGGGTGGCGCTCGGCAGCGCGGCGGCCATGGCCAGGATGCACGCCCACGGCGTGACCGGCCTGCGGCTCACCCCCGACAACGTCGCGCTCGGCACGCGCGGCCAGGTGCTGGTGGGCGTGCAGGGCTCGCCCGGCCGCGGCGGCCCGGCCGACGACGTGCGGGACTGGGCGGAGCTGGTGAGGTTCGCGAGCGGGTCCGGCGCGCTGCCGCATCCGCTGCGCGGCGTCGTCGAGCGGTGCCGCCGTCCGGAGCCCGCCGGCCGCCCCTCGGCGGCCCATGTCGTACGCGTCCTGCTGGGCCACACGATGGCGACGGCGGTCGCCTCGGTGGACGACCTCCTGCGGAAGTAAGCAGGTCACCCGATTTGTTCATACACTTCAGTGCGCCACACACCAGGGCAAGCCACGCCTAACCCGGGCATTCCCATAGCCTGTGTGTGCCGCCCGGAGTGGGGTGAGTCACAATGGCAGCAGAGGAGGCAGAGTGAACACCGAAGATGTGCTGGGCAAGGCCCCCCTGTTCGCCGCGCTCGACCGCGAGAGCGCCGCGGCGCTGCGGACGAGCATCACCGAGGTCCAGTTGTCCAAGGGACAGACCCTCTTCCACGAGAACGAGACCGGCGACCGGCTCTACGTCGTGCTCGAAGGCAAGATCAAGCTCTCCCGCACCTCGCCCGATGGCCGGGAGAACCTGCTGAGCGTGCTCGGCCCGAGCGAGATGTTCGGCGAGCTGTCGCTGTTCGACCCGCGACCGCGCACCGCCACCGCGACGGCGCTGACCGACGTGCGCCTGGCCGGGCTGGGCCACGACGACCTGCGCCCCTGGCTGACCGGCCGCCCCGAGGTGGCGCTGCACCTGCTGCGCGCCCTGGCCCAGCGGCTGCGCCGCACCAACGACGTGCTGGCCGACCTGGTCTTCACCGACGTGCCCGGCCGGGTCGCCAAGCAGCTCCTCGACCTGGCGGAGCGGTTCGGCACCAAGACCGACGACGGCATGCGCGTGCACCACGACCTCACCCAGGAGGAGCTGGCCCAGCTCGTCGGGGCCTCGCGCGAGACGGTGAACAAGGCCCTGGCCGACTTCGCCCAGCGCGGTTGGCTGCGCATCGAGGCCAAGGCCGTGGTCATCCTCGACATGGACCGGCTCTACAACCGTTCCAGGTAGTCGAGCTGGGCCCGCACGGAGACCTCCGCGGCGGGCCAGAGCGACCTGTCGACGTCCGCGTACACGATCTCGACGACCTCCTGCGGCGTGCGCGCGCCCTGTGCCCGCGCCGCCCTGATCTGGTCGAGCCGCTGCCGCCGGTGGGCGATGTAGCCGTCGAGGGCCGCGATCGGGTCGGGCAGCACCGGGCCGTGGCCGGGCAGCAGCGCCCGCGCTCCCAGGCCCTCGGCCGCCGCCCTCAGCCGGTCGAGGCTGCGCAGGTAGTCGCCCAGTCCGCCGTCCTGGGCGATGATCGTGGTGCCCCTGCCGAGGACGGTGTCGCCGGTCAGCATGGCCCGGTCCTGCGGCAGCCAGAAGCAGAGCGAGTCGAACGAGTGGCCGGGCGTGGCGTAGACGTGCAGCTCCAGGCCGTCGACCGTGACCACGTCGCCGTCGCCGAGCCCTTCGTCGCCCAGCCGGTGGCGCGGGTCGAGGGCGCGTACGGGGGCGTCGACCAGCTCGGCGAAGCGTTTGGCGCCGCCGCTGTGGTCGGCGTGGCCGTGCGTGAGCAGGATCTGGGTGACCCGCCGCTCGCCCAGATGGTCGCGTACGCGCAGCAGGTGCGCCTCGTCGTCGGGCCCCGGATCGACCACGATCGCGTCGCGGGTGCCGATGACCCAGGTGTTGGTGCCGTCGAGCGTCATGGCGGACGGATTGGGCACGAGCAGGTTCTCGGCGTGCTCGGTACGGGAGCCGTCAGGCGTGCCGAGCGGGATGTGCAGTCCGCTCACGGCGTCATCAACCTCATCTCCCCCTCGACCTCCACGGCCTCCGGCAGGATGGGCGTGATCTCCCGCTCCTCGGCCAGCACGGAGGCCACGCTGTCGTGCCCGGCCAGCTCGGTGAGCGTGTGGGAGGTGGGCGGCATCAGGAAGATCTCACCCGCGCGCCACAGCTCGATCGCCTCGGCCGGCCGCCGCCACACCACGTGGTCGGCCTCGCCTCCGACGTCACGCGTGCGCTGCCCCTCGGGCAGCACCGCCACGAAGAACCGGGTGTCGAACCTGCGCTGCTCGATCTCCGGCGTGATCCAGTGGGCCCACGGCTTGAGCAGGTCGGACCTGAGCACCAGGCCGCGCCTGTCCAGGAAGTCGGCGAAGGCCAGGCTCCGGTCGATGAGCGCCAGCCGGTCGGCCTCCCAGTCGTCGCCCGTGGTGTCCTCGACCACGCTGTCCGGCCCCGGCCCCGCCAGCAGCACCCCGGACTCCTCGAACGTCTCCCGCACGGCCGCGCACACCAGGCCGCGGGCGACGTTCTCACTGGCGTAGAAGATCTCCCCCCACTCCTTGGGGGACGGCCCGGCCCAGGCCACCGCCTGGTCGGTGTCACGCGGGTCGACGGAACCGCCGGGGAAGACGTAGGCGCCCGCCGCGAAGGCCATCGTGGACTTGCGCCTGAGCAGGTAGACCTCGGGCCCGCCGCGCGGGCCCGAGCCGCGCAGGATCACCACCGTGGCGGCGTCACGCGCCGGGGCGGGAGCGAGCCGCCCGGCGATGATCTCTCTGGCTCGCGCGGCGAGCTCGTCGGGAAGGGGAAGACCGGCCACCTGACCTCCTACTAGAACATCACTCGGTCATGGTGACACATCCTCGCGGTCAGGAAACCTCCGCGATCAGCCCTCTCCGGTCAGGAGACCTCCGCACCCGCCTCTCCGGTCAGGAGACCTCCGCGATCAGCTCCACTTCCACCGGGGCGTCCAGCGGCAGCGCGGCCACGCCCACGGCGCTGCGGGCGTGCTTGCCCGTCTCGCCGAACACCTCGGCCAGGAAGTCGCTGGCGCCGTTGGCCACCTGGGGCTGCTCGGTGAAGCTCGGCGCGCTGGCCACGAAGACCACGACCTTGACGATCCTGCGCACCCTGGACAGCTCGCCCAGCTCGGCCTTCAGCGCGGCCAGCGCGTTGAGCACGCAGATGCGGGCCTGCGCCTTGCCCTCGTCGACACCGAGGTCGACGCCGAGCTTGCCGGTCTGGTGCAGCTTGCCCTCCAGCATGGGCACCTGGCCGGAGGTGTAGACGAGGTCGCCGGTGCGCGCGGTCGGCACGTACGCGGCCAGCGGCGTCACCGGCTGGGGCAGCTCGAACCCGAGCTCGGCGATCCGCTCCTCGGGGGTCACGCCTTCTCCCGCTTGAAGTAGGCGACGAGCTGCTCGGACGAGGCGCCCTGGACGATCTGGACCAGCTCCCAGCCGTCGGACCCGAAGTTGTCGAGGATCATCTTCGTGTTGTGGATCAGCACCGGAGCGGTGAGGTACTCCCATTTCTTCATGCCATGACGATCTCATGGAAAGCCGCTTCCCGGCCTGTCACCCCACCCATCCGGGCGGCGATGACCGCAATGTGAGCAATCTCAAACGGTGGCCGTCGGGTTTCGACAAGTAACCGTTCGGTAGCCTCGAAACGTGGACTCTCCGGACACGGACTGGGACGACGTGCGGCTGCACGTCGTCACCGGCAAGGGCGGCACCGGCAAGACGACCGTCGCCGCCGCCCTCGCCCTCGCACTGGCCGCGGGCGGGCGCAAGGTGCTGCTCGTCGAGGTGGAGGGCAGGCAGGGCATCGCCCAGATCTTCGACCTGCCGCCGCTGCCCTACGAGGAGCGGAAGATCGCCGTGGCGCCCTCCGGCGGCGACGTGTACGCGCTGGCCATCGATCCCGAAGAGGCCATGCTCGAATACATGGAGATGTTCTACGGCATGCGCAGGGCCGGGCGCGCGCTGACCAAGATGGGCATCGTCGACTTCGCCACCACCGTGGCCCCCGGGTTCCGGGACGTGCTGGTCACCGGCAAGACCACCGAGGCCGTGCGCAGGCGCGGCAAGAACGGCCGCCGGGTCTACGACGCCGTCGTCCTCGACGCGCCGCCCACCGGCCGCATCACGCGCTTCCTGAACGTCACCCAGGAGGTCGCCGGCCTGGCCAAGGTCGGGCCCATCAAGAACCACTCCGATCTGGTGAACGGCGTCGTGAAATCCAGGGAGACGATGGTCCACTTCGTGACCCTCCTGGAGGAGATGCCGGTGCAGGAGACCCTCGACGGAGTCGGCGAATTGCGCTCGGCCGGGCTTCCGCCAGGTTGCGTTTTCATCAACATGGTCCGTGAATCACTGCTTCCACAGGCCGCTCTTGACATGGCTGTCAAGGGCCGATTCGACGTGGGCGAGCTCGCGCTCGGGCTCAAGGCGGCCGGGCTCGCCGACACCTCCGACGCCGCCGCCATGGCCGAGGCGCTCGCCGAGGAGGTCGTCGAGCACGCCCGCCGCACCGAGCTGGAGCACGCCGAGCGCGAGTCGCTGGCCGGGGCCGGCCTGCCGCGCGTCGAGCTGCCGCTGCTGGCCGACGGCGTCGACCTGGCCGGCCTGTACGAGCTGGCCGACATCCTCCGCACCCACCGGGGAGCCGCGTGAAGAAGCCCGTCCCCCTGGACATCGACGCCATCCTCGACGACAAGGGCACCCGGATCATCGTCTGCTGCGGCTCCGGCGGCGTCGGCAAGACCACGACCGCCGCGGCCCTCGGCCTGCGCGCCGCCGAACGCGGCCGGTGCGCGGTCGTGCTGACCGTCGACCCGGCCCGCCGCCTGGCGCAGTCGATGGGCCTGACCGAGCTGGACAACACCCCGCGCCTGGTCAGCTCGCCCGAGGGCGGCGGCCAGCTCTACGCCATGATGCTCGACATGAAGCGCACGTTCGACGAGATCATCGAGGCGCACGCCGACCCCGAGCGGGCCCGCCAGATCCTGTCGAACCCCTTCTACCAGTCGCTGTCCTCCAGCTTCGCGGGCACGCAGGAGTACATGGCGATGGAGAAGCTGGGCCAGCTCCGCCGCTCCGACGAGTGGGACCTGATCATCGTGGACACGCCGCCCTCCCGGTCGGCGCTGGACTTCCTCGACGCGCCTGAGCGGCTCGGCCGCTTCCTCGACGGACGGTTCATCCGGCTGCTGACCGCCCCCGCCAAGGCTGGTGGGCGCAGCGCGTTCCGGCTGCTCAACGCCGGGTTCGGGTTGATGGCCGGGGCGATGACCAAGCTGCTCGGCGCGCAGGTGATCAAGGACCTGCAGACGTTCGTGTCCGCGCTGGACGCCGTGTTCGGCGGGTTCCGGCAGCGGGCCGAGATGACGTACAAGCTGTTGCAGGCGCCGGGCACGGCCTTCCTCGTGGTGGCCGCGCCGGAGCGCGACGCGATGAGGGAGGCGTCCTACTTCGTGGAACGGCTCGCCGAGGAGCGCATGCCCCTCGCCGGGCTCGTGGTGAACCGGGTGCACATGTCGCCCGGCTCGGCGCTCTCAGCGGCACGCAGCGCCGCCGCGGCCGAGGACCTGGAGTCCAGGGGCGAACACGAGCTGACGGCCGCTGTGCTGCGGCTGCACACCGGCCGGATGCAACTCGCCACCCGCGAGAGCCGCGAGCAGGAGCATTTCGTCTCGGCTCATCCCACGGTGCCCGTGGCACAGGTACGTGCGATGTCCGGAGATGTCCACGATCTGGCCGGGTTGCGGCAGATCGGGAACCTGTTGGCGAGCGCGTAGAGAAAGCACGGCCGACGGGCGGCGCCGGCCGTGCTCTCCCTCCGCGGGCCCGATCAGCCCGCGATCAGCTCATTGGTCCGTTCGTACTCTTCCTTCGCGGACTCGAGCAGGTCACGCCACGAGTCCACGTCGGGCCGGCGCCTGAGCAGCGCACGGCGTTCGCGTTCGGTCATACCGCCCCACACCCCGAACTCGATGCGGTTGTCCAGCGCATCGGCGAGGCATTCGGTACGGACCGGGCATCCTCGACAGATCAACTTCGCCCTGTTCTGTGCGGCGCCCTGGACGAACAGCGCGTCCGGGTCCGCACCCTTACAGGCGGCACGGGAGGTCCAATCCGTGATCCACATTTTTCGACCCCACTCCCCTTAGGTGGTCAGTCGTCATTTGGGGCCGACGGGCGCGGGCGCCGAGCCTCCGTATTCAGTTGCCGCAGGGAGAACGTACGCAACTTCACGTTCGGGCCGACAGACCCCAGAGGACCAATTTCTCGCCGGACTGTTGACCGGGAATGACTAGTCACCCCTCCCAGTCAAGGCGAAATGGTGTCGTGTTACCGATAAGGACAGTGTTTCGACGTACCCTTAGGAGCGTGCAAGCGAAGGGCAAAGACCGCTCCCACCCGCTCCTCAGCGTCCTGCGTCTGATCATCGCCGGGACGGCGGCGGGTGTGCTGACGGCAGCCGTGGCGCTGCCCGCGGTCGGCGGGGCGGGTGTGTCGGCCAAGAGCGCCATGGACGGGCTCGACCTCAAGCCCAGGGAACTCGACGAGCCGCCCCTGTCCGAGCGCACGAAGCTGGTCGACGCCAACGGCAAGCAGATCGCCCAGTTCTACTACGAGAACCGGCAGTCCGTGACCCTCGACAAGGTCGCGCCCATCATGCAGACCGCGCTGATCGCGATCGAGGACTTCCGCTTCTTCGACCACGGCCCGATCGACGTCGAGGGCACCGCCCGCGCCCTGGTGAAGAACCTCACCGGCGGCGGCGTCATGCAGGGCGGCTCCTCGATCACCCAGCAGTACGTCAAGCAGGTGCTGGTCAACAAGGCCGAGACGCCGGAGGAGCAGCAGGCGGCCATCGCGCCGACGATGTCCCGCAAGCTCCAGGAGCTGCGGTACGCCATGGCGATCGAGGGCAAGTACACCAAGCAGCAGATCCTGGAGAAGTACCTCAACATCGCCTACTTCGGCGCGGGCGCGCACGGCGTCCAGGCCGCGGCCAGGCGTTTCTTCGACAAGCCCGCCTCCGAGCTCAACCTGTCCGAGGCCGCCACGCTGGCCGGCGCCGTCCAGAACCCGGCCCGCACCGACCCCAACGTCGGCCCCGAGGCGCGCGAACGGCTGCTGCTGCGGCGCAACACCGTGCTCGACAGGATGGCCCAGATCGGCAAGATCACCTGGCCCGAGGCCACCGCTGCCAAGGCCAAGAAGCTCGGCTACAAGGACGTCAAGTTCCCCGGCGGCTGCGAGGCCAGCAAGTTCCCGTACTTCTGCCTCTACGTCCAGTACGAGATCCTCGGCAACGAGGACTTCGGCAAGAATGAGGACGAGCGCAGGAAGCTGCTCCAGCGCGGCGGCCTGACGATCAAGACCACGCTCGACCCCAAGATGCAGAAGGCCGCCGAGAAGGCCATCAAGAAGTACGTCAGCCCCAAGGACAAGCCCGTGGCCGCGCAGGCCATGGTCGTGCCCGGCACCGGCGAGATCAAGGCGATGGCGGCCTCGCGCAAGTTCGGCGGCAGCAAGAAGAAGAACGAGATGAGCTACAACATCGTGGCCGACGCGGCGCACGGCGGCGGGCGCGGGTTGCAGCAGGGCTCGACGGCCAAGGCGTACACGCTGGCCACCGCCCTTGAGGAGGGCCTCAAGTACGAGGACGGCTTCCCCGCGCCGGCCGGGTTCACCGCCGGCGGCTACAACTCGTTCAAGGACTGCAAGGGCGACAACGTCGGCGACCCCTCGCACACCGCGCACAACTCCAGCGAGGGCGGCGGCGGTTTCAAGACCCTGCAGAGCGGCACGTGGGGCTCGGTGAACACGTTCTTCCTGAAGCTGGAGCAGGAGGTCGGGCTCTGCAAGGTCGTCAAGCTCGCCAAGCGCCTCGGCGTCAAGCGCGCCGACGGCGGCAAGCTGCGCGAGGTCGAGACGTTCACGCTGGGCGTCAACGAGGTCGACCCGGTGACGATCGCCAACTCCTACGCGGTGTTCGCCTCGCGCGGCCAGTACTGCAAGCCGCTGGCCATCACCGAGATCAAGGACAGGAACGGCAACGCCAAGCAGTACAAGCCGAAGTGCTCGCAGGTCATGGAGGAGGAGGTCGCCGACGCGGTCAGCGGCATCCTGTCAGGTGTGTTCACCAAGGGCACGATGCGCGAAGTGGGCGGAATCGGACGGGACGCGGCCGGCAAGACCGGGACGACCGACGACTACATGTCCGCCTGGTTCGCCGGTTACACGCCGAACCTGGCCTCCGCCGTCAGCCTCGGCGACCCGCGCGGCGCGTCCACCCACAAGCTGATCGGCGTCACGATCGGGGGGCGCTACTTCCCGTACGTGTACGGCGCGTCCATCTCCGGGCCCATCTGGAAGCAGGCCATGATGCAGGCGCTCAAGGGGGTGGAGCCGACGAAGTTCACGTCCGTGGACCACTCGCGCTTCGGCGGCTGCTCCGACAAGTGCGCGCCGAAGCCCAAAAAGAAGAAGAAGCACGAGGAGGACGGGCGGCCGGGCGGCGGCGACCCGTTCGAGGACTTCTTCGGCGACCGCAACGACCGGGGGGACGGCGGCGACGGCGGGCGCGGTGACGGGCCGGGGCCGGGTGACTGGCAGGGGCTGGGCGACGGGCCTGGCGGCCACGCCAACACCGGCCTCACCATCCCGGCGACCCGAACCCGCCCCTGACCCGCCTCCAGCCCGGCCCCTGACCTCACCGTCCCAGGGGCCGGCCGCCGCTCCCGGCCCGGCTCCGACCGCACCCGTCCCAGGGGCCGGCCGCCGCTTCCGGCGCGGCCTCCCATCGCCCCCTAAGGGTGCTACGCGGCTTCTAGACGTCTCCGCCCGCTTCCCGCCCCGGGATGGGCCCCCAGGAGGCCCCACAACCTTCTCGGGGCCCCTCAGCGACGCTCCAGCTTCCGGGGCCCTCAGCCTCAGAGACGCCCACTAACCTTTCGGAGGCGCTCAGCAGGCAGCGGGGGTCAGGCCGTCAGGCGGGCGCGTACGGCGGCGGCGACGCGGCCGCCCTCGGCCTTGCCCGCCACCTTGGGGTTGACCACCTTCATGACCTGCCCCATGGCCTGCGGCCCCGACGCGCCGGTCTCGGCCACGGCGGCGTCGACGATCTGGGCCAGCTCCTCGTCGGAGAGCTGCGCCGGCAGGTACTCCTCCAGCACGGCCTGCTCGTCCAGCTCGGCCTGGGCCTGCTCGGTGCGTCCCGCGTTCTGGAACGCCTCGGCGGCCTCGCGCCGCTTCTTGGCCTCCTTGGTCAGCACCTTGATGACCTCGTCATCGCTGAGCTCCCTGGCCTGCTTGCCCGCCACCTCCTCGACGTTCACGGCCGCCAGAGCCATACGAATCGTCCGGAGACGCACCTCGTCCCGGCTCTTCATCGAGGCCGTGAGATCGGCCTTCAGCTTGTCCTTCATTGCGCTCATGCGGTCCATCTTGCCGTCTGCCGGGACGCCTCGTGCCCGTTGTCAGGCATCATGAGTACGTGAGGAAAGCCGTCGCAGTGCCCCTGTCCATGATCGGTCTCGGCCTGGCCGGGCTGGGCTACGCCTCCGTCGTGGAGCGCAACTGGTTCCGTCTGCGCCGCTTCGACGTGCCGGTGCTGGAGCGCGGCCGGCGTCCCGTACGCGTGCTGCACCTCTCAGACCTGCACCTGACCCCCAACCGCACGATGCTCATCAACTGGGTGCGCTCCCTGGGCGCCCTGGAGCCCGACCTGGTGGTCAACACCGGCGACTCGATCGCCCACCCGGAAGCGGTCCCCGCGCTCCTGCACGCCCTGGAGCCCCTGCTGTCCCGCCCCGGCCTGTTCGTCTACGGGTCCAACGACCTCTACGCCCCCCAGCCCAAGAACCCGGCCCGCTACCTCTGGCGTACGTCCAAGAACGACCGCCGCCAGCACATCCCCAACCTCCCGTGGGAGGAGCTGGGCGCCGGCATGGCCGCCGAGGGCTGGCTGGACATGAACAACACCACCGCCCGCATCAAGATCGGCGACCTCGACGTCGCGGTGGCGGGCATCCACGACTCCCACATCTCCCGCGACCGCTACGACCTGGTCGCCGGCCCGGCCCCCGCCGACGCCGACCTCCGCCTCGGCGTCATGCACTCCCCCGAGCCCCGCAACATGACCCGCTTCGCCGACGACGGCTACCAGCTCCTGCTTGCCGGCCACACCCACGGCGGCCAGCTCTGCGTCCCGTTCTACGGCGCCCTGGTCACCAACTGCGGCATCGACCGCGCCCGCGTGAAGGGCCTGAGCCGGCACGAAAGCGCCTGGTTGCACGTGTCCGCCGGCCTCGGCACCTCGCCGTACGCACCTGCCCGCTTCGCGTGCTTCCCGGAGGCGTCGTTGCTCACGCTGGTCCCGCGACGCTGAGGCGGTCACGAGTACCCGCGAAGTCCGCTAGACTTTCTCAAGCACGCGCAAGACGGGCGTGCATCGGGGTGTAGCGCAGCTTGGCAGCGCGCTTCGTTCGGGACGAAGAGGTCGTGGGTTCAAATCCCGCCACCCCGACACTGTAGTTGCAGGTCAAGGGCCTGATCGCTGGAAACAGCGGTCAGGCCCTTGATCGTTCGTTAGCGTGGCGTTAGTGGTTTGAACCCGATCACGTAACCGTTAGCAGCCCCAGGCAGCCCCAAAAATCACCCGGCCCCGCGCCCAATTGAACTCGGGCCTGGGGTGCCGGAGAGCCAGGGGCTAGGCACCGTCCGCCTAAATAACACTGCGGGCATCACGACCGACGACGGATCCCTTCCAAGAGCTCGCGCGACAACTTTCTCGCGATACGACCGTTTCCGGGCGAGTGCTTGAAATTCCTTCTCATCCATGCAACCCAGGACGAAGCACCCCACGAGTCATGGCCGACCTGGGCGACCAGGGTAAGCTTCTGACTTCCAATCCCGTGATCGCCCGGCTTGCTAGCAGGTCCCCCTGGCCGCCCGGATCACGCGAACTGCGCGAGCGAGGTCGCCAGACTGGACAGTTCTGCCGAGAGAACGAGGCCGTCCTCCTCGACGACCTCACGCACCTTCTGACGGTTGCGGCCCATGCACCGACGAGCCTCGTCGTCGTCCACGCGCTCGATCACCCATTTGCCGCCATCGGGATAGAAGTACGGATGGCCACCGGTGTCGACGACGGCGACACGGCCGACCTTCAGCTTGGAGCCGCCGTCCTGGATGAGCTCCACGTCCGCGACGAAGATCAGGGGAGTCCCTCCGTCTGCGATGAGCTTGGGGCCGATCGTCAGGGTGAACCGCTCGTACTTGTTGCTGGGGAATTCGTAGGCCACGTCCTTCGTTACGACGAACGGCGTGGCCGGTGGAGGTTCGGGGATGGCGATGTCGTAGTTCGCTGACACTCCCAACGGCCCGCCGACCGGCACACACGGTTCCAGATGGAACGCCTGCGAGAACGTGACGGATATCCGTGAGGCGAGAGTCGCCAGGCCGCCAGAATTCTTGATCGTCACGTCGAGGACGGGGCCATATCCCACCGTTTCCTCGCCGTACTCCTTACGGACCTCTTCCTCGGTCCAGGTCGATCTGACGGCCTTGCGGATTCCGACGGACAGCTCCGTCACTTCGAGCCGGGCGGCCGGTGTGGCGGCGGAGTTGTTGTTGCAGACGATGAAACTGTCCGCCCCCTTGACGTTGCAATTGCCGTTCACGACATTGGGCTGCGGGCTCTTGTCCGGAGCCTCGGTCGAGCAGGACACGAGCTGTGCGATCAGCGCGACGCCGGCGATCACTGCGGCGATCCCCTGCCACCAATGGCGTCCGAGGAAATGGAGGAACCGCCCCCATCCCCTGGTCGGCGCACGATCCTTGGAATCCATCGACTCAACCCCATCCATCACCGGGCTCTGTTCCGTGCGACCCTCCGTAGAACCCGGGTTCGGCCCTGACGGCACGACGTCCCAACAGTGTCGGGGGATGGCCGGGTCCGGGCCAGAGCGGTGTGGAAAGGCTGCGGACTCCTTGCGGAATTGCGCATTCACGGGGCAGGCCGGCTGCCGTGGTGAGCGAACGTCGGCTACAGGCGGGCGGCTTTCTCCAGAGCCCGGGCGAGCCCCAGCGATTCGCCCAGCCGATACGCTTCGTCGAATCGCCCGTCCCCGAGCCGCCGCCGGATCTCTGTGACGCTACGGTCACGGCCGTCGACGAGATGGGCGAAGCCCCACAGCTGCGGGGCGCCCGCCGGCTTCCAGGCGATGTGCGCGGCGCCGAGCAGGAGCGCCCCCAAGTACGGCTGACCGCTCTGCGCCAGGGCCCAGGCCAGAGCCTCGCTCACCGTGGCCGCCCCGAGCTTGTCCCCGAGCCGCCGCTTGAGGTCGAGACTCTGCCACAGCAAGGCCATCGCCTCCCCGGTCTCACCGGTCTCGACGCACTCGATGGCGAGCGTCCACAGCAGATAGGAGCGGTGCCAGATCTCACCGCAGCTCTCCGACAGGTCGAGGCCCTCCCGGAAGAAGTCGCGGGCCGCCTGGCGATCGCCGTTCATCGACGCGGCAAGGCCGAGCTGTGCGAGCGCCTGTTGCCTGGTCAGCATGCCGGCACGGCAGGTGCCGGCCAGCAGCGCCGCCCTGGAGTGCTCCTCCACCCCCTCGACATCGCCGACGAACAGTGCGAGGAGCCCGCGGAGCTGGTGGACCCCGGCGCGGATGGCGGTCCACCCGTCACCCGTGCCCTCCAGGCGTGCTTCGATGAGGCTGAGCGAACGCTCGGCGCCTGCCCTGTCGCCATGCAGCATGAGGACGATCGCCGCGCACCAGTGTGCCCGGCACCACACCTGCGACAACTCAGGGCCGGGTGGTTCCGGATGGCGTTCGGCGATTCGGCGCATCCAAAGCGCGCCTTCCCCGACGTTGCCGCTGGCTACCCAGTACAGCCACAGGGCGTAGGCTCCGGCGAAGAATAGGTCGGACTCGACGTCCGCGCCCGGGGCGGCCGCGAACAACTGCCGCAGGTTGCCATGTTCCTCCCCGAGCCGGACAAGCCAGAGCCCTTGCTGAGGGGTGGCGTACAGTTCCTCCGCCTGGCACGCGAGCCACAGGTAACGGTCGTGGTGACGGCGCCGTGCCAGGCCCTCGCCTCCAGAGGAGGCGAGCCGCTCCCGTCCGTAGAGGCGTACGGTCTCCAGCATGTGGAGCCGGGTCCGTCCTCCGGTCTCCATCCGTCCCAGCAACGACTTGTCGACGAGCGCTGTGATCGCCTCGAACACCGCGTACGACCTCGGCGTGCCATCCCCGCAGATCACCTCGGCATCGCCCAGCGACACGCTGCCCGCCGACACAGACAACCGCTCCCACACCCGACGCTCGTCCGGCGTGCACAGCTCATAGCTCCAGTCGAAGACCGCTCGAAGCGTACGGTGACGCGGATGGGCCGTCCGGTCCGCACCTGCCGTACCCAGGAGAAGGAAGCGCTGGTCCAGGCGTTTGAGCAGATCACCGACGGAGAGCGTGCGCAGGCGGCGGGCCGCCAGCTCCAAGGCCAGCGGCAGGCCGTCGAGTAAGCGGCAGACGCGGGCCACTGCCGCCCGGTTCTCCGCCGTCAGGCGGAACTCCGGCGCGACAGCACGCGCGCGTTCACAGAAGAGCTCCACGGCCACCGAGTCCGTACCGCCCTCCGCGGGCAGCGGGAGCGGAGACACCTCCAGGACGTGCTCCCCCACGACCCCCAGCGTCTGACGACTGGTGGCCAGGACGGACAGGCCCGGCACGGCCTGCAGCAACGAACGAGCCAGGTCGGCGGCCTCACCCAGCAGGTGCTCGCAGTTGTCCAGCACCAGTAGCACCTGCTGCCCACTCAATGCCCTGGCGATGCCCGCTCGAGGCTGCTCGTCAGCCCTGAGCGGAACCCCCATGACGGCGGCGACAGCGTGGTCGACCATTGCCCGGTCGGTGACCGCCGCCAACTCCGTCAGCCATACCCCGCCGGGAAACCGGTCGGCGACCTGCTCGGCCAGGCGCAGGGCGAGCCGGGTCTTCCCCACGCCACCGACCCCGGTCAGCGTCACCAGCCGAACCTGCCGCATGAGCCGCCTTCCCTCGGCCAGCTCATGCCGACGCCCCATGAAGCTCATCAGTGCCACCGGTAGGTTGCCGGGGACGTCCGAGAACCCTTCGGCGCCCGGCTCCGGCCGGACGTGCCCGCCGGCGGGCACGTCGTCCGAGATCGACATCTCGCGCCAGCAGGTGGTCCATTCGTCCAGCAGCACCTGGACGTCCCAGCCACGCGCTGCCGCATCGGCTCTGTGCGGATGCTCGCTGGCGAAGGCCACGCAAGCGCGGATGAACATCTCCACGACCTCCCAGGACGGCCTGAACCGTCCGGAGGCGGCGTTGCGGAGCGAGGTCTCGGAGTAGGGAGAGCCCGACCGGGCGGTCTCACGGGCCAGCAATCTGTAGCTCGGATCGCCAGCCTGGTCACGCAGCTCGCGCAGTGACTGGGCAAAGCGCCCGAGAACACTTCCGGGATCGGGGATCGGGGTCTGCCGACGCCCTGGACGCGCCAACCGGCTCATGTGGCCTCCGCCACGTACCACCACGACAAGAAGATCCAGCATAGCTGGAAAGACGGTGGTCGACCCGCGTTTCAGGCCGCTGCGACGAGGCCCGCCAGGCTCAACGCCGGACATCGACCGGCGTGCCGCCAGACCCGGTGAACGTTCCTGATCAGCGAGATGCGGAGGCGCGGCCATGCCTGTCGACATGACCGCGCCCAGAGCTCAACTCGCGCTCTCGCCCGTGTCCATCCCGAGAACCGTCATGAGATCGGCAGTGGAGACACGGTAGAGGTCGCCGATCCGGATGATACGAACGGGAAACTCGCCATCACGCGCGAGCTGGTACGCCTTGGATCGGCCGATGCCAAGGGCACGGGCAGCAGTCATCAGGCCGATCGTGGGCGGCAGATCCTGTAGGTCGCGAACTTTCATCGGCTTCATGAACTGCCTCCCGATGCCGCTCCAGCCTCTCGGAGCCTCCCGACAGCAAGTCGGATGAACGGCTCGTTCAGTTCGATGCCGACGAAGTCTCGGCCGAGTTGTCGGGCGGCGATGCCGGTCGTGCCGCTGACCATGAACGGGTCCAGGACCGTGCCGCCCGAGCGGCAGCCGGCGGCAATCGCCCGTAGCGGGATGTCGATCGGAAAGGCAGCGAAGTGTGCCGCCCGCAGGGGGCGCGTAGGTATCGACCAGACGTCTCCTGGGTTTCGGCCGTTTGGGTGGCAGGCGGCATGCTGCTCCCCTGTAGGGCGCATTGCCGCCCCATGACGCGGGCCTGCCGCGTCGCTGCCGGTCATGCCGTACTTGCCGAGTGGCGGCCACGCGGTGGCAATGCTGTTCGGCTTGTTGCCACCTGAGCGTGCCCTTCTGGTGATCGGGCGGTCTCCTGTGTATGGCTCGCGGATCGGGTCCAGGTCGAACTTGTAGTGGCGCTGTTTGACTAGGAGGAAGATCAGCTCGTACCGGTTGGACAGGCGGTCGCGGACGGACTGGGGCATGGCGTTCGGTTTGTGCCAGACGATCGCGTTGCGCAGGATCCAGTCGTCGTCCTGGAGGGCGAAGGCGACTCGCCACGGCATGCCGAGCAGGTTCTTCGGCGCCACCGACTGGCGGGCCTTGGGGCGTACGAGAGGCTGGCGCGGGTTGTAGTCCGCCCCGCGGGCGCACCCGTCGGAGTTGGCGGCGTAGACGTCGCCAAGGTTGAGCCAGCAGGTACCGTCGTCGGCCAGGACCCGGCGAGCCTCGGCGAAGGTGGAGCTCAGGGTCTCCACGTACGCCTCGGCTGTGGGTTCCTGGCCGTACTGGCCGTCGCAGTAGTGCCGTAGCCCCCAGTACGGCGGGCTGGTGACGATGCAGTCCACCGAACCTGCGGGCATCTCGGCCAGCACCTGCCGAGTGTCGCCGTGGTAGATGGCCGTCTGGCTATCGCTCCAGTACGGATCGCGCAGCGCGGTCATCGGCGGCCTCCCACCGCACTGGCCTCCCACACGACGGAGGCCGTGCGACCACCGACGAGCTGAATGGGGCGGAAGCCGGCAGCGCGCAGACTGGTGCCCGGCTCGGCAAGGCGGGTGCGGGCGATCAGCCGCCGGTAGCCTGCCGCGCGTGCTGCCCGTCGGGCGGCGCCCAGCAGGGCTGAGCAGGCGTTGGGCGTGCTGTCGGTGGACAGGCAGACGATCTCGGCCGTTGCCTCGTCGTCGCAGTGCCAGCCGCTGACGAACACGACGCCCACCAAGGTGCCGTTGCCGGTCTGAACCCCGAGGACGATCTCGGCCTCGGGCGGTGGGGCGAGGTGACGGTGGGTCCAGGCGGCGAATGCCCGCGCGGTCTGAATGGCGACCGGAGAAATCGCCAAGCGCTGGTTTCGTCGCCGAGACGACCTGGTCAGGCAGCCGTTTTCCGTGTCGGCACAGATCTCATTGAAGTTCTCCATTGCTGTTGTCGGGACACGTTTCCGGATGCATGCCGCACAAGGCGCTGAGATGAGCCCTGAACGGCAGGTGACCAGGCAAGCAGCAAGCTCAGAACCCGCTCAGAAGCCATCCGCAAAGCTCCACAAGACCGGCATACCGGAACCGGGAGCCAGCCAGAGAACGTGAGGTTCTGACGAAGTTCTGAGCCGGTTCCCAGCACATTTCTCAGCCGCTTCTGACCAGGTGCGTAGACCGGTTTCGAGACCACAGAGATTCTTCTCGACCCGGAGCACGACATGACCGCGCCTCGCCTCGCCGAATCGCCCTTGGACACCGCCGAGACCTCGTTCCGACTGCTGACCACCGGCCCAGGGAGCCTGTCCCTGAACTGCGCCGCCCTCGCACCCGGCCTGCCCCGAGGCCCGGTCGTGCTGCCGAAGCTGCGCGAGCTGCTGACCAGCTGCGAGATCACCGATGACGCCCGCGATGCCGTCTGGCGAGAACTGGTCGTACGAGCTCGCGGATCAGGCCCGTCCTGGACGGTCGCGGCGGTCGGCATGGCGATGCCCGCACTCCGCCGGATCGCACTCACGCTGACCCGTGACCTGCCCTGCGGGGATCCCATCGATATCGACAGCGCGATCCTGGCGGGCTTCCTGCGGGGCGTGCACCGCGTGGACACACAGCTGCGGGACATCCGTCCCCGCCTGTGCGAAGCGGCGCTCTACTCCGGGGAGAGAGCCCGCCGCTACCTCATCGGCAGAGGCCCGACGGGTGAGTCACCGCCGGTGCCGCGCTCCTGGCACCATCCTGAGCTGGCGCTGATCGACGCGATCGCCGACGGCGTGCTCAGCGAGCACGAAGCCGACCTGATCATCCTGACCCAGCTGGAGCGCGCTCCCCTGCGCCCAGTCCTGGAGCAGGCCAGTTCCCCCGCCCTTGATCTCCCACCCGCTTCCCCGTCCCAAGAGGAAGCGCCCATAGTTTCCGCGCGGAACCAGGCAACACCGGATGCCGACAAGACAACCGACAGCAAAGGAGGCAGGGACACTGACCCTGGTTCCGCGCGGATCTCCCCCAACCACCCGTCCGTTGCAGGCCGTGCCAAACGGCGGCACACGCCGCGGCAATCCCGGCACAGGAAGCGCCACCCGTGTGGCATTGCCGCGTTGCTCGTGGCCGCGGCGGCAATCGCCGCACTGCTCGTTGCCGTGGTGGCAACCAAGGCTCTGGCCACGGTTCTGGCGGCGGACGCTCCCGCGAATCTGAACGCGGTTTTCACCAACCTGAGGAACTGGCTGATCGGGCTGCTGGCCACCCTGGCCACGCTCATGTTGACCGTCGGCGGGCTCCGCTACCTCATCGCGGGCGGCGACCCGGGCGAGGTCCAGAAGGCCAAGGCAGCGCTCAAGGCCGCAGCCTTCGGCTACGCGCTCGCCATCCTGGCGCCGCTGCTCGTGAGCGTCCTCAAGCGAATCGTGGGTGGGTGAACCCCGATGCCGCGCCCTGTCTTGCCGCACTCGGCCACCGTCGTTGCCGTTCGAAGAGGTGTCACACGGCTGGCCGTTACCGCAGCCGTCACTGCCGTCTGTGTTGCCACAACGGCAGCCGCGGCGTCGCCTTCACCCGAGCCATCCCCGTCGCCGTCGGTGGAGGTCGCGCCGCTCGATTCTCCTGGACTCGGGTCCACCATCGGCGACTGGGTCGCGGGCTGGATCAACTCGTGGTTCGCCCAACTGGTGGGGCCGGCCATCGAATCCATCCTGAAGGTCCTGTCGGTGACGCTCCTATCCACCCCGGACGTGACCGCCAACGGCAGGGTTTTCGACCTGTGGAAGGCAAGTGCTCTGATCGCCAACGGCGCGTTCGTGCTGCTGGCCACCATCGGCGCGATTGCGGCCATGGGGCACGAGACGGTCCAGACCCGGTACGCGGTCAAAGAGGTGCTGCCGCGCCTCCTGATAGCCGTCCTGGCCACCAACACGAGCTTCACCATCTGCGGCAAGATCATTGAGCTGGTCAACGCGCTGTCGCAGGCGCTGCTCGGGCAGAACGTCGACGGTCAGCGTGTGTTGACGACACTGCGATTCATGATCTTGCCTCCGACGCAGACTCAGAGCTTCTACATCCTGCTCACGCTGGTCGCGGTCATCCTGCTGATCCTGCTGCTGATCACCTTCGTGATGCGCTCAGCCCTGGTGCTGCTGCTGGTCGTGGCCGCGCCGCTGGCTCTGGCCTGCCTGGCGCTTCCCCACACCGATGGACTAGCCCGGTTCTGGTGGCGTGCCTTCACCGGGCTGTTGATCGTACAAGTGGCTCAGTCACTCACCCTGGTGATGGCGGTACGGGTCTTCCTCAACCAGGACGGGCGGCTTCTCCTGGGGCTCGTACCGTCCGGTCAGCTCATCAACCTGATCCTCAGCCTCTGCATGCTGATCATTTTGGTACGCATTCCCCGCTGGGTCTCACGCCGGATCTTCGCCCAGACGGCGGGGCGTGGCTCGATGGCCACCCGGATCATCAAGTACGCCCTGCTCCACAAGCTCACCTCACCCGTGCTGGGCGCCCTGCACCTAGGCAGGGGCGTCGCTCGCCGCCGAGCTGTCACCAGTGTGCCGACGGCCCACAGGGTCCAGGGTCGGGCGCTGCCCCCACGACGTCCACCCGGCTCAGGAGGTCCCGCCGGTTCGGGCGGCCCGCATCCGCCCACCGGACCGACGCCCCACCGCGGACCAAGCCAGGGGACCGGTGCGCATCAGCCGAACCCGGTCTCGACCGGCCGGTCCTCGGCGCCCGGCCTGCGCATGACACGCCCTCAGCCGCGCCCCGGGACCAATCCCGGCCAAGCACCCCTCGGCCACAACCGGCCTGGCCGCCCTCCGGCTCCGCCTGCGATCTTCCTGCCGCCTGTCTATCCCGGCAGCGTCGTGAGCGACACATCACGGCGACGCACTCCGCCCTCTACCCGCCCGAACGATGCCGGAGGTGAACGCCGATGAGCTGGTCGGTACGTATCCCCGCCGATGTGGAGCAGGACGACCACGTCGTAGGCCGCTTCACAGCACGTCAGATGGCCATTCTCGGCACTACCACCACACTGCTGTACGCCGCATACCTGACCATCGGTGAGCACATCGATTTGCTGGTGTTCGCCGCCGGGGCTCTGCCGGTCGCGGTCGCCGGTTTGCTGTTGGCGATCGGCCAGCGCGAGGGTGTCTCGCTGGACCGGTACTTGCTCACCGTGATGCGCCACGTGGTTTCGCCCAAGGCACTGTCCTCCTCTCCCGAGCAACCACCTGCAGCTCCGGGGTGGGTGGCCTCGCGCTCCGATGCCCGTCCAGCACCACTTCGGCTGCCTGCTCGCGGGGTGACCGGTGACGGGCTGATCGACCTCGGCCCGGATGGCGTCGCTGCGGTGGCTGAGGTGTCCACAGTCAGTTTCGCCCTGCGTACGCCTGACGAGCAGGACGCGCTCGTGGCGACCTTCGGGCGGTGGCTCAACTCGCTGTCCGGCCCAGCACAGATCTTGCTGCGTGCCCAGCGTGTAGACCTAGCTCCGGCGATCAACCACCTGGTGGAGAGCGCCGACGCCCTCGCTCATCCAGCCTTGACGGCGGCAGCGCACGAGCATGCCGCGTTCCTGGCGGATCTGTCCGCTCGCCATGACCTGCTGCGCCGCCAGGTCCTGCTGATCGTCCGCGAGCCCGCCAACGGCGGAGTGGATGCGGCGGCGGCGCGGGCGCTGCGCCGGGTGGAGGAGGCCGCCCGGCTGCTGCCGGCGTGCGGCGTGACGGTCCGGCTCCTGAACGCCGAGGCCACCAACGCCGTGCTCGCATCCTGCTTCGACCCGGCTGCGCCTCCCCTGGCCGCCGATCTGCTCGCCGGCTCGGGTGAGGTCATCACGAGGACGGAGGATCGGTGAAACTCCCACGTAGACGCACGAAGTCCGCTCGGGGCAGGTTCGGGCCGGACGCGGTCCTGGTCCGGCCGTCCCATCTGAGGGTTGGCGATGGGCTGTGCGCGACGCTGGCCGTCAGCGGGTATCCGCGCGAGGTCTCCCCCGGTTGGCTGGAGCCGCTGCTGACCTATCCCGGCCGCCTGGACGTGTCGCTCCACGTGGACCCGGTTCCCTCCATGGTGGCTGCCGATCGGCTGCGCAGGCAGTTGGCCCGGCTGGAGTCCGGGCTGCGCAGCGACCAGCAGCACGGGCGGCTTCTCGATCCGAGCGCCGAGGTGGCCGCCGAGGACGCTCAGGAGCTCGCGTCCCGTATCGCCCGCGGGCAGGCCCGCCTGTTCCGCGTCTCGATCTATCTGACCGTTCACGCGGCCACTCAGGGCGAGCTGGAGGATGCCTGTGGGCAGGTTCGCGCGCTGGCTGCATCCCTGCTCCTGGACGCCCGTCAGGTCACCTTTCGTCAGCTGCAGGGCTGGGTGTCCTCGCTTCCGGTGGCATTCGACAACCTCGACGCCACTCGTACTTTCGACACCCCGGCTCTGGCCGCCGCCTTCCCCTTCACCAGCCCGGACCTGACCGCCCCGACGGGGCCGACTGCGGTCCTGTACGGGGCGAACGCGGCCAGCGCCTCCCTGGTGACGTGGGATCGGTTCGCCCAGCCCAACCACAACTCGGTCATCATCGCCAGCAGCGGTGCAGGCAAGTCATACCTGGCCAAGCTGGAGGCGCTGCGCTCGTTGTACACCGGGGTCGAGGTCGCGGTCATCGACCCCGAGGACGAGTACGCCCGGCTGTGCGAGGCGGTCGGCGGCGCCTACCTTCACCTGGGCGCATCGGACGTCAGACTCAACCCCTTCGACCTGCCCGCCGACGGGCGGGACGCACTGACCCGCAGGGTGCTCTTCCTCCACACGCTGATCGCGGTCATGCTCGGCGAACCGTTGGACAAGTCGGGCAAGGCCGCACTCGACCGGGCCATCCTCGCCACGTACAAGCAGGCGGGGATCACTTTCGATCCGGACACCTGGGACCGGCCCCCGCCTTTGATGCGGGATCTGGTAACCGAACTTGCCGAATGCGCCCCCGAGTTGGCTGCCGGGCTGGCTCCGTACGTGACCGGCAGCCATCGCAGGCTCTTTGACGGCCCGACGACCACGCGACCGGACTCCCACCTGATCGTGTTCTCCCTGCGAGACCTGCCCGACGAACTGAAGACCGTCGGCACCCTGCTCACCTTGGACGCCGTCTGGCGCCGCGTGACCAACCCAGCAGAGCGGCGGCCCCGTCTGATCGTGGTCGATGAGGCATGGCTCCTGATGAAGGATCCCGAAGGCGCGAAGTTCCTCCTGAGGATGGCGAAATCGGCCCGCAAGCACTGGGCGGGGCTGTCGGTCATCACCCAGGACGCCGCCGACCTGCTCGGCTCCGACCTCGGACAGGCGATCGTCGCCAACTCCACCACCCAAATCCTGCTGCGCCAGGCACCCCAGGCCATTGACGCGGTCGCCGAGGCATTCCGCCTGTCTGACGGCGAACGCCAGGTCCTGCTGACCGCAGACAGAGGTTTCGGGCTCCTGACCGCCGATTCCGGGGCTGCCCGTGTGGCCTTTCAGGTGCTGGCCAGCGAACAGGAGGACCGTCTCGTGACCACGTCCCCCGAGGAGCTCGCCCAGTACGAGGAGGATCTGTGATGCCTTACGACCCAGAAGCCCTGTTGGTGTGGCTCGACCGTCACTGCTGGCACATCGCGCTGTCGGGTTCGGCTGTCGCGCTGGTGACGTGCTCGGGCCGGTTCCTGCTTACGCGGCTGCGCCACCGTGCGGCGAGCAAGGGGGCGCGCTGTCTGGAGATCCTGGCTCCACCGATTGCGGACCTGTCCGGGGCCAGTGTCTTGTGGGGCAACCTGCTCGGACTGCTACGCCCGCCGTGGAAACGCGTCGTGTTCGGGCAGCCGCACCTGACATTCGAGTACCTCTTCGGTGCCGGTGGTGTCCGGATCCGCATGTGGGTTCCCGGCTCCGTAGCCCAGCACCTTGTGGACCATGCGATCGAAGCCGCGTGGCCCTCCGCCCGCGCCACCGTCATCGAAGCCGTTCCTCCGCTGCCGCTGACCGGCAGGGCCACGGGCGGCCGGCTGCTGATCGCCCGCCAGGAGCGGCTGCCGATCAGGAGCGACCACGACCACGATCCCCTCCGCGCCCTGCTCGGCACCGGGGTGGGGATGCCCGCCTGGCAGCACGCTGCGGTACAGGTCCTGGCCCGTCCAGCCACCGGACGCCGTCTCTCCCGCTCAGGGAACCCCTTCCCGCTGCTGCGCGCCGCTCTCGATCTCGCCACACCGGATCATCCACGTCAGCACCGGGAGATGGATCACGCGCTACGGCTGGAGCAGTATGCCGAGGCCCGTGCGATTCGCGACAAAGCCCTCCAGCCGCGTTATGAAGTGGCGATCCGCTATGCCGTCCAGGCAGAGGACGGCGGTGAGGTCAGGCTGCGCCGCCGGGCCATTCGGGGGCGGGCACACGCGGTCGCCGCCGCGTTCGCCCTGTACTCGGGGCACAACCGGCTGGAACGGCGTCGGTTGCTCCGACCGACACAGGTGCTGGCGTCCCGCCGTCTTGGGCGAGGCTTCCTGCTGTCCATTCGCGAGCTTGCCGCGCTCGCGCACCTGCCGACCGATCCCGCCGTTCCAGGTCTGCAGCGGGCCGGATCGAACACGGTCGCTCCCACGCCGCAGGTCGCCCAGCAGGGCAAGGTCCTCGGTACGGCGGACGCCGGCCACCAGCGGCCCGTTGCGCTGCGCGTACCCGACTCCTGCCACCACGTGCACGTCCTTGGCCCGAACGGCACCGGAAAGAGCACGTTGCTCGCCCAGATGATCCTGTCCGACATCCGGGCCGGGCGCGGGGTGGCCGTCATCGACGCCAAGGGCGACCTCGTCGCCGACCTGCTCGGGCTCGTCCCCGAAACCACCGGGCAGCGCATCGCGCTCATCGACCCCGATGACCCTCATTCGAGACCCGCACTCAATGTCCTGAGCGGTCCGAACCCGGACACCCTGGTGGACAACCTGGTCGGCATCTTCCACAAGATCTACGCCGACTCATGGGGGCCACGCAGCGACGACATCCTGCGGGGCTGCGCTCTCACGTTGTCCCGCAGCGGCGGAACCCTCGCCGACATCCCCTCCCTGCTCACCGATGCCCACTACCGCCACCAGCTCACCGAGCGCCTCAACGATCCCTTCCTGGCCGGCTTCTGGACCTGGTACGAACGCCTGTCGGAGCAGGCCCAATCTCACGTCACCGCGCCCATCATGAACAAACTCCGCGCGCTCCTGCTCCGCCCGTTCGTCCGCGACGTCCTTGGCTCGGCTCAGTCCACGTTCGACATCGGCGACGTCCTGGACGGCAAGATCCTGCTCGCTCGACTTCCCAAGGGTGTGCTCGGCGACGACACCGTCCGCCTGCTCGGTTCCCTTCTGCTTGCCCAGGTCTGGCAGGCCGCCTCCCACCGCGCCCGCCTCGGCCGCAGCCGTGCCCCTTCCGCCCTGTATGTCGACGAGACCCAGAACTTCCTGAATCTCCCTCGCGCCCTGTCGGAGATGCTCGCCGAAGCCCGGGCCTACGGGCTCTCGATCGTTCTGGCCCACCAGCATCTGGCCCAGCTCCCCCGCGACCTCCATCAGGCCATCAGCTCGGACGCCCGCAACAAGATCTACTTCACGCTCTCCCCCGAAGACGCCCGCGACACCGAACACCACTTCAGCCCTTACCTCACGCGCCACGACCTGGCCAATCTGGGCGCCTACCATGCCGCCGCCCGCCTCATCGTCCGTTCCGGTGAGACTCCGCCCTTCACCCTGCGCACCCGCCCCCTCTCCACCCCGGACCTCGACCTCGCACAACGCATCCGGGCAGCCGCCGCCCAAGCCCACGGCCGTACCCCGGTCCGTCCCAAAGCCCTGCCGCACGACGACCCGCGGCAACAACCCAACGCCGAAGGAGACGTTCACCCATGAACGAGCACTACACGCCCGCCGTCATGGCCTCGCTCGCCACTCAACTCACCAGCCGCGACCGGCGCCTGCTCCGCCTCGTCTGGACCCACAAGGTCCTGACCAGCCACCAGATCACCCGCATCGCCTTCCACGACCCGACCACGGCCCGTCATCGCCTGGTCAAGCTGCATCACATCGGCGTCCTGAACCGCTTCCGCCCCAAACCACCGACCGGTTCCGCCCCCTGGCACTACGTGCTCGGCGAACCCGGGGCTGCCGTGCTGGCCGCCGAAGACGACACCGATCTGGCCGAGTTCGGCTACCGCCGCGACCGTGTCCTCTCCATCGCCTACAGCCAGCGACTTGCCCACACCGTCGGCACCAACGATGTCTTCGCCTACCTGTCCGGCGCTGCCCGCCAGACCAGCGGATGCCAGTTGCACGCCTGGTGGCCAGAAGGGCTCTGCGCCACCCAGTGGGGCACGCACGTCCGCCCCGACGCCTACGGCCGATGGACCGAGAGCGGCCGAACAGTGGACTTCTTCCTTGAATACGACACCGGTTCGGAGACCATCAGCCGAGTGGCGGCCAAACTGGACGGCTACGCCGCCCTCACGGCCGCTACCGGCATCACCACGCCCGTTCTGTTCCTGACCAGCTCTCCGCGCAGAGAAAGCACTCTGCAGGACCGCCTCCGACTGCGCGCCATCCAGACATCGGTGCCGTGCGCAACTGCCGTCATCGGCCCCGGCCCACATGGCCCCGTCTGGCTCCCCCATGACCGCCGAAGCGAACGGCTACGGCTGGCCGAGCTCGCGGGCCACTGGCCCCAGCCGGAGGCTCCCTGTTGATCGCGGAAACCGGACTGGCCTCGATCTTCGCCGCAGCCGCCGGCTTGATGGGCACCGTTGTCCTCCTCACCGTACTCGCAGGAGGCGCCCGCCTCACGGCCACAACGACCGCCACAACCTGCAACGAAACCAGCCCAACCGAACCCCTCTCAGCGGAACCATGTGGACAGTTCCCCGACGTGATGCCTACTGGGGGGTTCGCAGAACGCGGGGTGATCGCCGTGTTGGCCGCGCTGCACATGCGTGGCGTCCCGTACTCCTGGGGCGGCGGCAACGCCAACGGGCCCGGCTTCGGCATTGACCAGGGCGCGCATACCCGCGGGTTCGACTGCTCCGGCCTGGCCGAATACGCCTGGGCAAAGGCCGGAGCCCGAATCGGCGGACAGACCTCCACCCAATGGGACGCGGGCGTCCGCGTCCCCAGAAGCCAGGTCCGCCCAGGAGATCTGATCTTCTTCGCAACCGACCCCGCCCGGCCTGCGACCATTCACCATGTCGGCATCGCAATCGACACGACCCGCATGGTGCACGCCCCCTCCACCGGCAGCACTGTACGCATCGATACCTGGGCGGGCGATCCCTACCGAGAACATGAATTCATCGGCATCATCCGGCCTGCCACCACCCGAACAACCGCAAGCCGTACGACACCGTAGACACGAAGATGAGGACAGCTCTCCGCCCTCCCGCCGACATCCTGGCGGCCCCCACGAGCAGGCAGTAAGCTCGCGTCGACTGACTCCGGTCTGCCTTTGTTCACAGATGTGAAGTCGGTCAAGGGCCGGCTCCTCAGAGTCGGCCCTTACTCTTCGGTCAGGAATCGCTGCAGCAGAGCGAAGCCGGGCATGGTCTCCGCTGGCCGGATGCCGACGTCGAAGATTTCTGGGTCTTCGAACACGGGCTCTTGGTTCGGTCGACGCACGTACGCCACTCGTCCGTAATCGACACCGTCTTCTCTGTCGAAGCTCATCCAAGTGATGGCCTCTTGCTCCCCCTCTCTCAGAGCGTGGTTGGAGACGGCCCGGACGGCGATCGTACTCGGCGGCTTGAACAACCACACTTGCGGAACGGCCAGCACCCATCGAACGGCGCCGATCTCCAGGGCCTTCTCCGCCGCGCTATTCTCGATCTCCTCCGCCGTTTCGACGTCACGCAGGTAGTCGTAGTAGTTCAAGGCAAGCTTGCCTCTGCCCTCTAAGAGGACGATGGCTGGACACTCCCGGGCGATGATGTTCTTCTCCATGCGCTCCACCGCGTCGAACAGCAGATGCGCCGTCGCCTCGTTCATGTCGTCTCCGCCCCACCTTGTCCATAACCTGCTCCCCAGCATCAGTCAGGGTTTCAGAAACGGCCGGAGGCGGGATCAGAACTTGCGAAGCTTTCCGCAGTAGCACCGAACCGGATGCTGACTGGCATGGATGCCCTGTGGCCGGACGGTCGGCGCCTGTAGGCGCCATCACCGCTCCAGGTGGTCGGGCCTGATGGTGGTGCTCGTGGCATGCAGGACCACATCGCGCACATGGAGAAGATCCACGTAGCAACGGGCGCACCGGAGCAGCCGTGTCTGGTGTCCTGACCAGCGGTTGATGTGGGTGGCGTCCGCCCACAGATGGGTGTCCCGCAGACATCCCATGCATGTGATCACGTCGGCGCCGGTCGGCATCGGAGCCAGCCAACGCGCGATCGCGTACTCGCGTTCTGCGTCTGGATCGGCCGCCGAAACCAGCGTCGCCGTGTCGTCCCGAAGTTCCCCGATCGCCACGATGCGCATCACGCGTCCGCCACCGGCCACGGCCAGATCACCGACCGTCATGCTCGTCCTCCTCCTTGATCTGGGTTGGGCGTAGGTACCGTGCAGACGTACGACGGCTCAAGCTGCGGACTTACAGCGGGCGACCTACACCGATGCCTGACATGCCTGATCAGCAACTCAGACCTTGCCGTCGGCCAGAAACCAGCTCTGCCAGGCGCGAAGCGCGCGCTGTTCCGCGCTCCTGCGTCGTTTCTCACGAGGGCGCGGATGGCGCCGCCAGGCATGTCGTACACCAGGCGCGCGAAGGCTCCTTGCAAGGGGGTACGTCCACAACACGGTCTCTCCCTTCGGGAGGCTCCCGGCTGAACCTGGAGCCGCACCACATCATCAGCGGGTTTCAGACAGAGATGGCGAGTGAGCGGTCCAGCACCGTGGAGAGGGTGCTCAGGGTGTCGCGGTCGAGTTCGTCGATGCCGCCGGTGATCGCGCGCAGCATGTTGCGCTCGGCCCGGTCGGCGCCGCGCACCTGCTGCTCGTGGTGGATATAGGTGTTGACCGCCTGGACCACGCCCCAGGCCGTCCCCTTCCAGGGCGACACTCGCAGGTCGTGGTTCCAGAGCCTGGTCAGTGTGTCGCGCTTGTTCTCGGCCATGGTCCGGCTGCGGCCTGGATGGTCTGGCATCGGAAGGTGGGCGTCCAGGAAGGCGTTCCACTGCCATCGGCTGACCGAGATCCGGCACAGGTCACCGACGGCCCGCGAGAATTCGTCGGCCAGGGTATAGACGATGTTGAGCGCCTCGCGTGCCTCGGTGAGCCGGAACTTCGAGTGCCGCGAATGCTTGATCTTGACCTGCTGGCCGCGTTCGGCGAGTCCGGCGGCCATCGTGTTGTCGCACACGATGTTGGTCACCGCCCGTTTGAAGGTGGTGGCCAGGGATCCGTCGAAAGACGTGGCCCCGAACAGATGGGGGCGGAACTCCACCCCTTCAGGCGTGTGGATGTTGTCGGGAACCTCGACCGACACCCAGGCGACCGCGCCGCTCCTCAGCAGACCGGCCGATCCGATCGAGAGATCGGAGTCCAGGAGCCGAGAGATATTGCCGACCAGCCATTCCACGTACGGATGTGGTTCGTAGCCGTCGGAGAAGATTCCCATGACGTGGCCGTTGTCGCTGCGCAGAATCGCCTGCCGTCCGGGAATCTGGGCGAGCCCTCCCCGTGGGTCCTCCGCGTAAATCGGACTGGAGAGCGCCTGCCAGCCGAACAGGCGTCGCTTGACATCATCGACCGGGATCGGGCCCGGTAGTGGTTCGGCTCCTCCCCCTGCATGCTGGCCCGGTGGTGCCAGGCGGTACCGCGTTTGCCGGTGTGGCCTATCAACGTGTTCGCGTTCAGCCGCTCCAGGGACTCACGGGACATGATGCGTTTCCTCTCTGCCGGCCGTGCTGAAACGGGAAAGACACCGGCCCGAACCGGGGCCCGTCGGTTCGTCTGGCACGCTCACTCGGCGCGCTGGCTGATCGCGTAAGCGACTCGTTCGGCGAGTTCGCGGTCCGCGTTGCGGATCTCGATGCTGGCGTCGTGGTCGCGAACCTCGAAGACCCCGTACATACAACCGAGTCGCCACCGGATGACTGCTTCCTGTTCAGCTGCGGTGACGGTGTTGCCAGGCAGGAGAGCCGCCAAGGTTGCCACCAGGCCGGTTCGCTTGGTGTGCAGGGCCGCTCTGGCGTGATGCCGCTTGAGGTCGCGCAGATACTTCGGCAGGAGTCGGCGAACGATCTTCCTAGCGATGTGTTTCGGCCCTCGCCTGGTGGTCACCGTGATGGAGCGGCCTCGCAGATCGGGGGAATTCATGGGGTAGAGCCCCGTCACCACGATCCACTCTGTTCGTCCCATCAACAGATGCACAGCCAGGCGTGCGCCGTCAGGTCCCATCAGGTACGGCGTCCCCCGGAGGGTCTGCGGGGCGAACCCGTCCAGGTGCCTGGCGATCAGGGGTAGCAGGTCATTCACGTTGAGGTTGTCCATCGAAACCCTCTCGCTTCGGTGCATGGTGGACAGCAGTCGTTGATCGCCCGCTGTGCCCCTCCCGGAGCGCAGCGGGCGGCGTCATTGGGCGTGCGTTGTCGGCCCGCTGGTTCAACCCGCCGACGGGGAGGTCACCAGCCCTCGGGAAGCAGCGGCCAGGCAGTCGAAGGGCACTCCCGGACCTGCTCGGTGATCTCGTCGGCCAGCTCGTTCCAGTCACGAGCGAGCACCTCAGACGGCGACAGCCCCACCATGAGCCCCTCGATGAGTAGAAGCGCGAGACTGTAACGAGGGTTGACCGACAGCGCCCGTTCAAGCGCAATGCTCGCCAGCGGCCCATATCCCTGGCACATCGCGGTGAAGGCCAGCAGAGTCGCGGGACCCGCTGCGAACGCGGATGGAACCTTGCGTGTGACCTCGGTCCACAAGCACACGTGCGTCTCGATGCCGTACTGCTGCACGAAGGTCATGGCCATGTCGCGTACGGGCTTCGCGGTCAGGCACACACCGAGCCAGGCCACTCCCTCAAGATCGAGATCATCCCCGGCCTGGACGCGATCCAGAGCAGCGACGACCCGCTGAACACCTTCCGCGAACCACTCACCGCCCGCCTTGCTGACTTCCTTCGCCTGAGAGCACACCTCCCGCGTGACACTCTCTGCATGGTGCTGATCGAACCCCTGGGGCGGATCCAGGCTTGCGACCAGGGCCGCCCGGTCAGGAAAGGCGTGTCTCCCGGCCACCACGGCCGCAGCGGCGGGCGCGCTACAGGACAGGTCCACTGGCACCCCATCCGGAGGACAGCACGCGACATCCCCGCAGATGTAGGACCAATAGCGCCCGTCATCGACGCGGATCGCCTCGGCGAGGACGATCCCAGCTCCACGAACGGCCGCCATGGCCGCGTCCATCATGGGCGTGACGTTGGAGCCCGACCCGTAGCCGAGGAGCAGCGTTTCGCGGATGTCATTGCCCTCCAGGACCTTGACCAGATATGCCGTCCGCTCCGCCATCTCAGCCGAGTCCTGTGTTAGATCGAGTCGCACGACTCCCTTCAGTTTCTCGTCGTCGACCACCACCGCCACCAGACTCTTGGAGGGGTGGAACCCGAGCAGGTAGGGCACTATGGCGACAACATCGGCCAGTTTCCTGATCGTGATTGCATGGGTGTGGTCGGATGCGGTGCTCATGGAACCTCCAGGACATGAGAAAACCCCGGCCGATGACCGGGTGGATCAGCCGGATTCAGCACCGCGCTACGAAGGCGCCTGCTGCACGGGATTGCCGAGTGCGTTACACGCGGTGCCAGCTTCGGGCACCGCGATGTTGCAACCACGCAATGTTGCTCTCACTTAAATACGGTGAGCTAATCAGCTCAACCGTCCGCGATCAGGGATTTCCTTCACGAGAATCTGGCAGTGAAAGCAACGCCGCTCACGCTAGGCGCATGGCAGCAAACTTCGCTCTCATCTAAATACGGTCACACTGCCAGCTCAACCGTCCACCCCGATGACTTCTCTTAGAAACCTCCCGTCCGGCCGTTCATTACATCGAAACCCACAGAAAAGGGCCTCAGAGAAACTCTGAGGCCCTTTTCCATGTCTCTTCGCCTACTCCTCCGAGGATCCGCCGTCGTACACGAGGGCGCCCCTGGCGTCCTCTATGCGCTCGGACAGCTCGCCCCACTCCACGCGAGCCGCGTCACGCGTCCGGATCACGGCCCGCCGGGAACCGTACGCACCGCCGTACCGCTTCTGAGCGACCCTGCTCAGAATCCCCGCCCGCCCCAGATCGTCAGCATGTGCCGCGACCTCCATCACGTCTCGAAGGACCGGGAAGTCCTGACCGTCTCCGAACGCCTGCCGGAAGACAGCCGCACTGTTCTGAGCGGAACAGAAAGCCGTCGCCGCCCTCGTGACGTTCACCGCGCGCGGCACCGGCCGCATGAGCTGAGCACCGGGCGTGGCGTCGAGCTCACTCGGGGGCACATCCATCCGGTAGCCGTTCCGCGCGGCCGCGTCCCGGACCGCCCACCTGTGTAGCGTCGTACGCGAGATCGTCATCTCGCCCCCATCGCGCCGAACGTAGACCCACGCGGGAGCATCCGCCGTGCTCTCAGGAGCCTCACCGCACGAAGCGGAGATGTCCCTGAGCCGCTGCGCGAAGAGAAGAAGCGCATCTTGGGTGACGTCATCCGAAACGTCGTCGGTGCCATACGGCGCGTGCCCCTGCTTGACGATCGTGGCGCTTCCATCCATTCGTTTCCGGGCTCGCGTGGCGTCCACCGTGCGGCAGTAGCCGCGCGCCAGCCGTCGAATCGCCACCCAGTCCTCCGGCGCGACCCGCGCCATGTCTTCCGGCGTGAGATTCTCGCCAGGAACGTTGGCGGGAACGCTCTTACCAGGAGCCGCATGCGACATGATCTGCCTCCATTTTCTGCGACACATTTCGCATCGCACTGCCTTTGTTCGATTCAATTACATCCCGAAACGGGGTCCAGATCAACGACATTCGGTGAGTCTTTACCAATACTCTTGAGGCGAACTTGCGACAGGCTTAATCATCGAGAGCCAGGGAAAACGAAAAAGAGCCATCCATTTATAGCTCCGAAAAGGCGGGAAAGGTAAATCAGGAAAACAATATTAGTGGAGGAGCGATTTGAACTCAGAGCGCCGAGATCCCGCCACCTCTTCTTAATGCTGACGTCCGCCAGCACAGTCGGGGCGGCGACTGGCCGCCCCTCATTCCGCACCGACCTGGGGTTATGCCGCAACCCCGGTCGGCCGCGCTAAAGCGGCCACTCATCGGCCTACGACCGGTCACTCGACTGGCCAAGCCTGGACCAGGGCTGAAGCGTTCTCGGCCGGCGAGACGCGCGAGCAAGAACTCCTAACAGCATGATCTCTCAGCGCGTCGCGACGGTACGGTGTGCCGGTGGGGGACACCTACGAACTCGTGCTGTCTGTGGACATTCGCGCTGACGTTACTGACGACGAGCTTGCCGAGCTGCGGTGGCATGTGGGATACAGGCCACGACCTGAGCGAGCCGTCTAGGCTCAGACCGAACCGGAACATCTGTGCCCTCAGACCTTGATAAGGGACAACCATGGCTGCGGCTAGATCCCATATTGCTCAAGTGCGACAAACCCCGACACCGGAATATCCCCTGGTCGCAGACATATCCCCAGGTCAGTAAGTCCGGTCCCCACGCCCGTGGGGGTGTTCCGATGACGTCGACCACCTGCACGGCATGGCGATGCCGGTCCCCACGCCCGTGGGGGTGTTCCGCTGACGTCCTCGCGGGCGCGCTCGTCGGTGGTCCGGTCCCCACGCCCGTGGGGGTGTTCCTGTGGAAGACCAGCAGCGGCTGGGTGACCTTCGCCCGGTCCCCACGCCCGTGGGGGTGTTCCGCTTCGGCCCCCCAACAACACATGCATGAACTGCCGGTCCCCACGCCCGTGGGGGTGTTCCGGCCCACCAGAAGTAGCCCACCCGACCAAGAACCCGGTCCCCACGCCCGTGGGGGTGTTCCGCTCCGCGCGATCGCACGGGCGGGCAGCGCGGCCCGGTCCCCACGCCCGTGGGGGTGTTCCGCCACCATGGGCCGCACCATGCTCGACCTCCTCCCGGTCCCCACGCCCGTGGGGGTGTTCCGCTGCAGGAGCGCTGGCGGGACAACGCCCGGGACCGGTCCCCACGCCCGTGGGGGTGTTCCTCTCCGCGTGGCGGGGATGGTGCGCAGCATCGTCCGGCCCCCACGCCCGTGGGGGTGTTCCAGCGGCTCGCTGACCTGGACGGACAGACCTCCAGCCGGTCCCCACGCCCGTGGGGGTGTTCCGGTCCTCAGCGAGCCACCTTGGACCACTCAGGTCCCGGTCCCCACGCCCGTGGGGGTGTTCCGCCTATTCACGCCTATTCGCGCTTATGGCTGAACCGGTCCCCACGCCCGTGGGGGTGTTCCCGTGGAGGTGCTGCCCAACAACCAGGTGGCGATCCGGTCCCCACGCCCGTGGGGGTGTTCCGGAAATTCAACGGCGTTGAGCAGCCCGCCGGCACCGGTCCCCACGCCCGTGGGGGTGTTCCGCTCGACGCGCGGATCAAAGCGGCGGTGCGCGCCCGGTCCCCACGCCCGTGGGGGTGTTCCGGTCACCCCCGAGCGGCTGCTGATCAAACTTGGCCGGTCCCCACGCCCGTGGGGGTGTTCCGGCCAGCGCGGCAACGCTCATGAGAGCCCAGAACCGGTCCCCACGCCCGTGGGGGTGTTCCGATCGACATCCAGGCCGACACGTCCGAGCCGGACCGGTCCCCACGCCCGTGGGGGTGTTCCGGCTGATCTCCGAAGGTGTCCGCGTAGTACTGCCCGGTCCCCACGCCCGTGGGGGTGTTCCGGTGCTGGAACGAGAGCACCCCGTCCGCCTCTTCCGGCCCCCACGCCCGTGGGGGTGTTCCGGTTTTGCTCCTCCAGGTGGAGATAGAGCGGACCCGGTCCCCACGCCCGTGGGGGTGTTCCGACCACCGGATTGTCGGCGCCGGTCGCTCCGGTCCGGGCCCCACGCCGTGGGGGTGTTCCGTCGGACCACAATAAGAGAGCGAGAGATCAATGCCGGTCCCCACGCCCGTGGGGGTGTTCCGCCCAGGCCCGCCCGCACCGTTCCCGCCCGTCACCGGTCCCCACGCCCGTGGAGGTGTTCCGGCGTCGTTGCAGTGGAACGTCTTACGCAGGGTCCCGGTCCCCACGCCCGTGAGGGTGTTCCGTAGATCCGGTCAGCCTGCCAGATGGCATCCTCCCGGTCCTCACGCCCATGGGGGGTATTCCGGCTCCCGTGCCCACCAGGGCAAATAAGATGATCCGGTTTCCACCGCCGTGGGGGTGATCGGGGAGTTGGATGCCGGATGCCGGATGCCGGATGCCGACTGATCGCTGCCGCTCCCACGCCCGTTGGGGTGTTCGGTTTCGAGATGCTCGCGCGCGGCTCGCGTGAACTGGTCCCCACGCCCGTGGGGGTGTTCCGCAATGGGAGGAGGGCCCCACCTACTGGGAGATCCGGTCCTCATGCCCGTGGGGATGTTCCGAAGCTCGCGATGCTCGACCCGCTGCCTGGCGGCCTCGTCATGACCGCCTGGGCCGCTGGGCTGCTTGCCGTCGCCGCCTGCCTATTCATTCGGCGGGACGCCTAACATGACCAACGATTTCCGGAACATCGTGGCGGCGGAGCTCGTCAAGCTCCGCACCCTGCCCGCAACGCTGATCACCACCGCCACGACCATGATCGGTACGGCCGTGCTCGCAGCCGTCTTCGCCGCGGGGCAGGAACGGCTCAGCGACTCCCCCTCGGCGGCCGAGGCCGCGCCTCGCGCCGTTGAGTACAGACACATTGGGTTTATCCTGCTCGGAATCCTGGCTGTCGTCTCCGAGTAGGGCGGCAGTACTTCGGGGGTCGCTGGTGGCGGCACTGCCCGGGGCGCGGCCCAGGGCATGCGGAGATAAGCGCAGATCGCATTCACGATGGTCTGCTGGAGAGCGGGGGTGTCCTGGGCAAGGCGTTCAAGGGCGTACAGGCCAGCCAGCTGGACCGGGGCTTGATCGCTGCCGAGTTGTTCGGCGGCGTTGTGCATGGTGTGCGCAGCGGCCAGTTCCTGGTGTCGCTGTGGACGGGCAGACAGCCTGGGAAGTCCCATACACCCAATTCCACCCCTGCAGGACACCGCTCTGGGGCGAGTTGCTCAACTCGCGATGGGACGCTCTCTGGCCTGCGATAATACCTCTACCTTGCGGCTCAGCGAACCGACGCGAGCGAAGGTTTACACAAATTGCGCGGCCAGCGTGTCAGCTCTGGCCTGGTCGGCTGAGTTCACGGCGAAGTTCCAGATTCTCCGCCGGCAAGCACATCTCGACCAGCACGCTGATCACGTTCTACGCCAAGAAGTACGGCGAGCAGTCGCATACGAGGCGGAGCAATGTGGGGAAGCTTTAGCCCTGCTGGTTCTGTTCGCCAATCTTGATCAAGGTCCCATTTGGGCCACGCTCGTACCGGCGGGCCTCGTTCTTCGCCATCTTGGTCTCGACGGCGGAATCGAGGTCGATGCCGGACATCTCCGCGATGCTGGCCAGGAAGATCAGGACATCGGCGAGTTCCTCACCGAGGGTCTCGGGGCGCTTGCGAGCGGCTTCGAAGGCTTCAGAGAGTTCACCATGGGCGAGCGCGAACTCCAGCGGCATGTCAGAGGTGTTGAACCCCTTGGCCAGCTTGTTCTCCCAGGCCCGCTTCTGGACGTCGCGGAGGTGCACCCGATTCTCCCGTGGCAGTGGAGCCTCATGCGCTCCGTGAGGATGACAGACGGCTGCGAGCCTAGCGGCCATCATCCCCGCGGGTCAGGCGAACAGCTTCTCTCGTACGTCGTGTCAGGCCGCCTGTTCGTTGTCCACGGTGAGGACTTCCGTATGCCGAGCCAGGTCCGCGAACACCGTGAAGTATCGGGCGATGAGCGTCCGCAGCTCGTCAAGGGTGGGTGCCGTTCCGTCGCGGGCGAGAAGGCGGGCTTGGATCTGCTCCGGCGTGGCGGTGAGGTGAATGAGGACACCTCGGCGGGCGGCCACCATGCCGAGCAACTCGGTGGTCTGTGACATGGCGAGTCGGCAGCGGCCGTGCAGTAGCGGGCCGTAGACGAGTTCGCTGATGAAGCTGCGGTCCAGGACCAGGCGGCCGGGTCGCGTCAGAATGGCCTGGTGGCGCTGGAAGAGGTCTGCTCCTTCGGGGGTGCGGTCGGCGTGGACTATCCGGTAGCCGTATTTGGTGGCGAGCGCCGTGGCGTAGGTCGTTTTGCCCACGCCGTCGCAGCCTTCCAGGACGATCACCTCGTAGCGGTCAGCCCATATCTCGTGGTCGGTTGCCATCAGGCCTCCAGACGCTTGGTGAGTTCGTCGAGGTCGCTGAAGGTGCCGGTCAGGCCGTACTGGATCATGAGGTTGCGGTGGTTGGGCTCGCGTCCGTGTGCGAAGGTCCACCAGCAACCGGGCTCAGGGGCGAAGACGGGACGGCCGGTGGCCGCGCACGCGCCGATGACCAAGGCCGCGCCAGGAGGTGTCTCGGGTCCTCGGACGTCCACCACGGCCAGGCTCGCCCGCGCCAGGGCGGTCCAATCGGCTGCGGCCTCCGAGGCGTTGCTGAACCGCCCGGCGTGGTGAGTGACGATCCCGTGGGCGCGTAGAGCATCGGAGACCTGAGCCGTCCACCCCTTGTCTCCGTACAGGGGAGGCTCCAGATAGGCCAGCCGCTGGCCATAGACTGGGGCAGGCGGCAGGGCTGGACGTGAGGTGAGTTCGCTTGCCAGAGCGTGAACTGCCTCGGTGACTGCTCGGTTGACGGCGTGCAGGTTCTGGGCGAGGAAGCGCTCGAACCGATCGCCCTCAGCGCCCACGGGACCGAGGTGAGGCACGGAGATCATCCGGCTCACCACATGCTGGAGGAGCGGGTCGGGGAACGGCGAGCGTCGTGTGGTGTCGGCGGCGGGGCCGTAGACCTGGAAATCGGTGGTGACCGCAAGGACGGGAACGCCTCGGCCGGCTGCGTAGCCGATTTCCATGCAGACGCCGTCGTCGAGGCTTGGGCCGTGGAGGATGGCGACCATGGCGTCGATCCGGGCCAGGCGTTCGCTGTCGAGTTCGAACAGGCGTCGGCCCTTGCAGGGGTGGTCGAGGTTTTCCTCGTCTGTGTCGCAGAAGGGTAGGAACACGGCGTCCGGCCCGAAGCGGCGGGCGAGGTGGCGCGCGACGTAGGCGCCTAAGGCGCGGTCATGGGCGGCGAACAGACGGTGGGCCACGTAATAGAGCGCCACGGTGAAGCCTCCCTGTGATCTACGGGGATTCGTATGGCAGACCTGCGTCACGAGCCTGGTGAGTGGCCGCGGTCACGGCCGACGCGAGCGCTTCCCGTTCCGTCGAGCCTTGAAGGATGCCGGCCAGGAAGGCGCCGGCGAGGGTGTCTCCTGCGCCGGTCACCTCCGTCACTGGGCCGCTTTGCGGGGATTCGGTGGTGATCGCGTGGCCGTAGCGCAGCAGGATGACTGCGCCCGGCCCATTGGAGACGACCACGGTGGCCAGCTCGTTCACGGCGATGAAATCGTCCAGGAGCCGGTACTCGGCGGCGTTGACGAACACCGTCCGGGCATGCGGTAAAGCGTTCTTGGCCGCGTGGATCTGCTCGGCGGCGGAGGTGAGGTGAAAGTCCAGGCTGAACGAATGCCCCGCCGTCACGAGCCGCTCCAGGATTGGTCCGATGTCCAAGGGGCGGCGGCAGCATACGTGCCAGTGATCGCAGTCTGATCCGTTCAGCACGTCCAGTGCGTGCGTGGTGAGAGCCGCCGCGCAGCCAAAGGCGGCGATCAGTCCGATGACCTGACCGTCCGTGCCGTAGGTGATGTCGAACCGGCATGATGCTCCGGCGACCGTGGCCACATGGGACAAGCCAAGCTCCTCGGGCCATGGGAGAGCGTGTAAGCGGGTGAGATCCGCGCCGATGACCGCAGCTGGACGGGCGGTCGTTCCGGCTCGGGCGGCGCCCAGGGCGACGTGTAATGCGGCGCCGCCGATCAGGACGTAGGTGCGGCCGTCGGGGTACCGGGTGGTGTCGATCGAGATGTTGCCGATCACGCCGAGACAGGGCACCTGGTCACCTCAACCGTGGTTGGGGCGGATGGCCGCAGTCGAGGACGGTGGAGCAGGCGGGCCGGTCCGCGCACAGCCTCGGGCTGACCGGCGGGTTGAGGAACAGGCGCTTGAAGTAGATCAGGACCAGGTGCAGCCACCATGTGGGCGTTGCCTGGTCAGGAATGGTGACTCGATAGCCGCGGGTGGTGACGAGGTCTCGGTAGCGGGAGCGGTCCGCGGCGGCGCAAGCCTCCAGCAGAAGCCGCATCCGCTCGTGAGCGAACGCCCCGCTGCCCACCTCCATGCCGAGCAGCGGGGCGAGCTTACTGACCATGCCGGAGTCGACGGGGATGATGCCGCAGTGGTAGCCGCGGGCATAGAGGGCGGTGCACTGAGCGACCTTGTACGAGGCGCCGTTCACCTCGGCGGCGAACGCCTCGATGAACTCGTCAACCGGCATGGTGGCAGGGCGCCGGCCGCGAATCTCCGAGGCGACGACGAAGTCCTCCAGCGAGCGGAGGTAACGGACGCGGGCGTCCGCCAGGCCGAGCGGGCGTACGAGCTCGACAACCTCGGAGTCCTGGAAGCCGATGAGTTCTTCCCAGCCATAGGCGTCGGCCTTCTTCACCACCTCGGCGTAGACGCCCACCATCGCGTAGGACACGCGGGTGCTCCATCCGGCCACGAGCATCCGTATCCGCCAGTCGTCCACATGCAGTGGCCACCATTGGTTGTTGTCGTGGTTGGCCTCGACCGCCGCCTTCACCTCCTCCTGCGCGCTGACGACCGAGACCAGGTCGTACAGGCGGGGGGCTAGTTCAGGGGTCTCATCGGTGGTGTTCACGGGCGCTCCCGAGGGCGTGCAGGGCGATGGCGGCGTTCGAGGAGGTCACGAGCCGTCCCAGCCGACGCCGCAGCATCGTGATCGCGGCCTGGGTGGGCCAGCCCGTACAGGACAGTACGATCGCGTCCGCTTGCCGTACCGCCTCCCTTCCCAACTGATCCACGAGCGCAGCCTGTTGGTTGAGGGTGACCTCGGCGTATCCGTCGGCCAGGCCGAGGCTCGCCGAGCCCGTGACAAGGACGCCCCGCTCGGCGAACTGGGTGACCTCTACCTCCGTGATCTCACGCGGGTAGGGCGTGGCCAACGCGATCTTCCGCACGCCGCGCTTCTGAAGCTGGGCCAGGATTGCCTCGAACGCGCTGACCACGCGCACCTGGGAACCGGCCGTGAGTTCGGTGAGGCGGTTGAGCTGGGTGAAGGCTGCCGATGTGCACGCCAGGTAAACCCGGTCGAGCGATAGCCGGGACAGCTGGTGGAGTGCCTGCGGGACAGCTTCGACCAGGCCGGACAGGAAGTCCTCATCCAGCGCCGTACCGCCGTGGGCGGGCACCAGACGCGCATGGTGCCATACCGTTCGCCCACGGCTCCACTCCGGCAGTTCGGTCTCCACGACCGCGTTGGCCCAGGGCACCAGCACCCCGACGTGCGACACGGAGGGACGTAAGGAGGTGCGGCGTTGGTCAGACTCCTGTCGGAGCGTCATCCCGTTCTCCGTAGATGTGGCGGGGCGCGTGGGCGGTGACGGCCATGTCGGCGATCTCGTACAGCGGGCGGACGGCGTCACGTTCCACGATCTGGATCGGGTAGGAGCCGAGACGCCGATGCCAGGTGCCGCGGGTCGTGACGAAGAAGGAGTGCAGGTCAGTGATCTTTCGGCCCTTGGGGTAGACGCGCTGCTTCATCGGCTGGTCGAAGACATGGTCGATGTCCGCCTTCCAGCTCGTGAAGTACTCGGCCGAAGGTGGCGGCTCCTGCTCCTGTATCGCGGCCAGTGGTGTGCCGGGGTAGGCGCGGGCCTGCCGGACGTTGATGCGGTGGCACAACAGCCCGCCGTCCAGGATGCGCGCCAGCCCGGCGAGGTTCTCGTAGTGGGTGCGATGTGTCTCGCCAGGGAGTCCGTAGATCAGGTTGAGGCCGGGGAGCAGGGTGCTCAGTCCGCTGGGGCCGACTTGGGCGCCCGCCTGGTTCACGTGCTCGACGGCTCGGACGAGGATGTCGGGCGTGCAGGTGAGGGTGTTGCGCTTGATGACCGCCGGGTCGAAGGACTCGATGCCCATCGGTGCGCAGTTGCCCTCGGTGCAGTGTGCTGCGACGAGGCGGGCGATCTTCGCTCCAGCCGGTGAGGCGACGGCGAGTGGATCGGCGTTGTCGATGTGCAGTGTCACCAGGTCGGGGGCGGCGGACTCCCGGATGCCGGCCAGCAGCTTCTCGATGGCCCCGGCGTCGCGGTTCAGGTAGGAGAAGAAGCAGGTCTGCTGCCCGAGCCGGAAGTGTCGTACGCCGCCGGCGTGCAGGATGGCCACCTCGGCCAGGACGTCCTCGACCGGCCGGAAGTCCACGACCGGGGCTTTGACGGGCTCGTTGCAGAAGTCGCAGAAGCGGCGCCGGGTACAACCCCGGTAGAGCTCGATCTCGGCGACCGGCGTCCAGCACAACTGGTCGACCAGGTCGCGGTAGTCGACGCGATCGGCGGCCAGCCGTTCGTACGGGGCTGCCTGACGGCTTCCGGCGGTGATGTCGGCCGAGGTGAGCGTGTGCGTGTGGACAGCGTCGAACAGCCCGCCATAGGTAGCCGGGTCGGCCAGTGCGTAGGTGGCCAGTGGGCCGAGCAGCACGCGGCGTCCGCGCGTGCAGGCCAGGGCCCGCGCGATCTCCTCGACCGAACCGTTCTGCGCCTGCAGATGTACCGAAGGCACGGCATCCCCGGCGATCACCACGGTGAGGGCGGCGTCGTGGAGCAGGCGCAGCGCATCCTCCCGGTTGGCGGTGGCCGAGTAGGTGAGCCGATCCGACAGCGGAGGCCGCTCGTACGGCCGGCCGCCGTTCAGGCACCAGCGGACGTCGTCAATCGTGAGGTAGGCGACCCGGGCGCGCGGTTGCGCCGTGCGCAGCGCGCCGTAGGCGGCTCGGGCGTAGGTGGACAGGTACGGCGGAACCCCCAGGCCAGAGGGTTCGACGGTGTAGCAGTCCAAGATCAGCAGGGTGGTGCGCGATGTCGTGCTCATGTGCACTCCAATCGTCAGCTTGCCCGTGTAGGGGCGGGGCTCAACTGCTCTTGGTCCTCGCTCACTGGTAGGTCTTCCCGCTCTGACGCGGTCGGCTTCTCGATATGCGAGGTGGATGAGAAGCATGGCTGGATCATGGCGGCCAGCATGACGCTGTTCATGGGAGGTCCCAACCGCGTCAGGAACCGGCGTGCTCGTGGCGCGCAGTTCGTTGACGGTGTGGGTGTGTGGACCCGTGACGGTTCATGTCTTGGACCGTAGGAGCGCGCGCGGCAACGCCTCAACGAGTGTGCACGAGTTTGCGCGCGAGTTCAGGCCCTGGCGGTGATGGCCTTCGCGATGAGGACGCGCGCGTTGTCGCCGTACGCGGTGACGGCGGCCAGCTCGGCGAAGTAGCGCACATACAGCTCGATCTCCCGCGGCGCGGTGATGGTGACCGCGGCGGAGAGAAGCTCGACGAACACGCGCGACTCGTCATAGATCGAGAACGTTTCCTTCTCGGCGAGGGGCCGGCGTGCGGACATCGGCACGATGCCGAAGGAGAGGTTGACCTGCTGCATACCGGTGAGGAGATGGAGAAGCTGTTCACGCATGACGCCGTCGTCGCCGACCCGGCTGTACAGCACCGACTCCTCCACGATCATGGCGCAGCGGCGGCGGCTGGCCGGTCCCAGGTAGCGTTCCTGCCGGGCCATCCGTGCCTGCACCCCTTCGTCGACATCCGTGGCCCCGGTCCTGCGAAACTCCGTGCCGCTCGCTATCAGCGCCCGCATATACCGGGGTGTCTGCATGGGCCAAGGGATGACGGTGGAGCAGTAGAAGCGGAAGAGCGTGGTCTGCTCGTACAGGTCGAGCCGCAGCTCCTGAAGGCGCTTCACGCTCCGGTTGACCCTGCGCCACTCCACGTAGGCGTTCTCGACCGTACGGCTGGCGGCGATCAGGTTGGGGATCTCCTCCGGCACGCCGCAAATAGTGCACCATGCGCGAATGTCCTCGTCGGAGGGCGCCGTCCGCGCGTGGATGAAACGAGAACACTTCGCTTCGTGCCAGCCGGCCCGCCTGGCGAGTTCGCGATTGTTCAGCCCGGCGTCACGCATGATCTCGCGCAGCCGGGCGGCGATGGCCTGGCGGGCCTGCTGAACACTGGACGACTGCGGCTTGGACACGTGCGGACTAGACGGGCCGGTAATCCTGATGATCGATGGCCCGTTCCCATACGGCCTCGAACGCCGACGCGCACAGGTCGATCACGACGGGATCGTCCGACAGCTCGTTTCCGGCTTTCTCGCCATCGCCGTCCTGGAACGCGAACCGGACCAGGCCGCCGTCGAACTGCCAGAAGTCGCAGCCTGGCAGGGCCAGGTCGCGGGCGCGTGGGCGGGGCAGCCAGCGAACCTGCTCGCCGGCGGCCAGGTTGGCCGACGGGGTTATGCCGTGCTCGTACCGGATGTAGTCACTGACCGGCTCGGACACGATCCGCGCGCGGCGAAAGCCGACGCCGCGAGCGACATGACCGGCGACCAGCTCCACCCACGGCTTGAGATAGTCGTAACGGGAGATCTCCTCGACCGGGACGCCGTCGCGCCACGCCCGGTAACCCCGGCTGACGCCGTAGATGTCGCGCATCTCCAGATGCGTGACCGAGTGCTGAGCCTTCGCGAACAGCTCAGCCAAAGTCGGGATGGTGGCCACCCAGTGCCTCCCAGATCGCCTTGCGCAGCTCTTTGGGGATGAGGAACGCCTGCTCGGTCGAGTAGATGCGGCTGTGCTTCTCGATCTCGGCGATCACGTCGGAATCGTCGATCGGGATACCGACGAAGACGAGGTCGAGGGTGTCCTCGTCCACCGAGACCGAGGGGCACTCGTCCTGCTCGCTGCCGCCCTTGCCGTAGAACCTTAGCTTCATGACGCCTCCATATCGGGAGTCTGTGCACGGCCTTGCACGGCAAACCAGAGCCTGAGTGCGGAACCATGCGGAGTTAAGTTACGAATCGATGCGTCAGTACGAGACATCTGACGTGGTCATGGCTGTATCCCGAGGACGCGCTCCAAGCACGTGTCCTTGCACGCGAACACGAGCCCCGTGCTTGAGGACAGCCCGATCTGGCGGAGAGGCCGGTCACTGCGCTGGCAGACCACGCAGGCGGCTCCCCTCTCGCCCGGGAGCCGCCCCAGGACAAGCTGCGCCAGGCAGAGCAGATAGGTCACCTCGTCCATACGGGCTTCGAGCCAGTGGTCACCGTCGGCGTCGCCAACCGCCAGCACGGCACGGGCCTCGGCCAGCAGCGCCTGAACCCGCGTACGGACCTTGTCGGGCGTCACCTCCTCCCCCGACTGTCGGTACATGATCTGTTTGCCCTTCTCGATGTCCCGCCACATGATGTGCCGCAGCGCCGTCGCAGCGTCGATGATCAGCTCAGGAAGGTCGGAGATGGCCCACCGGCCACCACCGAGGTGATGAGCGACGGTGGAATGAATGTCGCTGTGGATGTACTCGGACGTGGCGCTGATCATCGCGGTCTCTCTGCTACGAAACTCCTCGTCGAGGCAATGAAGCCGGCCTCGGAAGCGGGGTGCACGTACACGTGGCCGCTCCGCGGGGGGATACAGGAGCGGGGACATTCGACGTACGAGACCTGCCCTCGGGAACCGCTCACCACGACGTCACCTCCAGGCACGACGCATCGGGCAGCCCCTCTGACACGGCTTCCTTCGTCGGAACCTCCGCCCAGACCCGCTTGTGCCCGTACGGCTCCAGGCGTATCCCCCACCGTTTCGACACCTGTTCGACCAGGTACAAGCCCCGCCCATGGGGATTGCCATCGTCCGGCGTTCGTGGGCGGGGAAGGGTCGCCGATCCCTCATCGATCACCTCGATGCGCGCCAGGCCGTCGCCGCTCGCCATCAGCTCTACGACGACCAGCCCTCCCGGCCTTCCCGAATGGGTATGGGTGAGCGCGTTGGTGAACAACTCGCTGGTCACGAGCTGCGCGTCACTCACACACTGATGTCCGGCGGCCATCAGTGCACGTCCCACAAAGTGCCGAGCCACCGGCGTCGAGCTGTCTCTCCCCGGCAGCACTATTTCACCAAGGAATTCGCCATTTATGGCGAAACCACCCACACACCCCTCGTGCCTACAACGCGGCTCCGGCGGACATGCTGCCCGCTTCCCTTCGGTCGTCATTGGCATCTCCTCAGGTACCAGCGAGGACACCGACGTCCCGCTCGCTTGCCGGGGCCCAAGGAAATCTCACGGACAGCCCCCTGACCAGGCTTTTCAAGTCGGGCACTCGTGCAGGAGGAACGTATTGTTCATCCCTGAACATCGCCGTGATTGATCGATAACGCAGTGTTATCCTGCAGACCCGTTTGTCCTCCTGATGGCGAAGGAAAGGACGAAATGAACGGACTTTCGCGTCTATATGCCGCGGCCGGTTTCAGTAAGCAAGAAAGCTTCGCCGCGGCAGTCAACGCGCATCCGCTCGCCCGTGAAGCCGGGGTGAGCGTGAGCAGGGTCAGCATCGGGCGCTACCTGTCGGGATCAACAGCACCGGAGTTGGCGGTAGCCCGCGTGATCGTTGCGGTGCTCGCCGCCCGCTTGGGGCAGCCGGTCACACTGAACGACGTCTGGCCGGTGGCCTTCGCACCTGCGATCTCCGACCTAGCCCTGCGCTACGAAAGATCTCTGTCCGTCACGGTCGAGTGCGTCGCCGAACTGCTGGCGTGCGAGATGGATTACGCCCGTGCCCAAGCCCTGTCCGCGCTCGGCTTCGCCCCTCCCGCCATATCCGAGGCCATCGCCGGATGGCGGTACGGGCTCGCCGACTCGACTCCTGGCAGGCAAGCGAACAGCAGACAGGTGACGCACCGCCAGGTCGCCCAGATCCAGGAGACATGCGCCTGGTTCGCCGGCCTCGACCACGCCCGAGGAAGCGGGCTGGTACGCAGTGCGGTGACAACGTACCTGCACGACCACGTGGCTCCCTTGCTACGCGCCAGCTACACCGACACCGTGGGCCGCGACCTGTTCGCCGCAGCCGCCCAGATGCTCCAGTTGTCCGGGTGGATGGCCTACGACCTCGAGCGACACGGCTTGGCCCAGCGCCACTACATCCAAGCCCTGCGCCTGTCCAAGGCCTCGGGCACCCAGGCGCGCGGATTCGATGCCTTCGTCCTCATACGGCTCAGCCAGCAGGCCCTGAACCGAGATCACGCCGACGAGGCCCTCTACCTCGCCCGCGCCGCCCACGACGACATCGCCCACTCCACCACCACCCCAGCCGTACGCGCTCTCGCACATGTGGCCGAGGCCCGCGCCTGTGCCCGGCTGTACGAAAAGGGCGACACGCACGCGGCCACCGCCTGCCGCCAAGCCCTCCTTGCCGCCGAACGCGAACACAACGCCAGCGACCTCGCAGAAGAGCCAGCCTGGATCGGCTACTTCGACGCACCCGAACTCGCGGCCGAGATCGCCCACTCCCTGGTCGGAATAGGTGACGTGACCGCCGCACTTCCCCGCCTTGACGAGGCGCTGACGGGCAAGAGCACTGATCGCGCCCGCGACCGGCTGTTCTGCCTGCTGAACCTGGCCACCGCCCACGTCAAAAGTGGGGATCTCGACGCCGCGCTGGCCGTAGCCGAGCAGACGACCCCCAGCATCGCGAGCGTCACGTCCACGCGGACCCGCAGCCGATTCCAGGGCTTCCACCGATCGCTGCCCGCCAGGGATCCACGTGTTGCCGCCTTCACCGAGCGCGTACATGATGAGTGGGCCGACGTTGCCTAGAGTTCCGGAGATCAGACGGCAGAACGCCGATCGTCTGACCAGCCGGGCCCCGCTGGGAGCACCAACCTCCGCGATGAGCACACAGCCAGTCGATGCCCCCTACAGAACAACCTTGTCCGATGCCTGCCGACAGGCCGGGCTCGACTCCCGCGGCGCCCGCCTCCTCCGCGTCCACGCCAACGCGATCTACCACCTGCCGCAGGAGAACGCCGTCGCCCGGATCCGCAACGCCTCAGTGCTGGAACGGATGCGCGTCGCTGTCCGAACCGCCGGCTGGCTCGCCGACCAAGGCTTCCCCGCCCTCCGGCCACTCGACGTAGCCCAGCCCATCGTCATCGGCGCCCATCTGGCGACCTTCTGGGAGTACCTCCCTCAGACCAACGCGAGCCCCGCCGACATCACCCCCCTGGCCCGCCTGTTGCGCACCCTTCACCGACATCCGTTGCCCTCGTTCCCGTTTCCCCCTATCCGGCCTATGGGGAGCACCGCGGCTGACGCGAGCGCATCGACGGTCCTGTCGGAGGGCGAACGGGACTGGCTGATCACACGATGCACCGAACTGGAGGAGAGCTTCGCGCAGCTCGCCGCCACGCTGCCAACGGTGCTGGTGCATGGGGACGCCCATACCAACAACCTGCTCGCCCACCCTCACAAGGGCTGGGTCCTCATCGACTGGGACTCCGTCGGCATCGGACCGCCCCAATACGACTTCATGCCCATCTACCTGCGCCCCCGCCGCTTCGGACACCCGCCTTCCCTGTGGAGCGAGTTCAGGAGGGCCTACGGAATCGACAGAGACGAGGACTCCAGCTTGGCGCAGCTGGCCGAGATCCGCGAGGTCCGCAGCCTCAGCGCCTTCATCCGAGGAGCCGAACACAACCCCGCGGCCCGCGCCGAGCTGGCCAACCGCTTGTCCTCCCTCGTCACGAGAGATCCCTCACGCAGGTGGCATCCTCTGTAGGCCAATGTCGACCAGCCAGTCGATCAACTGGCCGAACGATCAATCAACTCCTGAAGGGGAGCGGCTGGCGGAGTCTCGCTCATGCTCCACTGGTGAGATGGGAAACGCTTTAGCAAGTCTGATCGCGATCGCCGGCACGCTGTTGGGTGCTTCGGCCACCTATGTTTTCCAGCTGCGTACCGCCCGGCAGGCGAGGCGGCATGCGTGGGATGAGCGCCTGTGGCAGGAACGGTTGGCTACTTACGGCGCGTTCGCCGATGCCCTGACGTCGTATCGCTACAGTCAAAACGATCGGTGGCATCGGCACAGGGAGGATCTCGACGGGCCGACCGATGTGGCGGCACGTGATATCTCGTTCGCGCGGCGAGCGAGCGCCAAGTCTGCGCTCTTCAGACTCCAGCTCGTCACAGCAGATCCGGCGCTGAATCACCTGGCTACCCAGGCACTAGATGCCGCGTGGAGGATCTCTTCCTCGGAAGATCAGGTGGAGCTGAACGCCCGCCGTGACCAAGCACTCAGCGCTCTGGAAGAGTTCATGAATGCAGCCTCGCAACAGATGCTGGAGGCCGCGCGAGGGCCAGCCCAGCGGGCGACCCTTTACCTTTCCCCGTGACCCTGCGGAGGGGCGACTCCCGACCAGGAGGCGAGGGTTCCCCTTCTGTTCGCCATGTTAAATAGCGGTTTCGCTGTCGGCTTGCGCTGGCGGCCGTTCAGCGCGTACATGCCCCGGTTACGCGTTTCGGAGGGCATGGGCGGGACGTTACCACCACGAGTGACGCTACGGCCGGGCTGTCGGCAACGTCGAAGGATTGGAGTCTTGCGGAGGCACCTGAACCGTGGGCAGTGGTGCGATCACATTGTTCACCAGCGCGGTCGCTGCGGCCGTCGCGATCGCGATGGCCACGGCAGCCAGCGGCGCGGCCAGGGCGCGCAGGGTGCGGACGTTCCTGACCCGCGCCCACGGCTCCCCGGCCAGCGACACCAGCCGCCACTCCCACCACAATCCGAGCCCGATACTGACGACCGTGATGTTGCCCACCGCCACCAGCACACCGATGAGTGCCTCGCTGGAGATGGGCAGCGGTGTGACGTCCGGGTTCGCGTTCTGGGGGGCGGCGATGACCAGCGGCTGGACGAACATGGGCAGTTCGACGAGCAGCGCCGCCAGCAGGAAGGTCAGCGACTTCGCGATCGGCCCGGCACCGCGGACGCGCGGGTAGAAGTAACCGAACACCATGCACAGCACCGGCAGCGACAGCACCGCCAGCACCGCGATCACCAGCTCGTTGGCCGCCGTCTGCCCGCTCCGCACCGATTCCACGATCCGCACGGCGGAGAACGGCAGTGACAGCACCGTTCCGACCCCGAACGCGGCCATCGCGTTGTGCCACGGGCTGCGTCCGGCAAGGGTGGCGAGTGCGAGATCGGAGTCGACGGGTCCGAACCGCTGGTCGCCGGCCCGCTCCAGCGCCGCGTGCTGCTCCTCGAAGCCGTCGCCGGCCTGCCGTTGCCGCAGCAGGTCCGTCAGGGCGCGCCGGGCGAACCTGCGCCTGATCAGGTCGCGTACGAGCAGGCGGTGCTCGTCCGGGGAGACCGGCCGACGCACCACATCACTGCCCAGGCCGGCGGCTGGCAGCAGCCAATGCGCCCCGGCCCAGGCCAGGACCACCGCAACCCCAAGGAACCCGGACACGGTCAGTGCCGGCGCTCGCAGCAGAAGCAGGAAGAGTACGGCCGTGTGGAAGGCGGTCGCGTCGGTCACCCCTTCTGGCCTCTGTCCGGCCCGCCGTGCGCGGAGAACAAGCATGGCCAGGGCCAGCAACGGTGGCCCGTACGCGATGAGGCCGAGCAGCGACCAGTCGTAGTGGGACTCTCCCCAATCTCCGAAGTCCCACATGGTGGGAATGAGTATGGACGCCACGACACCAAGCGCCAGCGACACAGTCACGGCACAACGTAGCGCGGCGCGCGACGACCAGCGGCGGGCCACCTCGGTGGTCCAGGCGAACGCCACCACCGACCAGGCCACGGCAACCAGCGTCGCCATCACGGCGGTGTCCAGGCCGACCCCCGCCACCAGCGCCCTGCCGCCCAGCAGCGCTCCGGAGCCGAATATCACGAAGGCGACCCCCGGCAGCCATACCCGCCACCGCGGAACGACCGCGGCAGCGCCCCCGACGATCGCCAGGCCGATCGTCGCCACGAGGACCGGCGTCCCAGCGCCCAGCACCATCAGCGCCCACAATGCGGCGGCCGCACCCGTCGCAGCCGCCGCGGCCGAACCCACCGCGACCGCCGCCCGGCCGCCACCGGGCACCGCGCGGGCCGCCGAGACGAGCGTCACCACAGGAAGGACAGGCACCAGGAGCAGCGTCGCCCACCCCAAGCCGTATTCTTGGCCAACTCCGGCAAAGGGAAGATACGCCGTTACCAGCACGGCCAAGAGCAGCCAGTTGCGCCGCCGGCGCCACCACGCGCCGCCGACCGCGCGCACCAGGCTCTGCAGGAGAAAGAGCGATCCAGCCGCCCCGCACACCCACTCCAGTACCGTCCACCCCTGGGCCAGAAGCCCAGGTTCCGGCTCCTCCGGCGTCTCCTCGTCCTCATCCGGCCCTTCGATGTAGCCGCCCATCTGGTCATCATTGGTGAGATAGCCGGCGACGGACTCGGCCTTCCCGTCCTGCGCGAAGGCCGCGCGCGCCGCGCTGCCTCCGCTCAGGCGCAGGAACCGCGTGTCCTGGGCGAGCGGGGCGGGCCCGCTGACCCCGGCCACCATCCAGTCAGTGGCGGAAATGACGACCTCGTGGCCGGTCAGCGGAGGCACGTTTCCGTCCGTGGCTGGAGGGGTGTACTCGACGCCGATGTAACCGCCCACCTCGGAATTGAAGCTGCCGTACGCAACGCCGGTGAAGGTGACGACGGCCTCGCGCGCGCCGGCTTCAGCCTTGACGACCGGTGTGCCAAAGGCGGTCGGCAGAACGACATTGCTCTCGTCGATGTTGACGACGCCCAGCCTGCGCTCGGCGAACTGGGTTGGCGAGCCGCCCGCGGCACCCGCGCGCAAGGCCGTCACGTCGGGATCGTCGATGGGCACTCGCAACACGTGCGTCACCTTGAGTTCGAAGACGATCAGGCCGGGAGCGTCGGGGACGGCGGTCTCAACGACCATGCGGTCAGGAGCAGGATATGAACGCCAGGACCCCGGCCTGGCCTTGGCGAGCGTGACCTGGGTCGTCGCGATCCGCGCTGGGCCGGACGGCTTGGGCGTGTTCGTGGCCTTGGCGACCATAAGTTCAGCGGTGCCGAACGTCACCCTCCCCTTGCAGCCGACGATCACCCAGTATCTGCCCGGGGGGAGTGCGGAATCGACTTCGGTGTCCGCGTACAGCGCTCCGGACGATGACTTGTCGAGGTCCAGCTTCCCGAATGCGCCGGAGACGGCGCTCGCGCCGGTATCGGCGCCGGCGACGGGATCAGGGCAGAAGGCAGTCACCCGCACCGTGCGGCCGGCGGGGAGGGTCGGCGGGTCGACGATGACGCGGATCGGCGCGGGCGTGGATGTCTCGGACGGCTCATCCTCCAGCACGGCCTGCGGGCGGGGGAGCGGATCGATGCGCGAGACCATCCACAACCCGGCCATCAGAGCCAGGAGCACCGCCGCCGCGACCACGCCCACGCGGCGGCCTCGGTGCCGAGCAGCCCTGAGAAACGACTCGCGGGGAGGAGGACGCCACCCGGTCGGCGCGACAAGCCGCGCTCTGCGGCCATGACGGCGCGCCGCGACGAGTCGCGAACGGCGGGGAGATGCCTCCACAACCGCATAATCCATCCCCATTCGGAAAATCTGCAGATCTATGCGCAATCGTGATGTCGGCCGCCTGCCCGCCACCGATCATGAGATCCGCCAGCGTACCGGCGCACCTGCTGGCCAGGATGCGGATCCGCAGGATGCGTCAGCCACCAGTTTCTGATGCCCGCCCCGACTCGAACTTCACCCCCGCCGGCACCGCCCGATTGCTCGAAGCGATGCCCCGGTTGATCCGCCGGAACGAGCGCGGTGTGCTGCGACGGATGCTCGGCTTCGCCGAAGCAATGCAGTCCATAGGACCAAGGCGCAGTCGACTCGCTGAACGACGTCGCGCGTTCAGCCGCGTCTCCCGGCCAGGCTGGCGGCGATCTGGGCGGGGGGACTTCTCGGCAAAGGGCGACTTGGTCACGCTCGACCGCCTCCCGCTCCCGCCCCCGGTCGAGTCGCTGGCCGCACAGACAGCGGGCGCACCGGTCACCGTGCTACGCGGCGCAATGGCGTAATGCAATAGCTGATGCAATCCCAGAGCGCAGTCATGTTGTGCAAGGAACAACCCTCGAGCTTCGCGGATCGCCGACCGGAGCAAGGAGTACGCACCAACAGAGCTGCGAATAAATATCGGGTAATGATCGACTGTCCTGGCCGTTAGGGCACGGAGAGCGATGGCACCCTAGCCTCACCACCATGAGTAGCGAATCAATTCCTCCACGTAAGGATTCTGGTCGGTGAGAGTCCATTCTCCAAGATCCAGACGAGTCATGCCCTGGGCGGCGATGCTCCTCACGGCAGCAAGCGCCGTGGTCGCATGCCAGTCCGGCGGTTCCTCCCCCGAACCAGCTTCAACGGCGGCGCTACCCTCAGCCGCCCCAACACCCACTCCCCAGCCCACCCGGGGCAAGGACGCCATCCTGGCCATCTACCGGGAGCTCTACCGTGTCGGGCCACAGGCCGAACGTGCTCTTGCCGAACAGCGCCGAGCGATTCTTGAGCCGGTCGTGACCCAGCCCCTTCTGGACACGATGTTGAAAGGCATCGAAGCCCTTCGCGCCAGAGGCCGGGTTACCTACGGATACCCCATCCTGCACACCTTCGATGTGCAGATCCGAGGCACCAGTGCCGTCCTGCACGACTGCCAGGACGGTAGTAAGGGCGGCCAAGCGGACTACCGGACGGGAAAGCACCTCACTCATGGCATGCCCGGCACCCACATGATCGCCGCCTTCGCCAAGGAGGCGGACGGCGGGTGGCGGGTCGCGAAGGTCGACCAGTTGGATACGCCATGCTCGCCGGATACATGACTCATCTCCTGTTGGCCGGAATCGCTGTCGTCCCGGCCGGAAACGACCACGGGGACGGCGTCGGCGTGTCACGCAACTATTTCGACTACCTCATCTCGGCCCGCGACAAGCCCAGTCGCACACCCGCTGTCCAATCAAAGGCGAAACCGAAGGTCACCTGTTCCTACCAACGATGGTGGTACGCGAACGGGCTGCAGAAGGTGGGCCAGGGATCCGCCGATCCCGACAGGACCCTCAGCAGCGAGCCGGTCAAGGACGGCGCCTGGTACCTGCTCAAATGCTCCAATGGGAGCCAGAAGCTCGTCTGGCTCGACAACCAGCACACCAAGGCGGCTGCCGAGCAACTCGCTCAGCAGGCGTACAAACGAATCCCCATCACGCTGCCGAGGGTACTCACCGCTCCGCCGCGCGGCAGGGACGCGCTGGTCGGGCTCCCCCACTGGTTCTACCTGGCCAAGGGGCAGTGGGCGCCCAAAGCCAAGCGGCTGAGCACCGGGGCGGTCTGGGCCGAGGCGACCGCCAGGCCGCAGCGGATGACCGTCGATACCGGCGAGGGCCACAGCTTGATCTGCAACGGCCCCGGCACCGCCTACGACCCCGCCCGATCGGCCGGGCAACAGAGCTCAACGTGCTCGTATCAGTATCAGCAGCCAGCTCAGGCCCGCCAGGTAACGGTGTCGGTGACCTGGGGCGGTACGTGGCACGGCTCAGGCGGCGCCGGTGGAACCCTGCCACCGATCACGAGGTCGGTCACGTTCCCGGTCCGGGTTGTCGAAGCCCAGGCGCTTGTCACGGAGGGATAGACGTTGACATTGCTTCAGCGGCTCTCGCCGCCCAGAGAAACGACCCAGCTGCGACCGCTGCCGGGGCGACGCAGCCCGATGATGCTCGTGGCCGGCGTCGCGTTGACCGCGCTCGGCGCCCTGGTCGCCTGGCAGGTGTACGGAGTCGCCAGTGAGCGGGTTCCGGTGCTGGTCATGGCTCGTGACGTACCGGTCGGCCAGTCACTCCAGGCTCAGGATCTACGTACGGTCGCGCTCGGGCTGGACGCGGCGGTCCAGACAGTGGATGCGGCCGGTAAGAGCATGGTGATCGGAAAGCGGGCCGCGATCGACTTGAAGGCGGGCAGCCTCCTGTCACCCACGCATGTGACCGAGACGCTGGTGCCGGCGCCAGGTGAGGCAGTGGTACCGGTGGCGCTGAAGCCCAGCCGACTGCCAGCAAGGGGCATCCAGCCCGGTGACCGCGTCGTAGCTACTGCGGTCTCGCCCAATGAAGCAGGCCATGGGCCCGCGCAGGATCAGGCGGCCAGGGTGGATCGGGTCGGCCAGCCGGACGCGGACGGGCTGGTCGTGGTCGACCTGATCGTCCCAGCAGCGGCCGGGACGACTCTGGCCCGCCAGGCGGCTGAGGGCCAGGTGGCCATCGTGTTGCAGTCGCGGGCCGGGTGAGCCGCCCATGTTGATCGTTCTGTGTTCGGGTGGACACAGCCCCGGCGTCACGACAGCCGGGCTGGCCCTGACGCTCACCTGGCCACGTGAGGTGCTGTTCGCCGAGTGCGACCCCGCCGGTGGCAGCGTCCTGTCCGGGTATCTGGTCGGTCACCGACAGGACCGCGGCCTCGGTGAATGGGCAGTGCAACTGAGGCGCGGCGCGGATGTGTCGGCCACCTTGGCTGAGCAGGCGCTTCAGCTGAACGGCCTGGAAAACCGCCGAATTCTGCCGGGACTGGCCAGTCCCTCTCAGGTGCCGTCGGTCCAGCCGCTGTGGCCCGGCATCGCCGAAACCTTCGCCACCATGGCCGGAGACGTGATCGCCGACGTCGGGCGGATCGGCGGAGCGGATACCCCGAGCCCGCTGCTGGCCGGAGCAGATCAGATTCTTGTCATCGCCCAGCCCACGCTACGAGATCTGTCCGCGCTCGCTCCTCGTCTGGCGGAGATCAACCACCGAGCCACTCCGCAAATGCTGCTGACCGGCGACGGACCCTATGGGCGCAGGGAGGTGGCCAAGACTCTGGGAGTAGAGGTAATCGGCCACCTTCCGCGTGATCCGAAGGCGGCGACGGTCCTGACGCACGGTTCCGGAAGCGAGCGGTATCTGTCGCGTTCGCTGCTACTGCGGGCCGCACGCTCGCTCGGCACCAAGCTGTGCGAACGGGTGACGGCGTGAGCTTCGACGTGCAGAGGGCGGTGCGGAAGATCCTGCCGCAGGTGACCGAGGCGCTCGACAACGCCACGGTGACCGGTGACGAGGCTGTCCGGGAGTACGCACGGGCGGTCATCATCGACCTCGTCCGCGAATACGCAGACAGCAGGACGCTGGCCGGCCGGAACGTTCCCACCCTGTCAGAGGAACGGCTGCTGGCCGAGGCGATCTACAACGAGATCTTCGCCTTGGGACGTCTGCAGCCGTTCGTCGACGACCCCGACGTGGAGAACATCGACGTCAACGGATGCGACCAGGTGTGGATCACCTATCGGGACGGCCGCAAGCTGCCCGGCCCACCGATCGCCGACAGCGACGAGGAACTGGTGGGTGACGTCCGCCGGTGGGCCGCCTACCAGGGCCAGACCGCTCGGGACTTCTCGATCGCCCGCCCGCGTCTGCACCTGTCCGTCGGGCGGACGCGTATCGCCGCGCTGATGGGCGTCACCCCGCGCCCGAGCCTGTCGATCCGCAGGCACGGCATGCTTCACGCCGACCTGGACGACCTGATGGCGGCCGACACCCTGGACAAGGGCTGCCGCGCGTTCCTGGCCGCCGCCGTACGCGCCCACAAGGACATCGTGATCACCGGCGGGATGGGCGACGGAAAGACCACCTTCGCCCGAGCCCTGGCGGCCGAGATCGACCCGGACGAGCGGATCGCCACCATCGAGAAGGAGTACGAACTCTTCCTCCACGCCCAGCCCGACCGGCACCGAGATGTGCTCGCACTGGAGGCCCGCGAGGGCAACACCGAAGGCTTCGGCACGATCACCCTGCACCAGCTGATCGAGGACGCTCTCCGCTTCAACGCCCGCCGCATCATCGTCGGCGAGGTCCGCGGGGACGAACTGGTCCCGATGCTGGAGGCGATGAACACCGGCGGCGCCGGCTCCATCTGCACCATGCACGCCGACTCCGCCGACCAAGTCTTCGCCCGGATGCTGATCCTGGCCGGATCAGGTGGCCTGTCGATCGCACCGGAGACCCTGTTCCGGACCATCGGCATGGCCGTCGACTTCGTCGTCCATCTACGGCACGAGCTTCGCCACGACCTGGACGGCCTGGTCAACCACCGCTACGTCGCCGAAATCCACGAGGTCCTGCCTCCGGCCGACGGCCTGGAACCATCGGTCAACCGCGTCTACGTACCCGGACCGGACGGACGTGCGGTGCCGAACACGATCCCGCAGTGCATGGACGAGCTGGTCGCGGCGAGCTTCGACGCCAACCTGTTCACCGGGGGCTGGGCATGACCGGCTGGCTGGCCGCCCTGGCCGGGGCGGCGCTGATCGCGGGGCCGCTGATCACCGCCGCCGGATCACAACGGGTTCCGGTACGACCGCCCCGCCCGCCACGGCGCCGGATACCCCGGACCACGGTCATTCCGTTGGCGTGCGGGATGGCCGCATTCTGTGTGACGTGGTGGCTGACAGGCTGGCCGGTCGCCGCCGCCGGAGCCGCAGCGGGCGCGGTGGCGCTGCCTCGCATGCTGAGCAGCCGTGACGCCGTCCGGCGGATCGAACGACTCGAAGCGCTGGAAGCCTGGATCCGCCATCTGGCTGACGTCCTGGGTGGCAGTGCGGGCATCGAGGAGGCGTTGCGCTCCAGTGCCGACCATCCGCCCGCGCCGATCGCCACGGAGGTACGGGCACTTGCTCGTAGGCTGGCCTACCGCACACCCACCGAGCAGGCACTACGGGCGTTCGCTGACGACTTGACCGACCCGACCGGCGACATGATCGCCGCCGCGCTCATCCTGGCGTGCCGGGCCCGCGGGCAAGGACTGCGCGAGGTCCTGCAACGCCTGGCCCGTACGGTCGCCAAGGACGTCGCCGCCCGGCGCGAGATCAACGCCGAACGCGCCACCCACCGCGTCACCGCCCGCTGGGTCGTCGGCGCGCTGCTCGGCTACACCGCCTTCGCGCTGCTCAACACCACGTACGTCGTTCCGTTCGGCACGGTCGGCGGGCAGCTCGTACTTACGATCGTCATCGGCCTGTACGCCAGCGCGTTCTCGTGGCTGCACCGCCTGGCCAAGCCACCCAAGGGACACCGCTTCCTCAACAACACCGCCGGTGAAGCATCATGATCGGGCTCGTGTTGGCCAGCGGCGCGATCAGCGGCCTCGGGATCGCTCTCACCCTGGCCGCCGCCTTCCCTGCCCCTCCCGCGCTCGCCCTCGCGATGGAACGCCTCAGGCCGGGCGCACCTGCGGAACCTGACGAAGGCTGGAAAACACGGCTGGTCAGCAGGCTCGCGAGAACGCTGATCGGCGCGCGGGTGCCGCACACGGATCTCGCCGTACTCGGCAAGACGCCCCACGACTACATCGCCCAGAAGGCGCTGATGATCGCTCTGGGGGTGGCCGGTCCGTTCGTGTTCTGGGCGTGGTGCTCGCTGCTCGGCGTCACCCTGCCCTGGCTCGTCTCCTGGGCCGCGTGTCTGGCGTTCGCCGTCGCGGTGTTCTTCGCTCCCGATGCCGCCATCCGCGGTCAGGCCGCAGAGGCGCGTGCGGCGTTCCGGCAGGCCATCGTCGCCTACCTCGACCTGGTCGCGCTCGCCCGCGCCGCGGGAGCCGGACCAGCCGAGGCCCTGGAGTCCGCAGCCAAGATCGGCCATGGGTGGACCTTCCAGCGACTGGCCCAGGCACTGGATCCCGCGCGCCGAGGCTCCGGCAGCGCGTGGGACGAACTCACCCGCCTGTCGGCGGAGATCGGAGCCCCCGAACTGGCGGACATGGCCGCCATCGCCCAGCTGGCCGGCACCCGAGGCGCGAGCATCCTCGACACCTTGATGGCCAAGGCCCAGTCCCTGCGCGAGGCCGATCTGTCGGCCGAGATCTCCAAGGCCAGATCCCGTACCGAGACCATGACCGTCCCGATGGCCCTGTCGGTCCTCGGATTCCTGCTGCTGCTCGGCTACCCCGCCTTCGCGCGGATGACCGGCGGCTGACCCGCTCTCCGGAGGTTCTCGTTGATCCATAACCGCGTGCTCGCCATCGCCGTACGACTCGAAGTGCTGCTCAACCGTCATGCCGTACGACGCGGCCTCGACCCCGAACGCGGCGCATCGACCGTGGAATGGGTGATCATCGCGGCCGTGGTCTTCCTGCTGGCCATCACCGTAGGCACAAAGATCACCTCCGTCGTGAACGAACAGCTCGCCAAAATCAAATGAGCGCACGTGAGCGAGGATCCGGGACTTTGGAGGCCGCCCTGGTCTATCCGGCGGTGCTCCTACTCGTCCTGCTCACCCTGAACACCGCGTTGTGGTTCCACGCCAGAACCCTCGCCATGGCCGCCGCCCAGGAAGGACTGCGTGCCGGCCGGACCCATGGTTCAAGCCTGTCAACCGGCCAGACGACAGCCGAACGCTTCATTCACCAGGTCGGCGGATCGTTCCTCAACAATCCGGCTGTCACTGTCACGCGCGACGCGAACACCGTTGAAGTGTCGGTCACCGGCCAGGCCATCACCCTGGTCCCCCTGCTGACGCTCACCGTGACCCAGGTCGCCCGCGCTCCCGTCGAAAGGTGGACCACGGGATGACTCGTCAGCGTGGCTCCATAGCCCTGGAGATGGCGATCATCGCGCCAGCGCTGATCTCCCTGCTGCTGATGGTCATCGGGCTGGGCCGCGTCGCCCTCGCCCGCAACGCCCTCGACGCCGCCGCACGCGACGCCGCCCGCCAAGCATCCATCGCCCGCGATCCAGCCACTGCGAGATCGGCTGCTGTGACGAGCGCACGAGCGGCACTCGCTCGTGAAGGAGTGGCGTGCGCGCCGTCGGTGACCGTGGACACCACAGGTTTGTCCGCATCGCTGGGCAGGCCGTCTGCGGTGGTCGCACGTGTCTCATGCGAGGTGGAGTTGGCAGACCTCGCCATACCGGGAATCCCCGGCACCAAGAACATCACCAGCAGTTTCACCAGCCCGGTCGATCCTTATCGCGCCCGAGGAGACCAGCAGTGAACCTGGGCGACGAGCGGGGTTCCGTCACGGTGTTCACCGCAGTGATCACATTCGCGCTACTGCTTTGCGCCGGCCTCATGGTGGATGGCGGCACCAAGATTCAGGCATACCGCGAGGCCTACGCCACGGCCGAGGAAGCCGCTCGCGCCGGAGCCGGACAGATGAACGCAGGTCGCGCCTACGCCGAAGGCCGGTTCGAGATCGACGCGGCTCAGGCGCTGTACGCCGCCCGCGCCTACCTGTCCGCCGCCGGCCACACCGGCACCGTCTCCACGGCCGCCAACCAGGTGCAGGTCACGGTCACCGTGTCCAAGCCCACCACACTGATCTCCCTGATCGGCATCGGAACCGTCACCGCCACAGCCACCGCCGCCGCGCGGATGTTCCACGGCATCGAACAAGGACAACCATGACGATGTACGGGCTACGTCATCCTCTGCTCGCCAGAACCGCCGCCGGCGCTGCGCTGATCGCCCTGGTGGCCGGGATCCCCGTGATCCTTCTGATCTTCTTCTGGCCGATCGACCTGCCGACCATCGACGACCTGGCCACTCCGGGCGAACCCGTCGTCATCAAGACCCTGCTTCTGGCGACCGTGTGGGCGTGCTGGGCCTTGTTCGCCCTCGCGGTGGCGGTGGAACTGGTAGGTGCGGTCCGCGCGCGGCGGAGCCAGGTACGGCTGCCGTTTCAACGACTGGCCGCGTACCTGATAGCCACGATCACCGTAGCCGCGACCGCCCCCATCGCCGCACCCCGCGACCTGATCCCAGCCGCAGCGATGGCCGTCACCTTCACGGACATGCCCGAGCACACCGCATCTGCGGAGCCGGACAAGGTTGAGACGCCGAAGCCCTACGTGTCCTACGTCGTCCAGCAGAGGGATACCCTCTGGACGATCGCCGAGAAGCGGCTCGGCGACCCGATGCGCTACCAGGACATCATCGCCCTGAACCAGGGCCGCACCATGAACGACGGCCGCCCCTTCACGCGCGGCGAGTGGCTGCAACCCGGCTGCATCCTTCACCTGCCCGCCGACGCCAAGCAACCCGAGCACGCACGGCCACGGACGCATACCGTCGCTCCTGGCGACACCCTGTGGGGAATCTCCAAGCAGCACCTTGGCAAGGGAGCCCAGTACAAGAAGATCTTCAAGCTGAACAAGGGGCGCCCGCAGCCCGGCGGAACACGGCTGTCTGACCCCGACGTGCTGGAACCGGGATGGCGACTGATTCTGCCCAAGCGTGGGGACGACGCTCAGAAGGCCAAGCCGGTCCACCGCCGCACCCTCTCGCAGCACACAGCCCAGGTGACTCGCCGTCTTCCTTCGTCGCGCCTCGCCGAGGAACCGCCTCACCGCCGGGGCCTCGCGTCGCGGCTCATATCTGAGACAGGGCCGCGCCAGTGGTCCCTCAGCGAGATGGTCCCGCCTCACCTCAGCACCGGGTCTGTCGTCGACTTCCGCGCGCCCCGCCCTTCAGCTGAACCCGCGCCGCGGATTCTCGGGCCCAACGTGGAGGTGGCCTCTTCCGAGGTAGTCGTCCTGCCCCAGGGCGGGATGATGGCACTCTCCTTCGCCGCGGGGATTGCCGTCGCGCTGGCCGCCACCCGGCTCCATCGCCGGCGCCGTCTTTCCGCCCCTGCCATCGACGAACCCATCAGCGTGCTCGCCCCAGAGCCTCAACACCCGGCCGTACGAGCTCTGGAACACGCACACCGCAATAGCGACCCCGAAGCGGCCCGCCCGGACGATCTCGAACTGGTCAGCTCCGCGTTCGAGATCGATCCACCTCTCACGCTGAAAGCCGGGATCCTCAACGACGCACTCGTTCACCTGCCCCTGTCCGGGCTGCACCTGGCCCTCACGGGCCCGGGAGCCGATGACTGCATTCGGGCCATCGTCCTGGACCTGCTCACTCAGGCCGATGCCTACCGCGCCACCGTCATCATCCCCGTTCAAGACGCCGAACGCTGGTTCGGCGACAACCTCACCACCCTGGTCGCATATCTGCCAGAACTCTGCCTCACCGCGACCCTCGATGAAGCCGTCAACCACCTCGAAGAACAACTCGTCGCCCGCCACGGGCTTCTCCAGGACTACGAGGCAGACGACATTCATCAACTTCGCCAGGCCGAGCCCGGCGAGCCCCTGCCCGCGCTGCTACTGACCGCCTCCTGCCCAGACGGCCACTCCTACCTGGAGACCCTCCTGGGCGTGTCAGCCCGTCTCGGACTCGGAGCCGTACTGGCTGGGCGCACAACTTCGGGAACCACCTGCGAACTCGACCAGAACCACCGCGTTACCGAGGCATCTGGACCACTCACCGCAGAACTTCTCGGCACCGCGCTCTTCCACCTACCGTCAGACGCCGCGTCATCAATGCTCCATACGCTCGCCACCGGCAACGGCATGCCCGTCGACCACCCTGAACGGCCCATCGACCTCCCTGTCCCGCCATCCAGCGCGACACTCCGACCAGTACAGTTCACACTCCTCGGGGAGCCCGCCATCGACGTATGCGGCAAGCCCGTGGACCTGTCCCGACGTACCAAGTCGCTCGAACTCTTCTTCCTGCTCGCTCTTCATCCGAGAGGGCTGGACCGCGAGGTGATCTGCGAGCACCTCTGGCCCGACCTGGAAGAGACGCTGGCCGGCTACCGCTTCCACGCCGCTCTCAAGGACCTTCGCACCGCACTCCGCGACGCCTCCACCCCAGACGACAGGAACACCCACTTCATAGAACGCAGCGGCAAGACCTACCGCATAGAAGCCCAGCACATCGACGTGGACCTGTGGGCCTTCCACCAAGCCCTCGCAGCCGCCCGCACCGCTACCAATCAGCAGGAGAAGCTCACCGCTCTGGAAACCGCCGCCGCCCTATGCCAGGGACAGCTTGGCCAGGGCCTCAGATACGACTGGCTCGACCAGGAGCATCGTTGGCCGCTCACCATCGCCAGCATCAAGGCCCTGCTTCAACTCGGCGCCCTCAACGAGCAGGCGGGACGCAACGAGCGAGCTCTGGAGGTCTACGACCAGGCATGCGCCCTCGATCCGGACATGGAGAGCGCCGCCCGATCCGCCATCCGCCTCCTGAGCGCCCTCGGACGCACCGACGAAGCCCGCCAACGCGCCCGCCACCTCAAAGCCCGCCTCAACACCCTCGGCGTCAACCCATCCCCAGAAACCCAAACCATCCTGCAGCAACTGACAGCACCACATTGACTACACCAGGAGGGTCTGCCCAACCGCAGATATGCATGTTGATCTTCCTTTTAGGGGTCACAGGTCGGGCCCCGGCCCCCACGAACCCTCACGTGTGTGAGGAGGACGGCCTGTGGTGGTGGCGTGCCCGCGGTGGTCATCGGCTCACCCCCACATGCGTGGGGAGGACTACCACCCCGGCGACACCGCCTACAGCCCGCACGGCTCACCCCCACATGCGTGGAGAGAACTGCCTGGTGCGACATGTTTCAGTCATACTGCGCGGCTCACCCCACGTGCGTGAGGAGGACCCGACGTGGCCAGGGTCGAGGCGGCCCCGCTCCGGCTCACCCCCACGTGCGTGGGAAGGACGAATTGGCATCGCCCCACTCAACGGCAATCGCCGGCTCACCCCACGTGCGTGGGGAGGACTCCGCAATCACCTGCCCGAGCTCGTGCGCTCGCGGCTCACCCCCACGTGCGTGGGGAGGACCTCGAGACCGTGGCCGTGGCCGTGCTCGCTCACGGCTCGCCCCCACGTGCGTGGGGAGGACGCGGCCCGGTCGGGGGAGGACAGGCCGCGCTCCGGCTCACCCCCACGTGCGTGGGGAGGACGCGCTGGTCGAGTACGTGATCGACGCCCCCGGCGGCTCACCCCCACGTGCGTGGGGAGGACACCACGGTGCTGTTGTTCTGCACCGTGACGTTCGGCTCACCCCCACGTGCGTGGGGAGGACCTGTACGTGAAGCGGACCGTACGTCGCCCGTACGGCTCACCCCCACGTGCCTGGGGAGGACCGCCGTGTAACAGCACTTGGGTGCTGGAGCGTCGGCTCACCCCCACGTGCATGGGGAGGACGGCTTGTGCTCCTTCAGCAGGTCAGACCACCCCGGCTCACCCCCACGTGCGTGGGGAGGACCTGCTGCCGATGACCGACTGGCCGTTGTGGACCGGCTCACCCCCACGTGCGGCGGGAGGACGTCTTCTCCAGCCGCTGCACAGCCTGACGCACCGGCTCACCCCCACGTGCGTGGGGAGGACACGGGGCTGCCGTCCCGGTTGCGCGGGTGCTCCGGCTCACCCCCACGTGCGTGGGGAGGACCCGCCCTCCGGCCCGGCCGGGCCCGGGTCGCCCGGCTCACCCCCACGTGCGTGGGGAGGACGCGGACGGCAAGTGGACGGACGGGGAACCGTCCGGCTCACCCCCACGTGCGTGGGGAGGACCCGGTGACCCTGCCGGACGTGCCCGTGGACGACGGCTCACCCCCACGTGCGTGGGGAGGACATCATCGCGGTGGCCGACGAAGGCGCCCACCGCGGCTCACCCCCACGTGCGTGGGGAGGACAGGGGAGTCCGGCATGTGTGGGGATCTGCTGGCGGCTCACCCCCACGTGCGTGGGGAGGACCAACCCCGGTCCCTGAGCCACCGCACCCACCGCGGCTCACCCCCACGTGCGTGGGGAGGACCAGTCGGTTCGGTTGACGTCGAGACGCCTGGACGGCTCACCCCCACGTGCGTGGGGAGGACCCGTATCGGAACTCCCCCAATGCAAGGTCGAGCGGCTCACCCCCACGTGCGTGGGGAGGACCGAACGGGGAGCCATCAGCCCCAGGTAGACGTCGGCTCACCCCCACGTGCGTGGGGAGGACACTTCGCGACCTGCAGTTTCACAAGTTCACTTGAATTTCCTCTTGATCGGATTGAGGACTGCCCGCGTCAGCGGCGAACCTGATCAACTGGAGGCCGTCGAAGTCGACGACGTGACGCCGCCGTTGCCCTGATGTCCGCATGGCGAACCCTTGCTCGTTGTCGGCAGGATGGACAAGTACTGCCATGCCGTCGCCGACGCTCGCGCTCACCGCTGCCCACAGCTCGTCGCGTACCCGAGCCGACACAGTTCCGACGAAGAGCCCAGGGCAGGGCTCGATGAGCCAGCGCGACAGTGCGCCACCGACATGGTCGGGGACGGCAGTGGTGGAGATTAAGATCATCGATGCCACCGGTCACTCCAAAGGGACGTCGATGAACTCGTATCCGTAGTTCACACCCGCAGGCAGCGCTCCGGCGTCCGGGTCCCACAGGTGGACCAGGTCGGCTGTTCGGTCGCTCACCTTGTCGCCAGCGCTGCTGTCGGGATCCAGCAGCGTCTGGATGTCCGTGACGATCTGCGGCATGAGCTTGAACGCCCGGAACTCCTCCCGCAGCCGCCTGCGTGCCTCTCGCTCGGGATCCTGGGAACTGTGCAACGAAAAGGCCATTGGGATGGTGATTCGGGCCTTATACAAGTCCGCCACGTCGTAGACAAAGGCCATTTGGGTGCCGCTGTGAATGAACCCGAGCGCTGGGGAGCAACCCAGCGCCAGTACGGCGGCGTGGACGACGCCGTACATACAGGAGTTGGCCCCTGACAGTGCCTTGTTCACGGGATCCTGGTCGTCCCAGGAGTCGGGATCGTAGTTGCGGGTGAAGCGCTTGATTCGGTACTTGGTGGCCATCATCCGGTACAGCGCTTTGATTCGCTGTCCCTCCAGGCCGCGTAGCTGTGCGAGCGTAGCGCCTGCGGGAGCGGAGGATCGGCCGAACCGCATCTCGTACATGCGGACCGCCACCTGCAGGCGCAGATCGTCGCTGGCCCAGGCACGAACCTGCTTCTCCAGCCAGGTAGTGGTGAGCGACGAAGGCACGATGCCCGCGTAGCTGCGCACGCCGCCGGCACCGACGCACACCAGCGAGGTGCCGTGCCGGGCGATCGTGGCCATGGCCGGTTGTGTGATGGACGTTCCGGGGCCAAGCAGAATGCACGCCAGGGAAGCGGTCGGGAGGTAGACACGGTCGGTCCCGTTGCGGGAGGCGACCTGAGCACAGACTCCGGTGTCGTCCTGCACGATGCGCACCGCCTCGGAGTACAGGAACGACAGGGAGTCGGCCACCCGGGGCAGCATGGCCAGCGTGGGGGAGGCCAGCTTGCGCCGCGCGTTGCCGCTCACCGGGCCACGGCCAGGCTGAGCAGGCCGCAGCCGTAGCTCTTTCCACGGCCGATGCCGGCCAGAACGGCCGCGCGAAGAGCGTCCGGGTCGGTGACCACGCCACTGCCGTCGAACCGGACCACTGCATGACGTACGTTCCCCTTGGCGCGAATGTCGCGCTCGGATTGCGCATGCACCGTCGTGACGGCCAGGCCGTGGCCGGCGGCCTTGGCCACCCACCACTCCTCGGCGGCAGCGCCGCGCAGGGCTTTGATCTTTCCGGCGCCTGCGCCGGCGGTCGTGCCCAGCCGCTTGGACGGGTTCGCGGCGATGCGGTAGTGCACCCGTAGGCCGGGCCGCAGGGTGCCCAGGAGAGCGCCGAGTTCGCGCACGCTGATCTCGCCGTAGCCGTCCGGCAGGCGCTCCAGCTCAGGTTTCATGCAGCTCTGCACCAGCAGTTGGGTGCCGTGGCGAGTCTCTTCAATTCGGAACAGCACTCCCGCCTTGGCACGGGCCTGCTCGCCGATGTCGTCCGGCACGATCGACATCAGCCGTTTGTGTAGTCGATCCGGGTCGCGCAGGTCGTTGTTGACGTCCCGACGCCTGAGATCAGGGAGGATGCGCATGAGCCAGGCTGTCATCGCCCCTCCTCCTCTTTGACGTAGGCGGTGAGGCGGTCCCAGTACTCTTCGCCGCTGACGAACAGGTCCGCGGGCATGGCATGCGTGGTGATGCTGACGGTTCGTGTCCGGTAGCGCCGGTCGTAGCGGTTGAAGCTCTCCGGGACATCCGCCAGCTCGGTGACGGCGTCAGCCGTGTTCTCGGCGGTCTCGGTGATGAACTCCGCCTCCGGCTGATCGTGCTCGCGCAGCGCCCGCGCTATAGGGACCCGGGTGCGCAGGTCGGCCACCGGGTCGGTGACGCTGCTGCGGAGCAGCAGAGGGTGGTCCGGCGGGCACGAGCGTCGCCCCAGATACGGTTGCCAGCGTGGTTGACGCAATGCCGCGGCGATCTCAACCAGCCGGTCGTCCGGACCTTGGATCGCCACGGTGAACGCCGCGTCGGCCAGGTACTGGCGCCGGGTGACCATCGTCGCTTTCTCCTGCGGTCGTTGTGTGCCGTCTGGCCGGGGCACGCCACGGGGCAGGCCGCCGCCGATCGTGTGAAAGTCCAACATGCGTACCCCGGGGCGATCGATCCGTACGGTGAACCGCAGTTGCTCATAGCCGGCCAGGGAACGGCCACGTTCGAGCCCCTCGGCACTGGCGAGCAGGCCGATGAGGCCGGAGCGGGTGGGGAAGCGCAGCGTGTCCCGCTGGGTGAAGACGCTGTGCTCACCCCAGGACTGCAACGGCGCGGCCAGTCGCAGCACCAGACCGCTCATGCCGCAGCTCCGCCGTGCGCCGCGGTCACCGCCCGCTCGACGAGCTCAAGGTAAGAGTCCACGGGGTCGCCGAGCCCTGCCAGAGGCTTTTCGTCGATGCACGCATAAGCGTGGTCGATGATCCCGGTGGTGTTCCACAGCCTCTCCAGTCGGGTGGCGTGGAGACTGAGCTGCTCGCGTGAAGGAACCGCGAGGCCGCGTTCGGGACGTACCGGAGCTTCGAACGCGGCGGCGAAGGAGATCGGCCGGTCGGCGCGTACCGCCACGTGAACCAGGTCGGGCAGGGTGTTGGCGGCCGAGGCGGTCTGCTTCCCCGTGGGAAGAGACGAGATGAACGCGGTCAGGAACGCCTTGGTCAGCTCCTCAGCCATGGCCACGTCGTCACCCAGGTTCTTGCGCAACCCGACGAGATCCAGGCTGGCGTAGCGGTAGAAGACGCCGGCGCTGAACTCGGCGCTGTTCATGTGCCCGCTGCCGACCTCGTCCTCAGGAAGGCAGTCGTCCACTGCCGTGAAGAAGTCGATCTCTGAAGCCACCTCGTGGGTGGTGAAGGCATGTGCGACCTGGACGACACCGGGAACCCCGGCACCGGGAAGCTCGGCCAGCATCCGGCCGAACAGATTGATCACGCCGTTGCGCTCCGACAGCAGTTCGCCGATCTTGTCCACCGGCAGCACGGCCTTGGGCTTCTTGACGCCGATCGTCTGCTCGATGGCCTGCCGATGCTCCTCGGCCAGGTCCGCGAGCGCGTCCAGCGCTGCCTTGGGGAGGTACAGCAGCACCGATGTGCCACCCTTGTCTTCGAGCTTGAGTCCCTCCTTCTTGTTGGCCGAAAGCACTATCTGAGCTCCCGCCGCTGCTGCTGCATCCTCGGCCCAGCCCCGCTCTTTGAGCCGGGCGGCGACCTCGGCTGGAACGCGCCGCGTCCGCACCGCCGGGTCACTGATGGCTCGTTCCACGTCCAGACGTATGGCGCGCTTCCAGCACTGACTGGAGACACGGGTACGGGTCGCGCCGCCGTAGATCAGGCTCTTGGGAGATCCGAGGTCGTCGCGGTTGAGGTTGGCGAACGGCACGGTCTGGAGGATGTGCACGTCAAGGTATCGGGGGTTGCTCACTGGTCCTCACTCTCAGGTTGATCGTCGTTGTCGTTCGACTCAGAAGCGTCGGTGATGCGGTAGAAGTCCTGCAGCCACCGCTTGGTCACCAGGTTGCGGTCGTACTCCCACCGGCTGAGGTCGCGGAGCAGGCGACCCCAGTCGGGTTCAAGCTCCTTGGCGGCCAGCTGGCCGACCACGGCGGGCAGCTTGCGATGCAGGCCGGAGACATCCTGACGGCACAGCAGATGAAGGCGGTCCTCGACTGTGTCGCGATTCAGTTTCTTGTCGCGGACAGCATGGCCGAGCGTCGCTCCCAGACTGAGGGACGGGCGTTCGGACCTCGTCGCCTTGCTCGCGACTTCCGGGGCGCTCGCAGGCTCCTCCAGGACAGGCGGAGCGATGTCCTCGGCGTCGGCCTTCTCGCCTCGACGGCGGGGTTGGGCCGCGATCAACGCCGCTACTCCGTAGTAAGCGTTCTCGACGGCAGGCCGCACCCGATCCGACGGCAGCCACGCGGCAACCACCGAATGTGCTCTGCGCGTAGCGGCGTCATCCACCGGCCGCCCCAGGCCTCGCCGCAATGCTGCGCGGCTGCCGGGAACTCTGACCTTCTTGCGGATGTAGGTGACGTACTTGTCCGCTGTCTCCAGCGAGACGGCCATCACACCATCTCCTTCGACTGATTCCGTTGTTCTTTCCTTCTCAGGGCGTTGCGGATGAGGCCGCGCTTGAGTTCGACAGCTCGCCTGGCGCGAGGGAGAACGGCAGCCTGGTCGGTCACCTCGTCGTAGACGGTCAGGGCCAACCTGAGGAACTGTTCAGCGGCGCCGTCGAAATCGCGTGTGCGTACCCGCGCCCAGAAGAGCCGTTCTGCTCGGGGCCAGTAGCGGAAAGAACCCTCAGCGGGCCAGGGTCCTTCGGAAATATCTTTGCGCTGCGGCTTGCCACTTCCGTTGGACGGATCATTGATCGCAATCCAGACCTGCCGTAGCGCGTACCGAAGCTGCGATTCCAGCTTCTCGGCCGCCTGCCGCATGGCGCTGATCGCCGCAGGTGCGCCGTCCTCGTTGGCGAGGGTGAGCAGCGCCGGCGTGATGCTGACCGTCCACTCCTTGTCGCGCGTCTGGCCGTCCTGGTCGAAGCCGAAGGCACGGGCCCGCAGGCTGGGCAGCAGGAACAGGCGCAGGTCCTCGACGGCGGCCAGGACCATGGGACGGCGTGCATGGTTGTCGCCGGTGTCTTCCATGATCAGGGCGTCGAAGTCCCGCCACAGTGCGCGAGTACCATCCGCATGGCGAGCGTAGAAGGCGCCCTCCTTGCTCTGCTGGTAGATCAGGTAGGGATCTTCCGCCGGGAACTCCTGGTCGCGCCACGCCCAGGTGATCCAGGCGTCGGTCACGTACGCCCCATCTGGGGAACCCTGCAGTAGGACCGCGTGCTGGAAACGCCCTGTGAGCACGCCGCCCACGCCACTGGGACGGGGCGCCATGCCTGTGGGATCGGGCAGCTCGTCCGCCTCCCAGGGAGCTTGATCAAGCCCGCCGGTGGCGTAGTGGTGCGCCGGCGGAATGCCCGCGACCAGGGACTCGAAGACATTGGTACCCACGGGATGGAAGGAGACCGTCCGCCGCAGCGGCCCCGCCTTGCTGTTCCCCCCTGACAGAGTGCCGACGGTTCGAGGGGTGCATTGCCCCGATGGTCCGTAGTACAGCTGCGTCAGCAGGTGGAAGATCGCCTCATCCGTGGGCAGCGGAGGAGGGTTCAGCACCGTCGAATGGTCAAACCACACCTGGTTGTTGCCGGCCGGCCTGGACATGACGAGCTTGTTCACCCCGGAACTCGTCTTGCATTGATCCCGCAAGCGAGGGTCCTGCAGCCACGGCCGGCTTGAGTCGAAGAGATCGAAGCGGTCGGCGTATCGGTTGAAGTAGTCGTCGACCTTCTCCGGATCGAAACGGCCCTCTGCCAGTACGTCGGCCTGGCGCTCGTTCCACCTGTCGCTCCCGCAGGTCATGTCATCCAGCCCGGTGATGCGGGCGGCGATCACCGTGAGAACTCGCCACAGTCCCGCTGCCGCCGGTGGAGGTGACGCCTCGATATCTGTCAGCTCGTGCGCCGCGCTGAAAAGTTCTCGAAGACCGACCTTGCGCTGCTTTTCCTCCTTTCTGACCGGGACGCAGGAACGCTCCAGGACGTTGTAGCTGGCGATCGCAGGCGGAGCCAGAGGTGACAGCTTGTCGGAGATCGGGGGAGAAGGCACGGTTCGGACGACCTTTCGATCGGTACGGCAAGGAGGTAGCTCAAGGTGGCGGCAACGTGACGCAAGGCAGCGATATGGATTTCGAGTGTCCTCACTGGTTCGTTACGTCTCGTTGTGATCGAGAGCGCCGACACGCGGAGATGGGTCGCGATCGCTGCTGAATTCCGACAGACCTACTTCTGGGGACAGCCATACCTCTCGATCGCCCAAGACTCCGGACGACTGCTGGTCAGTCAGCCGGACCACGACGAGGTCACGCAGGTGCGGGCTGTCGGCCCATGCTTCGGGGGCGGCATTGGTGTCCGATCGTCCCCGTAGCCAGGTGCCGGGGACCGGGATCGCGTGGAGTAGCGCCTGGCGGACCTGCTCCTTTGTGAACCAGGTCCGGTTGCCCTTATTGCCCCTCGGCTCTGTCGGTAGCGGCTGGTCTCCGAGCATGAGGCGTCCGTCGGAACCGACCGTGCAGCACACAACCCGGCCGGAGTCCGCGCCCAGTCGAGTCGAGTACTCGGTCACGAAGTCATCGCCGGTGAGCTGGCTCAGGTCATCCACCGCACTCGGCACGGGGATAGAGGCCATCTGGGCATACAGATCCTTGGTCTGCTCGTCCGCGAGCCGCGCCAGGTCTTCCTTCGTCAGAGGCGAGGCCACATCGCCGAAGCTGTCGTCGTAGACCTGGTCAACGAGTTGCTGGACGTCACCCGGGATGGTCACCTGTCGGTCGGAAAGCTCTGTAAGCGCCTTCCAGGTACGGCGTAGTAGCGCTGTGGGGTACACGAACGGCCACGAACGCGGTATCTGCACCTCACCGGTGTCGTCGGTCGGAGTCAGCACTACCAGCCGCATTCTCGGCCGAAACTGCGCGCCTCCGTCGGTGTCCACCCTCTCGACTGCCCAACTGCGCCGCCACCCGTCGTACCGCGTGTGTCGCTGGCAACGACCGGCGCGTTGAAGCAGCATGGCCATCGGTGCCAAGTCGCTGACGACAAGATCGAAGTCCAGATCCAACGACTGCTCGATCACCTGAGTGGCGACCAGGATCGCCGCGGTCGGCCTAGCGCCTTGAGCGTCCTTGCCGTACCAGCGCACCGCCTCCTCGGTGATCTCTGTCCGTCGGTAGGCGGGGAACCGGGAGTGCAGCAGCCGGAGCACTGGGACTGCGCCCTCCTGATCGCCGAGCCACGCCTTCAAGTCCAGGTAGGTTCGCTGGGCCTCGGCCACGGTGTTGCAGATGACCGCCGCGCAACCGCCCTGCTGCACCAGCGGCCGTAGCGCCTGGCGCAATGCCGTCGAGCGGATGGGACGCTGCTCACCGTCGAGCGAGATCTTGTGAAGCTCGACGTGGAGCGTCCGTTCCCGGCTCCCGACCGGCACGGACTCGGCCGCAGTTGGGCTCACGTACAGCCAGCCCGGATAGGTCACCTCCGGCACCTTGCTCTCCACGCAGCCGGCGCCAGCCAGGTATGCCTCTGCCAGGCGCCGTCCCGTGGCCACCGGCAGCGTCGCCGACAGCAGGACGACGGGCACTTTCAAGAACCCTAGCCACTCCAGCAGCACCTTGAGCAGGCCCTGCATGTAGGCGTCGTAGGCGTGGACCTCGTCGACCACCAGCACCTTGCCTGCGAGGCCGAGCATTCGCAGCACGTTGTGCCGCCCCCTCAGAACGGCCATGAGCGCTTGATCGATGGTTCCTACCGCCAGATTCGCCAGGAGTCCCCGCTTGCTCCCGCGCAACCACGGCATCGCCATCGGATCGCCGGTCACCACGGCAGCTTCATCACCCTCGGCCGTGTATGCGCTGTTCAGCCAGGCCATCCCGTGCAAGAGCGTGAGAGAGTCGGCTCCCTGGATTCGGCGACGTCGAAACTCATCCACCCGCCACAGCATCTGATCTGAGGTCGCCATCGTGGGCAGGCCGATGAAGTAGCCCGGCATCCCTGCCGCTTCGCCCATCAAGCGTCCCGCGTGCAGCGCGGCCTCCGTCTTGCCCTCACCCATCGGTGCGGTGATCAGCAACAGGCCGGGCTCGCTGCTGATCAGAGCGGGCAGTCGTTCGCTCACGGAGCGCTGCAGATCGTTCGGAGTGAATGGGAAATCATGACTGAACCCGCCTGCCGAGAACGTCAATCGGCCAAGCCCGGCTTCACGCAGGAGGGCGGGAGCCAGCGTGCGACTCTGCTGCAGATGCGCCCGCAAGGTGTCGACATCCCCGAAGGCGGGGACTCCCGCCTTCAGTCGCTGCAAGAGAAAGTCATCTTGGCTGGCCAGCCAGTCCGCGAGAATCACCAACGCACAGGCCAGCGCCCCACCAGCGGCAGACACCGTTGCCGGTGGCCGTGGGTCATTCAGCAACGTCCGCATCAGCGAGGCGATCGTGCGCCGCTGCTCCTCCCACTTCCCCCGTCCCAAGGCAGGGAGCGAGTCCAGCGGATTGGTGAACTCCAGGCGGTTGAAGGGTGCGAATGTGCCGTGGTGTCCGCCCAGTAGCTGAGCGACCCGGAAGGCCGGGGAGTTTTTCCGGACCATTGCGTATCCGCTGGACTGCAAAAAGCGCCCCAGCCAAACGTGCGCAGCGAAGTCATGTTGTACGGCAACGTCCGAAAGCGCCTCATATCCAGACAATCCGGAAAAAGCTTTCTGATCTTGCTCTTGGAAGCAGGACATGCATTTACAGACATCGTGCAGAGCTGCCCAGTACGCCAGCAGGCTCCGTGCCTCCTCCATACTGCAACCGAGGTCGGAGGCAAGCATCGCCCGAAGACCGGGCGACAGATAGGAGTCCCACAGGGCCTCCACCGTCGCCGCGGCATCGAGCAGGTGGCAGGCCAACGGGTAAGGGGACGGCAGTCCTCGCGACTTGCCCCACAGTGCGAGGTCGATGTCCGATTTGCTCATCCGAGCCCCTCAACTCAGCGCCTATAAAGACGATCGGCGGACAACTCCACGACCGCCAATCGAGATCCACACTGTAGAGTCGGGATCCGACATTTTGGCGAGGATCGGCAAACATGAGGAAATCTCATCTTGGGGCCGGGGAGAGTAGACGCCATAGCGACAGAGCGCAAACGATCAGTTTTCCGCTCACGCTGCTGATCACGAAGGTCGTCCTGCCCTGCCGAGGTCCACTCCGATAAGCGCCCAACAGCCGCTATGAATGCCGTCAAAAGCCGACATCGTTTTGCCGGGCGGCCGACTAACTGCACCTCACGAAGTGTCCTCCCCACGCCCGTGGGGGTGAGCCGGTTCTGCTCTTCCAGGTGGAGATAGAGCGGACGTCCTCCCCACGCCCGTGGGGGTGAGCCGGAGTCTTCCTTGACGTCGATCAGGACTTGAGTGTCCTCCCCACGCCCGTGGGGGTGAGCCGGTGCTGGAACGAGAGCACCCCGTCCGCGTCTTGTCCTCCCCACGCCCGTGGGGGTGAGCCTCCCGCTGGGAGTAGGGCGACGCCAGGGACCGGGTCCTCCCCACGCCCGTGGGGGTGAGCCGAATTGCGGTCCGCGGGCGCGGTTCCACCTGGCGTCCTCCCCACGCCCGTGGGGTGAGCCGCCTCGTGGGTGCGCATGAACGCCTGGACGCCCGTCCTCCCCACGCCCGTGGGGGTGAGCCAATGGTGCCCATGTTGGAGACCTCCGCCCGGCTGTCCTCCCCACGCCCGTGGGGGTGAGCCGGCGCGAGAGTGGGACGTAACCCGCTGGTACGCGTCCTCCCACGCCCGTGGGGGTGAGCCGACACGACGCCCACCACGCTCAGGGCGGTACTCGTCCTCCCCACGCCCGTGGGGGTGAGCCGACCCAAGAGCCCTCCCTTGTGGGTGGCTGACGGTCCTCCCCACGCCCGTGGGGGTGAGCCCCGCGGGTCCGGCGTTCGCCCGGGGGCTCAGGAGTCCTCCCCACGCCCGTGGGGGTGAGCCGGCCTCCATTCGGCTCTCGGGGAACGCGGTCCCGTCCTCCCCACGCCCGTGGGGGTGAGCCGTCGAGCTGGTGCCCGGCCCGGAGGTGGACACCGTCCTCCCCACGCCCGTGGGGGTGAGCCGCCACTTCCTCTGGTTACAGGTGAAGTGCGCCAGTCCTCCCCACGCCCGTGGGGGCGAGCCGTAGCCGATCTCGTCACGGTAGACCGCCGTGTCGTCCTCCCCACGCCCGTGGGGGTGAGCCGGTGACCACGTGTGTAGGGACGAACGCGGGAACGTCCTCCCCACGCCCGTGGGGGTGAGCCGTCGTTCTTCGTCCTCCAATAGCGCGGTGAGCTGTCCTCCCCACGCCCGTGGGGGTGAGCCGGTGGCGTGGCGCAGCATCACCAACCCTGGAGGCGTCCTCCCCACGCCCGTGGGGGTGAGCCGCTGACATTTGACGTAGCGCATGGGGGTTCACGGTCCTCCCCACGCCCGTGGGGATGAGCCGCGGAACGTCTCGCTGTGCTCGCGCATCTCCGCGTCCTCCCCACGCCCGTGGGGGTGAGCCGCCTCCGGAGTTGAACCCGGATCCTCATATGACGTCCTCCCCACGCCCGTGGGGGTGAGCCGGATTGGTGGCAGCCACACCGCGACGCCACCCCATCCTCCCCACGCCCGTGGGGGTGAGCCGCTCGGCAGCGAACGGGGTGATGGGCCACGCCGGTCCTCCCCACGCCTGTGGGGGTGATCCTCCTCCAGCCGTGGCGGCACCGTCGTGCGGTTCCCGCTCCCCACGCCCGTGGGGGTGATCCGCGCACGCTGCCGGACCTCTATGTGCCTGTCCGCCGCTCCCCACGTCCGTGGTGGCCGTACTGTCTGCTCCGCCAGCTTCACACGAAGGCGGCTCCACCTACTCTCGGAATCTCGATAACCCTTGGTCACTCGCTACAACCAGCCAGCGGTACCTCAGGAGACGGCGCCGCTAGGCCGCTCGCCCTTCCGCGTTGCATGAGCGCGAATTGTCTCCGACAGGTTCAATCTCATACCTGATTGCTAAATAAGGCAAACAAACGCACTACGTCCTAATACGTTCAGGCTTGAGCCATCATCATTAACCTCAACCAAGAAGAGGCTTCGCTTACGGCACGTCACCTCCCCTCCTTAGGAGGAACGAAAGGCCATGAGCACATCCGAAGAGGCTCGGGCTGCGCTTGGCGCGATCACACGCCTCATGGAGGAGCACGGGCCCGCGGCGGACAAAGCCCTTCGCCTGCTCACGCAGGGAGCGCTCGTCGGTCCCGCGGGCACGGAACTCTACAACAGCCTGGTCGAGCAACGTGATCTGGTACGTAATGCCTTCACCGCCGCATTCCTGACCGTCCAGCGCATGGTGCGCGAAGACAAACAGCCGGTGCCGCAGTTGCCAGATCTTCGTACGGGGACCGCACCACCGCCCTCATCCGTTCGTGGCCTGATCGGCGGGAATGCCGATCTTCTGACCGCGCTGGCGAACGAACTGCGCACAGCGGGAGGCGACCTGCAGGACGCGGGTCAGGCGCTCGCCTCCACTCTGCTCCGCATCGGTCTGGGTGGCACTCCCGGCGGCGACATCGGACGGGCGGGCCAATGGATTCACGATCAGCACAGCCAGATCCTGCGACGCCGCGACGAACTCCTGAAGCAGCCCGTGCAGCCGGAGCCGCCCGCCACCAGCACCGAGGGCCTGGAGGGCAACGGCGAGGACTCCGGAGACGATGGGAACATCCTGGCCGATGTAGCCAACGCCGCCGCCTCTGTGGGCAACGCGATGCTGCACCATCCAGAAGACATGGCCCTCGCCGCGGCGGGCGCCGCACTCATGGCGGCGAGCATCGGCGGCGAAGCCGGCGGCCTGGCCTTGGACGCCACCGGTGTAGGAGCAGTAGCCGGGGTACCACTGAACATCATCTCCGCCGCCGGCATCGCCGCGGGCGCGACCATGACCGGCGCCGCGATGGCCGAGATCGGCAAGCACGCGGCCGGCGAGAACCGGGTCGAGGCCGCGGGCTCGGGAGGTTCCGGCTCGCCACACGCAAGCGGGTACTCACCTGGGGACGTCGCACGGGTGCAGCAGCATCTCGGGAGGCTGGATCACTCGGGCGCCAACGATGAAATGCTGGAACGAATCGGCAAGTCCTTACAGGAAGGGCATCCCCTTACCGAAGGCCAGACCAACTTCATGCGGCACGAGATGGCCGAGGCCAAGCTGATGGACCAAAATGTGGGCTACGAGGAGGCGCACGCCGCAGCGCTCAAGACGCATCCACCTGGCCGCAACTACGATCCCGACATCATCGACAAGTACCCAGAGTTCGGCCCTTGGTGGCGGAAGATGAACGGATTGGGCCCGCGACATGATCCTGATTGATGTTGAGGGGGGCGGTCAGATCGCCGTCGCCGACGACCTGCCCGAGGCTTCCTATGCCGCAACAGGACGGCTGACAGCAACCCGTCCTGCGGGCCAGATCTCTGCCGGTCCGGCGCGAGTGGTGGTGGAGGTACTGCGCCGCTTCGGCGGGCATGCTCCTCGCGCACTGTTGGGCGGGCAATTCACACCCAGCGCGGGAGCGAGTACCAGCTTCGAAGTCACCTACGCGGCAGACTCCGACCATTCCTCATGCCCCAGCATGCTGTGGAACCAGGCGTACGCGGCGGGCCTTGCTGCGGAGTTCGCTCCAGCTGTCTTGGACGGGCTCCTCGAGGAGGCCGGGGCACTGCCTGCCGGCGTGCTGCTGGTGGACCGAGCCGGCATCGATGAGGTGGAGGCTTCTGAGTGGGTCTTCAGGCAGGCGGCCGTGATGCTCCGTGGCGCGCTGTCGGCGACCTTGCGGAGAGCGGATCTCGAAGCCGAGATCCGATCATTGGCCGAGAAGTGGTGATCCGATGCTCACCAATGCGGTCCGTCGGGCACCGGATCGTCACATGACCTGTACGGCTGGGAGCAGCGTCTTCTGCCCCGCGGACAACGAGCAGGACTTCGTGGTGCGCACGGCGGGCGAGCGCCGCCGTCACGTCGCCGACTTCGACGGCCTTCAACTCATCCGCTTCCTGCCTGAAACACCAGCTCAGCACTGATGCCTGCGTTCCGGCCGACAGGGCGGCGACAAACCCCGACATTCGCATATCCGCAGGTCGGCCATATTTTCGCAGGTCAGTAAGTCCGCTCCCCACGCCCGTGGGGGTGATCCGTCCATCGCATCCCCTGGACTGGGGTGTTGCAACCGCTCCCCACGCCCGTGGGGGTGATCCGGCCGTCTTCGCCGCCGCCGGCACCTGGCTGCTCCGCTCCCCACGCCCGTGGGGGTGATCCGAATGTCCGATTTGTTCGAGCTGGTTCCCTCGCCCGCTCCCCACGCCCGTGGGGGTGATCCGTCTACGTGACTGCATGCCCATCTTCGGAATGCCCGCTCCCCACGCCCGTGGGGGTGATCCGGCGGCCAGGAGACGCCCACCCGCGGGCAGATCCCGCTCCCCACGCCCGTGGGGGTGATCCGCGATCCACCGCCGGGGCGGAGCGGTCGAAGAACCGCTCCCCACGCCCGTGGGGGTGATCCGCTCTGTTCGACGCAATGGCAGGAGCCCGCCGGCCGCTCCCCACGCCCGTGGGGGTGATCCGCAGCGGGGCCGCCTCGACCCCGGCCCCGAGCCGCTCCCCACGCCCGTGGGGGTGATCCGAAAGGCGGCCAGGCTCCAGACCGCGCGCTGGGCCGCTCCCCACGCCCGTGGGGTGATCCGGTGCGGTACTGGCCGATTGGCTGGACTCGATCCCGCTCCCCACGCCCGTGGGGGTGATCCCTACCTGCGCAGCGTGATCTTCGTGTGCCGTGACCGCTCCCCACGCCCGTGGGGGTGATCCGATGCTGGTGGTGCCGCTGTTGACGACCGGATCCCGCTCCCCACGTCCGTGGGGGTGATCCGCCAGAGTCCCCGGTGGTGCTCAAGTACATCCGCCGCTCCCCACGCCCGTGGGGGTGATCCGTTCGAGGACTCGGTCGAGCGTGCTCGCGTTTCCCGCTCCCCACGCCCGTGGGGGTGATCCCACGCCCTCACCAGGAGCGGCGGCCCCTGGTACCGCTCCCCACGCCCGTAAGGGTGATCCGTTCGGGCCATCGGCCGGGTTGATCGCCGCGTTCCGCTCCCCACGCCCGTGGGGGTGATCCGTCCTGCGGGTCCGGGACGGGCACCATGCGGTCCCGCTCCCCACGTCCGTGGGGGTGATCCGGAGACGCCCGCCCAGCCGTGCTGGGTGAGCAACCGCTCCCCACGCCCGTGGGGGTGATCCGCCCCGCGGGATCTCGCCCCACAGCCACCCGGCCCGCTCCCCACACCCGTGGGGGTGATCCGGTCAGTGAACCGCTGCTCGATCCGATCCACACCGCTCCCCACGCCCGTGGGGGTGATCCGGTACAGGTAGCGGCCGGGGCGCTCCTGCGCCTCCGCTCCCCACGCCCGTGGGGGTGTTCCGCGGAGAGAGGGGAGGCCCCGCCCCTGCTCGCGCCGCTCCCCGCGCCCGTGGGGGTGTTCCGGCGCTCCGTTCCAACTTCATGGACAACGTGTCCCGCTCCCCACGCCCGTGGGGTGTTCCGCTGGTCGTACTTCTCCGTGATGTCCTTGAAACCCGCTCCCCACACCCGTGGGGGTGATCCGCCCAGGCCCGCCAGGTAACCGCAGGCGATCCAACGCTCCCCACGCCCGTGGGGATGATCCGGCCCGGGTTCGCCCGTCGTCACGTCTCCTCGTCTGCTCCCCACGCCCGTGGGGGTGATCCGCTGAACGTCGTCGGCCCGCTCCTCTGCCCCGTCCGCTCCCCACGCCCGTGGGGGTGACCCCGGCAAGGGCGGGGTCAGAAAGACCATGCTCACGCCGCTCCCCACGCCCGTGGGGGTGATCCGCTTTACGAGACCGTGGTTGATATGACGGTTGACCGCTCTCCACGCCCGTGGGGGTGATCCGCTGGTCGCGCGGCGTTCGGATGCGCGCGGTCCCCGCTCCCCGCGCCCGTGGAGGTGATCCGCTGGTCGCGCGGCGTTCGGATGCGCGCGGTCCCCGCTCCCCGCGCCCGTGGAGGTGATCCGATACCGAGGCTGCGCGTTGCTGGCCGTGATCGTGGCGGCGGTTCGTTGGCTAGCAACGGCATGTCCCACACGTACACCTGCAACTGTTCAAACCGCAGGGAAGCGATCCGGCTCCCCCAGCTTTCCTTCAAGACCTTCTCGCTTGATCCATCGTCCCCATCGAGCACTCCGAGCGAACTGTTCAGCGATGGCCCGGCCCGAGGGTAGTGCTCCATCAGGCAGACGGTTTTCCCGTGCCCAGTTCCAGGCTGTCCGACGAAGATCCTCCGTTCCCTTCTCAGGAAAATCCGCCTGCTTTAGGAGGTCGTGGACATCGCTGCCGCCCACCTCCCCTTCTGCTACCACCTGGCCTGGAGCAGCGGCAGCCGCCCGAGAAGCTCTACGGATCTGCGACATCAAGAGCTCGTAGCTGCCAATCAAGGCGGCGCTCGGCCAGGCGGCGATGATGCGGCCGGTCAGGCTGGGCTCGGCAATGGCGATGTTGGCGCCCAAGCTGGCGAGGCTGCCAACAAGCAGCATCGCCCAGGCCAGGGAACCACCTCGGGAGCCGTACCGGTTAGCCATGAGAATGGACATCGAGGCGACGACGATCGTGCCGTCCACAGCGAGTGGGATAAGTACCGCCGCGAGATGGTCTTCGCCGTGGCGGAGGCACAGTTCATGCATGTGGCGGAATGACACGACGGCCGCGATGGTCGCGAGGAGGAGGACTCCGGTTATCGTCGTGCGCTGGATGCGGCGCACGGCCCGCACGTTCGGTTCCATGTCGGCTCAGCCCTCCCACCCTGGGAGGAGGAGCGTGGTGGAGGCGGTGAACGGCATGTACGTATTGAGCGTGTCCCCTCCACCGTCATGGACTCCCATGGGCACCTGTCCCGAGTCGATGGGCCGACTACCCAGCACCAACGGGCAGCGCTGGCGAACCAGGGGGAAGCACCACCATGGAGCTCGTCGTGCCCGAATAACCTTGTCCAACGACCCGGCCCCTTCTCGACCGAAATCGACTCCTGCCTTTCCCTTGATCAGATCCTCCTCCTCTTCAGAAATCGAGATCTCGGTGTCTCGGTCTTCGCCCCCCTCGCGCGGGGCTGCTTTCTCACCTCGACGACCTGTTCCGGATCTTCGAGAACGCCTCCAGCGCGGTCTCGTCGGCGTCGTCCAGAGTGTGTAGGTACTTCTCGGTGGTGGCGATGGAGGCGTGGCCGAGCCGCTCCTTGACCACTTGCAGGTCCGCGCCGCCAGCCAGCAGCCACGAGGCATGTGCGTGTCGCATGTCGTGAATGCGCACCTTGATTCCCAAGGCGGCTTCTTTGAGTGCGGGCTTCCAGACCTGCCGCCGGAACCAGTCGGCCGGGATGTGGCCGTCGGTGTCGCGCTGCCGGGGCTGGCGTGGGTCGTCCTTACCTTCCTCGCCTCGGCGTTTCGCCCTGTAGTGCGCGAAAGCCGCGCGGCAGTACTCGCAGCGGCACTTGCCCGCGTTGTAGGCGGACAACGTCCCGTGCTTGTACGTCCTGCTGTGCTCGTTCGGCTTGGTCCAGCCGAGCGTGTCCACGTCGGGAAGCGCCTTCGTCGACGAACGAGCCCGCGGAACGTGCTTCCAGGTGAAGAACAGGTCGTCGCGATCCAGCCCTTCACTCCTGACGTGTTCCTCGAGTTTGTCGACCACCTGCCGGCTCAGCTTGAACCGACGGAACTCCTTGTCCTTGGGATACTCCTTGGCGATGAAGCGCCCACCGGTCGGGTGGAACTTCGGGTTGACCTCGACCACGGCACGGCTCACGGTCAGGATCCGGGTTCTTGTGTTCAGGTCCTTCACCCGGAGTTCGGACAGCTCTCCCCACCGAAGCCCGGTCTCGATCGCGGTCTCGACGAGCAGTTGCGTGTCGCTGTCGGGCAGGGCTTGGTAGAGCACGTCGAACTGCTCGGGCGTGATCACAGTCCGGGGCTTCACCGCAACAGTCGGCGTTCTTACACCACGGCACGGGTGGATGTACGTCACCTGGTCGTTGAGCGCGGTCGTGAAGATGACGCTGAGCAGGACCTTGGCGTACTTGATAGTCGGCGGCTTGACGCCGTCGTCCTTCAGCTTGGCGACCCACGCCCTCACGTGCTCGGGAAGGATGTCGACCATTCGCATGGGTCCGAAGCTGGGCAGGATGTGCCTGTGCAGCGTGTACGTGTAACTCTGCATGGTCGACGGCTCCACCTGATGGTTGGGGAGCCAGGTGTTCTTCACGTACTCATCGAAAGTCTGCTTCCCCCGACTGGGATGGCCGATCTTCCCCTGGTCCAACCGGGCTTCGGCCTGCTGCCAGGCCTTGTCTGCCGCCCGCTTGGACGAAAATGTGCCTGCTGAGACAACGTTCCCGCGTATGTCCTTGTAACAGGCGGTGTAGCGAACCCGACCGCGCGAGTCGAGCCGTTTGAACGAGTAGCCCAAGCCACCTCCCTGATCATCCGTTAGCGCCGCGTTAGTGGACCCTGCACCAGCACCTGTCATTCAGCAGGACCACGCGACACTCACACTAGGGCTTCTACCTGGGATTTTGCACAAATAGTGATGCCTCAAACACTTACTGTTGAAGCGCTGCTCGCGGTTCGGGACGAAGAGGTCGTGGGTTCAAATCCCGCCACCCCGACACAGTTTGACCAGGTAGAGGGTCTGATCCGCTCAGCGGGTCGGGCCCTTTTCCATTTCTGGAAGTCGATGGGAGCCGATCGGGGAGCCATCTCACGCGGAGTCAACCCGTCGGCCTGTCGCCGAAGATCGTGTCCATGGCGTGGGCGCCCTTGGTGATCAACGGCTTGAGCCCGGTAGCCCGCCTCTGTGACGCTGGTGCCCGACGAGATCGGCTTCCGTCTGGCGTGCAGTTCGGACGACCCTGCACCCCTGAGCATCGCGTCCACCTGGTGCTTCGCGAGCGCCTTGCTGGGCCGTCCTGGCCCGTGGGCGTGGTGACCAGCTCGGCGACGTTCCGGACCACCGGGTCCCGCGTCCTCTCGGATCGGCCGTTGTGGCCTTTGCCGAGCCGGTCGTTGACGGTGTCGCGCTCCCCGTAGGTCTCCGGCGCGGTGATGCCTGCCTCAAGGGCATTGGCGGCCTTGACCGCTGTCTTGGCCTTGGCTTTTCTGTTGAGGCGTCGGTGCCTGCCGTCCGGGCCGGTGGCGCGTCCATGGCTATGCGACGAAGAGGCACCTGATCTGACTGACATGAATGTCAGTCATGTGATATTCCTGTCTTCCCAGCATCATCCATGAGGTGAGTGATGAACTTCTCGAAAAACACCTCTGTCAAAGTCGGATTATTGATAGCGGGCGGCATCGTCGTCAACAAATTGTCCGAATTTGTTGACGCCTCTGCACCCATCATCCTCATAGGGTCGTTTGTGGTTCTCGTTGGGATGCTTGTTTACGAACAGCATTCCGAATCCGCCGCCGACGATCCACAGGTTGCGAATCTGGTCAAGTTCGGCCTGGCATCGATCCTGCTCGGCGCGGCGATAGGTGGCCTGTCCATGCTGCCGCTCCTGCCGAACCGCGAATATTCTGCGCCTTGGATCGACGAAGGCACGACATTTCACGGCTACGAACTTCTTTCCGTCGGGATTGTTTCGCTGCTGTCGTCGATTGCCGCGTTCAGGCGCAGGCCCGTTCTCCAGTTGACCACTTTTCTTGTCACCGCTTGTACCGGGATGACGCTGGCCATCGTCTCACTTGGTACAGACCACATATTCTCGATAACTTTTGTCGGTTGGACCGCCGCAGCGGCAGCAGTGACCGCGATCGTTTATTGGGCTCGCGATGTGATCAAACTCTACAGAGAGTTCTGGGGGGCGGGCGATTCCCTGCCGAGTGAGAATGAAACAGCGGATCACTGAGACAGGCTGAAGGCTGCTTCCGTGGCTCGGGCCGTATGGGTGGACACCGCCTGCTCGACCGGGTCGAGGCCCAGGGTGTCGGGAGCGCCGAAGCTCAAATTGACGATCTTGGCCTTGACCTCGGCGGCGGCCCACTCCATGCCCGCCAGGATGGCCGACTCGGTCAGTCCGAAGGCGGTGCCGGCCTTCGCGACGGCGAGCTTCGCACCGGGCGCGATCCCTCGGTACTTCGCGTCGGCCCCCGCGATGATCGAGGCGACGTGAGTGCCGTGGCCGGTGTTGTCGCGGATGTCGGGGTCGTCGGTGAAGTTCTTCTCCTGGGTCACCACGCCCTTCAGGTCGGGGTGGTCGGGGTCGTACCCGCTGTCCAGGACGGCCACCGTGACGCCCTTGCCCGTCATGCCCTGTTTCCAGGCTTCGGTGGCGCCGATCTGCTCGGCGCTCCGGTCGAGGTTGTAGGAGCGGCGGCCGTCCAGCCAGAGCTTGGTGGATCCGGCGGTGAGGGAGTGGGCGCCGGCCGCCAGGTCCTGCCAGGTCCGCCCGGCGGACGCCTTGGGAACGCTCATCGCGCTCATCCCGAGCCCGCCGAGCCGCCGGGCCGCCTCGGCCCCCCGGAACGTCGGGGCCGTCCCCTGGGACGACTGGACGATCAGCGGGATGTCGGGCCGGTCGGCGTCGCCGTACCGCCAGGCCAGCAGTTGGGTGACGTCGAACAGCCGCCGGTCGAGGAGGTCCGCGGCGACCAGCGGCCGGGCGTCGGACGGGATCACGTACAGGTGACCGTCCTGGATCTGGCCGCTGAACCCCACCCGCCTGCCCGGCCCCGGTCGCACGCGGTATCCGCCGCCGCCGGTGACCATCACGCGGTCCCCGGTGATCAACGTGACACCGCCCGCCCGGCCCACATCCGGAGGCTGCGGAAGGTCGGGCGCGGGCACGACGCCGACCGTCGCGGCCACCAGGACGGCGGCCAGTGCCTTGTGCACGATCACGGGCACCCGGTCTTCTCCTTCATCGTCCGTACGAGGTCGGCGGGCAGGTCCGAGTCGCTGACCTGGACTGCCGCCTTGCCGGCCATCGTCAGGTAGCCGCCCACGACGTGCATGGACTCCGGGACCGACGCCTTGGTCACCGGCTCGGTCTCCTTGCCGTCCTTCGTCCAGAAGGCGGGACCGAGGACGTCGAACGCCTGGATGTCCACCCCCCGGTCCTTGAGCAGGGCGCGCACCTCGCTGACGGGCCTGTTGTAGTACGGCGCGCAGTGCATGGGCTCGCCGGGCACGTCGAAGCCGGTGATGATCTGGTATTCCTCACCGGGACGCGCCTCCCGGCCGAGGACGAGCTCGGCCGAGCCCTTGAAGTCCCGGCGGACCTTGATGCTGATCGGGCAGCCGCCCGCCGTCTCGCAGCCTTCCTGACGGTCGATCACCTCGATCCCGTCCGGTTCCACCGTGCTCGGAGCGACCGAGCCGACGCTGCTGGGCGTGGAGGGCAACAGGCGCAGCTTGATGTCGAGCCCGGCGTCGCGCAGTTGCTGCTGATACTCCTCCGGCTTGGCGAACATGTCCTTGACCTCGATGACGAAGTAGCCGCCCTCGTCCTTGACGTCGAGGGCAGAGGCCGAGGCGGGCCCGAGGGTGACGACGACGGCCAGCGACGCCGCGAGGGCGCCCAGCGCGGCCGGCAGCGCGAGCAGGGCGCGCCGCCTCCTGCGCGTGGGCAGGGCCGGGGCCGGGGCCGGCTCCTCCTCCATGATCTTGTACATCGTCTCCCTGGCGCCGGGCGTCAGCCCCGGTCCGGCGGGCGGGGCGAGCCGCCTGACGACGTCGTCGAGCTGCGGGTTCATGAGGTCTCCTTGGCGAGACGGACGGCCCGCGGACCGTACCGGGCGAGATCGGGGTCGTCGGCGGCGAGCTCGGTGGCCAGGCGCTTGCGGGCGCGGTGCAGGCGCTGCCGCACGGCGAGGCGCGAGCAGCCGAGCACCTGGGCCAGCTCGGCGTTGCCGAGCCCCTCCCAGGCGACGAGCGACAGCACCTCCCGGTCGTCGGCCGACAGCCGCATGAAGGCCGCGCGGGCGGTCTCGGGCACGGCCTCCGTCGCGGGGCCGGTCCATTCTTCGAGTTCGGTGCGCAGGCGCGTGGTGAGGGCCGCCCTGCGGGACTCGCCGCGCCGGTGGTTGGCCAGGGTGCGCCGGGCCACGCCGTACAACCAGAGCCGGGCGCGGTCGCCGGACGGCACGTCGCCGAGCCGCCGCCACGCGGTCGTGAAGGTCTCGGCGATGACGTCGGCGACGTCGTGAGGGTCGCCGGTACGCCGTCGCACATATCCGGAGACGGCCTCGTAGTGCTCGGTGTAGAGCTCCTCGAAGCGTCGCCGGGGGTCCGGTGGGCCCACGCGGTCGTCCCTTCCGTAGGGGTATGTCACAACAAGCAGGTGTCCGGATGGTTGCAGGCGTGACAGACGAAGACGCGGAAGCGGCCTTTCGCGTCGGGGCTGTGGGCCCTATGGCCGTTGTTCGAGATGGCGGCGGTAGGCGTCCAGGATCAGGCCGTGGAAGTGGTGGACGACGTGTTCCGACAGGCCCGAGCCGTCGGGGTCGTAGACGATCTTGCCCTGGGTGAACGCCGGGGTGCGCATCCCTCGCTGGACGCTCTCCACCAGGGCGATGTCCTCCACCTGGAGCACCTCGTCGATGTAGCGGATGCTGTCCCGCTCGCTCTCGTCGGGCTCGGCGGCCTCCAGGGAGAAGTCCCAGGTCTCGCGCCCGGTGTCCGCAGTCGTTCCACGTGACACATCGAGAGCGCCGGATCGGGATGGTAACCGGCGGAGATGTGAGCGAATTCGGGGGTTACCGATACCTCCGATGCAGAACCTGAGCCGCCTTGAGGCTATTGAGCAATTGCGTGCCGATTCAAGGCTTCAGTTCTGCCTGGGGCTGGCGTAATCAATGAGATTGGTGGGATGATCCTATGATTAACGCCAGAAGAATGGAGTTGTCCAATGAGTCCGTCTTCCAGAGCGCTGCCGATGGCGGGGTTCATGTTCTCGGCCGTCGGGGTCGGGGGCGTGGTGCTGCAGATGTTGAGCGTGGCCTATCCCGACGGCGATCCGGCCAGAGCGCGGGCGGCCGCCGAATTGTTGCGCCAGCTGGCGGGACGGGTGGACGCGAGCCTGGACGACGTGGAGGAGGTGGCGAGCAGGGTTTGGCGGCCACCGAGTTCCGGCGCGGGAATTGACGCGTTCAGGCGGTATTTCACCAAGGAGATCGCGCCCTATCCGCCGCGGGTTTCCGCCTACATCCGGGGATTGGCGGACGCCGTCGAGGATTATGCGGAGTTGCTGGAGCGGACCCAGCACACGTTGCGCACGATGGCCATGATCCAGTGGATGGAACTGCTGATGTTCTTCTGCTGGCCGGCGATCGACAAGAAGGTCCAGGTGATGATCAACTGGGCGATGCGCAGGTCGCAGGCGCGGCTGTTGATCAGGATGTTCGAGAACGCCGTGGGGAAGCGGTTCATCTACGCGGTGGGGGGCAGCTTCGCCTACACCGTTCTCGACCAGGCGGTCGTCGACGGGTTCAAGCTGGCGAGGGGCGAGGACACCGGGTCGTGGGGCGACCGCGGCGAGTACATGCTGAAGAACTTCGCGGCGGCCATGGTCTTCTACCACGTGGACCCCGCCAACTTCGGCAAGGCCGCGAACGTGCTGCCGAAGAACCCGGCGGCGCGGAACGCGGTCGTGTTCCTGACCGGATCCACCATCTTCAGCACCACCGCCAACGCGCTCAACAGGCCCGGAGACGTCGTGGACGACCCGGTCAGCCTGTTGCCGACCTGGCAGCAGATGCTCGCCAAGCTCGGGGTCGCCGCGGGCCAGGACCAGTTCAGGAGATGGCGACGGTACTGAGGGCCGGTCACGTCGTCACTCCCGGGTGAAACGCCGGATCTCGTCGGCGAAAGGGGTCAGACCGGTCGTCATCAGGCCGGTCATCTGGGCGGCGAGGTCCTCGGCGGCGGCGTTCGCGGCGGCCAGGACGGCCTCGGCCAGGGCGTCGGCGCCCAGTCGCATGGCCCGCGGGTCGATGTGCAGGCCGCCGAGCGCGCCGGTCGGCGTCACCTCGGCCCTGACCTGGCCGTCGGCGGCCTCACCCCGGCCGCGGACGGCGTCGAGGCTCTCCTGTAACTCCTCCAGCGGGCGGACGTCGGCCTGGAACCGGTCGAGGAGGTGGCGCATCTCGTCGTCGAGATAGGGAGTGGGGTCTTCGGGGGTGGTCATCGGGGGCTCCTGGGGTGTCAGGTGAGCTTTCCGTCCTTGGGGGAAAGCTTGGGCGGGTCGGACACTTCGGGCAGGGATTCGATGGTCGCCCAGTTCGCGACGTCGAAGCTGGTCTTCATGTCGTCCAGGCGGTCGGCCACTGCCGGGTATACGTCGCGCAAGGCTTCGACGTAGGTCTCGGCCTTGTTCAGGGCCGTGGAATAGCTTTTTCTGAACGTGTTCGCGGTCCCGTCCGTGCCGGCGAAGTCGCCCAGTGCGGCTATGGCGTCGAGGATGCGGCGGATGTCGGTCGCCAGCTCGGTGCGCTCCGCGAGCAGGGCGCCGGCGGCCTTGGTGAAGGTGCTGCCGTACACCTCGGTGGTCGGCAGCCCGGGACCCCGGGGGGCCGCCGGGCTCGCGCCGGAGGCCGGGAACGGGGGCGCTGGGCGCGGCGGCGGGGGCTCGCTGGGTGACGGATTGCTGGGGCTCGGGGCGGGGGTGCTGCTCGGGGTCGGGGTAGGAGGAACGGGGGTGCTCATGGCGGTTCTCCTGTCGGTACGTGGCCACCGGGCGGGGCCCACGAGGTTGTCCACAATACCGACAGGAATAGGGGGCAGGGGCTAGGGTTCGTAGACCGGGGCGAGATCGGCGAAGATGCGGTAGTCCGAGATCAGGCCGTCGTCCCGGGTGCGCCAGATGGAGACGGCCACCACTGCGGCGTCCTTGCCGTCCAGCCGCCGGTACGTGACCTCGGTCTCGGCGATCGTGTCGGGGCCTGCCTGCCAGTCCCTGACGATCCGGTGCCGGAGGCCGCCGATGGTCGAGTAGAACGTCCGCAGGCCGTCGGCGACGGCGTCGCGTCCCACCATGGGCTCGGCGTTGCCGAACACCAGGGTGGCGTCCTCGGCCAGCAGTTCGGCGAACTTGTCGGGGTCGAACGAGTCGACCGTGCGGAAAACGCGTCGTACCACATCGTGGGACATGTTGATCATTCCTCACGTGGACGGGGTCGCTGGTGCGGACGATACGGGACGACGCGTTCCCGTGCGACGGACCGGCCGCGTCCGGCGCTCAGGCCGGCGAGGCGCCGCCGGGACCGGCCGGCGGCTCGAAGGTGATCGACACGATCGCGCTGATGGCGAGGTTGTGCTCCCGGACGCCGCCCGACGCCCGGTCCGAGGACTCGACCGTGACCACCGAGTCGCCCCGGCGGGTGACGTGGCCGGTGAAGGAGTCGCCGCTCAGCAGGCGTACCGAGATGACCCGGTTCTCGTGGCGGGCGTTGTCGAGGAGGGCGATCCAGGACGTGATGAGCCCGGTTCCTGGGGGTTCGAAGGGGTCTTGGGTCATGCTTCCCCTTCTTCCCTCAACAAGGGGAAGGGAACGACCGGATCGGCGACCTCACCGGCAGGCAAGGGCTCGGAAACCGGCTCAGCGTCAGACCGTGCGGCATGTCACCGGTCGTCACGAAATTTCGTGTGATGTCGTGGGGTGAATTCATTTGCCCTTCAGCGGTAGGACATCAAGCGTCGATACCTTTCGACCCTTGTCTGTAGGTTTGCTGCCAAGGGAAGCGTTATGTCTCGTTCGTTCATCGCCATGCTGGCCGTCGGCGCGGCCCTCGCCACCACCGTCGCCGCGCCCGCCGACGCCGCCTCCGGACGGCAGCCGCGCGTCCTGTCCGACGTGACGCTGCCCGCCCCCGACCTGGCCGCCTTCGAGCCGGGCCTAGTCAAGGACTCCCGCGGCGTCAAGCTCGGCGGCCTCGGCAGCGGCCTGTTCCCGGCCCGGCGCGCGGGCGAGTTCTGGATGGTCACCGACCGGGGCCCGAACGGCGAGCCCAAGGTGAACGGCGAGAAGCGGCGCACGTTCCCGGTGCCGGAGTTCGCGCCGGCGATCGTCCGCGTGGCCGTACGGCAGGGCGTGGCGCGCATCGTGGAGAGCATCCCGCTGAAGACCTCCGACGGCACCCCGATCACCGGCCTGTCCAACCAGCCCGGCCACGACGAGGTCCCCTACACCTGGGACGGCCTGACCCAGCTCACCTACGACCCGAACGGCCTGGACACCGAGGACATCGTCACCGACGGCCGCGGCGGCTTCTGGCTCGTGGACGAGTACTCCCCCTCGCTGCTCCACGTGGCGGGCGACGGCCGCATCCTGGCCCGGTACGTCCCCAAGGGCCTGAACCTCACCGGCGCCGGCTACCCGGTCCACGAGACGCTGCCCGCGATCCTCGCGACCCGGCAGCAGAACCGCGGCATCGAGGCGCTCGGCGTCTCGCAGGCCGAGCGCGCCCTGTACCTGGCCGTGCAGAGCCCGCTCGCCAACCCCGACAAGAAGACCGGCAAGGCGTCGAGCACGGCCCGCATCCTGCGGGTGGACCTGCGTACCGGCCGCCCGACCGGCGAGTGGGCCTACACCATGGAGAACGTGGCCACCTTCGACCCGGCGGCCGAGCAGGGCGACATGAAGATCTCGGCCCTGAACGTGCTGAGCCCCGGCCGCCTGCTCCTCCAGGAGCGCACCGACGCCGTGGCCCGCCTCTACACCGTGGATCTGCGCCGGGCGACGAACCTGCTCGGCGGCCCGCACGACGACCCGGCCACCACGCCGTCGCTGGAGGCGTCGCTGCCGTCGAACGTCACCGTCGCCACCAAGGCGCTGTCCGTGGACCTGGCGGCGATCGCCGGCCTGCCGGGCAAGATCGAGGGCGTCGCCCTGCTCGACCCGGTGACGCTCGCCGTGGCCAACGACAACGACTTCGGCCTCGGCACCTTCGACGCCGACGGCCGCCTGGTGGACTCCGGCGTGACCAGCCGGATCCTGACGATCCGCCTGGCCAAGCCGCTCTTCTGAGCTCCTAGGACAACGTGCTCGCGTACGGGTCCCAGTCCGCGGGCAGGGGTTCGGGAGCCGTCACGGCCGAGGTGATCGGGCGGAACTCGGCGCGTTCGCCCGACTCGGTGATGGCCGTCATGAGCTCCAGCACGTGCAGCGTCAGCTCGCCCGAGGCCCGGTGCGGCGTGCCCGCGCGCAGCGACCGGGCCAGGTCGAGCACGCCGATGCCGCGCCCGGCCGTGCCGTCGGCGACGGGCAGCTCGCGCCAGTCGGCGTCGTGCGGGCCGCGGGCCAGCAGCGGGCCGCCGAAGGTGTTGGGATCCGGCAGGAGCAGGGCGCCCTCGGTGCCGACGACCTCGATCAGCTTGCGGCTGACGGGCGAGTCGAAACTGAAGGTCGTGGTGGCGGTGGCCGTGCCGGGGAAGTCCAGCAGGGCGTTGACGTGGGTGGGCACGTCCACGGGGAACAGGGTGCCGGCTTTGGGGCCCGAGCCGATCATCCGTTCGGCGCGGGCCCTGCGCGTGCCGCCCGCGACCCGGGCGACCGGGCCGAGCAGGGAGACCAGCGCGGTCAGGTAGTAGGGGCCCATGTCGAACAGGGGGCCGCCGCCGGGCCGGTAGTAGAACTCGGGATCGGGGTGCCAGGACTCCGGGCCCAGGTTCTGGAACGCGGCGGTGATCCCGACCGGCTCGCCGATCAGGCCGGAGCGCAGGGCGTGCGCCGCGGCCTGGAGTCCGGGGCCGAGGAAGGTGTCGGGGGCGCCGCCGACGCGCAGGCCCAAATTGGCGGCCTCGGCCATGACCTTGGCCGCCTGGTCCATGTCGAGGGCGAGCGGCTTCTCGCCGTACACGTGCTTGCCGGCGCGCAGGGACTCCAGCGCGACGGCCGCGTGCGCGGCCGGGACCGTCAGGTTGACCACGATCTCGACCTCGGGCAGGGCGAGGATCTCGGCCAGGCCGCCCGAGGCGGGCACGCCGTGCTCGCGGGCCGCCGCGGCGGCCCGATCGGTGTCGAGGTCGGCGACGCCGAGCACCCGCACGTCGGGGAAGGCGGTGAGGTTGCGCAGGTACTGGGCACTGATCATCCCGGCGCCGACGACCGCGACACCGACGGGTCCGCTGCTCAAAAGCCCTCCAGGCGGGTAAGACGGACAAGCCTGCTGCTCAAGAGCGCTCCAGGCGGGTGAGGTGGGCGTGGCTGTCGGCGAGCGCGGTGAACAGGTCGGTCGCGCACGTGTCGAGCTCGACGATGCGCCAGGCGTCCGGCGCGGCGGCCAGGATCTCGGGCACGGGCATCGCGCCCGACCCGACGGCCGTGTGCGGCTCCTCCTTCACCACCGGCCCGTCCTTGACGTGCAGCGCGAGCGTGCGACCGGCCAGGCGGCCGAGCAGGGCGGGCACGTCCGCGCCGCCCACGGCCGCCCAGTACGTGTCGATCTCCAGGAACACCTCGGGGGCGAGCAGGTCGGCCAGCGCCTCGATGGCGTGCCGGCCGTCGATCCTGGGCTCGATCTCCCACCAGTGGTTGTGGTAGCCGATGCGCATGCCGTGCCCGGCCGCCTGCTCGGCCAGGCCGTTGAGCAGGTCGGCGGTGCGCGAGAGGCCGTCGCGGGTGGTGAACTCGGCCTCGGGGACGCCGCCGGGGATGATCACCAGGTCGGCGCCGACCGTGGCGACGGCGTCGAAGACCTCGGCGGGCTCCCTGCTGAGCAGCGCGTACGCGTGCGTGCTGCTCACCGCGAGCCCCAGGTCGTCGATCACCTGGCGGAAGCCCTTGGGGTCGTCGGTCGGGTCGAAGGGCTCGACGGCGCCGTACCCGATGCCGGCGATGCGCTCAAGAGTGCCGTCGCGGTCGGCGGCGAGCTGGTCCCTGACGGTGTAGAGCTGGACGCTGAGCGGCCGGGTCATCCGCGGACCCCCATGAGGTGCTCAAGGGCGAGCTGGTTGAGCCGGGTGAAGTGGAAGCCGCGCCGGGCCGCCGCCTCGGGGTCGAAGTCGTCGCCGGCCAGGTCCTGCCAGGTCTCGCCCTGGGCGAGGGTGGGCCGGGCCAGCTCGTCCACGCGGGAGGCGCGCAGGGCCTCCTGGACCTCGGGGTCGGCGCGGAAGGCGCGCGACTTCTCCTTCAGGATCAGGTACGTGCGCATGTTCGCGGCGGCCGAGTCCCACACGTCGTCGGGGTCCTCGGTGCGCAGCGGCTTGTAGTCGAAGTGGCGGGGGCCGTCGTAGCCGCCGTTCTCCAGCAGGTCGACCAGGAAGAAGGCGCTCTTGAGGTCGCCGTGGCCGAAGATCAGGTCCTGGTCGTACTTGGGGCCGTGCTGGCCGTTGAGGTCGATGTGGAACAGCTTGCCGTGCCAGAGCGCCTGGGCGATGCCGTGGACGAAGTTGAGCCCGGCCATCTGCTCGTGGCCGACCTCGGGGTTGAGGCCCACCATCTCCGGGTGCTCCAGGTCGTTGATGAGCGCCAGGGCGTGGCCGATGGTCGGCAGCAGGATGTCGCCGCGCGGCTCGTTGGGCTTGGGCTCCAGGGCGAAGCGCAGGTCGTAGCCACGGTCGAGGACGTACTGGCAGAGCAGGTCCAGGCCCTCCTTGTAGCGGTCGAGGGCCGCCTTGACGTCCTTGGCCGCGTCGGACTCGGCGCCCTCGCGGCCGCCCCAGCACACGTACGTGGTCGCGCCGAGCGAGGCGGCCAGGTCGATGTTGCGCAGGACCTTGCGCAGGGCGTACCGGCGGACGTCGCGGTCGTTGCTGGTGAACGCGCCGTCCTTGAACACCGGGTGGGTGAACAGGTTCGTGGTGGCCATCGGGACCTTCATCCCGGTCTCGTCCAGGGCCTTGCGGAAGGCGGCGATCGCCTTGTCCCGGTCGGGCTCGACGGCCAGCAGGTCGTCATCGTGGAAGGTGACGCCGTACGCGCCGAGCTCGGCCAGCCTGTGCACGCTCTCGACGGGGTCGAGCGCGGGACGGCTCGCGTCCCCGAACGGGTCACGGGCCTGCCAGCCCACGGTCCAGAGTCCGAAGGTGAAGCGGTCGGCGGGTGTCGGAGTGAAGGATGACATGTGTCGGTGTCCCCAACCTTTAGTCCATAATCTGCACATAATCCTGAGGAGGCATGCATGGTGGCGTCAAGGGGGGTCCGGCATGATTCCATGCGTGCCCGCAATCTGGCCGTGGTACTCCAGGCCGTCCACCGGCAGGGGCCGCTCACCAGGGCGGGGCTGGCCGAGCGCACCGGGCTGACCAAGACCACCGTGTCCAGCCTGGTCGCGGCCCTGCTGGAGGCCGGGGCGGTGAGCGAGTCGGGCGCGGTGCGCGATGGCGAGCGCGGACGGCCCGGCGTGGCCGTGGAGCTGAGCGGGCATCGCGTGGCGGCGCTCGGGCTGGAGGTCAACATCGACTACCTGGCCGCCTGCGTGGTCGACCTCACCCGGTCCGTACGCCTGCGCCGCACCCGTCCGGCCGACAACCGCGGCTCCGACCCGGCGGGCGTGCTCCAGCTGCTGCGCGACCTGGTGAAGGAGGTCACCGCCGAGGCCGAGGGCGCCGGGCTGCGGATCATCGGCGCCGCCCTGGCCGTACCCGGCACGGTCGAGGGCGGCCTGCTGCGCAACGCCCCCCACCTGGGCTGGCGCGACGTACGGGTGGCCGACCTGCTGGACCTGCCGTGCGCGGTCGACAACGAGGCGAACCTGGCGGCGCTCGGCGAGCTGTGGTTCGGCTCGGGGGCGACGGACTTCCTCTACGTCTCCGGCGAGATCGGCGTCGGCGCGGGCCTGGTCGTGGACGGGACGGTGTTCCGGGGGACGTACGGGCTGGCCGGCGAGCTGGGCCACGTCGTCGTGACCCCGGACGGCCCCGCCTGCCGCTGCGGCGGCCGGGGCTGCCTGGAGGTGTACGCGGGCCAGGACGCCCTGCTCGGCGGCCTGGACTCGGTCGCCGCCCTGGTGAACGCGCTGGCCGCGGGCGACCGGCGAGCGCTGGACGCCTGCGCGCGGGCGGGGGACGCGCTCGGGGTGGCGCTCACCTCGGCCGTGCACCTGCTCGACCCCGGCAGGATCGTGCTCGGCGGGATCTTCGCCCCGCTCTTCCCGTGGCTGGAGTCGCCGGCCCGGGACGTGCTGGGGGCCCGGCTGGGGCAGATGCGCGGCGCGCCGCCCGCCCTGGTCGTCTCGTCCAACGGCGCGGACGCGGCGGTGCTCGGGGCGGCCGGGATGGTCATTCAGCGGATCATCGCCGACCCGGCGGGCGTGCTGGGCCTGTGAAGGTCAGTAGTAGCCCTTGTTCCCGTCGACCAGCTCTCTGACGATGTCGAGGTGACCGGCGTGCCTGGCGGTCTCCTCGACCATGTGGATCAGCACCCAGCGCAGCGAGGACGCCGCCGACCGGAAGTCGGGGTGCTTGCCGACGTCGTCGAGCGAGTGGGCGGCGACGATCTCGTTGGAGCGCTCGCACTGCTTGGCGTAGTCGTCGAGGAGCTGGGCCAGCGTGACGCCCTCGACCAGCATGTCGGCATCCTCGGGCTCCTCCAGGAACTGCGGGTTGCCCTCGGAGCTGCCGCCCATGAAGAGCACCTCGAACCAGCAGTGCTCGGTCCAGCGCATGTGGGCGACCAGGCCGGCCATCGTCATCAGCGGCGAGCTGGGCAGGACGACACGGTGGGCGTCGGCCTCGGACAGGCCCTCGCACTTCCAGTGGACGATCGCGCGCTGCATGTCCAGCCAGCCGACGAGCTGGGTACGTTCGTCGGCCACGAAAGGCGGACGTACACGGGGTGGCGTCATGCGCGGGAGACTACTGCACGGCTTCTCTGCAACGCACCGCATTTTCGGCTGGTTCGCGCATGACCCGGGCGAGCCGCGACAATGGCTCGATGGCGGAAAGTGCAGAGGCCGACTGGGTCTCCAGGTTCGCGGACGAGGTGATCTCCGAGGCGGAGCGTCGTGCCCCGGGCAAACCGATCGTCTGCGCCTCCGGGCTCAGCCCCTCGGGCCCCATCCACCTGGGCAACCTGCGCGAGGTCATGACCCCCCACCTCGTCGCCGACGAGATCCGGCGGCGCGGCCTCGAATGCGTGCACCTGCTGTCCTGGGACGACTACGACCGCTTCCGCAGGGTGCCCGCGGGCATCGACCCGGCCTGGGCCGAGCACATCGGCAAGCCGCTCACCTCGGTGCCGGCCCCGCCGGGCAGCCCGCACGCCAACTGGGCCGAGCACTTCAAGGCGCCGATGGTCGCCGCGCTGGCCGAGCTGGGGGTCGACTACCGGGGCATCAGCCAGACCGAGCAGTACACCTCGGGGGCCTACCGGGAGCAGATCCTGCTGGCCGTGCGTGAGCGGTCGAGCATCGACACGATCCTGGCCGCGTACCGGACCAAGGACGGCGGGCGGGAGGTGGAGGACTACTTCCCGTACAAGCCGTACTGCGAGTTGTGCGAGCGCGACCTCACCAAGGTCACCGCGTACGACGACGAGACGACCGAGCTGGCCTACACCTGCGAGTGCGGGTTCGGCGAGACCGTGCGCCTGGCCGAGCACGACCGCGGCAAGCTGGTGTGGAAGGTCGACTGGCCGATGCGGTGGGCGTACGAGGGCGTGGTCTTCGAGCCGTCGGGCGTCGACCATCACTCCCCCGGCTCGGCCTGGATCGTCGGCGGGAGCATCGTGGGCGAGGTGTTCGGCGGCGAGCAGCCGATCGGCCCGATGTACGCCTTCGTCGGCATCACCGGCATGGCCAAGATGAGCAGCTCCAAAGGCGACGTGCCGACCCCGGCCGACGCGCTGGCCATCATGGAGGCCCCCGTGCTGCGCTGGCTGTACGCCCGCCGCAAGCCCGCCCAGTCCTTCAAGATCGCCTTCGACCAGGAGATCCAGCGCCTCTACGACGAGTGGGACGCCCTGGCCCGCAAGGTCGCCGCCGGCCAGGCCCAGCCCGCCGAGCTGGCCGCCCACGGCCGCGCCGTGGGCACCGCCGCCGGGCCGCTGCCGGTCACGCCGAGCCCGGTGCCCTACCGCACGCTCGCCTCGATCCTCGACATCACCACCGGCCACGACGAGCAGGCGCTGCGCATCCTGCGCGACCTCGACGCGGTCGACGACCTCGGCCAGGCCCGCCCCCGGCTCGACCGGGCGCGGCGCTGGGTGGCCGACCACCTGCCCGCCGACCAGCGCACCCGCGTGCGCGAGACGCCCGACCACGCCCTGCTGGACTCCCTGGGCCAGACCGAGCGCGAGTCGCTGCGGCTGCTGGCCGAGGGCCTCGACGACTGGACGCTCGACGGCCTCACCGCGCTGGTCTACGGCGTGCCGAAGCTCCAGGCCGGCCTGGACGCCGACGCGAAGCCCACGCCGGAGCTGAAGGCGGCCCAGCGCGCGTTCTTCGTCCTGCTCTACCGGTTGCTGGTCGGCCGCGACACCGGGCCCCGGCTGCCCACGTTGCTCATGGCCGTGGGCGCCGACCGGGTGCGGAAGCTCGTCGGCGGGTGAAGGGCGTCGTCCTGGTCACCGGGATCTCGGCCTCGGGCAAGTCCACGGTCGCCCAGGCCCTGGCCGAGCGCCTGCCGCGGTCGGTCCATGTCCGGGGCGACGCCTTCCGCCGCATGGTCGTGCGCGGCCGGGCCGAGATGACGCCAAGGGCGGAGGAGGCGGCGGACGAGGCGGCGGACGAGGCGGTGCGCCAGCTCCACCTCCGCTACCGGCTCGCGGCCCAGACGGCGGACTTGTATTTCCAAGCCGGATTCACGTCAATTGTGCAAGATGTGGTTCTTGGTGAAGACTTGGAGCGGTTCACCACGTGGATCCGCACCCGTCCGCTTCGGGTGGTCGTGCTCGCCCCCGACGCCGCCGCCGTCGAGCGCCGCGAGCGCGAACGCGCCAAGACCGGCTACGGCGCCTGGACGATCGCCCAGCTCGACGCCACCCTACGGGCCGGGACACCGCGGATCGGCCTGTGGCTGGACACCTCCGGCCAGACCCCCGACGAGACCGTCTCCGAGATCGTCGCGCGGGCCGACGAGGCATTGGTCAGCGGAGATCGCATATAAGTAGGATCACTGCAAGGCAGTGTCAAGTGGGCTGCATGTGTGCAGGTGCACCTTGTACCCATGAACAAGCAGCCCTTCGCCGCCAGTGTCAGTGTCATCGTCCCCGCGATGAACGAAGCCGAGAACCTCCCCCACGTCTTCGCCACGCTGCCCGACTGGATCGACGAGGTGATCCTGGTCGACGGCAACTCGACCGACGACACCATCGCCGTCGCGCGCAGGCTGCGCCCCGACCTCCGGGTCGTCGTGCAGAGCCGGCGCGGCAAGGGCAACGCCCTCATCGAGGGCTTCCAGGCCGCCAGAGGCGACATCATCGTCATGATCGACGCCGACGGCTCGACCGACGGCAAGGAGATCCGCTCCTTCGTCGAGACCCTCATCGACGGCGCCGACTTCGCCAAGGGCTCCCGGTACGCCCCCGGCGGCGGCTCCGACGACCTGAGCCCCATCCGCTCGCTCGGCAACAAGTTCCTCACGGGCCTGACCAACCTGTTGTACGGCACCCGCTTCACCGACCTGTGCTACGGCTACAACGCCTTCTGGCGCGACCACCTGGACGCCATGGAGCTCGACTGCGACGGCTTCGAGATCGAGACGCTCATGAACGTCCGGGCCGCCCAGGCCGGTCTGGTCATCCACGAGGTGCCCAGCCACGAGCGCTCCCGGATCCACGGCGCGAGCAACCTGCACGCCGTGCGCGACGGCTGGCGCGTACTCAAGACGATCATGCGCGAGCGGACGCGCGGCACCGCCCTGGTCCCGCAGACCGAAGTGGCGCTGGCGAAGTAAGAAGTGACATTCTCGGACAATGCGCTACATAGTGATCGGAGCAGGAGCAGTCGGCGGCACCATCGGCGCCCGCCTCCACCAGGGCGGGCACGAGGTTCTGCTCGTCGCGAGAGGCGCGCACTACGAGGCGCTCAAACGTGACGGACTCCGCCTGATCACCCCCGATTCCGACGAGACCCTGCACATCCCCGCCACCTCCGGCCCGGTCCCCACCCGCGACGGCGACGTGCTGATCCTGGCCACCAAGTCGCAGGACACGACGGCCGCCCTCGACCCCTGGCCGGCGGACCTGCCGGTCGTCTGCGCCCAGAACGGCGTGGCCAACGAGCGCACCGTCCTGCGCAGGTCCGAGCACGTCTACGGCATGTGCGTGTGGCTGCCCTCCCAGCACCTCGAACCCGGCGTCGTGGCCGCCTACGGCCACCCGTACTCGGGCCTGCTGCACGTCGGACGCTATCCCCAGGCTGTGGACGACCTGGCCGGGCGCATCGCCGACGACCTCGGCAAACACGGCCTGCTGGCCAGCGCCACCCCCGACGTCATGCGCTGGAAGCACGGCAAACTCCTCAGCAACCTCGGCAACGCCGTCGAAGCCCTCGTCGGGCACGCCGACGGCATGGTCGAGCTCTTCGACCGGGCCCGCGCCGAGGCCATGCGCGTGTTCGACCACGCGGGCATCCCCTACTCCACCCCCGAGGACGAGCGCAGGGTCCGCGGCCACCAGGTGGACGTCGTCCCCATCGAAGGCGTCGAGCGCGGCGGCGGATCGTCCTGGCAGAGCCTGGCCAGGGGCAGCGGCTCGATCGAGGCCGACTACCTCAACGGCGAGATCGTCCTGCTCGGCCGCGAGCACGGCGTGCCCACGCCGGTCAACGAGGTGCTGCGCCGCGAGGCCAACAGGTACGCCCGCGAGAAGCTGCCACCCGCCTCGATGCCGGTGGAGGAGCTGACCGCGCTCATCGACGCGCGTTCCGCAGCCTGATCCCGCTGAACTGCATGCTGCTGCCCGTCACCTCGTGCCAGAACGGCCACAGGTTGTCCAGCACGCGGAGCTGGATCCCGGCCTGCTCGTGCAACTCGAACAGATCGCCCACCGGCTCGGGAGGGCCGACCGGGACGACCGGCGCCCTCGACACCACGGCGTGCGGCGGGTCGCCGATCGGCGCGAACCCGGTCGCGGGCAGGCGGTAGGCGTACAGCCGGACGTCCATGATGGCCTTGAGCCAGGCGTACTCGACAGCGTGGACGCGGTCGCCGCAGCCCGCGCCGACGATCCTGGTCACGTCCTCGTCGGCCGTGTCCGGACCGCGCCAGGCCATCGCCCGCGGGCAGGCGCGCGGGAACCAGTAGTCGGGGCAGCGGTCGTGGGCCACCGCCCACACGTACGGCTCGACGAGCGAGGACGTCACCGCGACATGGGGCACGAACCGCTCGATGGTCGGGTCCTCGGAGAAATGCAGCACCTGGCCTGGCTCGGGTCTCATACCCGCCATCATGCGCATACCCCGCCCGCGTCAGGGCAGAAGAAACGCGCTCTGACGACAAGGGGTGAGTTCGGATGGTCTTATTGGGTCTGATCCTGGTCCTGCTCGCCGGCGGCGCGGTCGCCCTGGTGGCGACCGAGGAGAGCTCCAGGTACATCTTGTTCGGCAACACCTACCAGCTCGACCACGTCCAGATGTTCGTCGCGGGGGCGGTCACCGCGGCCGCCCTGCTGGCGGGGCTCTGGCTGATCGGCTCCGGGTCGCGCAGGACCGCCAGGAAGCGCCGCAGGCTGCGGGCCGCGCGAGCCGAGGCGTCCGACCGGGTCTCCCGGCTGGAGGGCGAGAAGCGCGACCTCGAACGACGGCTCGAACGCGACCGTGCCGCCGAGGCCGCCGAGGCCGCCGAGCGGGCCACCGATGACGGCGTGACCGGGCGTCACGTGGCGCACGAACCGGCGGAAGGCGACCGGCTCGTGGCCGGCGGCCGTACCGACGACACCAGGCCGTGAGCTCATGAGCGCGAGGGCAGCAACTTGCCCTCGCGCCAGAGCGCGAACCCGGTGACCAGCGCCCCCGCCCCTTCCCAGAGGCCCACGCCGAAGAACTCGCCCGGCGCCGCCCCCGTCAGCACCAGCGTCGTGAACACCGCGAACGTCACCAGCCTGAACGGCACGGTCCACCGGAAGAACGGCGTGTAGTCGGCGGATGCCGCGAAAACGTAATAGACCCCCATGTTCACCGCCGCCATCGACGAAGCAGCCATGTAGACCAGCGTGTAGTCGCCGGACGGGCGTACGTCGAGCACCTCGAAACCCAGCAGGACCAGCAGGGAGTCCGGCGACAGCAGCCCGACGAGCCCGAGCGCGAAGGCGAGCACGCCGAAGACGCCGATGGTCCAACCGGCGGCGGAACGCGGAAGACGCACAGAAATCCTTCCAAATGGGGGTGTAATCTGCGAGGCGATCTCATCATGCACCCGGAGGTCGCATGCCCCCCACGCGTGGCCGTCCCATTGCTCTGAAGCTCCTCATCCTGCTGCTCGTGCCGCTGCTGTCCCTGGTCGGGCTGTGGGCGTTCGCGGCGGCCCTGACCGGCGGTGACGGCCTGCGCCTGCTGGAGATCAACAAGCTGGCCTCCCACCTGACCACGCCGTCGGAGCGGGTCAACGTCGAGCTCCAGGACGAGCGGCTGGCCTCGGTCGAGTTCCTGGCCACCCGGCGCGGCGCGGACAAGCTGGCCAGACAGCGCGGGCAGACCGACCGGGCCGTGGCGGCCTTCCGCAAGCTGGCCAAGGACCAGCGTGACATGTCGCCCGAGATGCGCACGCAGCTCGACGCCCTCAACGGCAAGCTCGACCTGCTGTCCGGCATCCGCGCCGAGGTGGACGGCGACACGGTCGCGCCGCTGGCCGTCATCGACGGCTACAGCCAGATCGTGGACGCCTCATTCCGCATGTACGACGCGATGGTGCTGGTGCCCGACATGTCGCTGTACCGGCAGGCCAGGGCGGTCACCATGCTCGGCGAGGCCAAGGACCTGGTCTCGCGCGAGCGCGCGATGATCGTCGTGGTGCTGGCCAGAGGACGGGTCGAGGCCGTCGAGCGCGAGGCGTTCACCGGGATGGTGGCGACCCGGCGGCTGCTGTACTCGCAGGCGCTCTCCCACCTGGACGACGGCCTGCGCGGCCCGTACGAGGAACTGGCCGCCTCGCCCGTCTACAAGGAGTTCCTCGACGCCGAGGACGCCATCAGAGGCCAGGCCGCGATGAACGGCCTGCCCGCCACCGCCGCCACCTGGGAGGTGGACGGCCAGAACCTGTGGGCGGTGCTCGAACGCGACCAGGGCCGGGCCGTCGAGGGCATCGTGGCCCGGGTGACGCCCGCCGCGGAGAGCATCCTGATCAAGATCGGCGTGGCCGGGGGCGCGGGCCTGCTCGCCGTGCTCGCCTCGATCCTGCTGTCGCTGCGCTTCCGCAAACGGCTGGTCCGCGAGCTGGCCGGGCTGCGCGACGCGGCCACCGAACTGGCCGAGGTGCGGCTGTCCGGGCTGATCGAGCGGCTGCGTACGAACACCCGCCCGCCCTCGGCCGCCGAGGTCGCGCCGCTGGAGGTCAGGACGGAGACCTCCGAGGTCGCCGACATCGTGCGGGCCTTCAACCACGTGCAGTCCACGGCCGTCGAGGCCGCCGTCGACCAGGCCAGGCTGCGGCACGGCGTCAGCCAGGTCTTCGTGAACCTGGCCCGGCGCAACCAGTCGCTGCTGCACCGCCAGTTGCTCCAGCTCGACGGCATGCAGCGGGCCACCGAGGAGCCCGAGATCCTGTCCGACCTGTTCAAGCTGGACCACCTCACCACCCGCATGCGCAGGCACGCGGAGAGCCTGATCATCCTGTCCGACCAGGCCCCCGGGCGCGGCTGGCGCAACCCGGTGGCGATCCTCGACGTCCTGCGGGCCGCGGTCGCGGAGGTCGAGGAGTACGAGCGCGTCGAGATCCTCCAGCCGCCGCAGGCCGCGCTGCTCGGCGCGACCGTCACGGACGTGGCCCACCTGCTGGCCGAACTGGTCGAGAACGCCACGCTCTTCTCACCCCCGCGGACCAGGGTGGACGTGCGCAGCGCGAGCACCCCGAACGGCCTGATGATCGAGATCGAGGACCGCGGTCTCGGCCTGCCGAGGGTCGAGCTGGACGAGCTCAACGACCGGCTGGCCGAGATGCCCGAGTTCGACCTCGCGCAGAGCGACCGGCTGGGCCTGTTCGTGGTCGGCCGGCTGGCCGCCCGGCACGACATCAAGGTCACCCTCGCGCCGTCGCCCTACGGCGGCCTGACCGCGATGGTCTTCCTGCCCGCGGCCCTCCTGGCCGACCAACCGGCCCTCACCGGAAGCTAGACGAGGGCCGACCAGCCGGCCCTGGCCGAAAGCAGGATGCGGGCCGGCCAGTCGGCTCTTGAAGGAAGCCGGGCCCGCGTTACGGCAGCACCTGCAGCAGCGCCTGGGTTCTGGCCTTGGCCGGTTCCTCGATCCGCTGGGTCTCCTTGCCCGCCGCGTCCAGCACGACCAGCGTGTTGTGCGCGCCGCCCGCCACGCGGACGACCAGCCGCCCGTCGGCCAGGTAGAACGCGCCGATCAGCCGGCCCTTGACGGCCGGGGTGAGCTTCTTGCCCGTCACCAGGTCGACCACGGTCGGCCTGAAGGCGGCCGGCCAGCTCCCGTCGCCGAGCGCGTTCGGGTTCGCGGGGAACTCGACGACGGCGGCGCGGCCGTTCGGCGACAGGCTCTGCACGTGCGTGACGAGCTTGACGCCCTTGGCCCTGACGGACTTCCCGGTCCTGACGTCGAGCCGGTAGACGGCGTCGGCCTCGCCGGTGTAGCCCGCGAGGTAACGGCCGCCGGCCGCCCACGCCAGGTGGCACACGCCCTTGGACGTGCCGAGCCTGCGCGCGCCGGTGCCGTCGGCCTTGACGGCCACGATGGTCTCGCCCTTGCCGACGTAGGCGACCTGGGTGGAGTCGGGCGACCAGACGGGGGTCAGGCAGGGCGTGCCGCCCTGGAGCTTCGTGGCTGCGGTGACGGTCTTGGCGCCGTCCTTGACCTGGAGGTTGCCGCCGCCGGTCACCCAGGCGGCCTTCTTGCCGTCCGGCGAGGCGGCGAACTGCGGCAGCGCGCCGATCTTGGCGAGGGTGCTCCACTCGCCGCCTTCGTAGCGGGCGAGTTGGTTGCCGGCGCCGGCATAGACGGCGGCGCCCGAGAGCTCGGGCGCGGTGGCCGCCGACGCCGCGGCGGGGGCCACCAGGGCGGCGCCGAGAGCGACACCGGCCACAACACGAATCTTCATGAGAGCCAATGGTGCCGTAACGGATCAAAGACGCATGAACGGCTCGCTGAAGTGCGCGGTGGCGATCGTCGCCCGCTCGGCCCGCAGCGCCGCCAGGACCTCGGTGCGCGTGCGCGCGGCCGTCTCCTGGTCGTCGTCGTAGGCGTAGTGGACGCCCGGATCGGCCAGCTGCACCGGGTGGAGCACGAGGTCGCCGGTGATGGCCAGGTCGCCGACCCTGGCGATCTGGTGTCCGGGGGTGTGTCCGGGCGTGTGCTGGACGTGGACGCCCGGCGCGACCCGGGCCTGCCCCTCGACGATGTGCAGCTGGTCCTTGAGCGGGGTCAGGAGCCGGTCGGCCACGACCCCGGCGGCGGCGTCGACCTCGGCCCGCTGGAGCACGTAGCGCGCGTTCTCGAACACCGGGGCGCCGTCCGCGACCGCGCCGCCGGCGTGGTCGCTGTGCAGGTGGGTGAGGATGACGGTGCCGATGTCGGCGGGCGTGACGCCCGCCGCCGCCAGCTCGTCCGTCAGTACGCCGGGGACGGGCGCCCAACTGGCCGCCGGGGAGTCCTCCCCGCCGATGCCGGTGTCGACGAGGGTGAGGCGGCCTGCGCCGTCACGCAGCAGGTAACAGTGGAAGTGCAGGACCCACGGATCGTCCCCCGAGCCGGAGCCGGGGAACATCTCGGCGAGCGGGAGGCGGATCGCGGGGCCCATCGGGCCCACCGCGTCGCAGAGCGGCGTCACCTCGACGCCGGAGACGGTGATGGGGTTGTGCTTCATCCCGCCAAGGTTAGGCGGCGACGGGCTCGCGCGGCACGTACTCGTTCTCGAGGTCGGCGGCGTAGACGGCGCGGCAGCAGTGGGCGCACCGGTACATGATCGGGCCTTCGTCGAGGGTGTGGTGGCACTGCGGGCACTGGACGGCGTTCATGGTGATCCCCCAAGGAGCTGTGATGTGTCCATGGAACCCCCGACGAGTTGCAGGGGTCCTGCATGTCACTTGACACGGTGCCGCTGCGCTGGACGGGGATTCTGTGGCGTTCGGGCGCACCGGTGGCCGGCGGTTTCCTCACGGCGCGGTGCGATGAAGAACATTGTCACGCGTACGGGCCGTCTCGCGCGGCAGAACACACCAGAACCGTCCAGGAATAGTCCAAGAGGGCTAGACGTTTCATGGGGCGGAACGTGTGGTATCTTCCCCACAAGCGTTGAGCTGTCAGCTCCGCTGGTCTTCCACACCGAAGCCCGCCTCGGTTTTCCGGGCCCGGCTTCCTCATCGAACTCGCCGGCCATGGTTCGGCGCATCTCCCCCAAAGGGGCTCTTCATGACTGTTCACACCATTCCGCAACAGCGCGCGGAAACGCCCGTACGGCAGGTGAGCGGGCTTCTCGACGTGCACGAGAAGTCCGCCTTCATCCGCGCGGAACACCTTCCGGGGCCGGGCGACGTCCGGGTGCCTCCCGAGAAGGTCAAGCAGCTCGGCCTGCGGCGCGGCGACCACGTCGTCGCCTCCGTGGCCGGGAACAGGCTGGCCGGCGTCGAGTCGGTCAACGGCCTGACCGAGTGGCGGGGCCGGCCGCACTTCGAGGAGCTGACGCCCGTCCATCCGGACGAGCGGCTGGTCATCGAGGCCGGATCGCTCAGCACCCGGGTCATCGACCTGGTCGCGCCCATCGGCAAGGGACAGCGCGGTCTCATCGTGGCGCCGCCCAAGGCCGGCAAGACGATGGTCCTGCAGGCGCTGGCCGCCGCGGTCAGCCGCAACCATCCCGAGGTCCACCTCATGGTCGTGCTCGTGGGCGAGCGGCCCGAGGAGGTGACCGAGATGCGCGGCTCCGTCCAGGGCGAGATCTTCGCCTCCACCTTCGACCACCCCGACCGCGACCACGCCGCCGTCGCCGAGCTGGCCGTCGAGCGGGCCAAGCGCCTGGTGGAGGGCGGCCGCGACGTCGTGCTGCTGCTCGACTCGCTGACCCGGCTCGGCCGGGCCTACAACAACCTCGCGCCCGGCGGCGGCCGGGTGCTCACCGGCGGCATCGACGCCCGCGCCCTCTACCCGCCCAAGCGCTTCTTCGGCGCGGCGCGCAACGTCGAGGACGGCGGCTCGCTGACCATCCTCGCCAGCGCCCTCGTGGACACCGGCTCCCGCATGGACAACAGCCTGTACGAGGAGTTCAAGGGCACCGGCAACATGGAGCTCCACCTCGCCCGCGACCTGGCCGAGCGCCGCCTGTTCCCCGCGGTCGACCTGGAAGCCTCCGGCACCAGGCGCGAGGAGATCCTCATGCACCCCGAGGAGCGGCAGGCGATCTGGCGGCTGCGCCGCTCGCTCGCCGGGCTGGAGCGGCAGCAGGCCCTGGAGACGCTCATCGGCAAGCTGCGCACGACGCCGTCCAACGCCGCGTTCCTGCTGGAGGCGCTGCGCGCGGCGGCGTGAGGCCGCTGGAGAATGGGCGCATGCTGGCCGACATCGTCGAACACCTGATCTGCCCCGTCTGCCGCGCGGACGTGGAGCTCGCCGACGGCGCCCTCCGGTGCGCCCAGGGACACTCCTTCGACGTGGCCAAGCAGGGGTACGTCAGCCTGCTCACCGGGTCACGCCCGCCCGGCACCGCCGACAGCCCGGCGATGGTGGCCGCGCGGGCCGCGTTCCTGACGGCCGGGCACTACGCGCCACTGGCCGAGGCGCTGGCGGAGACCGTGCGCGCCAGGGTGGCAACTCCAGAAAAACGTGAATCTTCTACTGAATCGAATGACGAAACCGGGTCGAGAGCGTACGGTGGGGCGGGAGTGGAAGCCGGTTCAGAAGGTGAACCGGCGGCCGTCGAGGATCGCGGCGCGGCGGGCAGGGCCATACCGGTGATCGTCGACGCCGGCACGGGCACCGGGCACTACCTGGCGGCCGTGCTGGACGCGGTGGACGATGGCATCGGGATGGCGTTCGACGTGTCCAAGCACGCCGTACGGCGGGCGGCGCGGGCGCATCCGAGGCTGGGGGCGTTCGTGGCGGACGTGTGGCGGCCGCTCCCGATCCGGCATGGGGTGGCCGATGTGGTGATCGATGTGTTCGCGCCCAGGAACGGGCCCGAGTTCCGGAGAATTCTGCGTCCTGGCGGGGCCGCGGTCGTCGCGACGCCGGCGGCGTCGCATCTGAGCCCGCTGGTCGAGGAGCTGGGGCTGCTCTCGGTGGACGAGGAGAAGGATCGCCGGGTCGCCCGCAGCATGGACGGGTTCGCCCAGACCGGGCGGCGCACGATCGAGTTCGACATGGACCTCGGACAGGATGAACTGATCCAGGTCGTGGGAATGGGACCGAGCGCGTGGCACACTGATTCCGCCGAGCTGACAGCCCGCATATCAGGCTATTTCAGCCGGCATGCCAAGAATAGCCAGAATAAAGTTACGGTCAGAGCCGCGTTTCATCTGTCTATCTTCGAGCCTGAGCCCCGTTCAAGACCTGTTCCTTGACGGGCATCTGCGACTGGTGTTACTGATGGGGCATTTAGTACGAAATTCCCCCACATTCCCCGAGTATTTCCCGGACTCAGGCGCAATACTGGACGGCATCCCGCACCCAGAGGGCGCGGGCCATCGATGGGAGGGGGCGCGCCGGATGAAGGCGGAGGAACGCTGGCAGGCCAGGTTCCGCGCGTCACGCATGACGTTGCCGACGTGGGCCCGCCAGGCCCCCAACCGCTCCATCTACCGCTCCAACGCCACAGGCACGTGGGAGGTCTACGCCTGGGACCGGGGCACCGGCGTCGTGCGCCAGGTCACCGACCGGCCCAAGGGCACCGCGTACGCGGCGATCGACCCGGCGGGACAGTGGATCTACTGGTTCGCCGACACCGACGGCGACGAGTTCGGCACCTGGTGGCGCCAGCCCTTCGCGGGCGGTCCGAGCGAGCCGGCCGCCCCCGGCCTGCCGCCGGGCCAGCCGGGCGGCATCGCGCTGTCGGCGACCGGGCTGGCCGCCATCAGCCTGGCCAGCGAGGGCACGTTCAGGATCCACCTGGTACGCCCCGGCGCGCCGGCCGAGCTGCTCTACGAGCACGCCGAGGCCGCCTGGGTGACCGACATGTCCCTCGACGGCTCCCTGATCGCCATCAACCACGGCGAGTACGGCGACTTCCGCCGTCCGGCGTTGCGCGTGGTCGACCAGCACGGCGAGACCGTCGGCGAGCTCTACGACGGCCCCGACAGGGGCGTGCACGGCCTCCGCTTCGCCCCGGTGGTCGGCGACCGCCGCCTGCTGACCCTGCACGAGCGCCGCCAGCGTCACGAGCCCCTGGTCTGGGACCCGGTCACCGGCGAGCAGCGCGAGATCTGGCTGAAGGACCCCGGCGACCTGGCCGCCGAGTGGTTCGACGACGGCCGCGGGCTGCTGATCGTGCGCGACCACCGCGCCCGCAGCTACCTGCACCGCTACGACCTGGCAGGCGGCGTCCTGACGCTCATCGACACCCCGCACGGCGTGATCGACGAGGCCGCGGCGCGACCCGGCGGCCACATCGAGTACTCCTGGTCCAGCGGCTCCCGCCCGCCGGTCATCCGGTCGAGCAACGGCCAGGTCGTGCACAACGCGGGCGGCCCGACGGCGCCGCCGAGCGTCCCCGTCGAGGACCTCGACGTCGAGGGGCCCGGCGGGCGCATCCACGCGCTGGTGTCCAAGCCCGAGATCGGCGCGGCACCGTTCCCGACGGTCTTCCTCATGCACGGCGGCCCGACCGACCACGACCGCGACTGCTTCTCCCCCGAGGTCGCGGCCTGGGTGGACGCGGGCTTCGCCGTCGTCCGCGTCAACTACCGCGGCTCGACCGGCTACGGCTCGGCCTGGCGGGACGCCCTCCACGGCGACGTGGGGCACATCGAGCTGGCCGACATCGCCGCCGTGCGCCGGGCGCTGGTGGACCGGGGCACGATCGACCCCGCCCGGCTGGTCCTGTCCGGCACCGCCTGGGGCGGCTACCTCGCGCTGCTCGGCCTCGGCGTCCAGCCCGGCCTGTGGGCCGCGGGCATCGCCGCGGTGCCCATCGCCTGCCACCAGACCTGCTACGAGGACGAGGCCGAGAGCCTGCGCGCCTACCAGCGCGCCCTGCTCGGCGGCTCCCCCGACGAGCAGCCCGAGCGGTACGCCTTCTGCTCGCCGATCACGTACGTGGACCAGATCAAGAGCCCCCTGCTGATTCTCGCCGGCGAGAACGACACCCGCTGCCCGCTGCGCCAGATCGAGAAGTACGTGGCCAAGCTGGCCGAGCACGGACGCGAGCACGAGCTCTACACGTACGGCGCCATCCGCGGCTCGCTCGTGGTCGCCGAACGCATCGCGCAGACGGCCCTGCAACTGGAGTTCGCCCGCAAGCACGTACACATCGGCTGACTTCTCGCGCACGTTTTGGGAGCGCTCCTGCGGGGGCGCTCCCGCGCGGTCAGCGTGCGCGGAGGACCACGATGGCGAGGTCGTCGGCGCTCGGCTCGGCGGCGAACTCAGCCGCGCCCCTGCGGATGCGCTCGGCCACCGCCCTGGCCGACAGCCCGGCGCACTCGGCCAGCAGCTTGGCCAGGCCGCCGTCGTCGTCGAGCAGCCGGCCGCCCGAGCGCCGCTCGGTCACGCCGTCGGTCACCGCGAGCAGCACGTCGCCGTGGTCGAGATGGATGGTGTCGGCCTCGAACACGACCTCGTGGAAGACGCCGAGCAACGACTGGGGCGTGGTCACCGCCTCCACCTTGCCGCTCGGCCTGAGCCGCAGCGCCTCGGGATGGCCGGCGGACACCAGCCGCACCTCCAGGCCGGACTCCACGGGCGTGATGTCGCCGTGGAGCAGCGTGAGGAACCGGGCCCGCTCGCCCTCCTCCAGGATCGCCTGGTTGAGCCGGCCGAGCACCGCGGCCACGCCGTAGCCCTCACGAGCCAGCAGGCGCAGCGTGTGACGGGCCAGGCCGGTCACCGCGGCCGCCTCCGGGCCGGTGCCGCAGACGTCGCCGATCGCGAAGCGCCAGGAGTCGTCGCCCGCCTTGAACAGGTCGTAGAAGTCGCCGCCGACCTCGTTGGCCTCGCCGGCGGGCTCGTAGATGACGCCGTAGTCGAGGCCGGGCACCTCGGGCTCGTTGGGCGGCAGGAGACTGCGCTGCAGCGCCCGGTTGGCGGCGGCCTGCTGGGCGTAGAGCCGGGCGTTGTCCATGGCCAGCGCGGCGCGCCTGCCGATGTCCTCGGCGAACTGGATGACGTCGTCGGGGAAGCGGTCGGACCGGCCCAGGCACATCATGCCGAGCCCGCGGCCGCGCGCGGTGAGCGGCACGGCCAGCACCTGGGAGTCGTTCAGGTGGATGATGGACGTCGCCCTGGTGTCGGCCGCGCCGATGTTCATGTCCGTGAGCTGCTCGCGCAGGCCGTCGATGCGGGCCTCGTCGGCGTGCCACAGGTAGACCAGCCGCAGCGGGCCGCCCGAGCTGTCGGCGGTGTAGACGGCGCACCAGTTCGACAGGCGCGGCACGACGATCTGCGCGATGATCGCCGGGACCATGTCGGGGTCGAGGGTGCCGGCCAGCAGGTCGCTCGCGTCGGCCAGGAATCCGAGCCAGTGAGGGCCCCGCGCGCTCTCCTCCAGCCATTCCGCGGCCACCTGGTCCACCGAGCCGGGTAGCGTGAGCCTTGCCCAATGGACACGGGAATCGCCCGCGAAGGTGACTCCCCACTCTTCCACGTGCACGGAAGGAGCCTTCGGATCACCGTGAGCGGTGATCCGCTGCCGTAGTTCGACCTGGACGGCATCTCCATAATGCTTCCAAATCACCTCAAACGGCTCGTCAGAGACCTGCTCCGTCAGATCTCCGGCCACCTGCTCGGCGGCGTGGAGCACGCTGACAGTGGCCCACGCGGTCATCACCTCGCGCGTGAACCTCATCGCAGCCGTCACAGCGGTATCGCCAGGCGCGAAGGTCGCGGCCAGCACCGCATGGGGAGATGCAGTCATCCCATCGTGCCTACCACACTTCTCACTGACTTGGGGTAAATCCAAGGGCAGGACTACGAGCTACTCATCGTGACAGACTTGAATCACTCGCCGGGACCCGTCGCGAGTGAAGGAGGCCCCATGACCACGGCCAAGGCCGCATCAAGCCCGGAGGAGAGGACCTATACAGAATCGGATCTCGTTCCCGTGCTGGAGACACTTTTCTCCTGGCGTGACGGCGATTTCCGGCGTCGGGTCCCTCACGCGCCCCCCGGCATCCTCAGTGAAGTGCGTCTGTTGCTGAACGAAGTGGCCGATCGCCGCGAACATCTCGCGAACGAGCTGGCAAGAGTTCGCAAGGAAGTCGTCAAGGAAGGGCGCTTCGGGGAGCGGCTGACGCCCGGCCCCGGCGTCGGGGCCTGGTCGGAGAGCGTCGAGTCGGTCAACATGCTGATCGACGCCCTGGTCAGCCCGGTCAGCGGCGCGGCCGACGTGATCGACGCGGTGGCCAAGGGCGACCTGTCGCGGCGCATCGACCTCGACCGGTCGGCCCGCGGCGAGGTGCGCCGCCTGGGCAAGGCCATCAACGGCATGGTCGACCAGCTCGCCCTGTTCAACTCCGAGGTCACCCGGGTCGCCCGCGAGGCGGGCACCGAGGGCAGGCTGGGTGGCAGCGCCAACCTGCGCGGCATGTCGGGCAGCTGGCGCGACCTCACCGAGGCCGTCAACACGATGTCCTCGCGCGTGGCCGCGCAGGTCCGCGACATCGCCGTGGTCACCACCGCGGTCGCCAAGGGCGACCTGAGCCGCAAGGTCACGGTCGACGCCGTGGGCGAGATGTTCGAGCTGAAGAACACCGTCAACACGATGGTCGACCAGCTCTCGGGCTTCGCCGAGGAGGTCACCCGCGTGGCCCGCGAGGTCGGCACCGAGGGCCAGCTCGGCGGCCAGGCGCAGGTCACCGGCGTGTCGGGCGTCTGGAAAGACCTCACCGACAACGTCAACTTCATGGCCAACAACCTGACCTCGCAGGTGCGCTCGATCGCGACCGTGGCGACGGCGGTCGCCCAGGGCAACCTGTCGAAGAAGATCACGGTCGACGCCGAGGGCGAGATCCTGCAGCTCAAGGACACCCTCAACACGATGGTCGACCAGCTCTCGTCCTTCGCCGACGAGGTCACCCGCGTCGCCCGCGAGGTCGGCACGGAGGGCAAGCTCGGCGGGCGCGCCGAGGTGAAGGGCGTGTCGGGCGTCTGGAAGGACCTCACCGACAACGTCAACTCGATGGCCAACAACCTGACCTACCAGGTGCGCAACATCGCCCAGGTGACCACGGCCGTGGCCAACGGCGACCTGACCCGCAAGATCGACGTCGACGCCCAGGGCGAGATCCTCGAACTCAAGTCGACCATGAACACGATGGTCGAGCAGCTGTCCTCGTTCGCCTCCGAGGTCACCCGTGTGGCCCGCGAGGTGGGCACCGAGGGGCAGCTCGGCGGCCAGGCTCAGGTGCGCGGCGTGTCCGGGGTCTGGAAGGACCTCACCGACAACGTCAACTCGATGGCCAACAACCTGACCTCGCAGGTGCGCCAGATCGCGGCCGTGTCGTCCGCGGTGGCGCAGGGCAACCTGTCGAGGAAGATCACCGTTGACGCGCAGGGCGAGATCCTGCAGCTCAAGGACACCCTCAACACGATGGTCGACCAGCTCTCGTCGTTCGCCGACGAGGTCACCCGCGTGGCCCGCGAGGTGGGCACGCAGGGGCAGCTCGGCGGCCAGGCGCGGGTGCAGGGCGTGTCGGGCGTCTGGAAGGACCTCACCGACAACGTCAACTTCATGGCCAACAACCTGACCTACCAGGTGCGCAACATCGCCGAGGTCACCACGGCCGTGGCCAACGGCGACCTGACCCGCAAGATCGACGTCGACGCCCAGGGCGAGATCCTGGCGCTGAAGACCACCATCAACCGGATGGTCGACCAGCTGTCCTCCTTCGCCTCCGAGGTCACCCGCGTGGCCCGCGAGGTGGGTTCGGAGGGCCAGCTCGGCGGCCAGGCCCGGGTCGAGGGCGTCGAGGGCACCTGGAAGCGGCTCACCGAGAGCGTCAACGAGCTGGCCGGCAACCTGACCACGCAGGTGCGTGCCATCGCGACCGTGACCAGCGCCGTGGCCCGGGGCGACCTGACCCGTTCGATCGCCGTCGAGGCGCAGGGCGAGCTGGCGGAGCTGAAGGACAACATCAACTCGATGGTGGCCAACCTCCGCGAGACCACCCAGGCCAACCAGGAGCAGGACTGGCTCAAGTCCAACCTGGCCCGCATCTCCCGGCTCATGCAGGGCCACCGCGACCTGTTCGAGGTGGCCAAGCTGACGATGAGCGAGCTGACGCCGCTGGTCTCGGCCCGCTACGGCGCCTTCTACGGCATCGACCCCGAGGGCGACCACGAGCTGACGCTGATCGGCGGCTACGGCGTGCGTCCCGACCGGGGGCCGCGCCGGCGGTTCGCGATCGGCGAGGGCATCGTCGGCCAGGCGGCGGCCGAGGGCAGGCACATCATCCTCGACGACGTGCCGCCGCAGTTCATCACCATTGACAGCGGGCTCAGCCAGTCCACGCCCGCCCAGATCGTGGTGCTGCCGATCCTGTTCGAGAACCGCGTGCTCGGCGTGCTGGAGCTGGCCTCCTTCACCCCGTTCGGCGAGGTGCACCTCGACTTCCTGACGCAGCTCGTCGAGACCATCGGCGTCACGATGAACACGATCATCGCCAACTCCCGCACCGAAGACCTGCTGACCGAGTCCCAGCGGCTCACCCGTGAGCTCCAGGAGCGCTCCGACGAGCTCCAGCGGCAGCAGGAGGAGCTGCGCAGGTCCAACGCCGAGCTGGAGGACAAGGCGGCGCTGCTGGCCAAGCAGAACCGCGCGATCGAGATCCAGAACTTCCAGATCGAGCAGGCCCGCCGCACGCTGGAGGAGCGCGCCGAGCAGCTCGCCGTCTCCTCGCGGTACAAGTCCGAGTTCCTCGCGAACATGTCCCACGAGCTGCGTACGCCGCTCAACAGCCTGCTGGTGCTGGCCAAGCTGCTGACCGAGAACGCCGAGGGCAACCTGACCTCCCAGCAGGTCGAGTTCGCCCGGACGATCCACAGCGCGGGGTCGTCGCTGCTCCAGCTCATCAACGACATGCTCGACCTGTCGAAGGTCGAGGCCGGCCGGATGGACATCCATCCGATCCAGGTGTCGTTGCCCAAGATGGTCGACCTGCTGGAGGCGGCCTTCGCGCCGCTGGCCCAGGACAAGGGGCTGTCGTTCGGCGTGGAGGTGGCCTCCGACGTGCCGAGCGAGCTGCGGGCCGACGAGCAGCGCCTGCAACAGGTGCTGCGCAACCTGCTGTCCAACGCGGTGAAGTTCACCCCGAAGGGCGAGGTCAAGCTGCGGGTCGCGGCGGCGCCGCGGGGCGTCGACTTCGACGACGACACCCTCCACGACGCCACCGACCTGCTGGCGTTCCAGGTGATCGACACCGGCATCGGCATCGCGCCCGACAAGCGCGAGGTCATCTTCGAGGCGTTCAGGCAGGCCGACGGCACCACCAGCCGCAAGTACGGCGGCACCGGTCTCGGCCTGGCCATCTGCCGCGACATAGCGCGACTGCTCGGCGGCGAGATCCACGTCGACAGCGAGCTGGGCAAGGGCAGCACGTTCACCCTCTACCTGCCCGCCTCCTACACCGGCCCGCTGGCCGCCACCGACGGCAGCACGGCCCCGCGCCGGCAGCTCATGACCTCGCCCGCCGAGGAGCAGGCCGCCGCCGCGACCATGCCCGAGCCGCCCATGCCGCTCGACATGCCGATGCCTGAGCTGGTCGAGGCGCCGGTGGAGACGCCCGCCCAGTGGCAGGGCGACGACCCGCTCAACGGCGCCAAGATCCTCATCGTCGACGACGACATCCGCAACGTGTTCGCCCTCACCAGTGTGCTGGAACGGCACGGATCGACGGTCGTCTACGCTGAGAACGGCCGTGAGGGGATCGAACAGCTCGAACGGAACGAGGACGTCGCGCTCGTACTGATGGACATCATGATGCCGGAGATGGACGGCTGGGCCACGACCTCGGCCATCCGGCGCATGCCGCAGTTCGCCGATCTGCCGATCATCGCGCTGACCGCCAAGGTCATGCGAGGTGATCGCGAGAAGAGCATCGCCTCGGGCGCGTCCGACTACGTGCCCAAACCGGTCGACGTGGACCGCCTGCTCGAACGGCTGCGCGGCTGGCTCAGCCGTGGGCGAGGAGCCACGAACGACTCGTCGCCCTCAACCGCCGAAGGGTCGTGATCGATGCCTGACCGTGCCAAGATCCTCCTGGTCGACGACCGCGAGGAGAACCTGATCGCCCTGGAGGCGATCCTCAGCTCGCTCGACCTGGTGCCCGTACGCGCCAGGTCCGGCGAGGAAGCGCTCAAGGCGCTGCTCAACACCGAGTTCGCGCTGATCCTGCTCGATGTCCGGATGCCGGGCATGGACGGGTTCGAGACGGCCGCCCACATCAAGCGGCGGGAGCGGACCAGGAACATCCCGATCATCTTCCTGACCGTGGTCGACAGCGCTCCCGACTACGCCTTCCGCGGCTACGCGGCCGGGGCGGTCGACTATCTCACCAAGCCGTTCGACCCGTGGGTGCTGCGGGCGAAGGTGTCGGTGTTCACCGAGCTCTACAACATGAACAAGCGACTGGCCGAGCAGGCGTCGTTGCTCCGGGAGCGGCTGACCGCCGAGTTGCCGCCGGGAGCGGGTGACCACGCCTCGGTCCTGCCGGAATTGTCCCGGCGGCTCACCGCCGCGGAGGACGAGCTGGCCCGGGTACGGGAGCTGGCCCGCAAGTCGCAGGATCCGGCGCTCGCCGTCCCGCTGGGCGACCTGGCCGACCGGCTCACCCACCTGCGCGCGGGCTTCGACGCGCTCTCCTGACGCCGTCCCACCGGACGCCCGGGCCGCCACCTACGGCGCCCGGGCGTGGCGGTCAGTGGCGGGCGCGTTCGAGGGCGTCCCAGAAGCCGCGGCGCAGGGCGTGGCGAACCTCGTCGTGCAGGAGGAAGTCGATCGGCAGCGAGGAGCCCTGCAGCAGGCGGGCCTCCAGGTCGGAGGGCATGCGGGGCTTGCGGGCGAGCACGGCCTCCAGCCACAGCGCGGGTGCGTCGCGGGCCACGGACTCGCCGAAGTCGTGCCCCTCGCGGTGGGCGGCCTTGACGGCGTCGGCCAGCGTGGTGGCCCCGGCGGTCGCCGCGGACGGCGGCGAGACCGGGGCGGCCTGCGGCCCGGTGTAGGGCCCGAGCTGCGACGGCTGGTACGCGCCCCCCGACGACGGCGTGGCGAACTGCCCGGTGCTGGGCGAGGCGGACTGCGGCTGCTGCAACGGCCCGGTCGCCGGCGCGGCGGACGGCGGGATGGACGGCGGCTGCTCCTGGTACCCCGAGTAGGACGGCAGCACCGGCGGCGTGGACGCCTGCCCCCGCCCGGCCGACGACGCGGGCCCGTTGGCGGACGGCTGCCCGGCGGAGGGCGCCGCGTGGCTCCCGGAGGGCGGACTGGCCGCGTGGCTGCCCGAGGACGACGAGCCCGGTGGCAGCGAGGCCGTCGGGGACGGCGGCGCCGAGGCCGGCGGGGCGGGCGGCAGCGAGTGCGCGGCGTGCCCGTTGCTGAGCGGCTGGTGGTGACCGTTGGAGGACTCGGTGACGCCGCTCACCATGGTGACGTAGGGCCGCAGGTGGACGCCGCCCAGCTCGACCAGGTCGTCGCACTCCTGCCGAAGCGACCGGGACACGGCCCACCCGCCGTCGGCCGCGATGTGGATGACGGTGACCCTGATGCCGAGGTCTTGGGCGTCGCACACCACCTGGGCGAGGTCTTCGTCGCCGCTGACGACGACGGCGTCGCAGATGGCGTTGTTGCGGGCCAGGGTCATGAGGTCGCGATGGACCTGGGCGTCGACGCCTTCGCGGCGGCCCGGCCGGATGCGCGAGAGCCTGAGCTTGAGGCCCGGGATGTCGGCCAGCGCGTCGTGTTCCGGGGTGCGGCGGCCCTCGACGGTCGCCTCGTACCAGTAGCACCGCAGCAGCGGCAGGCCCGTGCGCTCGCGCGACAGGTTGGTCATCAGCTGGAGGAGCCCGGGATAGTCCCAGGCGACGGCTTCGCGATGGCGAGTGCCGTGCACGGCCATCGCTCCGTCTGCCAGCAGATAGCCGGCGTCCACGAACAGCGCGCAGCGATCCACTGACACCGCCCCTTTCCTGGTGGTCCGACCTTGCTGGCTCTGCACCGTCAGAGACCGGACTCGGCGGCCCTCTCTCAGGGTAATGAAAGCAGGTGATCGCGCGAGGGTGAATCCCGACGATTCGACCGCGGGTCGCCGTCCGACCGGAGGTTTTAGGCAGACCGTACCAGTTTGTCCTGTTCATGGTCATGAGCGCGCCCTGACGCTCAGTGCGGCCACGCCGAACAGCACGACGTCCCGGTCGGCCACGATCGTCAGCCCCGGGTCGCGGCCCAGCTCGGCGTCGACCGTGTCGACGTCGACGCCGAAGGTCATCCCCGTGGCGCCGTTGGAGGAGCCGTCGAAGACGTTGGCGCGGTCGCGGTCGCCGCCCGCCGGGGTGATCGCGCCGGTGCCGAGCGAGACCTTGTCGCCCCCGAGGTCGGCGTCGCCCTCCCAGGTCACCAGCTCGGCCCTGGCGGGCGCGGCGGCCGGGCTCAGGCCGCCGAGCGGCATGCGCACCTTCCTGACCGGACCGCCGATCACGGCGGCCGTGTCGAGCACCACGGCCTGGCTGTACGGCTGCCGCGGCCCGGACACGATCACCACCAGGCTCCACCCGGCGTGGCTGGAGGCCCCCTCCGCCATCGGCGGGTCGGCCGCCCACCACAGGCCGCTCGGCCGCGCCTGCCCGGCCAGCGCGGTGACGTCGGCGAACGCCTGGTAGGCCGGGCCGAGCGGCATGTCGAGGGTCGTGACGTGGTCGGGCCGGACCGACACGTACGTGCGCCGCCCAGGCGCCCTGACCTTGACCGGCCCCGCCGCCGCGCCGCTCGCCGACCAGTAGAGGCCCGCCCACACGACCCGGCCGTCCTTGGGCAGGGTGAGCCGGGCCGCGCTGGAGGCGGTGGTGGCCGGGCTGGCGTCCTGGTCGAGGGCGGTCATCGGCCACAGGTCGTTGTCGCGCTGGTCGCCCTGGCGGCGCCTGGCCTCGGCACAGCCGTCGTGCTCCTCGGGGCAGGTGAGCAGCGTGTTGCCGATCGCCCTGACGGCGACCCTGCCCTCGGTGGCGAACCTGGCCGACGCCCCCGCCGTGCGCACGCCCTGCTCGGCCCGCGCCTTGACGTGCAGGCCGGCCGCGTCGACGCGCACGGCGGGCCCGGCGCCCTCCGGCGCCTGCTCCGACACCAGCACGCGCAGGAACAGCGCCGTGCCCTGCCCGGCGGCGAGCGGCTGCCTGGCGCACCGCGCGCCCTGACCGGCCTGCCGGCAGGACCAGCCGTCGACCGTGCCCACGGGATCGAGCAGCGCCACCCCCTGGCCGCGCCGGGCGGACGGGAGGAGCGTCACGCCGGGCGGCAGCTCGACGGTCGCGGCCAGCTCGCCGCTCGGGCCGTCGCCGTCGTTGCGCAGGCGCATGCCGACGATGCCGGGCTGGGCGCGTACGAGGGCGCCGAGCGCGCCGATCGTGGCCCGCAGCCGCGGCCTGCCCGACGGTTCCTCCGGCGGCGGCACGCGCGCGGGCGGCTCGCTCGGCACGGGCAGCGGCACCGGCCGCACCGACGCCGGAGGCCGCTGGGCCACGGGCGCGGGCGGCGGCACCGGCTGCCTGACCGCCGGCGACTCCCCGGACACCAGCACGAACGCCGCCACCGCCGCGGACGCGACCGCCACGCCGCCCGCCACCACGACCTGCTGCCGCGAGGGCGTCCGCCGCAGCAGCCCGAACAGCCGCAGCAGCCAGCCCGTGCCTCCGCCGGCCGCGCCCACCTTGGCCAGCGCCGCCGCGTAACCGCCGAACACCGGCCCGGCGATCAACGGGCCGACGATGACGCGCAGGCCGCGGTTGACGTCGGTCAGTTCGAGCAGCACGCCGTGGCATTCCTCGCAGCCGTTCACGTGGTCGTCGACCGCCCGCGAGTCGCGCCTGGCCAGGCCGCCCCTGACGTAGGCGCCCATCTTGCCGAGCACCGGACGGCACTCGTGCTGCGGCGCCGCGCGCAGATGCATCTGCAGGTACGCCTGCCGCAGCCCCTCGCGCGCCCGGTAGGCCAGCGCCGCCACCCCGTTGGCCGACAGCCCGAGCAGCGGCGCGACCTCGGCGGGCTTGCACTTCTCCACCTCGGTGTGCCAGAGCACCGCCCGCCAGCGCTCGGGCAGCGACAGGAACGCGCGGGAGATCATCGACCGTTCGAGGCCGACGAGCGCGGGATCGGCGAAGGGCACGCCCGGGTCGTACCGCTCGATCTCGCCGGTGGTCACCTGGCGGCTCTCGACCCGGCCGCGGTCGTAGACGGTGCGGCGCACGACGGTCAGCAGGTACGTGCGGAACCCCGATTCGGGCCCGCCGCCCCTGCCGACCAGGTCGAGGATCTTCGTGAACGACTCGGCCACGACGTCCTCGACCTCGGACTCGCCCCTGACCAACTGCCTGGCCAGCGCGCGGGCCGCGGCCACGTGACGCTCGTAGAGCCGTCCGTACGCGGTCGCGTCTCCGGCCCTGACCTCCTTCAGAAGGTCGGCATCGCTACGCGGCGATTCCACACTCATTGTGACCTCACGATTACGGTGGGTTGCCCCGCGCAATCATTCCGCATTCTCCGTCATGACTAAACCGCATGGCCGTCTTTACCTCTGAGGACCTAGGGGAGGCACGCATGGGCGAGGACGTGCGGACGCGCTGGCGCGGCCGGAGCACGGCGGAGGGATGGTCGCTGGCCGACGACTGGTGGGCTCCGGCCGTGGAGTACGCGATCAAGGCCGCGACGCGCGGCGGCGACCTGCCGCGCGCCTGCGAGGAGCTGGGCGCGGCGCGCGCGGAGGCGGGTGTGGGGATCACCGAGGGGCTGAACGACCTGGCGGCGCTGTTCGCCGTCACCGACCGGGGCGAGCCGTCGTTCCCCCTGGTACGGGCGTACGCGGCGGGGTGGGCCGAGCAGAGCTTCGCGCCCATGAACGACCTGCGGTGCGAGGACCCGCTGACCGGGCTGGCCACGGTGGGCTACCTGCGTACCAGGCTGGGCGAGCTCTACCGGGGGGCGGCCGCGGGCGGGCACCTGCTGGTGGTGGCCGAGCCGTACGGGCCGATCGGCGAGCCGGCCGAGCGGCTGGCGGCGGCGCTCAACCTGGCGACGGCGCTGCGCAAGGTGTTCACCGGCGGCGAGACGCTGGCGCTGCTCGCGCCCGTCCGCGTGGGCGCGGTGACCACGGAGGACGAGCGGCTGCCCGACCGGCTCGCCCGCCTGCGCACCACCGACATCCTCTACGGCCGCCACCCCCGCGTCCGCGTGCGCCGGCTCCCCCGCGCGCACGCGCAGGCCCTCGCTCTCATCAGGACGCTGACCCTGGGACCCTAAGCTTGGGCGCATGACAGACCGCGACAACCTGCTGGCCGAGATCAAGCGCAAGGCCGTCGTCCACGGCAAGGTCACGCTCTCCTCGGGCAAGGAGGCCGACTTCTACCTCGACCTGCGACGCATCACGCTCGACGGGGTGGCCGCGCCGCTCGTCGGCAAGGTGATGCTCAACCTGACCGACGATCTCGACTTCGACGCCGTGGGCGGGCTCACGATGGGGGCCGACCCGGTGGCCTGCGCGATGCTGCACGCGGCGGCGGCGCGCGGGCGCACGCTCGACGCGTTCGTGGTGCGCAAGGCGCAGAAGTCGCACGGCATGCAGCGCCGCATCGAGGGGCCCGAGGTGAAGGGGCGCCGGGTGCTGGCCGTGGAGGACACCTCGACGACCGGCGGCTCGCCGCTGACCGCCGTCGAGGCGCTGCGGGAGGCGGGCGCCGAGGTGGTGGCCGTGGCCACGATCGTCGACCGGGGCGCGGGCGCGCGGATGGCGGAGGAGGGGCTCGACTACCGCACCGCCTTCACCCTCCAGGACCTCGGACTGTGACGGCCTCCCTCGCGCCCTGCTCACCCGGGGCGCGAGGGACGGTGGACGGCGGGATCAGTGCTGAGGGTCGGTGCTGGAGGGCACGCGGTGGTGCTTGCCGTTGGGCAGGGGCATCCGCTTGCGCTCGCGGCGCTTCTTGACGACCTCGATGATGATCGGGATCAGCGAGATGAAGACGATGATGAACACGCCCGGCAGGATGTACTTGTCGATCTGCTTGGGGTCGACCTTGCTGCCGAGGAAGTAGCCGAGCAGCACCAGGCCCTCGACCCAGACCACGCCGCCGATGACGTTCCACAGGAAGAAACGCCTGGCGGGCATCTCCAGCACGCCGGCCACCGGGTTCATGAACGTGCGGACGATCGGCACGAACCGCGCCAGCACCACCGCCCTGGCCGGCCCGAACTTCTGGAAGAACTCCTCGGCCCGCATCACGTGTTCGCGTTTGAACAGCCGGGAGTCCGGCCTGTCGAACATCTTCCTGCCGAACCTGGCCCCCAGGAAGTGGCCGAGCTGGGCGCCCGCGATGGCGCACAGCGGTGTGCCGATCACCAGGACGGGGAAGGAGATCGGCGGCGCCTCGCCCACGACCAGCGACGCGGAACTGAAGATCCCCGCCGCCACCAGCAGCGAGTCGCCCGGCAGGAAGAAGCCGAGCAGCAGACCCGTCTCGGCGAAGATGATGGCCAGCACGCCGATGGTGGCGAAGGCGCCGAGGATGGTGAGCCACCACGTCGGGTCGAGGAGATTCCAGAGCCAGTCCACCCCGTGAGCCTACCTGGAGCCGAGCGAATCGGATGTGGCCATCCGGCTCGCGTTGTCACTACCAGTTGAGGTGGGGAGCCGGGATACTGGGCAGGCGCGAAGCCGTACTTCTCAGGGAGATGACTCATGCCCATCGCGACTCCAGAGGTCTACGCCGAAATGCTCGACCGTGCCAAGGCGGGCGGGTTCGCCTATCCGGCGATCAACGTGACCTCTTCTCAGACCTTGAACGCCGCCCTGCGCGGGTTCGCCGAGGCCGAGAGCGACGGCATCGTGCAGGTGTCGACCGGCGGCGCCGAGTTCCTCTCCGGCACGACGGTCAAGGACATGGTGACGGGCGCGACCGCCCTGGCCGAGTACGCGCGGGTCGTCGCCGCCAAGTACCCGGTCACGGTGGCGCTGCACACCGACCACTGTCCCAAGGACAAGCTCGACGGCTACATGCGGCCGCTGATCGACATCTCGCTGGAGCGGGTGTCCAAGGGCCTCGACCCGCTCTTCCAGTCGCACATGTGGGACGGCTCGGCCGTACCGCTGGAGGAGAACCTGGAGATCGCCAAGGAGCTCCTGGACAAGTGCGCCCGCGCCCGGATCATCATGGAGATGGAGATCGGCGTGGTCGGCGGCGAGGAGGACGGCGTCGTCGGCGAGATCAACGAGAAGCTCTACACCACCGCCGAGGACGCGCTGGCCACGGCCGAGGCCGTCGGCGTCGGCGACCGGGGCCGCTACATGCTGGCCGCCACGTTCGGCAACGTGCACGGCGTCTACAAGCCGGGCCACGTGAAGCTGCGGCCGAGCGTGCTGAAGGAGATCCAGGACGCGGTCGGCGCCAAGTACGGCAAGGACAAGCCGTTCGACCTGGTCTTCCACGGCGGCTCCGGCTCGCTGCTGGAGGAGATCCACGAGGCCATCTCCTACGGCGTCGTGAAGATGAACGTCGACACCGACACCCAGTACGCCTTCACCCGGCCGATCGCCGACCACATGTTCCGCAACTACGACGGCGTCCTGAAGGTCGATGGCGAGGTCGGCAACAAGAAGGCGTACGACCCGCGCGCCTACGGCAAGAGCGCCGAAACCGGCATGGCGACCCGCGTGGCGGAGGCCTGCCACAACCTCAAGAGCAGTGGGACGAAGATCTCCTAGCCACTTGGGCGGCACGGCGGGTATGACTTGTCCTATGGATAACCTTCTCGCCGGGCCGCCCCCGACTCACCTGCCGGACCTGCCCGAGGCCAGGGAGGCGCTCGAATCAGGGGCCAAGGCCGCCGACGTGGCCGCCCGCTTCCCGGCCCACCCGGCGGCCTGGGCCGCGCTCGCGGAGGAATACTTCGCGCAGGGCCACGCCGTCACCTCCTACGCCTTCGCCCGCACGGGCTACCATCGCGGCCTCGACCAGCTGCGCAGGAGCGGCTGGAAGGGCCACGGTCCCATCCCTTGGGAGCACGAGCCCAACCGCGGCTTCCTGCGCTGCCTCTACGCCCTGTCCAGGGCCGCGCAGTCCATCGGCGAGAAGGACGAGGCCGAGCGTTGCCTGCAGTTCCTCAAGGACAGCACCGACACCGGATATGAGGCACTGGCCAAGGGTTAGCACCCCATTGGGGGCACGCGCCTTGGGACGAATAGGCAGACTCGGGTAGTCTCTCTACGCAAGAGCCCCTGTCGCACTTGCGCCAGGGGTTTCGTTTTGTGCTCGGGAGACTGAACAATGCCGGCTGCCGTTCTCGTTGGGGCCCAGTGGGGCGATGAAGGCAAGGGCAAGGCCACCGACCTGCTCGGTGGCGACGTCGACTACGTCGTCCGTTATCAGGGTGGCAACAACGCGGGACACACCGTCGTCATCGGTGACCAGAAATACGCTCTGCATCTCCTGCCGACAGGGATCCTGTCGCCGGACGTCGTACCGGTGATCGGCAACGGTGTGGTGATCGACCCGGGGGTGCTGCTGAGCGAGATCGACGGGCTGGCCGCGCGGGGCATCTCCGCCGAGCGCCTGCTGATCTCGTCCAACGCGCACCTGATCATGCCGCACCACAAGGCGCTGGACAAGGTCACCGAGCGCTATCTGGGCAAGGCCAAGATCGGCACCACCGGACGCGGCATCGGCCCCGCGTACGGCGACAAGATCGCCCGGATGGGCGTGCGGGTCCAGGACCTGCTCGACCCGGGCATCCTGGCCAAGAAGATCGAGGTCGCGCTGACCGAGAAGAACCAGGTGCTGACCAAGGTCTACAACCGGCGCGGCATCGACCCGGCCGCCGTGCTGGAGGAGTACCTGGCCTACGCCGAACGGCTCAAGCCGCACATCGCCGACACCTCGCTCGTGCTCTCCAAGGCGCTGGACGAGGGCAAGTTCGTGCTGCTGGAGGGTGGTCAGGGCACGCTGCTCGACATCGACCACGGCACGTACCCGTTCGTCACCTCCTCCTCGCCTACGTCCGGGGGCGCGTGCGCCGGGGCGGGCATCCCGCCGAACCGGCTCACGAAGATCATCGGCATTCTGAAGGCGTACACGACCCGCGTGGGCTCGGGGCCGTTCCCGACGGAGCTGACCGACGAGACGGGCGAGTGGCTGCGCCAGACGGGCGGCGAGTACGGCGTCACCACCGGCCGCAACCGGCGCTGCGGCTGGTTCGACGCGGTGATCGCCCGCTACGCGACCCGGATCAACGGCATCACCGACTACTTCCTCACCAAGCTCGACATCCTGTCGGGGCTGGAGAGCATCCCGGTGTGCGTGGCGTACGAGGTCGACGGCGTCCGGCACGACGAGATCCCGATGACCCAGACCGACTTCCACCACGCGGTCCCGGTCTACGAGGAGCTGCCGGGCTGGAAGGAGGACATCTCCAACGCCAAGTCGTTCGACGACCTGCCGCCGAACGCGCAGGCGTACGTGCGGACGCTGGAGGAGATGAGCGGGGCGCCCATCTCGGCGATCGGCGTCGGCCCGGGCCGGGACCAGACCGTCGTGGTCCGCTCGCTGGTCTGAGGCTGACGTAAGGGGGACGGCGTTGCTGTCCCCCTATCGTCGAGGGTTAACAGTTTTTGTATTGCCATACGCTTGATCGCGGGAAGGGCGCGGTGTACCGTCAAGGCACAGCGAATGCCCTCTGAGGCGGCAGCTCGTACAACTGCGATCGCAGAAAAAGCCGTGCCCCGGGCGGCATGCGGAGCAGAGGCGGACCCGGGGCGTACGAGCTACAGCATACCCCGAGGTGCCGCTATGAGTCAGCCGTGCTCTGGAGGGTTTCGCCATGCGTACTGACGTGCCTGGGTGGATCGAGCGAACGATCTCCGAGCCACGCTTCACGCCGTACCTTGCCGCGTTCAGCGGAGACAGTTCGCCTGCTTGGAATCTGTACCAGTGGAACGTCGAAGTGTCCGAAGCGTTCTACCAGCCGTTGCATTGGTTGGAGATCAGCCTGCGAAACGCCGAGCATCGTGAACTGTGCGAGAGGTTCGGGCGAGCCGACTGGTGGCACGTGGCTCCGTTGCAGGAGCATGACGCCGACAAGGTGCTCAGGGTGGAGAACGAGTTGCACCGCAGGAACAACCGTCGCCCCGGCGCGGACAACGTGGTCGCCGAGTTGTCGTTCGGCTTCTGGGTGTCGCTGTTGGGACGTCGGTATGACCGCCACTTGTGGGTGCCCGCTCTCCACCGCGCCTTCCCGCACTACAAGGGGGCCAGGGAGCCGCTGCGTGACAACCTCCAGGCCATGCTGCTCCTGCGTAACCGGATCATGCATCACGAGCCCGTGCACCACCGGCATCTGGCTGCCGATCATGCCAAGATCTATCGCCTGCTCGGCCACGTCGAACCGAAGCTCGTCACATGGCTCCAAACCATCGACCGCCTGCCCGGCGTGCTGGCCCGCCGTCCGGAAGGCGCGCGGTGACGGCCGCACCCGACGGTTACGTGTCGCGGCCCGACATTGCTCGGCTCGCCCAGGTGAAGCGGCCGGCGGTGAGCAACTGGGAACGCCGTCACAAGGGGTTCCCCCAACCGGAGCGCATCGGCGGCGAGGACTACTTCCCTGTCGACTCGATCGCGTCCTGGCTCGACCACCGGCCGATCGCGGTCAATCGACTGCTGCCTGACGAACAGTTGGGAACCACCTTCGGCCAGCGCTTCCGGAGAAACCTTGCGGCGCCGAAGCCGGGTGGCACCGTGGATGCCCCACCCGCGCTGCCGGCCGCCGCTTCTCTGGTGACCCCCGAGGACGACTTGTGGAGGGACCTGGAGCGCTTGCGCGGCGTCCATGACGTGGGCTCTTACCGCAATCTGGTACTTGGCCTGATTTACGCGCGGGAACGCGACGGGGCCGGCTGGACAGATGCATCTGGTGACAGAGGACGCGAGTCGGCGTGGGCCACCGACGCCCTGCGAAAGCTGGCATGGGAGATGGACGGCATGCTGCCCGACATCAAGCGCGGGCACAGGATGCTCGCCGAAGTCGCCGGCATCGTTGACAGGGCGGTCCGTACGATGGGCGCCGCCGAGGCCTTTCGCGTCTTCATGGATCGCTTCGCACTATGGGAAGGCAAGCGTGGCGGCGAATTTCACACACCACGCTCTGTGGCGCGTGTCTTGGTCGACGTCACCGCAGCCGAGGCGCCGGCACAGGTCTATGACCCGAGCTGTGGATCCGGAGAGCTGCTTCTCGCGGCCGTCGAGCGCGCGCAGGAGACGGATCCCGAACAACAGTTGACGGTCCGTGGCGACACGCTCCAGCGGGACAGCCTGCCCCTGGCCCGGATGAACATGGAACTGCACGGCGTCGACGCCCGACTCGGCATCCAGACCCTGGAGGCGCTGTGCGACCCGCGGCCTCCTCATGAGCGCTTTTCCCACATCATCACGAACCCTCCCTTCAACGTCAGAAACTGGTGCGAAGACGATCCGGCGTACCGGCGGCCATGGCGCTATGGCCCCCCTCCACGCGGAAACGCGAATTTCGCCTGGTTGCAGTATGTGCTGGAACGCCTGTCGCCCGGCGGGAGAGCCGCGGTTCTCATGGTGCCCGGCACCGCCTTCTCCGAGAACCCGCGCGAGCGCGCGATTCGCAAGGCTCTCGTGAACGACGGCATGGTGGAAGCACTCATAGCCCTGCCTCCACGCCTCTTCCCCACAACGGGCATCGGCGCCACCGTCTGGGTGCTGGGCCGGGAGGAAAGGCCGCGACAGGAGGTTCTGTTCGTGGACGCGACGGCGATGGGGCGGCTCTCCCGCCGCTACCAACGTGAGCTGTCGAACGAGGATCACGAAGCGATCGCCGGCGTCCTCGCCGACTGGCGCGCGGAGAGGGCGCCGCGGCGCGAGGTGCCGCCCTCTTCGGCAGAGACCATCGAGGAGCTGGGGCGACAGAACTACAACCTCAATCCCAGCAGGTACGTCAGACCAAAGCTTCCAAGCCGTTCGGAGCACGGAGGGCAGGACGTCGAGACACTGCTCCGAGAACTGGACCAGTTGCATGTGGCAGCGGCGAAGGCGGACGCCGAAGCCGACCAGGCGTTGAAGAGACTCACATGGTGAGCGCGTTGATCGGTGAGTTGCCCGCCGGCTGGACCGAGACCAATCTCGCCGAGATCTGCGAACTCACGGCCGGTGCCGCGCTGCAGGAGAGCCCTGACGGGCGCACTACCGTGATCAAACCCAAGAATCTCGTCGGCGGCCGCATCACTGGAACCTTCGATCACGTGAGCGACGAGGAAAGCGGAAGGCTGGCCCGCTACCAGCTCAAGCCCGGAGACATTGCCTGTGTGCGAACCGGCGCGATCGGCCGACACGCGTCGGCGACCTCGGAGCATGAGGGCTGGGTGTTCGGCACCGGCATCATCAGGATCCGTCCCAGTGGCGACGTGGACGCGCGCTACCTCGACTCCTACCTGAGCCATCCGGCTGTTCTGGACTGGTTGGAGCGCAACGCGGTACGCAGCCCCATTCCCAATGTCAGCACCGGCGTCCTCGGCACCCTGCCTGTCGCGCTCGCCCCCTTCGAGGTCCAGAGGTCGATCGGCCGCACCCTCCACGTCCTGAACGAGAAGGTGGCGGCCCACGAACGGATCGCCAGGACCACCGCAGCTCTTCGGGACGCGACGATTCCGCTGTTGTTCTCCGGAACGGTCACGATCGCGGCCGAAGAGGAAAGTCCTCTCAGGTGAGGACGGCGGCGGTCATCGGGGTGTGCAGGGTCCAGCCGAGGGTTTCGTAAAGGGCCTGGCCCGCGGCGGTGGCGACCAGGACGCCGGTGCGGGCGCCACGGGACACGGCGGCGGCGGCGACCGCGTTCATGACGACCGTGCCGAGGCCGCGGCGCCGGTGCTCGGCGGCCGTCTCCACCTGGTCGACCACGGCGGCGCGGCCCGCGACGGCGAACTGGCCGCGCGCCGCCACCTCGCCCGCCGCCGTGACCAGCCGGGCCACGGTCACCCCGGCCCTGGTGGTGATGGCCAGGGTGTAGCCCGCGGGGGCCTTCGGGGTGATGCGGGGCAGGGAAGCGGTGGTCATCATGTACTCCTGCTCCTGCACGGACCACTCCGGGGGCAGCGAGGGAGTGACCGACTCGGCCGGGGCGCAGAGCTTGAGCCAGGTGCCGGGGACGGTGAGCGTGCCGGTCAGGTGGGCCAGGATCTCCGGGGTCGGGGTGGCGACGATGTGCCGCGCCACGTGGCCGGGGAGGCCGACGTCCACTCTGAGGCCCCATGGTTCGGGGACGGGCCGCGGTGCGCTGCGGGAGATCGCCCAGCCGTCCACCCATGCCCGGACTGTTGCGGAATGGGCGTGTTTGAGAACCTCCGTCATGGGTTCCAGCTTATTGCAAGGTAGTTGCATTTATCGTGTAATAAGCGGCCGGAGGGTCCGCTTGGCGGCCTTCAGCCTTCGACCAGGGCGTAGCAGGATAAAAAGGACACGGCGTGGCACTGCCTCAGCGGGGCTCGCGCCGGGTAGTGTCCCCGGTGTGCGCGTTGAGATTCATGGTCACCGGGGAGCGCGGGGCCTGTGGCCGGAGAACACCCTGCCAGGGCTGAGCCGCACGATGGAGCTCGGCGTCCATGCGCTTGAGCTCGACGTCGCCCTCACCGCCGATCGCCGCCTCGTGCTCACGCACGACCTCACCGTGTCGGCCGTCACCAGTGCCGACCGCCGGCCGCTGCGGCAGGGCGATCCGCTCTTCCCGTACGTGGGCAAGCCGATCAACGCGCTCAGCCTCGCCCAGCTGCGTACGCTCGACGTGGGCGTACGCCTGCCGCGCCACCTCGACGACCCGTTCGCGCTCACCCAGGTCGCCATGCCGGAGACCAGGATGCCCACGCTCGGCGCGGTGCTCGGGCTGGTCAACGCCTACGAGGCCGAGCACGTACGGCTGCACGTCGAGCTGAAGTCCGACCCCACCAGGCCGGAGCTGACGGCCGACCCCGAGATGTTCACCGAGCTGGTGATCGAGGAGCTCGACCGGCACGGCAGGCTGGGCAACGCCGCCGTCCTCAGCTTCGACTGGCGCGTCATCGGGCACGCGGCCCGGCTCGCCCCGGCGACCAGGCGGTTCGCGCTGATCGAGCTCGACACGCTCCACTGGCACGAGGGCGGGCTGGGCGACGACGTCCCCGCCGCCGCCCGCGAGGCCGGCGCCACCACGCTCTCGCCCGAGCACGTGATGGTCGACGAGAAGCTGATGGCCCAGGCGGCCGCGGCGGACCTCGACGTGGCGGTCTGGACGGTCAACGACCAGGCCCTGGCCGGGCGGATGATCGACCTCGGCGTGGCCGGGATCGTGACCGACTATCCCGACCGCATGCGGGAGGTGTGGCGCGAGCGTGGCCTTGAGCTGCCGGAGGGGGTTCGGCCGCTCAAGCCCGTGAGCGTCTGAGCGCGGCTCGGAGCCGGCCGTCACGGCGGAAGCCGCTCGGAGTCGACCGTCGCGGCGGAAGCCGCTTCAGAGCCAGCCGTTGCGGCGGAAGCCGCGGTGCAGCAGCACGCAGGCGGTGATCATGACGGCCAGCACCGCCGGATAGCCCCAGACCTGCTTGGTCTCGGGCATGAAGTCGAAGTTCATGCCGTAGATGCCGGCGATCATCGTCGGCACGGCCAGGATGGCGACCCACGAAGAGATCTTGCGCATGTCCTCGTTGGCCAGGGCGTTCGAGCGGGCCAGCGCGGCCTGAAGGATCGAGCTGCACAGTTCGTTGGAGGCCTCGACCTGCTCGCAGACGCGTGACAGGTGGTCGCCGACGTCGCGGAAGTACTCGCGCATCTCCGAGGGGATGACGCGGCGCTGCGGCAGCGCCGACAGCGGCGACTGCAACGGGGTGACGGCCCGCTTCATCTCCAGCATCTCCCGCTTGAGCTGGTAGATCCGGTTGATGTCGCGGGAGCTGACGTCGGCGAAGACGGTCGCCTCGACCTCTTCGAGCTCCAGCTGCATCAGGTCGGCCACCTGGAGGTACTGGTCGACGACGTGGTCGGCGATGGCGTGCAGCACGCCGGCCGGGCCGCGGTTCATCAGCTTGGGCTTGTCCTCAAGGCGCTCGCGGACCAGGGTGAGCGGGCAGTGCTCGCCGTGGCGCACGGTCACCACGAAGTCGACCCCGAGGAACACCATGATCTCGCCGGTCGCGATGATCTCACTGTTGGCGGTCAGCTCGTCGTGGTCGAGGTAGGCGACCGTCTTCAGCACCATGAACAGCGACTCGCCGTAGCGCTCGACCTTGGGACGCTGGTGGGCCTTGACCGCGTCCTCGACGGCCAGGGGGTGCAGGCCGAAGACCTCCGACAGCCACTCCACCTCGGGCGCCTCGGGCTCGTGCAGGCCGACCCAGACGAACGCGTTCGCGCCGTCGGCCTTGTTGTTGTGCTCGCGTACGAGTTCGAGGGACTCGACGATGCCCGGGGCACAGACCTTCTTGCCCTGGATGTAGGCGCCGAATTCGACGATGGAGTCGACAGGGGGCACGCAGACCTCACGCGCCGGCTTGGCCGACGGACGTGCGACGTGCGGCTGAACAGGGTGACGGTTGATGCGACGGAAAAGCGTGGACGAGCGCATGGCAGTCCCTTTCCGCCCGACCTGGCACGCTCCACGCGCGATGAAAAGTCACCTCAATCGACACAAATGCGTGGAGGCACGATCAGGCTGCCGGATTGGAGTGGTCGGGGGTAACTGGGGCGTACGTGGGAGAGCACGTACTGCTGGGATCACCAGGATTCATCCCGGACCACCTCCAATCACAAGAGACGCCGCAAAGCCGCCTTAACCTACCACAGGCGGGTGAACCCAAACGACGATACTCGCCGGAGGGCTCTGGGATCAGGTAGAACCACACAAAGATGCGGACTTGTTCCGGCATCAGCGGTGCCCGCGAAGTCCCCGGGACGTGCCCGAGACCCGCGCCGGGCGGGGCGGCGGGGCCTGCGACAATGGGGCACGTGCGCGTTCTAGTCATTGGTTCCGGAGGGCGTGAGCACGCCCTGTGCCGTTCGCTCAAACTCGATCCCCAGGTCAGCGAGCTCCACTGTGCTCCCGGTAACGCGGGCATCGAAGGCGTCGCGACCGTTCATCCCGTCGATCCCGTCGATCCCGCGCAGGTGGCCGGGCTGGCCGCGCGGCTGGGGGCCGACCTCGTCGTGGTCGGGCCGGAGGCGCCGCTCGTCGCGGGCGTGGCCGACGCCGTGCGCGAGGCCGGCATCGCCTGCTTCGGGCCGACCCGCGAAGCGGCCATGCTCGAAGGCTCCAAGGCGTTCGCCAAGGAGATCATGAAGGCCGCCGACGTGCCGACCGCCCGGGCGCGCACATGCGAGACCGAGGCCGAGGCCGCCGCGGCGCTCGACGAGTTCGGCGCGCCCTACGTCGTCAAGGACGACGGTCTGGCGGCGGGCAAGGGCGTGGTCGTCACGCGCGACCGCGACCAGGCGCTGGAGCACGCGCGGGCCTGCGAGCGGGTGGTGATCGAGGAGTTCCTCGACGGGCCCGAGGTGTCGCTGTTCGCGCTCTGCGACGGCAGCACGGCGGTGCCGCTCCAGCTCGCCCAGGACTTCAAGCGGGCCTACGACGGCGACGAGGGGCCCAACACCGGCGGCATGGGCGCGTACACGCCGCTTCCCTGGGCTCCGGAAGGGCTCACCGAGCAGGTCATGCGCGAGGTCGTGCATCCGACGATCGCCGAGCTGGGGCGGCGCGGGCTGCCGTACCAGGGGGTGCTCTACGTGGGGCTGGCCCTGACCTCGAAGGGGCCGAAGGTGGTCGAGTTCAACGCCCGCTTCGGCGACCCCGAGACGCAGGTGCTGCTCGACCGGCTGGAGACGCCGCTCGGCGGGCTGCTGATGGCGTGCGCGACCGGCGAGCTCGGCCTCGACCCGGTGTTCAAGGACGGCTCGGCGGTGACCGTGGTGATCGCGGCGGAGAACTACCCCGACGCGCCGGTGAAGGGCGACGTGATCACCGGCCTGGCCGAGACCGAGCACGCGTACGTGATCCACGCCGGCACCACGCGCGGCCCCGGCGGCGAGGTCGTCTCCAACGGCGGCCGCGTGCTGACCGTCGTCGGCAGCGGCCCCGACCAGGAGAGCGCCCGCCGCAACGCCTACGACCTCGTTGATCGCGTCGAGCTGCGCGGCTCGCACCACAGGACGGACATCGCCCGATGAAGCACCTGCACTCCGGCAAGGTACGCGACCTCTACGAGACCGACGAGGGCCTGCTGCTGATGGTCGCCTCCGACCGGATCTCGGCCTTCGACTACGTGCTGGAGCCGGACATCCCCGACAAGGGCGCCATCCTCACGCAGATGTCGCTGTGGTGGTTCGACCAGCTCAAGGACGTCGTGCCCAACCACATCGTGTCCAGGGGCGAGGAGGCGCGCAGCGTGGTGTGCAAGCCGCTGCGCATGGTCCAGGTGGAGTGCGTGGCCCGGGGCTACCTGACCGGCGGCGGCCTGTCGGAGTACCGCGCGACCGGCACGGTGTCCGGGGTGCCGCTGCCGGCCGGGCTGGAGGACGGTTCCCGGCTGCCGGAGCCGATCTTCACCCCCTCGTCCAAGGCCCCGCAGGGGGAGCACGACGAGCCGATCTCCTTCGAGCAGGTGGTCGCCGAGGTCGGCGCGGAGACCGCCGAGGAGCTGCGGCGCATCACCATCGACGTCTACACGCGCGGCGCGGAGATCGCCCGTGAGCGCGGCATCATCCTGGCCGACACCAAGATCGAGCTGGGCTGGGACGCCGACGGCGTGCTGACGCTGGGCGACGAGGTGCTGACGCCGGACTCGTCGCGGTTCTGGCCGGCCGACGAGTGGAAGCCGGGCCGGGCGCAACCTTCTTTCGATAAGCAATATGTACGTGATTGGCTGCTCTCGCCCGAATCTGGATGGGACAAATCCTCCGGAAACCCCCCGCCTCGACTTCCCGACCATGTTGTCGAGCGCACGAGGCAGCGATACCTGGAAGCGTATGAGCGCATCACGGGGGCTTCCTTTAGCGGATGATTCGGCTGGGCCACCTGGTGTTAGCGACTACTGTTGGCCCGATCGAGCCTCACCGTTGATTTCAAGGAGCCGCACGAATGGTCCGTTACCGCGTGCGCGGTGGCAACGCACTGCGTGGAACCGCGTTCATCCAGGGCGCGAAGAACGCCGTGCTTCCCATGATCGGCGCGGCTCTGCTGGCCGCCAAGGGCCGTACGGTGCTGCGGAACGTGCCGATCATCGAGGACGTCCGGCGTGCCATCGAGCTGGCCGAGGCGATCGGCGCGTACGTGGAGCTGCACGAGTCCGAGCGCACGCTGGTCATCGACGCCTCCAGGCTGAGCAGCCCGGTGCTGCCCGCCGAGATCGCGCGCCGGTTCCGCGGCTCCGTGCTGTTCACCCCGGCGCTGCTCCACCGGCTGGGCGAGGCGATCGTCGAGGGCGTCGGCGGCTGCAACCTCGGCAGCCGCAACCTCGACTTCCACTACCTGGGCTACAAGCGGCTCGGCGCGGTCGTCGACGAGGGCGAGACCGTCATCCACGTCAAGGCCAGCGGCCTGACCGGCGCGACGCTCTACCTCGACACCCCCTCCCACACCGGCACCGAGAACCTGATCATGGCCGCCGCCCTGGCCAAGGGCACTACGGTGATCGAGAACGCGGCCCTTGAGCCCGAAGTGCTCGACGTCATCGACATGCTCACCAAGATGGGCGCGCGCATCAGCGGCGGCGGCACCGGGTTCATCACCGTCGAGGGCGTGGAGGAGCTGCACGCCGTCGAGCACACCGTGATGCCCGACCGGCTCGACGCGGGCGTGTTCGCGATGGCCGCGGCGATCACCGGCGGCGAGCTGAGCCTCGTGGGCACTGGCCTCGACCTGGGCGTCGTCCGCTACAAGCTGGAGCAGATGGGCGTCGACTTCGCCCGGCAGGGCGCGGTGCTGCATGTGCGGTGCGACCGCCCGCTGCGGCCCATCAACATCATCACCGACACCTACCCGGGGTTCGCGACCGACCTGCAGTCGCCGATGATGACCGTGGCCGCCCTGGCCGACGGCACCAGCTACATCCACGAGCGCATCTTCGACGGCCGCTTCGCCCTGGCCGGCGAGCTCAACAAGATGGGCGCCGACGTCGAGGTCGACGGCAGCCGGGCCGTCGTACGCGGCCGCACGCCGCTCGCCGGCGCGCAAGTCACGGCGCACGATCTGCGCTCCGGTATCGCGCTCGTGCTCGCCGGTCTGGCGGCCGAAGGAGAGACCGTCATCGAGTCGGGATACCTCATCGATCGCGGCCACGCACATCTCGCGTCGCGAATGCGCGCGCTCGGCGCGGACATTACACGAGAGATTTCTGAGCGCTAAAAAAGATGAGAAAAACCGCGTTGAGCTGCTGAGACTTCTTGTCGGGCGGTCAACCAGAACGACTTTCCGGAAAAGTCGGGCGTGACATTACGGCCCCCGCGAGCGATCGTTCCAAAAGAGAGCACTGCAACGGACGGCAGGATGGGACGAACATTGGTCGAGAGGGCCGAAGAAACTCCCCGAGTGTCACGCCCGGGCGCCATGACACCGGACCTCACCATCGGCGTGGTCGGACCCCACGACCTGGTCGAGCGAGTCATGCTGATGGGTCACGCCGCGGCACCGCTGCCGTGTCGCCTGGTCGCGGCCGCGTACCGCGACGAACAGGAGGCGCCCGACAAGGTGACGCGGCTCGGTCCCGGTGTCGACGCATGTCTGTTCGCCAGCCCGGTCCCTTATGACCTGGCCAGGCGATCAGGCGTGCTGACGATGCCCGCGACCTACGTGCAACTTGGTGGAGCGGCATTGGTGGCGGCGCTGGCCAAGGCGGCGCTGGACACCCGGATGGACCCGCAACGGGTCAGCGTGGACGTGGTCAGCAGGGCGGACGTCGAGGAGGCGTACACCGACCTCGGCATACCGGCCACGGACGTGCACAGCCGCGACGAGCCCGGCGCCACGGGCACGATCGCGGCCTACCACGAACGGCTGGCCCGCCAGGGCGCCACCTCGGGAGCACTGACGTGCCTGCCCGCGGTGGCCGAACGCCTGCATGCCGCGGGCGTACCGGTCATCAGGATCAGGCCGACCTCGGCGGCGGTCCGGACGGCGCTGCACACCGCGGCGCTGCTCGGGGCGCATCACCGGCTGGAGGAGTCACAGCTCACCGTGGTGCTGGTGGAGGTGCCGACGCTGCGCGAGCCCGTGCGGCGCGCGGCGCCACGCTACTGGCGCGACGAGCTGCGGCTGTCGCTGCACCGGTTGCTGGTCCAGGAGGCGAACCGGATCAACGCGACCGTCTGGCCGATCGACGATCACAGTTACCTGGTCACCGCGACCAGGGGCTCGATCGCCGCGGCCACCGACGGGTTCAGGGTGTTGCCCTTCGCGGCCAGGATCCGGGACGAACTGGGGCTGGCGGTCGAGGTGGGCGTCGGGATGGGGCGTACGACACACGACGCGGAGTCGCACGCGCGGGCCGCGCTGGCCCGCACCCAGGCGGGCAAGCAGGCCCAGGGCTTCGCGGTGGACCGCGAGGGCCGGGCCCTCATCCCGGCCCCTCGGATGCCACCCACTGGGTCGAACGCGCTCAAACCGAAGGGCGTGGAGGTACTGGCCAGGCTGGCGGCCAAGCTCGAAGGCGGCGACACGGTGGTCGACGCCGAGGGCGCGGGCAAGATGCTCGGGGTGACGCCACGCACGGCTCGGCGGTTGCTGCGCACGCTGGTTGACGAGGGACTCGCGTGGCCGCTACCGCCGAACCGCACCCCGCAGCCGGGGCGTCCGCGTCAGCTCTACCGGCTCATCGTGGAGAAGCTCGGACCGCGGTGACCGTACGGGGCCCGTCGCCCCCTTTCCGGGGCGACGGGTGCCGAATTCTTGACCTCGGGAGTCAAAGGTACAGACAATCCTGTTGACTCTTGGGGACTTATTGGTTGACCCGAGTAGATCCGGGTATGTTCACAACGCCCCCGATCGACGGGATTCGGACGGGGGCGCCAAACTTTCCCCTCCCCTTCACACGGAATACGTCTGCAAGGGGCTGTGGGCCACCTGACGGGGCTGATCAGCCGACCGACATGTCTGGATATAGCCGGTCGTTTCGGCTGGACTGGGGGCGCTTTCAGCAGGCGCACGCGATCCCGGACACCGGCGCCGTCAGCGCGTCGATCGGCCGCCGCGTGACGCCGGACGCGGTCTCGACCGGAAAACCCTCTCTGGCCCAGTACTCGAAGCCGCCGAGCATCTCCTTGACCGCGTACCCGAGCCTGGCGAACTCCAGGGCGGCCCGTGTGGCGCCGTTGCAGCCGGGGCCCCAGCAGTAGGTGACGACGGTGACGTCCTCGGGGATCAGCGCGGCGGCCCCCATGGCGATCTCCGCCGTGGGCAGGTGCACCGCCCCCTGGACGTGTCCCTGGTGCCAGCTCTCCCGGCTGCGGGAGTCGACGACCACCACGCCCGGCGTGCCGGCGGCCAGGTCGGCGGCCACGTCCGAGACGTCGGTCTCGAAGGACAGGCGGGCGGCGAAGTGGGCAAGGGCGGCGGCGTTGGGGGCGGCCGGGGTGGAGGTGACGGCTGACATCTACGACATATCCCTTCATTGCTGGACAGTCGCGATCGTCTCAGCCGGCCCGCCCTCCTCAACAGTGGCGCGAAAGCCGCCTATCGCTAATATCCCGCCAGGGTCCGAAGTCTGATACTCGCCGGTGTTATGTCCGAGTGGCCCGGTAAGGTCATGACCCATGAGTGCGAACACCACTGACAGCCGGGCTACCCTCCTGGTCTGGAGCGCCCTGGCGATCGTGTACGTGGTGTGGGGCTCGACCTACCTCGGCATCAGGATCGCCATCGAGACCATGCCCCCGATGCTGAGCGGCGCGCTGCGGTTCGTGACGGCCGCGCTGCTGCTGGGCGGCTTCCTGATGATCAGGAAGGGCCTTGAGCCGTTCCGGGTGTCGTGGCGGCAGTTCTGCGGGGCGGGGCTCGTCGGCCTGCTCCTGCTGACGAGCGGCAACGGCATGGTCGCCGTGGCCGAGCAGCACATCTCCAGCGGCCTGGCCGCGCTGCTCGTGGCCTCCGTGCCGCTCTGGCTGGTCGTGTTCCGGATCATGGTCAGGGACCGGCCGGCCGTGCTGACGCTGGCGGGCGTGCTCGTCGGGTTCGGCGGCGTCGCCGCGCTGTCGGTGACCGGCGGCCAGTCGGTCGACACCACCGGGATCGTGGTGATCCTGGTCGCCTCGTTCTCGTGGTCGATCGGCTCGTTCCTGTCGGCGCGCATCCCCATGCCCGCCAACCCCTTCGCGGCCAGCACGATCGAGATGCTGGTCGGCGGGGCCGGCCTGGCCGTGACCGGCACCGCGCTCGGCGAACGGCTCGACCTGACGGCGATCTCCGGACGCTCCTGGATGGCGCTGGCCTACCTGGTGCTGGTCGGGTCGCTGGTCGGCTTCACCGCCTACACCTGGCTGCTGGGGAACGCGCCGATCTCGCTGGTGTCCACATACGCGTACGTCAACCCGGTCGTCGCCGTGCTCCTCGGCGTGCTGATCGTGAACGAGCACGTCACCCCGCAGATCATCGCCGGGGGCGCGGTGATCCTGGTCGGCGTCGCCCTGGTGGTCTCCACCGAGCGACGCGCCAGGACCAGGGCCGCGGCCCTCGCCCAAGAGGTCAGCGCCTAACCGCGGAACTCCTTGGCCGCGGCGAGGAAGGCGTCGTTGGCCTCGGGGTCGCCGATGGAGACCCGGGCCCCCTCCCCCGCGAACGGCCGCACGGCCACGCCCTCCACCGCGCAGGCGGCGGCGAAGTCGAGGGTGCGCTCGCCGAGCCGCAGCCAGACGAAGTTCGCCTCGGTCGGCGGCACCGTCCAGCCCTGCTCGATCAGCGACTCGCGGACGCGGCTGCGCTCCTTGACCACCCGCTCGACCCGCTCCAGCAGCTCGTCCTCGGCCTTGAGGGAGGCGACGGCGGCGATCTGCGCGAGGTGGTTGACGGCGAACGGGATGATCGTCTTGCGGACGGCCGCCGCCACCGGCTCGGGCCCGATCAGGTAGCCGACCCGCAGGCCCGCCAGCCCGTACGCCTTGGAGAACGTGCGCAGGACGCAGACGTTCGGGCGGTCGCGGTAGAGCGTCAGGCCGTCGGGGACGTCCTCGTCGCGGACGTACTCGCGGTAGGCCTCGTCCAGCACCACGAGCACGTTCTCCGGCACGCGGTCGAGGAAGGACAGCAGCGCGTCGCGGCGGATCGCGGTGCCGGTGGGGTTGTTGGGGTTGCACACGAAGACCATGCGGGTACGGTCGTTGATCGCCTCCGCCATGGCGTCCAGGTCGTGGTCCTCGCCCGCGAGCGGCACCTGGACGGACGTCACCCCGGACAGGTCCGCCAGCAGCGGGTACGCCTCGAACGACCGCCACGCGTAGACGACCTCGACGCCGGGCTCGCCGACCGACTCGAACAACTGCTGGGCGACGGTGACCGAGCCCGCGCCGAGCGCGATGTGCTCGAACGGCACGTCGTACCGCTCGGCGATGGCCTCGGTCAGCTTGACCGCGCCGGGGTCGGGATAGCGGTTGATCTGACGGGCGCCCTCGGCGACTGCCTCCACCACGGAAGGCAGCGGGTCGTAGGGGGATTCGTTCGAGGACAGCTTGTACGACCGGCCGTCGGCGGAGACCACGGCCTTGCCCGGCTTGTAGGGGGGCATGGTGTCCAGGATGTGGCGGAAACGAGGCATACAACTACCTTAGGCCAGGCGCTTCATCAGCACCGGGACGGGAGCGGGTGGCGGCGTTCCCAGCGGGTCTCGCCGTCGTGGACGAGGTCGGTGGCGTGCAGACCGGCGCGGGCGGCGACGGCGGCGGAGGCTGCGTGGTCGGGGTGGACGTGGGCGACGACCGTGCCGATGCCCTGGGCGTCGCACCAGGCGACCAGGGCGCGGGCGGCCTCGGCGGCCAGGCCTCGGCCCTGCCACGGCACCCCGATCACCCAGGCGATCTCGGCCGTCCCTTCGTCGACGGTCGCCTGCACGTAGCCGGTCAGGCGGCCGTCGGCGCGCAGGCGCAGCACCCAGTTGTGCCAGCCGGACGGGCCCGCGACCAGGCGTTCGTAGCGGGCGCGCAACTCCTGCTCAGTGGCGGGGACGCCGCCGATGAACTCGTGCAGGCGCTGGTCGGCGAGCACGGCCGCCATCTCCGCGGCATGCTCCACCCGCAGGGGCACGAGGGCCAGGCGAGGGGTCTCGATGACGTCCGCGGCGCGATCCGGGTGGGAGGTCATTCCTGCAGCATAGGGGGGTGGAGGAGTTCGGCCGGGCCGCGGCGGTAGAGCTTGGCGGGGCGGCCGCCGTCTCTGGTGGTGGTGGCGCCCGTCTCCACCAGGAAGCCCTCGGCCTTGGTGACCTTCCGGTGGAAGTTACGGGGATCGAGGGGGCGGCCCCAGACGATCTCGTACACCCGGCGCAGGTCCGCGACGGTGAACTCCGGCGGGCAGAAGGCCGCGCCCAGGGACGTGTACTCCAGCTTGGCCCGGGCCCGCTCGACCCCGTCGAGCATGATGCGGCGGTGGTCGAAGGCCATGACGTTCAGCGCCTCGACCGGCTGCCAGCTCATGTGCGCCTTCTCCGAGGCCGGCAGGTCGGGGGCCAGGCCCAGGTAGGCGACGCTCAGGACGCGCTGACGCGGGTCGCGGTCGGGGTATCCGTACGTCTGGAGCTGCTCCAGGTGCACCGGGGCGCCCGGGAGGCCGGCGCGCTCGGCGAGGACGCGGTGGGCGGCGGCCGGCAGGTCCTCGTCGAGCTGGATGAAGCCGCCGGGCAGCGACCATCGGCGCAGGAACGGCGGGTTGTCGCGCCGCCACACCAGAGCGCTGAGAGCATGGTTGCGTACGGTGAGCACGACCAGGTCGACGCTGACCGGGATGCTCGGGACCATGGACGGCACGTTACACGGAGTCCCGTCTGCCCTATGCGGATATGCGTACGTGGAGCGGCGTCGTGGCCTGCTTACCCGACGCCCCCTTGATCCCTATCTTGACCCATTCCCCGGGCGGCACCTGGGTCCAGTCGAACGGCACCCAGGCCGTCGCCATCCGGGCCGGGTGCTCGTCCAGCGGGTCCTTGTCCAGCCAGCCGACGGCCGAGACCACCAGCTCCTTGGTGCCGCCGGACCATTCGAGCAGGACCGTGCTGCCGTCGAGGTTGTAGCCGCGCACCTCGACGCCGTCCTGGGGGTCGCGGGGCCGCCTGATGGCGTCCACGGCGATCGGGCGCTGCCAGTCGGAGGCGATCTCGTCCTGGAGCGAGGGGTCGCCGCAGGTCATGAAGTCGCTCCACATGTAGGAGACGATCTTCTGGACGTACCGGCCGGCCATCGTGACGGCCTGGTCGAGGCGCTTCTTGTCGGTCTGGCCGCGGGTGCCCTGCGGGGCGCACGGCTGCTTGCCGGACGGCTCGAACGCCTCCACGTTCGCCCACAGCTCCACCTCGTGACCGGCCTGGAGCATCTCGTCGCGCGCCTTGGCCATCTCCCGGTAGTAGTCGCGGGTCGAGCCGTGGTACGCGGTGCCGTACGCGGCCTCGCCCACCACCGGACGCAGCCGGTCGTCCACCTCGGTGTCGCGCTCGTCCGGCCAGAACAGGCCGACCTTGCCCGTCCCGCGGCTGTCCTGCGGGGCGATGATGCCGACACCGGTCCTTGCCAGCGCCTTGAACGCCTCGGCCACCTGCGCCGGCGTCTGGCCGAAGCCGACCCGCTTGCGGGCGTCGAGGTACGGGCTGATCAGGATCGGTTTGCCCAGCTCCTGCTCCACGATCCGGTGCTGGTCGGCGTACACCTCAAGGGTGGGATTGGTGGCCAGCGTGGCGCCCATCTGCACCTCGAACGGCTGGTAGACGCCGCCCAGCGCCTGCCGGTCGGCGAAGCGCACGCCGTAGTCCTGGAGGATGCGCCGGGTCAGCGTGGTGAGGGTGCCGATGTGCCGCTTGTTCGCCCTGGTCGGCGTCGCGGGGTCGCGCGGGGCGAGCGGCAGCGCGGGGAACACCCGCATGCCGAACTGGTCGGCCAGATCGAGCAGCTCCTTCAGGCTGTCCTTGGCCGAGCCGGCCACCAGGATCATGTCGTAGGAGGTGGCCTTCTTGCTGAAGTCGCAGGTGGAGTCGTCGGAGCCGTCGGGCGGGGTGACCATGCGGTAGTAGATCCGGTCGCCGACCTTGACCCGGTGTTCCATCTTGGGGCAGCGGAACAGGTCGTCGCCGAACGCCTCGTCGGTGCGGTAGACGTACGTGCGCCCGACCCGGTTGCCGGGGTTGGCCTTCCTCAGGTCCTGCTCAAGCGCGTCGCGGCAGCTCAGGCCGTCTTCCTCGCACGCCTTGTACAGCGGGTCGAGCGAGCCGTCCTTCGCCAGCACCTCGCCGGTGTCGGAGACGCCGCGGAACTGCAGGCCGTACCCGATCCTGATGATCGTGTCGCCGCCGGCGCGGTGGATCTCCTGGAGCTGGTGACGCCAGGTGCAGGGGTTCGACTTCGGCGTGATCCAGTAGCCGGTGACGGCGTAGAAGTTCTTGGTGGTGGTGTCGAACGTTCCACAGGGGTCGGTGAACTCCTTGACCTTCGGCGGCGGCGGCTTCGACACCGTCCTGGACGGCTTCGGCGTGCTCGACGAGGACGCGACCGGCCGCTCGGACGACGACGGGAAAAGGATGATCACCACCGCGACCACCGCCAGGACGGCTGCGCCCACGAGCAGGAAGAGCCATCGCACGTTCAGGAACCTACCGCTCTCGTGATCTGCCGGAGATAAACCGCTATCGCGTGATACCGGCCCATGCCTCAAGCTGGGACACGAACCGCTTGGCAGAGTTCGGCCAGTGGTGGTTCGCGCGGGCCGCCGCGTAACCGCGAGCGCCCTGCGCCCGCCGCTCACGCACGTCGTCCCGCAGCGTCAGCACCGCCTGGGCGACGGCCTTGGGGTCCTCCCAGGGCACCACGACCCCGCTGTCGTACCGCTCCACCAGCTCGACCGCGCGCGGCGACGGCGTCGTGATGACCGGGATGCCGTGCGCCATGTACTCAATGATCTTGGTGGGCATCGAGTGCCGGTAGTTGGGCTCGTCGTGCAACAACGACAGCCCGGCCAGCGCACCGTCGAGCCGCTTGAGCGCCTCGTCGTTGGGCATGAAGTCGCGCCACTCCAGCAGGCCGTCGGCGACGGCCTGGTTGAGCATGGGACGGCTCTGCGGATCGGCGTACCCGATCAGCTCCACCGCCACCCGGTACGGCTGGAGCAGCTTGGCCACCTCGACGGCCTCGAACACGCCGCGCGCCCGCGACAACCATCCGAGGTAGACCACCCGGTCGTCGCCCGGAGGCGTCACCGAGTCCGGCACCCACGTCTCGTTCGGCACGATCAGATGGGCGTGCTTGAACCGGCCCGCGTAGGCGGTCTCGGCCAGCAGCAGGTTCATGTGCCGCTCGGCCGTGCCCTCCAGCATGCGGGCGAAGAAGCGCACCGGCGGGCGCAGGAACGAGGGCAGCCACGGCTTGAGCGAGAGCGTCGCCGGGGTGTCCTCGTGCACGTCCCACACCACGGGCGGCCGGTTGCGCACGCCCCAGACCGCGAACAGCAGCTCGGGGTCGTGGATCAGGACCAGGTCGACCTTGTTCCGCATGCGCTTGAACAGCCGCCGGGCAGCCCAGACGGCCGCCATGCGTTTGCGCTGGGCGGCCCTGGGCAGATCGACCCCGTTGACCCATGGACGCGGTACGACCCCGTGCGCCGTGAAAGAGGCGGCATACGTGACCTCATGACCGGCATCCACGAGGGCACGGATCTGCCGATGCAGAATTCTCGCGTCCTCGGGGTTATGCACCACCGTCATGACGAGCACGTGCACTGCGCGCAGCCCTCCGTCGCTACAGCCGCTCGACGCGTTCACCCTCGGTGAGCACACCGCGGGTGTCCAGCACGAGCTTGGCCTTAGCCTCGACCATGGCCAGATCGAACGCGGCGTGCTGCTGCAACAGCAGCGACACGTCGGCGTTGACCACGGCCTCGGTCAGGTTCTCTTCCCGTGGCACCGGAGTACCGTCGACCGACCACTCCTTGACGTACGGATCGGCGAACGAGAGCTCGGCCCCCAGCTCCAGCAGCGCACGCGCCACAGGCAGAGCCGGAGTTTCCCGTTCGTCGGCGATATCCGGTTTGTACGTGACGCCGAGCATAACCACTCGGGCGCCGTTCACGGGCTTCTTATGTCTGTTCAGCAGTCGCTGGACGCGGGCCACCACGTAGGACGGCATGCGCTCGTTGATCTCCTGGGCCAGCTCCACGAACCTGAACGGGTACCCGAGCTTGCGCACGGTGTACGACAGGTACGAGGGGTCCACGGGGATGCAGTGACCGCCGACGCCCGGCCCCGGCAGGAACTTCTGGAAGCCGAACGGCTTGGTGGCCGCGGCCTCGATCGACTCCCACAGGTTGATGCCGAGCTCGTCGCAGAAGATCGCCATCTCGTTGACGAGGGCGATGTTGACGTGCCGGTAGGTGTTCTCCAGCAGCTTGGCCATCTCGGCCTCGCGGGTGCCGCTGACCGGCACCACCTGCTCGATGAACTGCTTGTAGAACGCCGTCGCCCGGTCGCGGCAGACCGGCGTGTAGCCGCCCACGACCTTCGGGGTGTTCTTGAGCCCGAACTTCGGGTTGCCCGGGTCGATGCGCTCGGGCGAGAAGGCCAGGTGGAAGTCCACGCCGGCGGCCAGGCCCGACTGCTCCAGCAGCGGGCGGGCCACCTCGTCGGTGGTGCCGGGCCAGGTGGTCGACTCAAGGACGACGAGCGTGCCCTTGCTGAGGTTGCGGGCGACGGTCTGGGTCGCGCCCTCGACCGCGGACAGGTCGGGACGGTGGTCCTCGTCCAGCGGGGTGGGAACGCAGATGACGATCGTGTTGCTTCTGGCCAGCACGGACTCGTCCAGCGTCGCGCTGAATCCGTTCGCCAGCATGTGATCGAGGTCAGCGTCGGTCAGGTCATCGATGTAGGACTGCCCGGCGTTGAGCGCGTCGACCTTCCGGGGGTCCACGTCCACGCCGACGACCCGGAGCCCGGCGGCGACCGCTTCCTTCGCGAGCGGCATGCCGACGTAGCCCAGGCCGATGACAGCCAAGTCGATTTCTGTCACAGCAGTGCCTTCGAGAGCCGGAAACAACACTTCATGGTCGCAAAGGTTATCTCAAGTCCACCTAGCTCACGCCTAATGCGACCGAACCCGTCACAACGTACAGGCAACGTGGAGGTCATCTTTCGGCAAGCGATCGGTATAGAGCTTGATAAGTCTCGGCAACGCGACTCCACGTCCGCTTCGCCGCGACTTCGGCCCGTCCGGCCTCGCCCATCTCCGAGCGCCTGGCCGGGTCCTCGCGGAGGCCGGCGATCGCCTTGGCCAGCTCGGCCGGGTCGCCCGCCGGGACCAGCAGGCCGGCCCCGTCGGAGCCGACCAGCTCCGACAGCGCGGGCAGGTCGCTGAGCACCACCGGCTTGCCGAGCGCCATCGCCTCGACGGGCTTCAGGGGCGTGACGAGCCGGCAGACCCGCAGGTCCTCGCGCGGGCAGGCGAAGATGTCGATGGCGTCCTGGGCCTGCAGCGCCTCGTCGGGGCCGACCCGTCCGGGCAGGACGGCGTCGCGCAGCCCGAGCTCCTCGACCAGGGCGAGCAGGTTCTCCCGCTCGGCGCCGTCGCCCACGATGAGCACCCGCACCGGCGTGCGCTCGTCGCGCAGCAGCGCGGCGGCGCGCAGCAGGGTCGCGAAGCCCTCGTAGGCCACGATGCTGGACACCGAGCCGACCACGATCTCGCCGGGGGCGATGCCGTACGCGTCGCGGAAGGACGCGCCGTCGTAGTGGGCCGACAGCAGGGTGTCGTCGACGGCGTTGGGCGCCAGGTGGATGCGCTCCCTGGGCACGCCCCGCTCGACGATCTCCGTGGCCATCGTCTCGGCCAGCGTGACGACCGCGTCGGCCTCGCGCATGAGGAACGCCTCGCGCTCGCGCTGGAGCACGTGCCGCTGGCTGCCGACCCGGATCGGGTCGCGCGAGGCCCACGTCTCCTCCAGGAAGCCGCGTACCTCGTAGACGAAGGGGGTGCCGGTCCGGTCGCGGACGGCGTGGGCGACCGAGCCGTTGCGGTGGTCGGTGGCGGCGTGCAGGACCTGCGGCCGCAGCTGCTCGACCAGGCGGGTGACGCCCTCGGCGCCCTTGACCATGCGGCCGCGCATCTCGAACGGCACCTCGCCGTGCCCGTCGGGCAGCAGGCGGTAGTACGGGATGCCGTCGATCTCCTCGTGCGGGGGCGCGTCGGCGTGGCCCTGGAGCATCGGCCAGCCCCAGCTCGTCACCACGTGCGGGTCGAGCCCGGCCGCCTTCTGGGAGGAGACGATCCGGTGGGTGCGCACGGTGTAACCGGCCTGCGTGTACGGCAGCGCGTTGGTGACCAGGTGCAGCACGCGACCCGCGACGCGCTCACCGATGGCGATCTTCGGCGCGGGCGGGATCGGGTCGGGGCTGATGGCGGCCAGCTCACCGCGGTAGTAGGCGGCCCTGCGCTTGACGAAGGGGTACTTCGTGTGCGCGTCGAGCACGTCGGCGGCCTCGGAGACCCGGCCGGCGTCCCAGTGGGCCTTGGCCTCGTTCCACGGCGCCTTGATCATGCGCATGCCGAGCTTGCGGACCATGCGCCGGGCGCCACGGGCGGCGGGCCAGGCCACGCTGCCGACGATCGGGCGGAGCTTGGGCGGGAGCGCGTCGGCGGCTGCCTGCGCCACGCGGACGGGGTCGGACTTGACCTTCGTCACGACGACGCGGGAAACGATGACGGGGTGCTGGACGAAGCCTTTGAGAAGTCCCCCGACGCCGGCCCGGGCGGACTTCGCGGAAACCTTGGAGGAGTCTTGACGACTGGCGTCGGATGCCACGCTGGGACCGTACCATAGGCAGCGTTTTTTCCCTTCCGCTATGAAAGGCGAGGTCAATGAGGGAGAACCCCCTGGTCCTGCACGTTTTGGGTGCTCGTCCCAATTTCGTGAAAGCGGCCCCGGTGGTGCGTGCACTCGGTGAACTCGGCGTACGGCAGGGCATCATCCACACCGGGCAGCACTACGACGCGCTGATGTCGGACGTCTTCTTCGCCGACCTCGGGCTGCCCGAGCCGGTGGCCAACCTGGCGGTGGGCTCCGGCACGCACGCCAGGCAGACCGCGGCCCTGCTCGTGGGCCTGGAGGACGTCTTCGTCGCCCAGGAGCCCGACCTCGTCGTGGTCTACGGCGACGTGAACTCGACGCTGGCCGCGATCCTGGTCGCCGCCAAGCTCGGCATCAGGACCGCGCACGTCGAGGCCGGGCTGCGCTCGTTCGACCGGGGCATGCCCGAGGAGGTCAACCGGGTCGTCACCGACGCGCTGGCCGACCTGCTGTTCGTCACCTCGCCCGAGGCCCTGGCCTACCTGGCGTCGGAGGGCGTTCCGCCCGCGAAGGTGCATCTGGTGGGCAACCCGATGATCGACAGCCTGTTCGCCGCGTTGCCCTCGCTGGACCCGGCGCCCGTGGTGGCGCGGCTGGGCCTGCCGGCCCGGTACGCCGTGGCGACCCTGCACCGCCCGGCCAACGTGGACACGGCCGAGGCCGCCAGGGAGCTGGTCGAGGCCGTGCTGGAGGTGTCGCGGCGGACGCCGGTCGTGGTGCCGGTGCACCCGCGCGGCAAGGCGCGGCTGGCCGAGGCGGGCCTGGTGGACGGTGACACGATCAAGGTCATCGAGCCGCTGGGTTATGTGGACTTCCTCTCACTCGTCCGGGGCGCGGCGCTGGTCGTCACCGACTCCGGCGGTGTGCAGGAGGAGACGACCATGCTGGGTGTCCCCTGCCTGACGCTGCGGCCCAACACCGAGCGGCCGATCACGATCACGCACGGCACGAACCGCCTGGTCACGCCCGCGCTGCTGCCCGCAGCGGCGGAGAAGGCGCTCGCCGACGGGGCCGCCACACCGGCCGGCGAGCTGCCGGCGATGTGGGACGGCAAGGCCGGTCCGCGCATCGCGACGGTGATCGCGGCGTGGCTGAAGGGCGACAACCTCTCCCCTGCTTCCCAGGCCAAACGCCCCGAATAGCGGCTGAATCCGCCGTACTATGACATACCTCCGCTGAGCGATAGGCGTATCACCATGGCCGAAAACCCTGAGCCCCCCGCATTCCAGCGACTGGGTCCCGTCAACTGGCTGCCCGAGGAGCGCAAGCTCGTCGAGCGGTACGAGACCGAGGTCAGGGAGCTGCGGCGGCGACTGGAGATCGCCGAGGCCAAGGCCGCGTACGCCGGCTGGAAGCTGGAGGCCACCCAGGCCAAGCGCACGTTCAAGCTGGGCGAGGCCCTGGGCTCGAAGAGCCCGGGGAAGATCGTCGAGGCGGTCAGGTCGAAGGACAGGGCCCCCAAACCGCCCATGCCGGTCACCGAGGCCGTCGAGCTGGCCAACCACCGGCCCCCGCTGGTCGAGGTGCCCACGGCGAAGTGGCCGCTCGGCCCGGTCAACCGCCCCGACCTCAAGGTCGCGGTGATCCTGGACGACTTCTCCAGGATGGCCTTCAGGTACGAGTGGGACCAGATCGAGTTCGGCCTCAAGGACTGGCCGGAGATCTTCGCCGAGAAGCGCCCCGACCTGCTGTTCTGCGAGTCGGCCTGGCACGGCAACCAGGGCCGCTGGCGCTACCAGATGACCGGCACGAACGCCCCCAAGGACCCGCTGCGCGACCTGGTCGCCTGGTGCCGCTCCGAGGGCATCCCGACGGTCTTCTGGAACAAGGAGGACCCGCCGAACTTCGACTTCTTCATCGACACGGCCAAGCTGTTCGACTACGTGTTCACCTGTGACGGCGACATGGTGCCGAAGTACCGCGAGGTGCTGGGCCACGACCGGGTCGACGTGCTGCAGTTCGCCGCCCAGCCGCGGGTGCACAACCCGATCCAGCAGAAGCAGGGCCGCCTGCACGACGTCGTCTTCGCCGGCATGTACTTCCGCGACAAGCACCCCGAGCGCCGCGAGCAGATGGAGACCGTGCTCGACCCGGTGCGCGAGCTGGGCCTGCACATCTTCGCCCGCAACGGCGAGGTGGACGAGAAGTACGCCTGGCCGGAGAAGTACCGGCCGCACATCGTGGGCGAGCTGCCCTACGACCAGATGCTGGCCGCGTACCGGATGTACAAGGTCTTCCTCAACGTCAACTCGGTGCTCGACTCGCCGACCATGTGCGCCCGCCGCGTCTTCGAGCTGTCCGCGTGCGCGACCCCGGTGGTGACGGGGTGGTCGCGGGCGATCGAGGAGACGTTCGGCGGGCTGATCCCGATCGCGCGGGAGCCGGTCGAGTCGTACAACCAGGTGCTGCACCTGATCAACAGCCCCGAGCTGCGGGCCAGGATGGGCCACCTGGCCATGCGGGAGGTCTTCGACAAGCACCTGTTCTCGCACCGGGTGGACCAGATCCTGCAGAATCTCGGCCACGCCACCGCGCCCCGGTCGCGTTCGATCTCGGTCGTGCTGCCGACCAACCGGGCCGCGCAGATCGAGCACGCGATCTCGTCCGTGGCCCGGCAGCTGCACCGGCCGCTACAGCTGATCATGGTCCTGCACGGGCTGGACATCGACCCGGTGGTCGTGGCCGACAAGGCGCGCATGGCCGGCATCACGGACGTCGTGGTCCTGCCCGCCGCCCCGGAGCTCTCACTCGGCGCCTGCATGAACCTGGGCATCGCCGCCGCCGAGGGCGATCTGATCGCCAAGATGGACGACGACAACCTCTACGGCGAGCACTACCTGTCGGACCTCGTGCGCGCGTTCGACTACTCCGACGCCGAGCTGGTCGGCAAGGGGGCGCACTACGCGTACTTCGAGGGGAGCAACACCACCATGCTCCGCCTGCCCGGCCTGGAGCACCGGTACTCCTTCCTCGTCCAGGGCGGCACGTTCCTCGGCAAGGCGGACATGTTCCGCTCGTACGGCTTCGCGGACATCACGCGGGGGGAGGACACGCACCTGGTACGCCGGCTGAAGGAGGACTCCGTCAAGATCTACTCGGCGGACCGCTTCAACTTCGTCTACTGGCGCAGCGCCGACGCCTCCATGCACACCTGGCAGGCCGACCACATCAAGCTGACCCGCAACGCGCAGTTCTCCTTCGTCGGCCGCCCGGACGACCACGTGCTCATCTGAGACTCAGCGGGTGACGCGGGCCAGGTTCTGGTCGGCGAGGCGGGCGAGCTCGTACAGGCCGGCGGCCTTCACCTTCTGGCCGACGACGAGCATGCTCATGATCAGGTGGGCCCGCCTGATCACGACCGACCCGATCTGGGCGCGCTTGTCGCCGCCGGAGGCCGTCGTCAGGTACGCCCGCGACTCGTCGCCCTTGGCCGGCATGGCCAGCTTCTCGGTGCGGTAGGTCACGTCCGCGCCCTCGACGGTCGCCTTGTACAGGGCGCACTGCGGCGGCAGCGGCGCGGGCATCGACGCCTCCGGCATCGACACGACGGCCTGCGTGATCGAGCCGCGCGCGGCGGAGAAGGCGATCACGGCGGCGGGCGCGCGGGCGACCTCCGGCTTGGCCGCGTCGAGCTGGGCGGCCCCGGCGCACTCCGGACGTTCCAGCTTGGCCTGCTGGATGGCGGCCAGCCCCTCCTGGGTGGACTTGAGCGAGCCGAACGCCCCCATCTCCGGCCCGTACGCGATGCGCATGCCCTTGGGCACGGGCAGCAGGGCGGATCGCAACCTGGCGGCCTCCACCGCCGAGGAGGACGCGGAGGGCTGCGCCGACCCGGCGGCCTGGTCACCGGCCTCGCCGGAGGAACATCCGGCGAGGACCATCATGCTCAGACATACCCCCGAAATAGCCTTAAGCACGAATTCTCCCCTTGCTCTAGCGGCTTTTTGGAAAACGCTAGAGGAGGCGGCGAGTAAGGAGCCGAGTAACGTCGCTATTCGCGGGATTCAGCGGGTTCGCGAGGGATTTCGGGTTCGCTGCCGTTCCCGCTTCGTCCGTGAGGTTCGGCGCCGTTCCGAGGTTCGGCGCCGTTCCGGCCTCCGCCGTCGAGCAGCGCCCTGGCCAGGCCGAGCCCGGTGCCGCCGAGCGTGAGCGCCTTGGCCAGAAGCTCCTCCACGCCCTGGGCGCCGTTCAGCACGACCATGTGGTCCACGTTCCCGAACGCCTTCGCGCCCGCCTCGACGACCTCCGGCCAGCGTTCGGCGAGCTGCTGGGCGATGACCGCCTCCTGGTTCTCCTTCAGCGCCTCGGCCCGCGCCCTGATCGCCTCGGCCTCCGCCAGGCCCAGCGCCCTGGCCGCCTGCGCCTCGGCCAGCCCGCGCGCCTGGGCGGCCTGGGCCTCCGCCTCACCGGCGATCTTGGTGGCCGCACCGGCCGCCTCGCCGCGCAGCCGTACGGACTCGGCCTCGGCCGCGGCGGCCAGCTTGACCTGGCTCGCCTGGGCGCCGGCGCGCAGCTCGGTCTCCTGGGCCTCGGCCTGGGCCTGGGCGATCCGGGCGTCCCGGTCGGCCTGCGCCAGCGTGACGGTCTCGTACGCCTTGGCGTCGGCGGGCTTGCGCACCTGCGACTGGAGCCGCTGCTCGGCGAGCTGGGCCTCCAGCTCGGCGGCCCTGGTCTCCTGGACGACGACCTCCTGCCGGGCACTGGCCTCCGACAGCGGCCCCGACTGCCGGGCCGTGGCCTGGGCCCGGTCGATCTCGGCCTGGTAGGCGGCCCGCTTGATCTGCGCGTCACGCTGGGCCGCGGCCTTGTTCGCCTCGGCGATCTGCTCGGCCTCCGTGGCCTCCTGGTCGCGCTGGGCCTGGGCGATGCGGGCGACGGCGGCGACCCTGGCGGCGTGCGGCTTGCCGAGGTTGGCGATGTAGCCGGTCTCGTCGTCGATCTCCTGGATCTGCAGCGAGTCGACGATCAGCCCGAGCTTGCTCATCTCGTCGGCGGCCGAGGCCCTGGTCTCGCTGGTCAGGCGTTCGCGGTTGAGTATCAGGTCCTCGATGGTGAGGTTGCCGATGATCGAGCGCAGGTGCCCGGTGAACAGCTCGTGGATCGCGCTGGTCATGAAGTCCTGCTGGTCGAGGAAGCGGCGGGCGGCGTTGGCGATCGAGGACAGGTCGTCGCCGACCTTGTAGATGACCACGCCGCGGATGTGCACGGGGATGCCCTGCTGGGTGACGCAGGAGACCTGGAGGTTGGCGGCCCTGGTGTCCAGGCGCAGCCGCCGGGCGGCCTGGAAGCCGGGGAGCACGGCCGCGCCCTTCCCTGTGATGATCTTGAAGCCGAGGCTGTCGACGCCCTCGCCGCGCCGACGCGCCCCGAGGCCGGAGATGATCAGCGCCTCGTTGGGCTCGGCGACCCGCCAGACGGCTTTGAACAGCAGGATCACGATGACGACCGCGACGACCACGGCTGCGGCGACGATGAAGACCTCGGGGGACATCGGCCCTCCCTAGACGAGTGCTCTGGCCACGTAAACCGTCCGCGGGGGGAAGTACTCCACCACGACGACGATGGTTCCGAGGCCGAACTCCTCGTCGGGCACGCTGGGATGGGCGTAGAAGGCCTCCACCCCGCCCCTGACCGGGACCATGACCTCGCCGACGAGCCCAGGGCCGATCTTTCCGGTGACCCTGCCCTGCTTGCCGACCACCGCGCTCCCCCCGCTCACTTCTCTTCCGGACGCTACTCCAAATGGGCATTCGCGGTAATAGGCCACGCAAAATGTTTCTCGAACCGCTGCGCGCCCCTGTGGGGCTTTTGGCCGAAGTGCCGATGATCGCCCTCATGAGCATGAATCCGCGCGACCTCGGGATGGATGTGCCCATTTCCCGCCGGGACTTGTTCGACGGGATAACGGTGAGCGCTCTGGGATGCTCGGCGGCGAAAGCCGTTGTCAATGTGACGGAGCCGGCCGGCGGGCTGCGCGGGGACACCGCTCAGGCGGTCGCCGTGCCGCACGCCCTGCGCGACGGCCGTTTCTGGCGGCACGCGGGCCCGCCCGAGCCCACCGGCGAGAGCTACGACCTCGTGGTGGTGGGCGGCGGTCGCAGCGGCCTCAGCGCGGCCGAGGAGTGGCTGCGCGGGCGTCCGGGGGCCCGCGTGCTCGTGCTGGACAATCGCGACCCCGGTGAGCACGGCGGCCCGGCGGGGTTCGACGCGCGCCCGGCCGTACGGGTGATGTGCGACAGGGAGAGCTTCGGGGCCGACACCCTGGTCCCGGCCGGCCGGCTGGAGGACCTGCCGCTGCCCGCGCGGGCCGTCGGCGACCTGCGCAGGTTGCGCGACGACCCGCCCGACTGGTTCCCCGGCCTGTCGCAGGAGGACAAGCAGGAGCGCCTGGCCGGGCTGACCTACTCCCGGTTCCTGCTGGAGGTCTGCGGCGCGCACCCCGACGCGGAACGCTTCTGCCGGACGCTGCCGTGCGCCGAGCGGGCCTACGACGGCCGGGCGCTCGGCGCGGTGGACGCCTGGGCCGCCGGATATCCGGGGTTCGGCGGCCTCGGGCTCGACAAGCCCTCGCGGTACGCCTCGGCCGCCGGGCCCCTGACCGGGAGCCTCAGGGCCGGGCGGGCGTCGCTGCGGCCGTCCAGCCCGGTGGTGTCGGTGCGGCACGGGGACGCGTCCGTGGTCGTCGCCTACTTCGACGGGCATCGGCTCAGGACCGTCGGCGCCGAGTCGGTGATCATGGCCTGCTGGAGCGCGGTCGTGCCGCACCTCGTGCCCGACCTGCCCGAGCAGCAGCGGCGGGCGTTGGGCCAGGCGGCCCGGCTGCCGGTCCTGGAGGCGACCGTACGGCTGCGCGGCGGACGGGCGCCGACCGGCCGCACCCGGTGGACGGGCGCGTTCTGGTGCCTGAGCGAGCCCGCTCCCGAAGGGCTGCGCCTGCTGGCCACGCCCTGCCTGTCGGAGCTGGGACCCGTCGCGGGGGCGGCTGCGGGCAGGCGGGAGATGATGGCGACGCCGTACGACCGGCTGGCGGACGGCGTGCGCGACCAGGTGACGCGGCTGCTGGGCCCCCGGACGGGCATCGAGGCGATCACCGTCCACCGCTGGGGGCACGGGCGGCCGGTGGCGTACTGCCGGCCCTGGCACCCCTTCCACCCCGACGGCCCCTACCCCGCCGACGTCGCCCGCAGGCGGTTCGGGCGGATCGCCATCGCCGGGTCGGACACCGAACCGGCGGCCGGCGCCGACGCGGCGGTGGTGGCCGCGCGCAGGGCCGTGCGGGAACTCACCGCGTGAGGCCCTGGCTGCGGGTCTTCCTGGGCGGCCTGGTCCTGTGGGCAGCCACGGTCGCCGTCACGGCCTGGACGGCCAACTCCAACCTCGTGCCGACCGTCGTGCTGTTCGGCAGCTTCCTGATCCCGGTGACGTTCGTGGTGTGGGCGCACGGGCGCGACCGCTCGCCGGTGGTCACGGTCGAGCTGCAGTTCAGGGCGTTCGTGGTCGGCGGCGTGCTCGGGGTGCTCGGCGCGTCGCTGCTGGAGAGCTGGCTGATCAGGCCCTCGCTCCTCATGTACGCGCTGGTCGGCCTCATCGAGGAGGGCGTGAAGCTGGCCGCGCTGATGTACGTCACCCGGCACGCGGTCCGGCGCTCGGCCAAGGACGGCGTGGTGCTCGGCGCGACGGTCGGCTTCGGCTTCGCCGCCTTCGAGAGCTCCGGCTACGCCTTCAACGCCCTGTTCACCGCCGACGGCCTGTCGCTGGCGCAGCTCGTCGAGACCGAGATCCTGAGGGGCATCCTGGCCCCCGTGGGCCACGGCCTGTGGACCGCGATACTCGGCGGCGTGCTGTTCGCCGCCCACGGACGCCTCACCGGGCACGTCGTGTGGTGCTACCTCGGCGTCTCGCTGCTGCACGCGCTCTGGGACTCGATGAGCGCCATCGCCATCGCGATCACGCTGGTCCTGACCGGGCGGGCCTGGCAGTTCGAGCTGCTGCGGATCGGCCGGGTCCCGCACGTGAGCGAGTGGCAGGTGCACGTGTACACGCTGGTGAACTGGGCCGGGCTCATCGTGATCTCGCTGGTCGCGCTGGTCTGGCTCTGGCGGGTGCTGCACGCGGCCCGCCGGGAGACCGAGATCAGGCCCCAATAATCACGGTAATCATCCTGTTCCTCCCACTGCGCCGGAACCATAAACGGTGCTAGTCTCCTGTGCGATCTTCCGGAGGTGTATTTACACAAGGTGTGGAAATGCCCCCGACTCGAGGTTGGGACATGGGCTCGCGAAACCGGTCAATTCGGTTCAAGATCTTTTTATTGCTGCTGCTACCCCTCCTGTCTCTCAGTGCGCTGTGGGGTTTCGTCCTCAACCTGACCATGGGCGACGCACAGTCACTCCTCCGGGCCGACACGCTCTACGAGACGCTCGGCGTCACCTCCACCGACCTGGGCGTACAGCTCCAGGCCGAACGGGTGCGCTCCGCGGAGGCGCTCACCACCCGTGAACTCACCGAGGACCTGGGCGCGCAGCGGGCCCGCACCGACAGCGCGGCGGCCGACTTCGAGGAGGCCGTCACCGAGGCGGGCGACGCGATCGGCGACGACCTCCGGATACCGCTCGAAGCCCTGACCTCCCACCTCGACCGGCTCAGCTCCATCCGCGCCGACATCGACGGCGGCCTCAGCTCCCGCCTGGCCGGCCTGGACGCCTACAACCAGGTGCTCGACACCGTCTTCTCGCTCTACGACCACCTGATCTCCGTCTCCGACCTCAGCGTCTTCCAGCAGGCCTCCTCGTTGCAGGCCATGGGCGGCGCCAGGGAGTACATCGCCAGGGAGCACGCCCTCATCGTCGGCGCCCTGGTGGACAGGCGGCTGACCGAGCCCGAGCGGTCGGCCTTCACCGAGTACGCCGCCTCCAGGAAGTTCCTGCACGCCCGCGGCCTGGCCGGGCTCGACGTGCCGCTGCGCAGGCCGTACGAGCAGGCGTTCGCGTCCCAGCCGTTCCTCACGTTCGCCTCGATGGAGGCCAGGGTCGTCAAGACCGGGACGCCGCCCGCCGACGCCGAGGCGTGGAAGAGCGCGGTGGACCGGCTCACCACCGAATTGGACCGCGACAGCGCGGCCGCCGCCAAGGCGCTGGCCGCCCGGACCGCGAAGGGCGCGACCGGCACGATCGTCAAGATCGCCGTCGCGGGCGGCCTCGGGTTGATAGCGGTGCTCGCGTCGATCATCATCTCTGTACGCTTCGGTCGGCGCCTGGCGGGCGAGCTCTACGGGCTGCGCACCGCCGCGATCGAGCTGGCGGAGGTGCGCCTGCCCGACGTCGTGGACAGGCTGCGCAAGGGCGAGGACGTTGACGTGCGGAAGGAGGCCAGGGCCATCAGGGTGAGCGGATCGGCGGAGATCACCGACGTGGGCAGGGCCTTCGCCTCCGTGCAGCGCACGGCGGTGACGGCGGCCGTCGGGCAGGCCGCGCTGCGCCGCGGGGTCGGCCAGGTCTTCCTCAACCTCGCCAGGCGCAAGCAGGGCCTGCTGCACCGGCAGCTCGGGCTGCTCGACGGCATGCAGCGCCGCACGCACGACCCCGACCGGCTGGAGGAGCTCTTCCGCCTCGACCACCTGACCACCCGCATGCGTCGGCACGCCGAGAGCCTGATGATCCTGTCCGGGTCGGCCCCCGCGCGGGCCTGGCGCAGACCGGTGCCCGTGATCGACATCGTCCGGGCCGCGGTCGCCGAGGTCGAGGATTACACGAGGGTCAACGTCGAGGCCATGCCGGACGGCGCTGTCGACGGCGGGTCCGCGGCCGACCTCACGCACCTCGTGGCCGAACTGGTCGAGAACGCCACCATCTACTCACCGCCGGACACCGTGGTCCAGATCCGCGGCGACCTGGTCAGCAACGGCTACGCCATCGAGATCGAGGACAAGGGGCTCGGGCTGTCGGCGGTCGAGTACGCCGCGACCAACAAGCTGCTGGCCGCGCCGCCCGAGTTCGACCTGGCCGACAGCGACCGGCTCGGCCTGTTCGTGGTGGCCAGGCTGGCCGAACGCCACGGCGTCAAGGTCCAGCTCCGCCGCTCGCCCTACGGCGGCACCGCGGCCATCGTGCTCGTCCCCCGCTCGCTGGTGACCGAGCCGGCCGCGCTGACCGCGGGCGGCGGCGACGACCGGCCGCAGGAGCTGCCGAGCCGTACGAAGAAGGCGCTCGCGGTGGTCACCTCGGGCACCCACGCCGGACTGCCCAGGCGCGTGCGCCAGGCGAACCTGGCGCCGCAGCTCAAGGACGAACCGCCGGAGCCGGAGCCGCAGACCGAACGCTCTCCCGACGAGGTACGCGACCTGTTCTCCGCGTTCCAACGGGGAACCCAACGTGCCCGAGAAGAAGCCTCTGAGGAGGAGCCCATGAGCAAGGGGGACGCATGACTGCGCAAACCACCAACACCGGTGAGCTGAACTGGCTGCTCGACGACCTGGCAACCAGGGTCGCCGCCGTCCGCCAGGCGGTCATCCTTTCCACCGACGGCCTGGCCGTCGGGTACTCCAAGGGATTGACCCGCGAGGACGCCGAGCACCTGTCGGCCGTGGCTGCGGGCTTCCAGAGCCTGGCCCGGGGCACCGGACGCCATTTCGGCGGCGGCGACGTGCGCCAGACCATCGTGGAGATGGAGAGCGCGTTCCTGTTCGTCACCGCGGCCGGACAGGGCACCTGCCTGGCCGTGATCGCGGAGGCGAACGTCGACGTCGGGCACATCGCGTACGAGATGGCGATGCTGGTCAAGCGGGTGGGCCAGCACATCACCACCAACCCGCGCGCGGGAACGGCATGACCGACGCCCCTCGCTGGTACGACGAGGAGGCCGGGCCCGTCGTCCGGCCCTTCGCCCTCATCCGGGGCCGGACGCGTTCGTCGGGCGACGCCTTCGACCTCGTCTCGACCGTGCGCGCGCTCGCCGACCAGGCGGACGACCTCGGTCCGGAACAGCAGCTCATCCTGCGGGCGGCGCGGAGCCCGATCTCCGTGGCCGACCTGGCCGTCGAGCTCGACCTGCCCGTAGGCGTCGTCCGGGTGCTGCTCGGCGACATGCGTGACCACGGCCTCATCTCGGTGACGTCGCCCTCGGCAACGGGGTCGCGTTCCAATGAGCGCATTCTCAAGGAAGTGATCAATGGACTCCGTGCTCTCTGAGGACCCCGTCGCGCTGAAGATCCTCATCGCGGGCGGGTTCGGCGTCGGCAAGACCACCCTGGTCGGGTCGATCAGCGAGATCAAGCCGCTGCGCACGGAAGAGGTGCTCTCCGACCGCGGGATCGGGGTCGACGACCTCGACGGCGTGGAGGGCAAGACGACCACCACCGTGGCGATGGACTTCGGCCGCATCACGATCCGCGACGGACTGGTCGTCTACCTGTTCGGCACGCCCGGCCAGGAACGGTTCTGGTTCATGTGGGACGAGCTGTCCTACGGCGCGCTGGGCGCGGTCGTGATCGCCGACACCCGGCGGCTGACCGACTGCTTCCCGTCGGTGGACTACTTCGAGCAGCGCGGCACGCCGTTCGTCGTCGCCGTCAACTGCTTCGAGGGCACCGCCCAGCACAGCGTGGACGACGTGCGCATCGCGCTGGACCTCGACGACGACGTCCCCGTGATGCTGTGCGACGTGCGGCGCAGGGCCTCGGCCAAGGAAGTGATGATCACCCTGGTCGAGCACTCCCTGCGGACGCTCACCGCCGCGAACTAGCGCGCGGCCCGTCGCCGGGCTACAGCGCGCGCAGCCCGTTGATCACCTCGCGGAGCAGGCTCTCCGTCGGGGTGGCGGTCTTGTCGCGCGGCGGGCGCACGTCGATCAGGTCGTACTCCAGCAGGTCGCCGAGCAGCACGCGGATCACGCCCACGGGCAGCCCGAGCTCCGAGGCGACCTCGGCGACCGGCCTGGACCGGCCGGACAGGCAGCCCATCAGCCGCCGGTGCTGGCCGCTCAGCTCGGCCTTGGCCGGCGCGGGCCGTCCCGTCGAGACGACGGTCGCCAGCAGATCGAGGGCCGGGGACGAGGGCCTGGTGCGCCCCCGCGCCACGGCGTACGGCCGGACGACGGGCCCGGCCTCCTCGTCAACCCACTCGTGCTCGCGGCTCACGGTCGGGAACCCCCATCCTGGTCGCTGTCCTGCCGCCCCCGCTGCCATCCGGACTGGAGTGAGGAGAGCAGCGCCCTGGCCTCCTCAGGGGAACGCTCCTCCGCCACGGGAACCGGGGACGCCGGCACGGGAGAGGGCGCCTGCCTGAGCCGCTGCCGCTGCGGCAGGTTCGTCTGCCGTTCGCGGCGTGGCAGCTCGGGATCCTCGACCGCGGCGGGTCCCGCGCGCTTGCTGGTACGGACCCGGCGCGGCAGCTCGCCCGGCCCGGTCATCTCCCCCGCGTCCATCGGCCGGTCGGCCCGGAGGACGGAGACGGGCTCGAACTCCAGCGGGCGCGCCGGGGTCGTCATGGGCTCGACCAGCGATCCCGGCACGAGCACGATGGCGGTCGTGCCGCCGTACGGGGACAGCTTGAGCGTCACCTTGATGCCGTGCCTGGCGGCCAGCATGCCGACCACCGCGAACCCCAGCCGCTCGGTCTGCGCGGGGTCGAACTCGGGCGGGCTGGCCAGCCGGTCGTTGATGACCCTGCGGGTCTCCTCGTCCATGCCGAGGCCGCGGTCCTCGATCTCGACCGCGAAGCCCCTGCCGACCATCTCACCGCGCACCGAGACCTCGTTGGCGGGCGAGGAGAACGACGTCGCGTTCTCGATCAGCTCGGCGAACAGGTGCATGAGGTCGGCCACGGCCGAGCCGGACACGCCGCACTCGGGCATCGGGTAGACGCGGACCCGGGTGTACTCCTCGACCTGGGCGGCGGCGCCGCTCAGCACGTCCTCGACCGGGATGACGCCGCGCCACCTGCGGCCCGCCGTGCCGCCCGAGAGCAGCACCAGGCCCTCGGCGTGGCGGCGCATGCGGGTGGTCAGGTGGTCGAGCCGGAACAGGCGCTCCAGGGCCTCGGGCTCCTCGGTCTGGCGCTGCATCTCGTCCAGCATCCGGAGCTGGCGCTGGAGCAGCGACTGGCTGCGCCTGGCCAGGTTCCGCAGCGCCTCGGCCACGCCCTCGCGCAGCCTGGCCTGCTCGACGGCGGCGTCCACGGCGGTGCTCTGTACGCTGTCGAAGGCCGCGGCGAGGTCGGCGACCTCGCTGGTGGCGTCGCCGCCGACCTTGATGGGCGGCGCCTCGGACTCGATGTCCACCCGCTCGCCGGTACGCAGCTTCGCCACCACGTCGGGGAGCCTGACCTCGGCCAGGTCCAGCGCCGTACGGCGGAGCGTGGCCAGCTCCCTGGTGATCCTGCGGCCCACCCGGACGGAGATGAAGATCGAGAAGGCCACCGCGATGAGCCCCAGCGCGCCCGCGATCGCGGCCCTGACCACGATGACCACGCCGGCCGGCTGCATCCGGTTCAGCAGCTTCTCACCGGTGCCCCAGACGGCCTCGCTGTAGTCCTTGAGCACCTGGTCGGCGATGCCGCGCCACAGGTCCATGTCCGCCGGCTGGCCCGCGACGAAGCTCCGCAGCAGGCTCTCCATGGTGATGTACCTGGAGGAGTAGAACAGCTTCTCGAACGGCGCCCGCAGCTCGGTGTCGAGGTTGGCCAGCGCCTTCGGGAACAGGAACGTGCGGGTGCCGTCGATGCCGGCCAGCAGGTGCACGTCGTGCATCGAGGGACGGCCGTTGGAGCCGACGAGCAGGGCGTTCTCGCGGCTGAGCAGCTCGCGCACCTCGTCTGCCGCGATCAGGCCGTGGGCCTGGAGGGAGAGTTCGAGGTCGGTGCTGACGGTCAGCCTGGAGTACAGCAGGTGGACCTCGTCGGAGACCTTGGCGTACTCGGTGACCAAGTTGCCGGGGGTGAGCCGGCGCTCGTCGACCTTGCGTCTGACCTCGGGGAGCCGGTCCACGGTCTCCAGCACGACCTGGAACTGCTTCTTCATGTCCTCGGTCATGGCCGACTGGACGTCCTCCGCCAGGCCCTGCTCGCGCAGGGTCTTCCTGCTGGCGTCCACCTTGGCGCGGGCCTTGGACAGGGCCGCCTGCTCGGTCGCCGTGCCCGCGACGCGTTCGGCGGAGGCCAGGCGTTCGGTCTGGAGGCTGGAGACCAGGTCGTCGGCGTTGTTGATCACGCTCCCCCAGATCGCATCGATCTTGAAGAGGTTCAGCGCCTCACCCGTGGTCGTGCTCGCGGCGAAGCCCCAGAGCGCGACCAGGGAGATCAAGGGGATGACGAGCAGCGTCGAGATCTTGAATCGGATGGATCTGCCCGATGCCATGACACCTGCTCCCGCATAGAAGATCGCGGGAGAGAATAGCATCGAAACAGACGGGATTAAGATCGACTAGCGATAAATCTGTGATATGTCGGGAAATTTGCGTCTACAGGGTGCTTCGGGGCGCGGGGCGGGGCCCACGTGAGCCACAGCGCCCACGCCGCCAGCAGGCCGAGCAACGACACCTCGGCGCCCAGCAGCAGCCGCTCGACCAGCCCGATCATGACCCGCTCCCCCGGCAGGGCCACGTACGTGATCGCCAGCAGCCCGAACCCGCCCGCCAGGGCCACCCACTCCACGGCCCGCGCGACGGGCTTCCAGTGGACGTCCGCGGTCAGCCTGGGCACCAGCAGGGCCCCGGCGGCCGGGAGGCTCACGAACGCGGCGATCGACACGTACCGGTGAACCTGGGCCGCGAGGTCGAGATCGAGGCCGAGGGGGACGGTCGGGATGACCGCCGCCACGACCAGCGCCGCCGACCACACGATGAGCAACTTCTCCGGCAACCCCCGGATCGGCGCCCCCATCCTCCTCAGCGCGGCCAGCAGCGCGAGCGACCCGATCCCGAGCACCGCCATCGCGACCTCCGTGACGCCCCCGCGGTCGGTCACGGCGTACTCGCTGATGGTCACGTTCATGGGGTCGAGGTAGGGGTCGGGCCCGAAGTGACCGACCAGGATCGCGACCACCGAGAACACGATCGATGCACAGGCGATCAGGGGGTAGAGCCTCGCCGGGGTCATGAGGGCCCTCAGGCTCACGCTCCAGGGCGCTCTCGCGACTCTCACTCTGCTGTTCGGCACTGCGGTCATGTGCCCAACTCTCCCGCGCCCAGGCATGGCGGCACATCAGGCGCCGCCCCCGACCCGTCCCTGACTCCGACCCTGAGTCCCTCCCGGCCTCCCCCCGGGGTCGTCCCGCGTCGCCGCTAGTCGAGCACGTGGGACGTGGCCCTGGCGTAGCGGGCGCGGATCTCCGGGACGGCCGGGGCGTCGTAGGTCGCGGTGTCCTCGGTCCGCCAGTCGGGGGTCGTGAGGAGGGCGGCGGCCTGGCGGGCGGCGCCGTCGGCGACGTACTCGCCGGGCGGCGGCACCGCGATCGGCACGCCGAAGACGGTCGGCGCGACACGGCGTACTGCCTCGGAACGGGCCGCGCCGCCGATCAGCAGCACCCGCTCCGGCCGCGTGCCGAGCGCGTCGAGGGCGTCGGCGAGGCCGCACAGCATGCCCTCGACGGCCGCGCGGGCCAGGTGGGCCGGGGTCGAGGTGGCCAGCGTGAGCCCCAGGACCGAGCCCGTGGCGGTGGGCCTGTTGGGGGTGCGTTCCCCCTCCAGGTAGGGCACCAGCGTCAGCCCGCCGGCCCCCGGCGGGGCCTGGAGCGCGAGGTCGCTCAGCTCGTCGAGGCCGACCCCGGCCAGCCCGGCGGCGGCGTCGAGGACCCGCGCGGCGTTGAGCGTGCACACCAGCGGCAGGAAGCGCCCGGTGGCGTCGGCGAACCCGGCGACCGCGCCGGTGGGGTCGGCGCTCGGCGTCTCCGCGACCGCGAACACCGTGCCGGACGTGCCGAGCGAGACCACCACGTCACCCGGCCCGGCCCCGACGCCCAGCGCGGCCGCCATGTTGTCGCCGGTGCCCGGCGCGAGCAGCGGCCCGGCGGAGGCCGGGTCGCCCGCCCGGTCGGCGGGCCCCAGCACGCGGGGCAGCAGCGGGACCGCGCCGAAGGCGGCCTTGAGCAGGTCGGTGCGGTAGGCGCCGGTCGCCGGGGACCAGTAGCCGGTGCCCGAGGCGTCGCCGCGGTCGGTGGCGAGCAGGTCGAGCGGCGGCGGGGGCGCGTCGTGCCAGGCCGCGAGGTCGCCGCCCAGGGCGAACGCACCCGCCAGCCGCCAGGTCAGCCAGTCGTGCGGCAGGCAGACCGCCGCCGTGCGGCGGGCGTTGCCCGGCTCGTGCTCGGCCAGCCACCGCAGCTTGGTCACGGTGAACGAGGCGACGGGCACCGAACCGACCGCCTCGGCCCAGGCCCCCGGCCCGCCCAGCTCCGCCACCAGGTCGGCGGCGGACCGGGCGGATCGGGTGTCGTTCCAGAGCAGGGCGTCGCGCACGACGTCTCCCGCCTCGTCGAGGCAGACCATGCCGTGCTGCTGCCCGGCCACGCTGACGGCCGCGACGTCGGCGAGCCCGCCGGCCTCCTCGACGGCCCGCAGCAGCGCGGCCCACCAGTGGGAGGGGTGGATCTCGGTGCCGGCCGGATGGGCGGCGCGGCCCTGCCTGACCAGCGCGCCCGTCTCGGCGTCACGAATGACGACCTTGCAGCTCTGCGTGGAGGAATCAACCCCAGCGACCAGCGTCACCCGAACTCCTTATGCCTGCTCCAGGGCGAGATGGTTGAGATGGTATCCGCGTCCGGGAGTGACATTAAGGAGCATTTTAGGGCGATTCACAGCCCCGAGGGGTCGCGGCCGACGCTGATCTCCTCGGCGATCTTGCGGATCTCCGCCACCTCGAGACCTGGAGCCTTGGGCAGGTGGCGCAGCAACGCCTCCATGACGACGGGCACGGGCTGACCCGCCATCAGCCCGGCGATGCCGTGGACCATCCGGAACAGCGCCTCTTCGGTGTCGTGCATCGGCAATCCCCTCGTTCGGGCCTCGTCGGCTACCGGGAGAGGCTACGGCCTGGCCACGACAGTTCGCTCGCTACCGCTCCAGCGTGTCCCGTACGGCCGAGCAGATCGCGCCGAGTTCCCGCACCTGCTCGGGGCTGAGGACGTCGAACAGGCTCCGGCGCACCTCCTCGACGTGGCCGGGCGCGGCGGCGGCCAGCGTGGCGAATCCCTCGTCCGTCAGGACGGCGACGTTGCCCCTGCCGTCGGCCGGGCAGCGCTCACGGCGCACCCACCCGCGCTCCTCCAGGCGGGCCACGGCGTGCGAGAGGCGGCTCTGGGAGCTCTGGGCCCTGGCGGCCAGCTCACTCATGCGCATCGCCCGCTTCGGCGCCTCCGACAGCGCCACCAGGATCATGTAGTAGGTGTGCGGCATGCCCGCCTCGCGCTGGAGCTGCCGGTCCAGCGCCTCGTTGATGAGCTGGCCGGCGGCCAGGAAGTGGCGCCAGGTCTGCTGCTCGTCCGGATCCAGCCATCGGGTCACCCTCTCATTTTAGTTGAACTCTCATATACTCTGACCGGGAGAAACAGGTGAAAGGGGACGACCATGCCGGTCCACAGGCTCAACCACGCGGTCCTCTACGTCCGTGACGTGGAGCGCAGCGTGGCCTTCTACCGGGAGGCGCTCGGGTTCGAGGTGGTCATGGGCATGCGCGGCGCCGCGTTCCTCCAGGCCCCCGGCTCCAGCAACGATCACGACCTCGGGCTCTTCGAGATCGGCGAGGGCGCCGGCCCCTCGACCGCCGGCCGCACCGCCGTCGGGCTCTACCACCTGGCGTGGGAGGTCGACACGCTCGACGAGCTGGAGCGCATCGCGGTCACGCTGAGCGAGCTGAACTCCCTCGTCGGCGCCTCCGACCACGGGACCACCAAGGCGCTGTACGCCAAGGACCCCGACGGGCTGGAGTTCGAGGTCTCCTGGCTGGTGCCCGCCTCGCTCATCACGGACGAGACGCTGGCCGCCCGGTCCGCCATCCGCCCGCTCGACCTGGCCGCCGACAAGGAGCGGTACGGCGCTCAGACCCGGGGCGGGGTAGGGGTGTCGATCCCGGCCTGACGTACCGTGGCAGGTATCCGACCGATTTGTTCCGGAGAGGGTCATGCCAAACGATCCGGATCACGTCCTCGACGCCATCGACGGCGTCGTGGACGAATGGGAGACGCTGAGCGCGGACGCCATGCGCTGGGCGCCGCCCGAGCACAAGTCGCCCGACCTGCTCGGCGAGGTGACGGAGATCCTGACCCCGCTCGCCGAGGCGCTCTCCGAGGTGCTGCGACCGCTCGGCGACTCCATCAACCGCGCCCTCGACCGGCTCGGCGACGACGACTGACCGGGCCCGCCGGCACGGCCGGGCCGGGCGAGCCGTCCTGTGGCCGGGGCCGGGCTGTCACGGGCCGGGCGAGCCGTCCTGTGGCCTGGGCGCCGGTCGTCAGTCTGTTCTGCGGCGGCGGGTGCGGCGCGGGTAGGCCTTGGCCGTCTCGGCCAGCCGGGCCGAGTGCTCGGCCTGGCGCCGCCAGTGGCCGTACGCGTCGCCGCGCTGGGCCAGCCTGTCGAGCTCGCGCATGGTCGTGAGCGGGATGAACGCCGGCTCGGCGTCCCGCCACGGCGTGCCGGGCAGCGGCATGAACGTGTGCGTGTGGATGCGGGCGCCCAGCTCGGCCAGATCTCCGGCCAGCACGAGCGACTGGCGCTGGTCCTCCTCCGACTCCCCCGGCATGCCGAAGATGAAGTCGACGTTCGGCCTGAAGCCGTGCTCGACGGCGATCCTCACGGCGTCGCGCACGGGCGAGGTGTCGTGCCCCCGGCCCGAGGCGGCCAGCACCCGGTCGGACCCCGACTGGGCGCCGATGATCAGGTTGTCGTTGGCCACGTACCGCTTGAGCAGCCGCATGGCCTCGGGCGTGACGTGCTCGGGCCGCACCTCGGACGGGAAGCTGCCGAAGAACACCCGGCCGTGCGGCGGCAGCTCCTCCCTGACCCCCGCCAGCAGCTCCTCCACCGCGCCGAGATCCGGGTCGGGGCCCGGCGAGCCGTAGGAGAGCGAGGTCGGCGTGATGAACCGCACGTCACGCAGCCCCTGCTCCACCATGCCCTTGACGTGCGCGCGCACGCTCGCCACCGACCGGTGGCGGAACTGGCCGCCGAACATGAACGGCGTCTGGCAGAACCGGCACGTGTACCGGCACCCCCGCGTGATCTCGATCGGCCCCTTGCGCCCCAGGAACGACGGGAACGCGTCGAGCGGCAGTTGCGGGGCCGGACGCGTCCTGAGGGCGACGCCGTCGCCGTCCTTGACCGCGAGGCCGGGCACGGTCGTCAGCGGCTCGTCCCGCCGCAGCGCCTCGACCAGGGCGATGATCGTGGACTCGCCCTCGCCGATCGCGGCCAGGTCCCAGCCGGCGTCGATGACCTGCTGCGGCTCGGCGGTGGCGTGCACCCCGCCGGCGATGTGCAGCCCCCGGCCGTCGCTGAGCGACCGGACGGTGGCCAGCTCGGCGGCCATGGCCTCGGCGTCGGGCGAGTAGAACGACCAGAGCACGAGCACCCGGTCGGCCCGGCTCGCCGCGATGTGGGCCGCCGTCTCCTCCGGGGTGACGCCCAGCAGTTGCCGGTGCTGCACGCCCGAGGCCTCCAGGGCGGCGAGCACCGCGTGCACGCCGTACGTCACCGCCTTGCGGTAACGGACCACCACATCGACTGCCAGCGCCACGACCGGCAGCGTAGCTCAGGCGGAGGCCAGCCGCATGGGACGCAGCGCGCCGGTGAGCTTGGCCAGCTCGGCCAGCATGGCGTCGGCGGCGGCGGTCATCACGTCGTTGGGCGCCACGGTGCCGTCCTCGGCGATGAACTGCTGGTAGAAGGGGATGTTGACGGCCTCGACCACGGGGATCATCTTCAGTGTGCTGACGACCTGCCGCAGGCCGTTCACCGCCCGGGTGCCGCCGGAGATCCCGCCGTAGCTGACGAACCCCGCCGCCTTGTGCTGCCACTCGTGGTGCAGGTAGTCCAGGGCGTTCTTCAGCACGGCCGTGAAGCTGTGGTTGTACTCGGGGGTCACGAACACGAAGGCGTCGCCCCGGTCCACGGTGGCGCTCCACTCCTTGGTATGGGCGTTCACGTACTGCTTGAGCTTGGGGTGGTTCGGCTCGTCGAGGAACGGCAGGCCCACCTCGGCCAGGTCGACCAGCTCGACGTCGAAGTGGCCGGAGGCGACGGCACGGCTCCTGAACCACTCGGCGACCTCGCGTCCGGCGCGGCCGGGACGGGTGCTGGCGACGATGATCTGCAGGACTGGCTTGTCCATGGGGTCCTCCCTCAGGTGGTTGATACCTCAACATTATTGAGTAGCTAAACATTTCTTAGCAAATGCTAGGATCGTCCCCGTGAGCCCCCATTCCGTCTGCGTCCGGTTCCACGTCGCACTCGAACTGATCGGCGCCCGCTGGTCGGGAGCCGTGATCCACATGATCTTCAAGGGCGCCCACCGCTACGCCGACCTCAAGGCGGCCATCCCCGGCATCAACGACACGATGCTGGCCCGCCGGCTGCGCGAGCTGGAGTCCGCCGGGCTCGTCGAGCGGCGCGTGCTGCCCACGTCGCCGGTGCGGGTCGAGTACCACCTCACGGAGATGGGCCAGGAGCTGCGCCCGGTGCTCGACGAGCTGGTCACCTGGGCGCACAAGTGGATCCCGCTGCCCGAGGAGCCGGCCAGGTCCGCCTAGCGAATACGGGCGAGCGCCGGAGGCGGGCCGGGGGTTAGACTCCCGGGCATGCACTGGCGACATTGATGAACCACCAGCGGCCGACGCGGAAGAAGCGCGCGCGGGCCTCCGAGGTGCCGAGCACCAGACGGAGTCCCTGTCCGCCTCTTCCGAGAGGGTCGCATGTTCGTCCCCAAGCTTTACGTCTACACGTTCCTCGGCGAGTTCGTCCTGCTCTACCCGGTGTACACGCTGTTGTTCACCGATTCCGGGCTCTCGGTGGCCGAGACGTCCTCGCTGTTCGTCATCTGGTCCGTGACCGGCATGGTGCTGGAGATCCCCTCCGGCGCCTGGGCCGACACGATGTCCCGCCGCCTGCTGCTGTTCCTGGGCCCGCTGCTGGCCGGCGCCGGCTTCGCGTTGTGGGTGCTCTTCCCGTCCTACTGGGCCTTCGCGCTGGGCTTCGTGCTGTGGGGGGCCGAGGGCGCGCTCGTCTCGGGCGCCTTCGAGGCGCTCGCGTACGAGGAGCTCGAACACCGGGGCCTCCAGGCGCGGTACGCCGCGATCATGGGCAGGGCCCATTCGCTCGGCATCGTCGCCGCGGCGTCGGCGATCGCCCTTGCCACGCCCGTCTTCGCGGTCGGCGGATATCCGGCGGTGGGGGTGGCCAGTGTGGTGGCCTGTCTCTTGTGTGCCGGTACGGCGTTGACGCTGCCTGAACGTCGTCGGGCGGTAGCGGGTTCGTCCGGTCTGTCCGGGGATTCGGGTGGGCGGTATCTCGCGGTTCTGCGGGCCGGTGTCGCGGAGGCCCGTACCGATCGGAACGTGCTCGAAGCGATCGTCCTGATCTCCGTCGTCACGGCGATCTGGGGTGCGCTGGAGGAGTACGTCCCCTTCCTGGCCGCCGAGACCGGCGCGCCCAGGACGGCCGTGCCCCTGCTCGTCCTGGCCGTCTGGGTCGGGGCCGCGGCGGGCGGCCTGCTGGCGGGGCCCGCCCAGCGCCTGACCGGGCGGCAGTTCGCGCTGGTCCTGGCGCTGGCGGCCGCGGCCATGGCGGTGGGCGCGCTGATCCCGCATCCGGCCGGGTTCGCGCTGGTCGCCGTCTCCTTCGGGGCGTTCCAGATGGCCGGCGTGGTGGCCGACGCACGACTGCAGGAACGCGTCTCGGGCGACCAGCGGGCCACCGTGACGTCGGTGGCCGGGCTCGGCACGAACGTGGTCACCCTGGCCGTCTACACCGCCTACGGCGCGGGCTCGCCGTTCCTCTCCCACGGGACCACGTTCGCCCTCCTGGTCCTGCCGTACGTGGTCATCGCCCTGTGGCTGGCCCGGGAGCGGGTCGCGCCGATGTGATCCTCTTCGACGCGAACGGGACGCGCTTGGGCAGCGGCGGCGGCTCCTCCCCCTCCTTCTCGGGAGCCCCCGCCCCGCCCCGGCGCGCCCGCCAGCGGGACGGGAACATGGAGGCGGCCAGCAGAATGCCGCCGATCATCAAAGACCAGGTATTCAGCAATGCCGCGTACGCGTCCAGATAATCGGCGGGCACCAGATCGAATCCCATTCTGCGGTCGCCTCCCGTGGCGGCCCGTACGAGCGACGCCACGGCCAGGGCCGTGAAAGCCAGACCGGGCAGCAGTGAGGCGACCGGAGAAATCCGGGAACCGGCCAGGACGCCGATGAGGAGCGCGGTTCCGGCCAACGCCGCGGCCGCCGTCCACTCGACCGTCCAGTCGAAGCCGGACGTGGTCGCGCGGGGTCCGTACAGAAGACCGGCCGCGATCAACGGGATCGCGGCCACTCCGACCGCGGCCCCGGCGAAATGACGAACACCATTACCCATAGGGAACACCTCCAGGCCCAATACGATACCGACATACCACCGGTTACAACTTTAGGATGAAAAATCTCCATTTGTGGCCGCTGGCCGGAAGGTCGGGCATATCGCCTTAATAGGAAACATTTGGTATCTCCTCATTTGTCTGTCAGCGGTTACCGTGACAGAACCCCCCATCGAGGAGCGGCGGCATGTTTCGCTGTGCAGTGGCGGGCGCCACCATCGTGGCCGCCTGCCTGGCCAACCCCGGCCCTCCGACGCCCGGCCCCGTGATCGAGGCGCTCTCGCGCGACCTCGGCCTCTCGGAGTCCCAGGTGATCGCCCGGCTGGCGAGCGAACGACATGCCGCCGCCCTGGAGGCCGAACTGACCGCCTCGCTGGGCGACTCCTACGCCGGGTCATGGCTGACCGAGGACGCCTCCGCCCTCGTCGTCGCCACCACCGACCCCGCCCGGACCGCCGCGATCTCGGTCCGGGGGGCGCGCCCTGTCGTCGTGCGGCACTCGCTGTCGGAGCTGGACGCCGTCGTCCAACGCCTGGACCGGGCCGCCCGCCGCCTCCGGACCGGCCCCGCCCTCTGGTACGCCGACGTCCGCGCCAACCGCGTCGTCCTCCAGGTCCCCCGGCCGGAACCCTCGCCCACCGAGGCGTCGTCGGCCCCCGGGGGCCAGGTCGCGGCGGCCCTGGTGGCGGCGGCCCGCAGCACGGCCGTCGCGGTGTCGCCGGCCGCCGAGCTCCCCCGCACGTACGGCGACATCATCGGCGGCGACCCCTTCTACGTCGGCTCGACGCGCTGCACGATCGGCTTCTCGGTCACCAAGGGCAGCGTCCCCGGCTTCGTCACCGCGGGCCACTGCGGCCACACCGGCGACCTGGTGACGTCCCCGCCCGGCACCTTCCAGGGCTCGTCCTTCCCGGTCAACGACTACGCGTGGGTCGCCACCCCCGGGCACACCGCGCAGCCGTACGTCCGCGGTCCCGGCGGGTCGCTGGTGACCGTACGCGGCTCGCTCCCGGCGACGGTGGGCGCGTCCGTGTGCCGTGCCGGCCCGACCACCGGCTGGCACTGCGGCACCGTCCAGCAGCACAACGCCACCATCACGTACGCCCAGGGCACCGTCTACGGCCTGACCCGCACCAACGTGTGCGCCGAACCGGGCGATTCAGGCGGACCGTTCATCTCGGGCGGCCAGGCCCAGGGCGTGACGTCGGGCGGCTCCGGCAACTGCAGCACCGGCGGCACGACGTACTTCCAGCCCGTCAACGAGATCCTCAGCGCGTACGGCCTGACCCTCCGCACCGCCTGACCTCCCCCACCCGCGCCCGCGCACACGCGGCACTCGTGCGACCCCGAACACACGGCACCTCCCGTGAAGCCGAGCGCCCGGCACCGATGAGTTTTCCTCCCCGGTCGAGTCTGCCCTCCCGGAAGCGGATCCCTTCCGCCGTACCCGACCGCAAGGAGGCAGCGATGACGCGCCCCAACCTGAACAGCCTGCTCCTGGCCAGCACCGACCCGGCCCGACTACGCGCCTGGTACACCACGGCCCTCGACCCCGAGTCCGACACCGACGTCACCCATTACGGCGTGCTGAAGTTCGGCGACTTCCACCTGATCATCGACACCCGGGCCGACGTGGCGGACAAGAATCCCGAGCCCGGACGGGTGATACTCAACTTCGACGTCCCCGACGCGCGCGCGATCGCCGCCCGGATGGAGGAGGCGGGCGTGTCATGGCTGGCCGAGCTCGAAGACCGCGACGGCAGCCTGTTCGCCACGGCGATCGACCCCGACGGCAACTACGTCCAGATCATCCAGCTCAGCGAAGACCACCGGAAGGCGATGTGACGATGTTCGGCAAGACGAAGGCGTTCAGCGGATTCTCCGTCAACGACCTGGCCGCCGCGAAGGCGTTCTACGGCGACACCCTGGGGCTGGAGGTCTCGGAGTCGAACGGCCTGCTCACCCTGCACATCACCGGCGGCACCGACATCCTGATCTACCCCAAACCCGACCACGTCCCGGCGACCTTCACCATTCTCAACTTCCCCGTCGAGAACATCGAACAGGCCGTCGACGACCTCACGTCCCGAGGCGTGCGGTTCCAGCGCTACGACCACCTGAAGACCGACGAGAAGGGCATCTTCCGCGGCGGCGGCCCCCTGATCGCCTGGTTCACCGACCCCTCGGGCAACATCCTGTCCGTCCTCCAGGACTGACACCCGCACCAGCGGCCTCGGGCTGGGGTCGGCTCACAGGCTCCTCCCCAGCCAGGCCAGTACATTCCGATCAGATCTGCCACGTAAGAACCTGCGCGAAAGCCACGGCGGCGTGCCACGAGCGTCCGCTGCCGCTCAGAGCAACTGCATGGGTCGCCTCAAGGGATCCCAGTCGATGGTGACGAGAGCGCCATAACGCCTGGCCAGCCTGCGGCGTAGATCCTGGCTGAACGTGTTCGTCTCGACGACGATCCGATTGAGCTCAGGTTCGATGAACATCGCCAAGACCTCGGGTTCGTCGATCGGCCGGCCATGTTCCCTGTCCTCCGTCAAGGCGGTCAGCGCCGCTTCACTGTTCCTCACCGGCCGAACCTGCGGCACGATCCGGTACGGGTCCGGTCTCCCGTATGACCGGTCCACTCCTGAGATGGGCAAGGAAGCCAGCTCCTGCCCTCGGGGCGTGACGTAGGGGGCGACGAGCCGATACGGCGCGTACAGGAGGTAGGGCGGGGCCAGATCGTACGGATGGGTCTCGGCCCGCCGCTCAGCGATTTGGATGGCCTGACTGAACGGCCCGAGGCTCACGTACCACCGAGGCATTGACGACCTGAGTTTGTAGTACACCTCCGCAGCGTCACCTGCCGCCGGTTGCACGATCACTCGCCATTCGCCCGGCATGCTCACGGGCACCGCCGTCACAGCGTAGAGAGCGAACAGCGTCAAGATCACCTTCAGCCGCATGCGGCGAGAGTGTACGACACGATCCCACCGGTGATCATTTGCGCGACATGCGACCGACAGGAACGCGTGGTGCGTGAGGCGAACGTACCTTCACAGTCGGAGACGGGCATCGGCCGAGCCGGTGCTGCGTCGTGCCCCCAGAGGAAGTGCGGAGGTCCGACCTCCGGGCAACGCATGGCCCCTCCGTACCGTCCAGGAAATCCCTCGGCCGAACCCGACCGACCACCGCCGAGCGGTACGCCCGCGCAGGAACCGTCCCGCTCTGCGGTCGCGGTGAAACTCGCGTTTCCGCAGGCAGACCGCGTCTCACGTGTCCCACCCTGTCCCACGGACGATGCGCGCGACCTCGCTCCCGTGCTCGGATGTGCCCGTCACCACGTACCGATGCCACGTGCTGACGAAGGCACGAAGAGCCGGCGAGTTCCCCCGTGAATGCGATCAGGAAAGGCAGTGACAGGACATGAGCCACCACGTCAGCGAGAACGTCCTCAGCGTCAAGGACATCGAGCAGCAGCCCAAGGCGCGCGGAACGCGATTCACCCTCAACGGCGCACTCTGGGCACTCCAAGCGTTGTGGGGCTTCTTCTTCGCCGGCAGTGGCTTCGGCAAGGTGCTGATGTACGACGACATCCTGTTCGCAGCAGCTCCCCGGGCCGTGGCCTGGTACGCGGCGGTGCCTCAGTCCCTGATCGTCTTCATCGGGATCGTCGAGGTGCTCGGCGGCGTCGGCCTGATCCTGCCGTCGATGACGAAGGTCAAGCCGATGCTGACGCCTCTCGCCGCCGCCGGCCTGACGCTGACGATGATCCTCGCGGCCGGTTTCCACATCATCCGCGGCGAATACGAACTGGTGCCCGCCAATCTCCTGCTGGGCGGCGTCGCGGCGTTCATCACGGCCGGACGATGGAAGCTGCGGCCCGTCTCCTCCGCCGCCCTCACCACACCACGCGTACTCACCGCGATCGCGGTCCTGGTCGCACTCGCCCTGCTGACGTTCGCCCCGACGTGGTACACGATGACCAACGCCCAGTTCTGATCACCGACGGATCGAGGGCTTCGCTGACGTAGCCATTGCAACCCGGACGCCGGAAACTCGAAAGGCCCTCCGCCGGACGCGGCGAGAGGGCCTTTCACCTGCGGAGGATCTGAACCCCGGCTGGTTGCCGCCAAGCCGCCCTTGGCAACGCGCGGCACCACCGCTCAGGACACGGTCTTCCTGGAACGGGTTTGCCCCCTTCAACAGTGCCACCGGGCTCGAAGCACAGTCTCCCGCGCCATCAAATCTGTCATTCGACTAACATTTGACATTCATGTGACACAATACTCGGCATGAAGGACACCATTCCACGGCTGCTGCGAGACGCACACCGCACCAGAAGGCGCCACGAGTGGGCAGCAGTCCAGCGACGGCGGCTCGCCGAGATCGTCGAATACGCCCGCACCAACTCGCCCTACTACCGCGATCTCTACAGCGGCCTGCCTCCCGACATCGACGACTCCGCATCGCTGCCCGTCACCGACAAGAAGGCGCTGATGGCGCACTACGACGATTGGGCCACCGACCGCGAGGTGACGCTGGCACGGGCGCGCGCCTTCGCCGCAGATCCGCAACTGGTCGGTGGACGATTCCTCGACCGATACCTGCTGGTCACCACCTCGGGCACCACAGGAAACCCCGCGATCTTCGTCAAGGACGATCGCGACATCGCCGTCAACTACGCCCTCAGCATGCGGATGATGGGGTCCTGGCTGGACCTCGCCGACCTCACCCGGATCGTGGCCGGCGGCGGACGGATGGCCATCGTGGCCGCGACGAACGGCCATTTCCTGGTCTCGGCCGGCGCCGCCCGCATGCGCGCACATCGGCTACAGCGCAAGGCCGTCCGTCTCTTCTCCGTGCACACCCCTCTCGGTGAACTGGTCGAGGCGCTCAACCGGTTCCGCCCCGCCCTGCTGCTCGGCTACGGCAGCGTCCTCAACATGCTCGCCGCCGAGCAGGAGTCGGGACGGCTGCACGTCGCGCCGGTGGTGGTCGAACCCGCCGGCGAGACGCTGACCAGCGGTGACTACGCGCGGATGGCCCGCGCCTTCGAAGCCAAGGTCCGCGACACCTACGGCGCCAGCGAGTGTCCCTTCCTCACCGAGGGCTGCGCGTACGGGTGGTATCACGTCAACAGTGACTGGGCCCTGGTCGAACCGGTCGAAGCCGACCACTCCCCGACCCCGCCGGGCAGGCCGTCCCACACCGTTCTGGTGACCGATCTGGCCAACCGAGTACAGCCGATCCTGCGCTACGACCTCGGCGACAGCGTCCTGCAACGGCCTGACCCGTGTCCGTGCGGCAACCCCCTGCCGGCCATACGGGTACAGGGACGCGTGGCCAACCTGCTCACGTTCACCACCGGACGGGGCGAGGTCGTCATCGCGCCGCTGATGCTCAACACCCTGGTGGACCGCACGCCTGGAGTCCAGCTCTACCAGATCGTCCAAACCAGCCCGGCGAGCCTGCGCATACGGATGCTGCCCTCGCCCGGGGCGGATCCGGAAACGGTGTGGAGGGCGGTGCTCGACGCGATCGGCGGCCTGCTCGCCGACCACAAGCTGGACCATGTCATCCTGGAACGCGCTGAGGAGCCGCCGCAGCAATCCCCCGGCGGAAAGTATCGGACGGTCGTCCCGCTGAAGGATTTCGCATGATGTCAGATTCCCAGCAGCCCGGACTGCGGGAGCGCAAGAAGGCCGGCACTCGCGCCGCCATCCAGCGACATGCGCTGCGCCTGTTCCGCGAGCAGGGTTACGACGCCACCAGCGTCGAGCAGATCGCCCAAGCGGCCGACGTCTCGCACCGGACGGTGTTCCGCTACTTCCCGACCAAGGAAGCGTTGGTCACCCTCGATGACTACGACACCCTCATCGCCGAGGCGTGCGCGGCCCAGCCGCCGGAACTCGGTCCGGTGCCGGCGCTGCGCAACGCCTTCCGGGCCGTGTTCACCGACCTGACCGACGTAGAGGTCGCCGCGAAGCAGGAGCGCCAGGCGCTGGTGCTCAGCGTCCCCTCGCTGTGGGCGGCCAGTCTCGCCAACGTCACCCAGACCAAGCAGACGCTCACCGAACTGGTCGCAGCCAGGCTGGGCCGTCCGCAACGCGACGACCGAGTGCGGGCCGTCGCAGGCGCGGTGTTCGGCATCCTGCTGTCGGTCTGGCTGGACTGGGCCAAGGACCCGGAGTTGGACGCTCCGGCGCTGTTGGACAGCGCGCTCGCCCATCTCGAAAGCTCCGTGAACTAGAGCTGTCCCGACAACCTTCACTCCTTGAGCCGGCCGGCACAGCACGGCCATGCCCACGAGCTCAACCCTGCCCATGGGCGCCAAGCCGGGGATGATTCCGAGCAGGGGGTTTCCTTCTACGACCACGTCGGGCAAGGTTCCGTTGACGTCGGGGTCGAAGAGGTCCTTCACGTCATCCCACAACAGGTCAGGCACAGTACATTGACTTCGACGTCGACCTCAGAGAATTGCAGGGGCAGGAGCGGTTGGATGTCCTGGTGGCTGTCCTCCGCCTGATCGGACAGCGTCTCGGGAAGTCTGTGCTGATGACTGCGGAGGGTTCTCCCGGTCATCCGGATCTCGGCTTCGATGTCGAGGCCGGCCGGGTGGTGCTGATAGTCGGACCGACTGGTCCGGGTCACGAATTCGCTCCAGGCGGCCGTTGAACCACCACCTGGAGCTTGTGGATGTCTCCTGTGGAGTGAGTACGCTGCCGGGATGGTCTCGGACTATGGGATGTCGGGGTCGCAGTTCCCGCCGAGGCGGGTAGCCGGTCGGGGGCGTGGCTGGTATCGAGGTGACTGCCATGTGCACTCGGTTCTCTCGAATGGCGGAGAGCTGACGCCGGAGCAGCTTGCGGCCGGTGCTCGTGCGGCGGGGCTGGACTTCATCGCGACCACCGAGCACAACACCGCAGCTGCGCATGGCGCCTGGGGCTCGCTCGTCGGCGACGACCTACTGGTGATCATCGGCCAGGAAACCACCAGCCGAACCGGGCACTGGCTGGCGCTCGGCATCGATCCGGGGCAGGTGGTCGACTGGCGGTACGGCGTCCGCGACGACGTGATCGGCAAGCATCTGAATCGGGTACATGAGGCCGGTGGGCTGTGCGTGGCGGCCCACCCGCACGCGCCGTACCCCTCTGGTGCCTTCATGTACCCGTTCGAGGGGTTCGACGTGGTGGAGGTGTGGAACGGGCTGTGGAGCTCCGATGAGCCGTGGCAGGCGGACAATGCGGCAGCACTGGCCGAATGGGGTCGCGGCTTGGCCGTCGACATCCGCCGTGGACGGTGGCGACCGGCGATGGGCAACAGCGATGCCCATCTGGAGGGCCAGATCGGCAGACCGCACACCGTCGTGCTGGCCGAGGAATTGAGTGCTGACGCAGTCCTCGCCGGCATCCGTGCCGGCCGGAGCTGGATCGCCGAATCGGCCACGGTTGAGCTCTCGTTCCGGGTCTCTGCTGGTGATGGCAGTGCCGGCATCGGGGGGCGGCTGGATACCCACGGCGGACCTGCTGTGGTCCGGGTGGACGTCCGTGGTGTGCCGTCCGGCACCGTCAGCTTTCACACCGATCGAGGGACTGTGCACCGCGCAGCATTGCCGGGCAATGGATCAGGCGTCCTGGAGTGGCAGACCAACGCGGAGGAATCAGCCTTCGTCCGCCTAGAGGTGCGTCATCCCGACGAACACATGGCGGCGCTCACCAACCCCATCATCCTGAGCTGAGCGAGCGAAAGGTCGGCGCGCGGCGCCCGGGGTCGCAGCGGACGGTTGAAGGTGCCCGTTGCAACCAGAACTGCAACCAAGACGCCCGGAAAGTTCGAAAGGCCCTTCCCCGAAGATCGGGGAAGGGCCTTTCAGCTGCGGAGGATCGGGGATTTGAACCCCGGATGGTGTTGCCACCAAACCGCATTAGCAGTGCGGCGCCATAGACCTGACTAGGCGAATCCTCCTGGAAGCCATCGCGGCTCAGCACAGCGTACCGGCCTTCTGGCGAGGCGGCAAAGCGGTTGCGTGTCGTGCCTTCGCCAAGAGTTATCAACAGCCTGTGGGTAACCTCCTGTGGATGAAGCCCGCCCCATGCTAGGGCGGGCTTCCAGGTTGTGGACAACCCAGCTCAGGCGGGGTTCGCCTCGCCCTCGATCTCGATCTTGACCTTCTTGCCCACGAGCACACCGCCGGCCTCCAGGGTCTGGTTCCAGGTCAGGCCGAACTCCTCGCGGTCGAACTCGGTGTTGATGGAGAAGCCCCACACCGCGGCGCCCCACGGGTTGGTGCCGGCGCCGCCGTACTCGACGGTGAGCTCGACCTGCTTGGTGACGTCGCGGATCGTCAGGTCGCCGACGACGGTGAACTCGTCGCCCGAGTGGCCGACCACGCGGGTGCTCCGGAAGGTGATCTCGGGGAACTTGTCCGTGGCGAGGAAGTCGTCGCTGCGCAGGTGGCCGTCGCGGTCGCCGACGCCGGTGTCGATGCTGGCGGTCTTGATCGTCAGCTCGGCCGTGGACTCCAGCGGGTTCTCCGCGATCGTGACGGAGCCGGTGAAGTCACCGAAGCGGCCGCGTACCTTGCTCACCATCATGTGCTTGACCACGAAGCCGATGCGGGTGTGGGCCACGTCGAGGTTGTACGTGCCGGCGGCGGGAATGGTCAGGGACTCCCAGGTGCGGGTGCTCATCGGGTTCTCCTCGGGAAGGTTGCTGTGCGGATGTCTGCGGCAACAAATGTCTACACGAGGAATATTCCGCAAGTCAACTAACGTCGGTTAAGGTATGGACGTGAAGCACATCGATGACCCCAGGCTGACGGCGATGGGCCTGCTCGCCGAGGTTCACGCAGGTCTGGCAGCCCGGATGCAACCCGTCTTCAGCAGGGCGGGATTGTCGGGCATCGACTTCGAGACGGTCATCCGCCTGGCACGATCACCGCGGCAGGCGCTGCGGATGACCGACTTGGCCGCCCAGACGGGCCTGTCCACGAGCGGCGTGACCAGGGTCGTCGACCGGCTCGAACGTGAGGGCCTGGTGACCAGGCAGGCGTGCGCCACCGACCGCAGAGCCTCTTACGCCGCGCTCACGGACGCGGGACACGAGCGACTGGCGAGCGTCCTGCCCCAGCACCTTGAGGACATCAAGGACAGCTTCACCGGCCTCCTGAGCGAGGCCGAACTCGACGCGTTCCTGCAGACACTCCGCAAGATCAGAGACGTCGTGCGCCCCTGCGCGACGGCCGGCGCGGAGGAGACCACCCACTCGCTCAACTGAGCCGCACGCCGACTACAAGGCCGATGACGAGGACGCCTCCGGAACCCCCGAGCCGCCCGGCTCCGAGGAGATCCCCAAGGCGCTCCTGAGCTTGGCCATCGCCCGTGACACCGTGCTCTTGACCGTGCCGACGCTGATCCCGAGCGTCCTGGCGATCTCCGGTTCGGTCATGTCCTCGTAGTAACGCAGCACGATCGCAGCCCTCATACGTTCGGGCAGCCCCTCCAACGCCTGTTCCAGCAGCTCGTGCACCTCCCCGCAGGCCGGCGGCTCCGCCGCGGCCACCTCGGGCAGGTCGTCCGACGGGTACTCCTCCAGCTTGCGCCGCCGCCACTGCGAGATGTTGATGTTGACCATGGCCCGGCGGACGTACCCGTCCAGCGCCTTGCGGTCCTCGATGTTCCCCCACTTCAGGTACGTCTTGGCCAGCGCGCTCTGCAGCAGGTCCTCCGCGTCCAGCGGATGCCCGGTGAGCTGACGGGCGGCGCGCAGCAGCGCGGGACCGCGAGCCGTGACGTACTCGCGGAACTCCTCTTCCCACCCGGTGGTCTGCATCGTGGCCAGAATCGCAGCCTGATGCCCTTTTGCGACTGAACCACAATTCAGGTTTCGGCCCGACGAAGACAAAGGTCAGTCAAGGTCGGTGGCAGATTGTTCGAAGGCGGGTGTCAACTACCTTCCCCGGGGATGCGTATTTTGCTCCCCTCTGTTCGCCACGGCACGAGCCGCTCCGGAGTCATGTGAACCTAGTACCTGACGAGGGAGGGCGGATGGGCTATCCGAACGTCGAACGCCGCAGGCGGCTCGCGGCCGCCGCGCTGGGCCGCACCCCGGGCATCGCGGGCCCCGACCTGGCCGACGGCGAACCTTTACGCGCCGTCGCCGGCGAGATCCTTGACGTCAGCCCGCATCTCATCGTCATCGAGACCCCCGAAGGCGTCGAGGAGCGGCTTGTGATCGCCCCCTGGGCCACGGCCTGGCACGGCGCGGAGATGGCGCCCGCCGACCTCCCGGCGGGCTCCATGGTGCTCATGCGCACACTGCGCGACGGCCGCGTCGTCGAGCGGATCTGGGCCGACACCACCCGCCTCACCGGCACGATCCTGTCGGTCGAGGGGCGCAAGGAGCTGACGGTCGAGCTCGACTGCGGCCCCCACCGGGGCCCCCGGACGATCGTCATCCCCTACCCGGCCACCGGACGGCTGCAGGTGCGGCATCCGAAGTTCGAGCCGGGCTACCTGTTCGACGCGATCGGGATCAGGCGCGGCGGCTCCGCCCTGGCGCTGCTGCCGGCGACCTCGCAGCCCGCCCACCGGTCGGGCATCGTGCCGGCCCCGGCGCCCGCGTACGCCGGGGCGCAGGCGCGCATCTCCGGCACCGCCACCTGGTCCGACACGTTCGACGAGGAGGAGCGCGGCGCGGCGTACCCGATGCTGGAGCGCGTGGACACCGGCTGCCCCGACGCCGGGCTCTCCTGCGCCGGCCTGCCCTACCTCGCCATCGGTTCGCTGTTGCAGGTCAGGAACACGTGCGCCGACCGCGCGGCCAACCTGCCGGTGGTCGCCTGCGGCTGCCTGGCCGGGCGGTTCTGCGACCGTTGCGTCGAGTGCGACACCTCGCCGCGCGGCCGCGTCGCCGAGCTGTCACCCGCCTCGTTCGTCGAGCTGGGCGGCGAATTGATCAAAGGCTGCTTCAACGCTCAGATCGGATTGGGGTGACGGGCGTGTTCGATTCGCAGATGCCGATCCTGATCGTGCTGCTGGTGATGGGCGCCGGCGCCAAGGTGGTCACGGTGTACCGGGGCGGAGAGCCGGGCACCCTGTCCAGGCTGGGCCCGGCCGTGCTCATGCCCGGCCGCATGCAGGCGCCCTCGCTGCTGGTCTGCGCGGTCGTCGAGCTGGTGCTGGCCGGGGGGCTGCTGTTCGCCACCGCGCCGATCTTCAGGTGGGGGACGGTCGGCTTCTTCGCCATGTGCACGTACGTGCTGGTCGAGCTGCGCAGGCGGCGTCCTGACGCGGGCTGCGGCTGCTTCGGCGAGGTCAGCTCGGCGCCGGTCGGCATACGTTCGATCGGCCGGACGGTCGTACTGACCGGGATGTCCGCGTTGTCGGTGGCCGCGCCGGCGTCGGGCTGGGCGGCGACGGTCCATCCGACCTGGCTCACGGCCGCGGGGTTGGCGGTGATCGCGCTGCTCTCCCCCGAGATCGAGGAGCTGGTCGATCGCGTACGGTACCGCGCCCCCTGCGAGCAGCGCCCCGGCCCCACCGAGCAGGTGATGCTCTCCCGGCTGAGGTCGAGCGGCCCGTGGCGGGCGCACCAGGAGGCACTGACCTCGCCGGAGCCGTACGACAGCTGGCGCGAGCTGTGCTGGCGCTTCTTCGTCTTCACCGGCCGCGACCAGGACGACGTGGTCTTCGCGGTCCACCTGAGCGGACGGCGTCCGGCGGTGCGCGTGGCGGTGGTCAGCAACGACGACAGCGACTCTCTGCCGGAATATACGCCAGTATCGGCGTGACGCTAGAGAGCCCTAGATTTCCGTATCCAGGCACGGCGATATGACTCTATTGGGCTGTCTAGCTTCCCCACTAGACAGCCCAATAGAGGTCTAGGGGCGGCGCTCAAACAGGTTGAGACCGCAGGAACCTTCCGAAGTGCGGCACCGTGAACGCGATCAGACCGCGCTCGGCGCTGTAGATGAGCCCTTTCTTGATGAGGCTGTCACGAGCCGGCGAGAGGCTGGACGGTTTCCGCCCGAGGGCGTCGGCCACGTCGGCGGTGGCGACCGGCTCGTCGCCGATCTGCGCCATGGCGTGCATGTAGTCGCGCTCGGCCGGGGTGGCCCGCTCGTAGCGGCTGCCGAAGAAGCCCACGGCGAGCTCCTCCTCGGCCTCGGGCGCGGAGACCTTGACGTCGTCGAGGGTGATCGGGCTGCGGAGCGCGAGGTCCCAGGCGACCTTGCCGTACGCCTGGACGAAGTAGGGATAGCCGTCGGCGGCCTCGTAGAGCGCGTCGAGGGCTTCCTGGGTGAACTCCACCATCTCCTCCCGCGCGGGGAGGATCAGCGCCATGTCGGCCGCCTCGCGGTCGAGCTTGTCGATGCGCGCGTAGCGGAAGAGCCGTTCGGAATAGCTCTTGCTGGCCGACAGCACGCTCGGCAGGTGCGGCAGCCCCGCGCCCACCACGATCAGCGGCCCGCCCGACTGGGACAGCTCGTGGCAGGCGGCGCAGAGCGCGGACACGTCGGCGGGCTGCACGTCCTGCATCTCGTCGATGAACAGCGCGATGCCCACGCCGAGGTCGGTCGCCACGCCGGCGGCGTCGACGAACAGCTCGGTGAGGTCGATCTCCAGATCGCCCGAGTCGGCGCGCCCGCGGCTGGCGGGCACCTCGATGCCGGGCGACCAGTGGGAGGTGCCTTTGGCCGCGGACGGGTCGCGCATCGCGAACGCCTTCAGCACCCCGAGGAACTCCTCGATGCGCTCGGGCGCGCGGTGGCGCGGGGCCAGCTCGCGGATGGCCATGTGCAGGGCGGCCGCCACGGGACGCCGGATCGACTGGTCGGGCCGGGCCTCGATCTTGCCCGTGCCCCACAGCCGCTGCATGGCCATGGACTTGAAGGTGTTGAGCAGGACGGTCTTGCCGACGCCGCGCAGGCCGGTGACGACCATGCTGCGCTCGGGGCGCCCTCGGGCCACCCGCTCCAGCACCACCTCGAACTGCTGCAGCTCACGGTCGCGCCCGGCCAGCTCCGGCGGACGCTGCCCGGCGCCGGGGGCGTAGGGATTGCGCACAGGGTCCACGCTCTCGGACTTTATTGCCGGATATAGCGGCCGTCTTAGATTTGGGAAGAAAGTGCTACGGCGTGTCCGAGCAGGAGCTGTGGCGAGCATCGTCATCGGACACACCCCCTCTCACCAGGCCGAACCCTTGTTCGATTTCGATACCCAGAACTGTAGCGCGGACTCGAACATGCATGCGATGGTTTCGAGTAAAAGATCTTTGCAACAGTCCGGGACGCCCGTGCGTCTGGGTGTTGTGGAGTTCGAGGAGTTCGTGCAAGCGCGTGGCGCCGCCCTGCTCCGGTACGGATACGTCCTCACCGGAAACCCCGACGACGCCGCCGACCTCGTCCAGGAGGCGCTGCTCAAGCTCGGCGGCACCTGGCGCAAGGTGCGCAACAAGGACAACCCGGAGTCCTACGTACGCACGATCATGACTCGCCAGCACGTGAGCTGGTGGCGCGGGCGGCGCAGGGAGCAGCTCACGGACGAGGTGCCCGAGGGGGCCTACACCGACAGCCACTCCTCCGGCGAGCTGTGGCGAGAGCTGGCGACGCTGCCACGCAGGCAGCGGGTGGTCCTGGTGCTGCGGTACTACGAGGACCTGCCGGACCAGGAGATCGCCGACATCCTCGGCATCTCCCGAGGAACCGTTCGCAGCCAGGCGTCGCGCGCGCTGCACACGTTGAGGATCCGGCCGGCAGTGCTGGAGAGGGAACGGACATGAGGACCGAGAAGGACCTGACCGAGACGCTTCGGGCCGCGGCGGACCACGCACCGGATCCGGGCGGGCTGCTCGCCGGGGTGGAGGGGCAGCGGCGGCGCAGACGGAGGCGGCGTACCCGGGGGCTGGCCGTCGCGACGGCGGTGACGGCCGTGATCGCGGCCGGCACGGTCATGGCGGCGAACGGACGGCAGGCGGCCGCGCCGCCTCTGGCGGCGCGGTTCTTCCCGCAGGCGACGGCCGTGCCGCTGGAGCGGGCGTGGCCGCAGGCCGTCGTCACGATGCCCGCCGTGCGGGCCGACGGCCTGCGGCGCGTCCCGGCCACCGCGCTCGACGCCGCCCGGATCCTGGCCGTCGCCGGGCCCAAGGCCGACACGATCCGCGCGATCGAGGTCTACGACACCACCACCCGGATGTTCCGCGAGATCACCGACATATCGGTTCCGCCAGGCATGAGGATCTACCGCCCCCAGCCCCCGGCGCTGGACGGGCTGAACCTCGCCTGGCACGTGAACGCCGTACGGAAGGACGGCACCGAGGTGCGCGAGATCTGGACGGTCCCGCTCGCCGGCGGCGAGCCCCGACAGGTCGCCGCGATGACGGGAGAGCACCTCCGGATCGAGCGGATCGCCCTCGACGGCGACCGCATCATCTGGTCGGAACGGACCGGCGGCGTGTGGTGGATGCCGCTCGCGGGCGGCGCCCCCATGCGCATTCCGGGCGGCGAGGGCCTGCACCTCGTCAAATGGCCGTGGGCGAGCGACGTCGCCGACGGCGAGGAGCGGAGCCAGACCAGGGTCGTGAACCTGTCGACCGACCACCCCTCCACCAAGGACGTCGTCGCGCCCCTGGACGCCCTGAGGCTGCACTGCGGCCCGTCCTGGTGCCAGGGCGTACGGGGCGGGCGCACGTACCTGCAGAACATCGACGGCAGCGCCGCGGCCGAGCCCCAGGGACTCGGTCTCGTGCTGAGGCTCGGCGACTACCCGCCCCTCGACCGTTTCGTGGTGACCGGCCGCGCGGTCTACGACGTGGCGACCGGCACGCTGGCCACGTTCGACCGGCCCGGCATCTGGTGGGGGAACTTCATGTCCGCCGAGCCCAGCACGACCATGTACTGGAGCGAGCGGGGCGACGAGTACCGGGTGCTCAACTTGGCAGCCGTCCCGCCCGCGCAATAGCGTTCGTGACCATGCGGACCTTCGCGAACGTACAGGAACTCAAGGCGGCCGTGGGCGAGACGTTCGGCCCGACCGAGTGGCGCACCGTCACCCAGGAGCAGGTCAACCTCTTCGCCGACGCCACCGACGACCACCAGTGGATCCACGTGGACGTGGAGCGCGCCAAGGAGGGGCCCTTCGGCGGCACGATCGCCCACGGCTACCTGACCCTGTCGCTGCTGCCGACGTTCATGTTCGAGATGGTGCGCGTCGAGGGCATCGCGATGGGCGTCAACTACGGGCTGAACAAGGTGCGCTTCCCCAGGCCGGTGCCCGTGGGCGCGCGGGTCAGGGCCGTGGGCGAGCTCACCGACGTCAAGGGCACGCCGGCCGGCTACCTGGCCAACCTGAAGATGACGATCGAGATCGAGGGCGAGCGCCGGCCCGCCTGCATCGCCGAGTCGCTCAGCCTGTACGTCCCCGCGCCCTGATCACCGCAGCGACAGGACGATCCCGACCACCGCGGCAAGCCCGATCAACCCGAGATAGGCCAGTACGAGCCGGGTGTCCCTGAGCAGGCATTTGCTCCGGGTCAGCCCGGCCCGCCGCGCCTTCCAGTACCCCGCGAACCCCAGCGCCGCGAACCCGAGCACCGCCCACGGCCCGAGCAGCCAGGCCAGCAGCGCCACGGTGGCGTACACGCACAATCGAAGCGGATCGTACGGCTGGGCCTTCACAGGATCACCAGCCCCGGCCTCGAGGCCACCGCGGACAGCCGCTGCCGTGAGAGCTGCGGCCACGCCTGCACGGCGCAGAACGGCGCGCACTGGTCCTGCTCGGCCCGCGTGCCCACGTGTACGCAGCACTGCGTGAGCCGCTCCTCGATCATGGTCGAGATGTCCATGAACGGCTTGATCGTGATCCGCACCACCCGCTCGCCCAGCATCCTGCGCAGCTTCCTGCGCCGTCCGGGCAACGCCGAGGAGGCGAGGGTGAGCAGCGTGGCGACGCCCAGGTCGCAGTTCTCGCAGATGTCCCGCCACAGGTCGCCGATCTGCGGGTGGGACAGCGACGACTGCTCCGACAGCAACCCGAGCAGCGACTCCTGAACGGCCAGCCGCAGCTCGCGCGGCAGCTCGGTGTCGGCGATGCGGTTGGAGACCAGGCCCAGGTTCTGCTTGAGGCGGTCGTGGCCCATCAGGGCGACCAGCGAGCGCCACTGCTGCGAGTCGTCGCGGATCAGGTAGCCCACCGAGCAGCAGTGGGGGTGCGAGCAGGGCAGGGCGGTCAGGTCGCGCCAGGTCACCAGGCCGTCGGTCTGCGGGCCGAGCCGCTTGAGCACGCCGGTGTGGGTGAGCCGGTCGGACGGGTCGATGACGCCCGACCTGCCCGACCCGAACTGCGGTTGCAGCGACACGCCGCCGACGAAGGGGGTGTCCAGCGCGAGGCGTACGACGTCGCCGATCTCCCCGTCGTTGACGCCCAGGGCCGCGGTCATGACCAGGGTCGTGAAGATCTCCCGCTCCGACAGCCGCCGTACGGCCTCCGCCTTGATCCGGCGCAGGTCGCCGCCGCGATGGTGCTTGGACGCCTCGGCCGACGAGCCGTCGTACTGGAGGTAGACCTCCACCCGGTCCCGGTGCTCGGTGAGCAGGTCGAGCAGCGCGTCGTCCCTGGCGATGAGCACGCCGTTGGTGTTGATCAGGATGCGGGTGACCGGCCGGAGCGCCAGCTCGGCGAGGAGGGTCTTCAGCTCGGGGTGGAGCGTGGGCTCCCCGCCGCTCAGCATCAGGACGTCGAGCTTGCCGTTCTCCCTGGCCAGCCGCTGGTCCACGTTCGCCAGCACGTCCGCGACCGGGACGACGCCGGTCAGGTCGGGCGAGCTGTCGGCGAAGCAGGTGGGGCAGCGCAGGTTGCACGCCTCGGCGATGTCCTCCAGCAGGATGCAGGTGTGCTGGGTCTGCATCTCGGGCAGGCCGTTGAGGTACGCGCCGGGGATCGGGGCGAAGTTTCCGGACACGTCAGGGATGTGCTGCTTGGTGGGAGCGGTCCACTCCTCCAGGTAGGAGAGGATCTCCGGGTCCTCGTCGTACAACGTGCGGATCAGGCCGTGTTCGCGGCAGCCGCGTTCCAGCCACACCTTGCCGTCGCGTTCGGCCAGGTAGCCGCTCAGCCGTTGGACCTGGTCGAGGTCCTGGCCGTGGCATTTCGGGCAGAACGCGTTGACGTACCGGAGGATGCGGTCGCCCCGTAGCCCCATCCCTGCGCTCATGTCATGACCTTCCGCTTGAAAAGGGCATCGTAATGGCCTCGACGCCAGCCATACACGAGCCTGAGCGTGAGCAGCGTCAGGCCCGGGATCAGGAAGCACTGCGGTCCGGTCAGGCCGAGCCACAGCGTCTCGTTCGCCCTGGTGAACTCGACCAGGAACCGGAAGACCGCATATCCGGCGAGGTAGAGCGTGAACAGCTCGCCCGGCTGGGTCAGCCGCTTGCGCGCCCACCGCAGCGCGACGAACGCGGCGAGCTGGAAGACGATCTCGTACACGAACGACGGGTGCATGGCCTGGCCGGTCAGGCAACCCGGACATTCCGGTGTGGACGGCGGCGCGTGCACCCCCCAGGGCAGGTCCGTGGGCCTGCCGGGGGCCTCGGTCAGGTGACAGCCGATGCGGCCGATCGCCATGCCGAGCGCCACCGCCGGGGCGAACAGGTCGCCGGTGCGCTCCCGGTAGCCGATGACCTTCTTCGCGACCAGCACGCCGACGTACGCGCCGGTCAGGCCGCCGAGGATGCTGCGGGAGCCGTACAGCCAGAGGTCGGCGAGGTCGAACGTCTCCAGCCAGCCCGCCAGGCGCATGCCGATGGCGCCGCCGACCAGGGCTCCGGTGACGGCGACGAGCGACTGCTCGTTGAGCGCGCCCCTGGCCCTCGCCTCGCGGACGAAGACCACCGCGGCCACGAGGACGCCCAGGCCGACGAATATCTCGTGATACGGCATGCTTCAGCCGTACAGGCTCGGGTTGAGGCCGGTGCAGATGCCGGCCGTCAGCATCGACCACAGCGCCCAGCCGATCGCGAGCCCCAGCCCGAGCCCCCGCGACCACGGCTTGCGGACCAGGCCGAACCCCAGACCGCCGCCCAGGCCGACGACGGCCAGCAGCACCGCGCCGACGATCACGCCCGCCTTGTTCGTGCCGTCAATGGCGGAGATGAAGACGAAGAAGCCCACGATGCCGTTGACGACGCTGTAGGCGAACATGCCGGCGACCAGCGTCGCGATGAGGACGATCGCGGAGTCGCGGCTGCTGGGCCGCTGCGGTGGCAGCGGCGGCAGCGGTGGCAGCGGTGGCAGCGGCGATGGCCGCGGTGGCTGCGGCGATGGCCGCGGTGGCTGCGGCGGTGGTTGCGGCGGTGGTTGCGACGGCGGCTGCGGCGGTGGCCAGCCTGGGTGCGGCTCCCACGGGCCTTGTGGCGGTGGTGTCGTCATCCCGCCGTCCCCTGGTCGGTGAGGCACTGCTGATCGGTCATGCTTCGCCTACGCGTACATGCCGGGGTTCAGCCCCGTGCAGTATCCGGCCGAGACGATCGACGCCAATGACCACCCGATCATCAACCCGAGCCCCAGCCCGAACGACCACTGCTTGCGCAGGACGACCAGCGTGATGCCCAAGCCGAGGCCCAGAAGCGCCAGGAACCCGGCCGCGACGCCGATTCCCACCGCGGACTGCAGGCTCAGCGCGAGCAGCCCGACCATCACATTGATCACCAGGTAGGCGAAGCTTCCGGCCAGCGCCAACGCGACGGTCAACCCCGGCTGGCGCCGCGGCTGCGGCGCGGGCTGGCCGTGCGGAGGCCCCTGCGGCGGCGGACCCTGCGGAGGCGGTCCGTACGGCGGTTGCCCCGGCGGGGGTGGCCCGTACGGCGGCTGCCCGGGGGGAGGTGGCCCGGATGGAGGCTGCCCCGGCGGAGGCGGCGGCGGCATGGTCACGGCGTTCACCCTACGGGGCTAAAGCGACTCTGAGTAGTAAATCGCTGCCTGGACGCGGCTCTTCAGCCCCAGTTTGTTCAGGAGGCGGCTGACGTGCGTCTTCGTGGTGGCTTCGGCCATGTCCAGCTCTTTGGCGATCTCGGCGTTGGACAGGCCGCGGCCGATGCAGGCCAGCACCTCGCGTTCGCGCGGGGTCAGGGCCTCCGGGTCGGAGGGCTCGCGACGGGGCGGCTGATCGGCGAAGGCCGCGATCAGCCGTCTGGTGACGCCCGGCGCGATCATCCCCTCGCCGCCCGCCACCAGCCTTACCGCTTCCACCAGGGCGTCGGCCTCGGTGTTCTTGAGCAGGAAACCGGCCGCGCCCGCCCGGAGGGCGCCGAAGACGTACTCGTCGACGTCGAACGTCGTGAGGATCAGGACGTCGCTCACCCCCGCCAGCTCCCTGGTGGCGGAGATGCCGTCGAGGCGGGGCATGCGGATGTCCATGAGGACGACGTCGGGACGCAGGTCGTGGGCCAACCGGACCGCCTGCTCGCCGTCGGCGGCCTCACCCACGACCTCGATGTCGTCGGCGCCGTCGAGGATCATCACGATCCCGGCGCGTACGGCCGCATGATCGTCAGCCACCAACACCCTGATACTCACGCCACCCCCCTCTCCCCGTCCGCCGTCCCGGGGCGCCCGCCGTCCGCGCTCTTGAAGCGTCCGCCGTCGCCAGGCGGCTCCCTCGTAACCCGCTCCCCCGAAACCCGGCTGCTCGAAGAACGGTCCCCCGAAGCCGGTACGCCGAGCGACGTCGGGAAGGCCGCCACGACGCGCCAGCCGTCCCCCCATGGCCCCGCCTCGAAGAACCCTCCGACCAGCGAAGCCCGTTCACGCATGCCGATCAGCCCCGCCCCTGCCCCCGGCAGCCGAGCGCCACGCCGGCCGACCCGGTTCTCGATCGTCAGGAGAACCTCCCCGGGTTCGTACGCCAGCGAGACGACAACCGGTGCCTCGCCATGCTTGAGCGCGTTCGTCAGCCCTTCCTGAAGGATCCGATAACCAGCCAGATCCACCGAAGCCGGCACCTCACGCGACTCCCCGTCGACCCGCAGCTCAACCGCCATCCCAGCCCGCCGCGTACGCTCGACCAGGCTCTCCGCGTCAGCCAACCGCGGCCGGGTGGCCTCAAGCTCCTGCCCGTCCCCCTCGCGCCCGCCGTTGGCCTCCCGCAGCAGCCCGATCATGTCCCGCATCTCGGCCATCCCCTTGACACTGTTCTCCCGTACGGACTCCATGACCTTGCGAACCGTCTCCCGATCCAGGTCCTTACGGGACAGAGCAGCCGTCGACTGGATGGCGATGGCGCTGAAATGGTTCGCGATCATGTCGTGCAGCTCACGAGCCATCCGCGTACGCTCGGCCGCGATCGCCGCCTGCCGGTCGAGCTCGGCCAGATGCGCGACCTGCTCCGCCCGCGCCCGTTCCGCGGCCGCCCGGTCACGCTGCTCCCGCAGCACCCAAGCCGTGGTGACCGGCGTGATCAGCACCAACCCTCCCTGGATGCCCATGACGGCCAGCAACCGCCAGTCCGCCGCGATGAACGCCGCCACCGCCCCGCCCACCACGGCCAGCACCGTCGTGATCCCGAGCAGCCAGCGAGCGAACCGCGCCGGCCCGTAGAGCGCCGCGGCGTACAGATTGTCGGTGAACACCAGCACGGTCGCCAGCGACGGCCCCACCACCCCGTCGACCGTGACGGCCACCACCCCCAGCGCCAACGACCACAGCGGAGCCCGCTGCCGCAGCAGCACGGCCGAACAGGTGATCGCCAACGGCACCAGCAGGGCCCACACCGGCACGCCGCGCTGCACGTACGCGCCGGCCAGGATCAGCAGCGCCCCCAGAACGAAGGCCAGCCCGGCCGCCACTGCGGGCCGTACCCGGCCCTTCTCCTGGCCACCGGCCACCCCGCGCACGGCGAACGGCCTCACCCACCGTGCAACCGCCCGCGCCTCGGCGCCACCGCTCTTCACCGCCGCCCGTGTCATGTCCTCATCACACCACTCCCGGCGGCCGCCGCCGTCCTCCGAGGGTCCGCCTGTGGATACACCCTTCGATGTATCCACAGGCTCGTTTTCACCGACGATGTGCCGGGCCGCGAATCCCCCCAAGCTGGAACATGTGATTGTCGCCATCCTCATCGGCTGCGAAATCGGCTTCTGGCTCCTCCTGGGTCTCGGCCTGGCCAGCCGCTACCTCTGGAAGCGCCGCCGGCTCAGCACGGCCCTCCTCCTCTGCGTCCCGCTCCTCGACGTGGTCCTCCTGGCCGCGGCGGTCATCGACATGCGCGGCGGCGCCACGGCGGACCTGCGCCACGGCCTGGCGGCGGCCTACCTCGCCTACTCGATCGTCTTCGGCCACCGGACCATGCGCTGGGCCGACGCCCGCTTCCACCACCGCTTCGCCGGCGGCCCCCCGCCCTGGAAGCCGCCGGCGGGCGGCATGGCCCGCACCCGCTACGAGTGGGGGTTCTGGCTGAAACTGGTCCTGGCGTACGGAATCTTCTGCCTCATCCTGTTCGGCCTCATCTGGCTGGTGAACGACCCCTCCCGCACGAAAGCCCTGATGGACTTCATGCTCAACCTGCTCAAGATCCCCCTCATCGCCCTGCTCTGGCCGGTGAGCTACACGCTCTGGCCGAAGAAGGAACCGTCGGCTCGCCAGTGATCGCGGGTATTCGGTTCGATGCACCGCCCAGAACCCGCTATGCTTGCTTACGCAGCGAGCGGCCGTAGCTCAATGGATAGAGCATCTGACTACGGATCAGAAGGTTGGGGTTTCGAGTACCTCCGGCCGCACAGCAGGTCAAAGGCCCTTCGGGATTATCCCGGAGGGCCTTTTTCATGGCCGTACAGCAGCGTTGTACAGCAACGCCGCCGAGCTTAACCGTCTGATTCGGCGGTCAGACGCTCGTTCAGCCGGTCGAGCGCCTTGCGGGTCTCCGGGCTCGGGATCTGTGTGTAGACGTCCATGGTCATCGAGATCTGCGAGTGCCGCAGGATGCGCATCGCCACACGCGGGTGGACGTCGAGGGCGGCGAGGAGCGAGGCGCAGGTGTGCCGGGTGTCGTGCACACGGATGCGCGGGACGCCCGCTCGGCGGCAGTGGTTCTCGAAGGCCCGGTTGAAGTTGCGCGGCTCGATTGGCGTGCCGGTACGGGTCGTGAACGTCAGATCCGAGGTCTTCCATGCGTCCCCGGCCACTTTCTGCGCCTCCTCCTGGACGCGCTGCCGGTGCCTGAGTGCGGAAACGCACAGGCCAAAGAGTGGCAGCGAAGCGGTCGAGTCCTCTGTCTTGGTGGTGTGCCGATGGAGGAGCCGGCCACCGACCCTGGTGAGCTGGTGGGAGATCCAGAGCTGTTCGCCGACGAGGTCCACACTGTCCCACGTGAGACCAAGGACCTCTCCCCTACGAAGGCCCAGGACGAGGATGAGCACGTACGCCGCGTAGAGAGGGTCTTCGACCTCCCGTAGGTGTTCCAGGAATCTGCGGGCCTCATCGACAGTCCAGACCGTGTTCTGGCGCTTCTTCTTGGTCTTGCTGGCGCTCGGGAGCGTGGTCAGCGAGGCGACGTTTCTCGTGACCAGTTCTTCCCGCAGGGCGTGACCGAGCGCCGAGCGCAGGACCCTCCGGATGCCCGCGATGCTGCTGCGGGAGAGGTAGCCCTTGCAGCACTTGCCGATCGAGCAGCACCGCTGCTTGCGCTCCGGTCGCTTGTGATCCTTCCGCTGGTCGCAGCAGGTACAGAGCGTGGGCAAGGTGTTGAGCCAGGCTTGGACATCCCGAACAGTGAGCTTGTCGAGGCGCTTCTTGCCCAGGCCCGGGACGATGTACAGCCGGACGAGCGGTTCGTACGCCACATATGTCGTCGGCTCCCTGTTGGGCTCGATGACTTCGGCGAGCCAGCGTTTGAGGAAGGCGGCCACCGTTTCGTGCTTGGTGGCAACCGGTCCCCTTCGCGCTTGTTCGTGGAGCTTCAGCCACTTCTCATGGGTCTCCTCGCGGGTCTTGCCGTAGGCCCACTTGCGGGTCTTCTTGCCTTCCGGCGTGGTGACCCAGACGTAACCCGCCCAACCGTTCTTGTACGGGAAGATCGAGCCTTCGTTGTTGGCCCGGGTACGGCGGCTCGTACGCGGACGCTTGGGCTCCTCCGGGGAGGCGAGCACGGTCTTGGCGGGCATCAGACTGCCTCCTCGCAGAGTCGGGTGACGTAGTCGTTCAGAGCGGCTTGAGGAATGCGGCGGCAGCGGACGCCGACGATGACCGAGCCCAATTCGCCGGAGCGGATGAGGTTGTACAGGGTCCACCGGCTGACCTGCAAAGTGGCCATGGCTTGCGGAACCGTGAGCAGTTCAGGCGTCATGTGGTCCCCCTTGGTTCGGCACGCGGTGACCGGTGATGGCGGCGGCGAGGAGTTGATCTCCGAGGGAGAGGCCTTGTCCGGCGTACTCCCAGTGAGCGACGACGAGGACGGTGTCCTCGTCGAAGAGCGGCAGCCGACCGAGGCTGATCTCTTCTGTGCGCATGTGTTCTTCGCGGGCGGCGCGAAGTTCGCCGAGGGTGGTGGAGTAGTGGCGGCTCTTGGTGGAGAAGTGGCCGCGGAAGCCGAGCATGTGGGCCCAGTGGATGAGCCGTAGGTCGGCCAGGTCCTCGTCGCTGCCCAGTCGCATACAGGCGGCGATCAGGCGGCGGGCGTGGTCGCGGATGGGGAGGACGTCAAGGTTGTCGAGGGGTTGGATGCGCCGGTCCAGGGTGCCGACGCATTCGGCGGCCTTGGTGGCGTACTTGGCGATGTAGGCGGCGACGGCCTGTTCGGTGAGGTCGCCGTTCATGGTGATGCGGCGGACGTCGAGTTGCGTGCCCCACTGGAACGTCCGGCCCAGAGGCTTGACCTCGGCGGTCACGACGGCAGCCGCGTGTTGGACTGCTTCGGCCAGGGCGTCGGCGGTGGCCCAGGCGGGCGGTGGTGAGTTGGGGCCGTCGGGTCCGTCGAGGCGGATGACGGCGTGGAAGTGGACGACGCCGCGCCGCTGGTATTCGGCGACCTTGGCGAAGGCGATGGTCGCCTGTTCGCGCAACGCCTTGACGGTCAGGCCGTTGAGACGGGCGAAGCGGCGGCGCAGGGCGAGGGTGAAGCGGCGCCAGAGCTCGGGGCTGATGGCGTTGAACAGGACTGAGCCGTCGTAGTCGTAGCAGTCGGGGCAGAGCGGTTCGCCAAGGCGCGGGTCGTCGGTGCCGTGTCGGTCGGTGCAGGACATGACGCGGCCGTGTGGGCAAGTCTGGGCGTTGCGGCGGGCGTGGCAGGGCTGGACCTTGCCGTTCTTCTCCCGCCGCACATGGACCGCTCCGAAGGAGGGCGCGGTGAGGGTGACGAACAGGCACGGGTGCGAGCTGACCGTCTCGGGTACGCCCTTGCCGCCGACGAGGCCGGCGCGGACGAGCTGGTAGGTGTCGGCGCGGTAGACCTCGGCGCAGGCCGGGCAGCGGGAGGCGCGGCGGGTCTTGCACGGGACGCGCAGGACGCCGTTCGGTTCGCGGTTGGTGGTGTAGCGGTGGAGCAGTTGGCCGGTGGCCTGGTCGAAGTGTTCGACCTTGCCGCGCAGGTGTATGGGCTGTCGGCAGCCGCCGGTGCGCTTGATCTGGTGCGCCCAGCGGTCGTAGTCGGGTTGGTGGAGCCGGTCGATCATCCCGGCTACCGCGTGTGAGTGGTGCAAGATGGATCCGTCCTGTCCGGATGCGTTCTGGAGTGGGATGGCCCCTCACCTGGCGCGGAACTTGGCGGTTGTGTGGCCAGGTGAGGGGATCTCGGCTATGCGCCGTGGTTGTCGATGCCGCTGCCGTCGCAGTCGCGGCAGGTGTCGCTGTCGCCGTCGAGGCCCCTTCCGTTGCAGGTGCAGCAGCGGCCGTTGGCGAGCGGGACGGCGGCGAGGATGTCGGGCCAATCGGTCCAGGGTTCTTCGGTCGTCATGGGCGGTGGTCCTTGCGCGGGGTGATGGTGACGTAGAGGCGGTAGTTCCGCGGTCAGCTCCGGTCGGGGAAGGCCCGCGACATGCTGGTGACGGTGAAGATCTGGCGAAGCTGGATCACGCCGAGGGTGAGTTCGGCGCGGTTGCCTTCGAGGCGGATGCGCATGGTCAGGCCTCCTGGGTGGTGTCGATCTGGATGCAGCCGCGGTAGCTGTCATCGGCGGCGTGACGGGCGCGGGCGGCGGCGAGGATGGCGATGAACTCGTAGCGGACCGGTCCGAAGCCGATGCCGGTCATGTAGTGGTCGTGGGGCAGGTGGTGGTGGTCGATCTCCGTGCCGAGCAGGGCGGCGACCTTGTCGACCTCGGCGCGCATGTCGTCGTCGGAGCCGTTGTCGGGGAAGGCTCGGAGGGTGACGGGTGCTATCGAGGTCGGGATCTGAGGGTGGGCCTTGAGGAAACCGGCCATGGAGATGAGTCCGGCGATGAGGGCGTCTCGGTCGTTGTGCATGGTGCGCCTTTCAGGTGGTTTCTGGGACGGTGTGCAAGGTGTGGAGCAGGTCGGAGGCGAGTTGCTCAGACACGCCGAGGTGGGCGCGAAGGACGTCGCGGGTGATGGGTTTGCCGTGTCGGGTGTGGTGTTCGTCGGCGACGCGGCGGGCGTAGTTGACCAGTGCCGGGGACGGTCCGGGGCGTTCGTCTTGACGGTCCTGGGCGTGGACGAGGGCGGGACGGTCTGCGGACGGGACGGCTACGGGTGCGTCGGGACGTGGAGGGGACGCGGGGACGTCTTCCGGGGACGTTCCGAAGACGTCTGGGGACGAGTCGGGACGCGGGCCGGACGTCCGGCGTTCGAGCATGGAGATGGCGACGAGGAAGGCGGCTGCCGGGGTGGCGGCGGTGATCCAGCCCCAGGCGGTCGGGTCGGCTTGTTGCAGGTTGGCGGCCAGGGACAGGACGATGCCTCCGGTCAGGACGAGGACGGGCCAGGAGATCAGGCCGCGTCGTACGCGGGCGGTCTTCTTGTCGCGTTGCCGCTCGCGGGCGGCCATGACGCAGGTGAGGTCGATGCAGACGGCGATCGCCCAGGCCATCCAGCCGGACTGTCCGTGGTCGCTGGCGGTGTCGCGGATGTGGGTGAAGGACCCGGCTCCGGCGATGAGGGCCAGGACGAGGACGGGGCCGGTGTCGAGCAGCCAGTGGGCGAGGCGTCGCATCGGAGTTCAGGCCTCTCTTGGGTCAGGGATGGAGTTGAGGAACTCGGCGAGATCGGTGTCGGTCACCTGGGCGGCGTGGCCGGCGACGACGTCGGCCCAGGCGGGTGAGCGGTCGGCGTAGGTCGAGGCGGCGAGTTCGGCGGCTTGTTCGCTGACGTAGTAGGAGCGGGCGCGGTACCACTGGCCGTCCTGGGAGGCGACGATGGCGACGCCTGGTGTCTCGGCGGGGATGGCACGAGCTGAGGCGAGGGCGGCGGGGTCGAGGTCGCCGAGCGTCATGGTGGCGGTCTCGGGATCATTGACCCGGTGGCATATCCGCCCGGAGCACTGGGCGCGGAGAGCGGTGACGCCAGGCCCGAGGTCGGAGCCGATGCGCTGGCCGCAGCAGAACAGGTAGATGCCGAACGCCCGCCCGAGCTGCGCGACCCGAAGCAGGGCCGTCGAGGTCTTGGCGATCTCGTCCTTCTCCGACTTGTCGGCCATCAGGTACAGCTCGGCCAGTTCGTCGACCAGGACGACGACGGGTACGGGCCGCTGATCGTCCGGGAGTTGCCAGATGTTGCGAGCGCCGGCCTCCCGGCACTGGGCCATGCGACCGGTCATCAGCCCAACGAGGTCGTCCAGCAGGGCGACGCATTCAGATCGTGTGGTGCCCAGCGCCGACAGGCGAGGGCTGTACGGGGTGAACTCCACGCCGCCCTTGAGGTCGAAGCCGACCAGGGCGACCGGTTGCGGAGCCAGCCCTTGAACCAGGGCGTTGGCCAGGTTGGACTTGCCGGACTGAGTCGCTCCGGCGTTGAGCCAGTGCGGGACGGTCCTGAAGTCGATGGTCCAGGGGCCACCGGTCTCCAGACGTCCCACGGTGACCTTGAGCAGTTCGGGAGAGGAGGGCAGGGTCTCGACCCGGACGAGTGGATCGCGGACGGTGGCGGACAGGACGACTCGTCCAGGACGAGGGGACGAGACGCGGATCGCATGCACGCCCCACGAGTGGGCGAGCCGTTCGGCGACGTCGGCGTAGTCGGCAGGGACCTGTCCTTCCAGGGTGTGCAGGGTGACGCGCCAGCCGTAGCGGGTGGGCTTGGGCAGCCACATGAACGGCTTGGTGTCCACGGCGATGCGCTGCCACTTGCGCCGGACGCGGACGACGCCGGTCGAGGCGACCAGGCCGGGGACGGTGGTGAACCAGAAGCGCTGCCGCTTCTTGGTGAGGTTGCAGCCGAGGGCGACCTTGCGCCAGCTTGCCCGTACGCTCACCGCGACCAGCGGGAAGGCGGCCACGAGCCAGAACGACGGGTAGTGCCAGCGGCGCCAGGCCCAGAGCCCGGCCGCCGCAGCGGCCAGGACTCCGAGCACGAGGAGCGTGGTGTCAGACACGGAGCGGCTCCGTGTCTGCCGGTAGGAGAGCGGCGGCGCGGTAGGAGATGCCCCACCGGCCAGCGATCTCCCAGACGTAGCCGACCATGCCGGACGGGTTGACCTGCTGACCGGCGGCGATCGGGGGTTCCCCCGAAGTGCCGATCTTGACGAGTTCGATCCGGCCGAACTCGTCTTCCACCGAGACGGTGATCTCGTAGACGGTGTTGCCGTTCTTGTCGGTCTTGATCTCGCCGGTGTCCTTGTTGACCAGGCGCGGCTTCGGTGCCTTCACGCAGGTGATGACGAGCTTGGAGGTGTCGACGGGGATCGGGATGGTGCGCATGAGAGCTGGTCTCCTTCAGAGTGACTGTGCTAGTTACAAAGATACCTAGGTATCTAGCTCTGTAAACCGAGATAGCTGAATCGCTTCGAGATTCCTTACAGGTTGCCCAGAGACCTAGGCATCTAGAACCGCTAGAGTTGAGTCATGGCAACCACTGACCGGCGCCGGCCGTACCTGCGGATTGCCGAGGACATCCGGCGCGACATCGCCTCAGGCCGGTATGCAGTGGGAGATCAGCTCCCCGTAGCGCGTGAGCTGTCCGAGAAGTACGGCGTGGCCATGATGACCATCGGCAACGCCCTGGCCGTACTCCGCGACGAAGGACTCATCGAGACCCGCCAGGGGGCGGGCAGCTTCGTCACCCGCACCCCTGACGACGTCGAGGCCGTGCCCGCCCCGGGCGAGCACAGCGAAGAGTTCCGCATCATCTCCGAGCAGTTGCGCGAGATCCGTCAGCACATGAACAAGCTGACGGTCAGGCTGGACGAGCTGGACGCTCGGACTCGCCCTGATCAAGCCGGGTAGAGACCCTGGTCGCACGCCGTTGGAGTTCGGTCAGGTCGACCGCGATCTCCGCCAGCTCGCGAAGCAGGATCTGTCGTTCAGTCTCGCTAAGACCCATGTATCACCCCATCGTGTAGGCAGGACGCCGAAGCGCCCCCGGGTTACCTGCTGGGTGGGGAGCCATTGCGCGGATAGCCCTCCGCTTGTCGTACTCAGAGCAGCCGCATCACCTTGGCGAGGTTGAGAATCTCGCGCTGACGATGCAGCTTGCCGCTGTCTCGCAGGTCGCGCACGATGTTGCGGACCAACGGACGGTTCCGGACGTGCTGGGGCGCGATCCGGTCGGCACGGAGCAGAGCGTCTGCGGCTTCGTTGTCCTTTCTGTTCATGTGGTAGCCCGCCGCGGTGCAGGTCCAGTAGTGGGCCTGGCGTTCGGACGAGGCGATCTCGGCGATCTCGACGTGTTCGGCCCGCGAGATGACCTCACGAGGCCGGCCCAGCTCCATGCTGACCTCGACGGCGTGAATGGTGGTGTTGACCCGGTTGAACTGGGTCTGGAACGCGTTGCCGTCCCGCGGCAGGACCTCGGCGACGCGGCGGGCCTCGTCCAGGTGGCTCTCCGCCTCTCTCTGGTCCCACAGCCTGGAATACGCCACGGCGGCCCGCAGATGCAGGGCACCCCACATCGCCTTGATCGTGTCGTCTCCGCTCACGTACGGCTCGATCTGGTCCAACGCCGACAGGGCCGCGTCCTTGGCCGGGTCGAGCTGCGCTTCGTGCAGCCACACCCCGCACAGGTCCCAACTCGCCGCCGCGATCAGATCAGGTGAGCCCACGTGCTGCGCGGCCACGAGTTCGCGCTGTACCGCCGTCCAGCCGAGATCATGGTGACCCAGCAGGTTCGACGACACCCGCGCCATGTGGCAGGCCCGCAGCATCAACGCCTCGGCCCGGTCGCGATCGGCCGGGGAGCCGTTGATGATCGTGATCAGGTCGGTGAGGATCCTGGGCAGCACCTCACCGAGGGCGGTGAACTTGGCGTCCTGACGAAGTTGCTCCGCCAGGCGGACGTTCGCCTCCAGCTCCTGCAACGTCCGCGGCTCCCCGCGCGCCGGCAGCCCGATCCCGCTGGGCAACGACGCCTGCTGAAGCGCGAGCCGAAGCCCCGGCACGGCCGCGTGCCCGGAGTCGAGCTCCGTCGTCTCGTGCCGGTACGGCTGGCCGGTCAGCTCGCCGACCTCCACCCCGAGCGCCTCGGCGAGCTGCCCGACGACGCTCATCCGGTCCAGCGGCATCCGCCCGTTCTCCACCTTGGACAGCCAGGAGACAGATCGGCCGACCTTCTCGGCGAGGGTTGCCTGATCCCAGCCCTTGCGGTGACGAGCCCGCGCGATCCGCTGGCCCTGCGTCACGTACTCTGTTGCCACGTCGCCGCCCCTCCTTCTCGTCGTCGCCTGCTTCGACGATAAGACGGGTGACCTGCGTCACTGGCAGAAAATCTGCCAGTCGGAGGGCATGCGAAACCGCAGGTCGGCCTTCGACCTGCGGAAACGTTCGTCACTGATCGGCTTCAGAAAGTGACGCTACGTGTGCATGACTTGCCGGATCTGTGTGTCGTCACCTCGCTTCCCCGCACATGAGCTGTCGCCACAGCGTCATGGCATCGACGACCCGCATGCGCGGGCTCTCTGCCAGACCCCAGGGAAAGACAGACCGGTCGTGTCGCCGGACGAAGCCCTGGCCGCCGGCCATGCATTGCTCGAAGACCAGCGGCAGGCATTCGCAGGTGTAGTGCACGACCCGGGCCTGATCCGGAGACCGCTCGACCGGGAGCCACCTCACCGACACCGCATGAGGGCGAGGCGGGGCAGGGTGCGTACCGTGGAAGTCTCCGAAGTCTGCCACCGGGCTCACCGTCCTTCGTAACGCGCGATCGCCAGCTCGGTGCCGGCAGTGCTCGCGGATGTCCCGACCGATGAACAGGCGTTGGTGAGCGAGGAACTGTCTCCAGTCGCACAGCGCATCCTCGTGGAGCGGCAGACCGAAGCGCCCGAACGGAGCCCCACCCGGAGGGACTCCGAACGGCTGCTCACCAACGCCATGTCCGCAACCTATCCCAGCCTGTCTTAACCTGTCTATAGCATTCCTAGCAATGCCTGTTCTATGCCGTTAGGTGCAGGGATACCTAGAGTCGTCCCGTGATCGAATGGGACCCGCGGCTCTACAAGTGGGAGCAGATAGCCAACGTCGTGGCCGAGCGCATCGGCGACGGCACCTACCCGCCCCTCACCCTCATCTCCGAGGTGAAGCTGCAGGAGGAGTTCGACGTCGCACGAGTGACCATCCGCAAGGCGATGGAAGCCCTCAGGGAACGAGAGCTGATCACCACAAAGCCCGGCAAGGGCTCCATCGTGTCCCCACAGTAGCCATGCCTGCCCCCTCAACAGCAGCATCTGAGGCGACACCTGATGGGGGCTATCCACGGCACCTTCAAAGGCGCTGGTCCGGGCTGTCGTTAGGCGAGGATGGGCCTGGGGAGCTTCGGTCCTAGACTCTGGCTATGGCCAGGACTGACCGCGCCAGCCGGCTGATCGCGGCACCACCGGCGACTGTCTACGGCGCCCTCCTCGACCGGGAGTCGCTCGAAGCTTGGCTGCCGCCGGACGGCATTCGCGGGCGGATCGAGCGGTGGGACCCCCGCCCTGGTGGCGGGTTCCGGATGATCCTCACGTACCTCGACCCCACCGACAGCCCCGGCAAGACATCAGACGCGACGGACGTCGTCGATGTCGCGTTCGTCGACCTGGTTCCATCGGAGCGCGTGGTGCAGCGGGCAGTGTTCGAGGCCGATGACCCGTCGTACGCGGGCACCATGACGATGACCTGGCACCTGACTGCCGTCAGCGAAGGAACCGAGGTAACCGTCACCGCCACGGACGTACCACCCGGCATCGACCAAGCCGTACACGAGGCCGGGATAGCCTCTTCGCTGGCCAACCTGGCGTCGCACGTCGAAGAGGCCGGCTGACTCAGGTCGGCTTGCAGCCAAGGGGGGCACTCCCAGCCTGAACGCATCGCCAGCGCGGGAGAACTCGACAAAACAGCAGGTCAGCCGGAGTGCTTCACAACCGGATGAGAACTTTCCCTACGGTTTCAAGGCGCGTGCCGCCTACGGCGTCCCGCGCGCGTCGGGCGGCCGCTGGCCGCGCTGCGGCTCTGCGGCCGGTCGCGACCAGCACCGCCCACGCGTCAAGCCGCCGGCACGAGCCGCAAAAGTGTCAGTAGGCTCAGCTACTCTTGCGTCGGCCATCCAAACCGAAGATCACTATGGGCTGCCCGCCACTCAAGCGACACCGTCACATACGAAGCCAAGTACCGCCTATTCAGGGGGTGTACATGCATGGCTAGTTGGATTATAGGCACGGATAGTACGCGATACTCCCACGTCAGCGCCGTTCGTGATAACTGGAACCTATGGGCGCCATATATTTCACACGACGAAGAGGTGCCACTCCTGGCCAATGGAGACCGGGTAGCAATCTTCCGCCCCGGTCGCGGCGGAGGAATTGTTGCACGTGGAGAAATCAATTCAGTCGCAATCTCCGCCGACTCCCGCAACAAGTCGCTCTCCTATCGAATCAACTATCTTAACGCAACTCCTTCCGAGCCAATTCCGTTGTCTTATCTACGAAACTTCGCCAGCTGGCCAAAGCAACTAAAGGTCGGCTATCCAAATATTCCGATACCGATAAGTGATGACGCGTGGAGTTGCATTCCAGAAAGCATGTCACAGGAGACCAATCCGGGATGGCGGTCTTCCTGGGAGGTAAGGCCCGGCGATCAAGTAAATCGTTATCATTTGAACGATAGATACGGGGGATCGCCACACAGTCGGATATCGCCCAGCGGGCGCTCTCACAATATCTTTGTGTTCCTTGGGGTCCAATCGTCTACGCCTATCCCGCCAGAAGATTGGACGAGCGACGGAGCTCTACTTTTCGCCGGAGTTCCGGAATACGGGAGATCCAATAGCGTCAATGATAACGATGCAATAATTCAGCACATTCGGCGAGGAAAAGCGCTCCGCATTTTCTTGAAAATTCCCACCGCCAAGGACATATATTCATATCTCGGCGAGTTCGTCGTGGACCAGCGCTCGCCCGTTGCGCACTATTGTGAGCTAGCGTCAGAGGAAGAGGCGTATAGAATCGCCAAATCGAGACACCGGCTAATCTCGACCCGTGTGCCATTCCTTCGCGCCTTTCCTGTGACTAATGGCCCTGCTGCTGTTCCTGCGACGGTAGCTAGGCAACTCTACCTTGATGCCAAGATTCAAACCGAGGGAACCTCTGAAGATGCTGGCGATGACGAGCCTCTCCTCCGAGATATTCTTGGCAGCCCAAGTCAACTACTGAAGCTTTACCAGCGACACCCCGACAGATTCCGTGAGCTAATTTCGGATGATGCATCTGCACGCGACGTCATAGCCATCGCGCACCGTCGTGAGCAAGTTGAGCATTTTCGTCGCCTCCTCTTTGAGGACAGTTACTTCGATTCAATGTGTGAGAACTCCTCCGGAAGGGGCCCTGAGTCCGTATGGCAAGAGTTCTTTGAAAAGAACACATGGATTCTGGGAGCCTCTCTTGCGGGACAGCTGCTTACCTCCTGGAATCACGAGAAGCTCGAACAGGTTGTTGTAGGTCAATCTGTATCGGGTGCAGGCAAACGCACGGACGCATTACTGCATACCGCTGGCCGAGTAAAGTCGATGGTCTTTGCGGAGTTTAAGACGCACAGGACGCCTCTACTGGAGAAGCCGTATCGCTCAGGGTGCTGGAGTCCCTCTCGTGACCTGGTAGGCGGAATTGCACAAGTTCAAGGAACAGTTCACCGCTGTGTCCAAGATATCCGCGAGCGGCTCAGCAACCTAGATCTCGATGGGAGTGAGCTCGGCGACTACACATACCTCATCAGGCCAAGATCGTTTCTTATTGTCGGCAGGCTAGATCAGCTGATTGGTCGGTCAGGGGGGGACCACTCTGACCGCATCCGCTCATTTGAGCTTTTCCGACGGAACCTCAGCGAGCCTGAAGTTGTCACCTATGACGAGCTTCTATCGAAAGCCGACTGGATTGTCTCGACAGCTCATCCCTGAACGGCATGCTGCCGCGCCGCTTCCGGTGCTAATGATGGTGGGGCAGGTCACGCCCCACCGGCCGGGCCGCGTGGGATGCCTACTTCCGGTGCAGGATCTTTGAGATCTTTCCGCCCGAGACCGGCGCCTTTGGCCAACCGGCTCGCAGGGCGTGACCGCCTCTGATAGAGCGGAATCGAGGGCCGCTCGCGCAGGGGTATCCCTCTTCATGTCGTGGGCTGTCAGCTCTCAGCAAGGCCGGGACTGCGCGGGTGCCGAGGTCAGCAGACGGCTCATCGGATGGTAGACAACCAAGTCTTGTCATTAGCACGCCGCATGATCTCGGCGAGGACCTCTGCACGCTGCATCAGCAGACGGAGGGAACGTCATGAAGGTCTACTGCGGCATCGACTGGGCCGAGAAGCACCACGACATCGCCCTGGTCAACGAGACAGGCACGATGATCGCCCAGCAACGCATCGCCGAATCGCCTCAGGGCTACGAGGAACTGCTGACCATCTTGGCCGAGGCCGGCGACACCGCCGAGATACCGATCCCAGTGGCCATCGAGACCCCGCATGGCCTGCTGGTCTCCCAGCTTCGCGCAACCGGCCGGCGGGTCTATGCCATCAATCCGCTCAGCGCCGCACGCTACCGCGACCGGCACTCGGTGTCCCGCAAGAAGTCCGACCGGCAAGACGCCGTCGTCCTGGCCAACATCTTGCGCACCGACATGGCACTGCACCGGCCACTGCCCGCCGACAGCCACCAGGCCCAGGCCATCGCGGTGCTCGCGCGCGGACACCAGGACGCCGTCTGGCGCGTCCACCGCATCGGTAACGAGCTGCGCTCGTTGCTACGCGAGTACCACCCGGCCTTCTTGACGCTGTTCGCGGGCCAGGAAGGCGGTATCACCTGCCGCGAAGCCCGCGCAGTGCTCAAGATCGCCCCCACCCTCGCCACAGCGCGCCAACGCACCATCGCCGAACTGCGAGCCGCGCTCAAGGACTGCGGCCGCATCTATCATCTACAGACCTGGGCCGAACGCCTGCACGTCGGCTTCCAAGGCGCCCATCTGCGCCAACCAACCCCGATCGAAGAGGCAATGGGCCGGCAAGCGCTGGCGTTACTGGCCGTTCTCGATGCCGCCTGCCAAGCCGCAGCCGACCTGCACCAGGCCACCGTCACAGCCTTCCGTGACCACCCCGACCACGACATCGTCACCAGCTTCCCCGGCCTGGGCGAGCTGACGGCCGCCCGGCTGTTCGCCGAGATCGGCGATGACCATACTCGCTTCGCCGACGCCCGTGCCCTCAAGGCCTACGCCGGAGCCGCCCCGATCACCCGCGCCAGCGGACGCAGCCGGGCCGTCGTCCACCGCCGGGTCAAGAATCGCCGCTTGGCAGCTGTCGGCTACATCTGGGCTTTCGCCAGCCTGACCGCCTCGCCAGGCGCCCGTGTCCACTACGACCGCCGCAAAGACCACGGCGATCGACATTCAGCGGCACTGCGCAACCTCTACAACCGCTTCCTCGGCTGCCTGTTTCATTGCCTGACCACACGCCAGCCCTACAGCGAACGCCTCGCCTTCCCCACCGCAGCCCCTGGGGGCTCCACCGCCCCCAGACCCCCGCGAACCGCGGCAGCCGACGACGCCCAATCTCGTTGATCACAGCCCGCCGTAGCGTCGCCGGCCACCACGGACCGAGCACGCTTGACATCGCCGCCGATCGGATGTCTCGGGCCTGGAGGCCCTGCGCTCCGGGTCCGCTTGCCACCGGATAACGGGGTTCCCAGCTAGAGGCGTATGGTTCACCGACGCAAGATCCAGTACGCATCATGCGCAGAGCGGCGGAGAGCTTCCACGCTACCGGGGTCGGCTGCTTCCGCGATGTCAGCAGGGTCTGTAGCGACGAGCACTCGCGTTGCGTGATCTTGAGGATCCTCTGCCATTGGTGTCGCGAGATGGCGCGCTCTGGTAAGACTTCATCTTGTGACGAGCGTGCCAGCCTGGACTATCAATGCTGAGGACCGTAAGAAGGAGCAGGAGCGAGCCGAGCTGCACCGGGTGATCTGGAAGATCGCCAACGATCTGCGTGGAAGCGTGGACGGCTGGGACTTCAAAGCGTATGTGCTGGGGATGCTGTTCTATCGGTTCATCTCCGAGAACCTGACGGCCTACCTCAACGAGGCCGAACGCAGTGCAGGCAACGAGGACTTCGATTACCGCTACATGTCAAACGCGGATGCCGAGCTCGGGCGTGAGGAGACAGTCAAGGAGAAGGGCTTCTTCATCCTGCCCCAGGACCTCTTCGCGAACGTGCGCGAGCGGGCTAGCAGGGACGAAAACCTCAACGAGACTCTAGCGCGGGTGTTTACCAACATTGAGGCCAGTGCAGTGGGTACCGCCTCCGAAGATGACATCAAGGGCCTCTTCGCCGACCTCGACGTCAACAGTGGCAAGCTCGGCCCGACCGTCGCGAAGCGCAACGAGAAGCTGGTCAAGCTCCTCGATGCAATCGGGTCGCTGGACTTCGGCAACGGCGAGTTCAACGAGAACACCATCGACCTGTTCGGTGACGCCTATGAGTACCTGATGCAGATGTACGCGTCCTCGGCTGGCAAGTCCGGCGGGGAGTACTACACACCGCAGGAGGTCTCCGAGCTGCTCGCTAGGATCACCGTTGTCGGCAAGACCGAGGTGAACAAGGTCTACGATCCCGCCTGTGGCTCGGGTTCGTTGCTGCTGAAGTTCAAGAAGGTGCTGCCCAATGGGGTCCGGCAGGGTTACTTCGGTCAGGAGATTAACCTGACCACCTTCAACCTGTGCCGGATTAACATGTTCCTGCACGACGTCCCGTACGAGAAGTTCGACATCGCCCACGGCGACACGCTGATTGACCCATACCACTGGGACGATGAGCCGTTCGAGGCGATCGTTTCCAACCCGCCGTATTCCACACGCTGGGAAGGTGACTCGAACCCGCTGCTGATCAACGACGAGCGGTACGCGCCCGCCGGTGTGCTGGCGCCGAAATCGAAGGCTGACCTGGCGTTCACGATGCACATGCTGTCGTGGCTGGCGGTCAACGGCACGGCCGCGATCGTCGAGTTCCCCGGCGTGCTCTACCGCGGCGGTGCAGAACAGAAGATTCGCAAGTACCTGATCGACAACAACTACGTCGACACCGTCATCCAGCTCCCACCGGACCTCTTCTTTGGGGTGACGATCGCGACCTGCATCATCGTGCTAAAGAAGTCGAAGATCGACAATCAGGTGCTCTTCATCGACGCCTCGGCCGAGTTCATGCGTCAGGGCAATAAGAACAAGCTCGCTGCCAGCCACCAAGCCAAGATCTTGGAGGCGTTCACGCGTCGGGAGGCCATCGACCACTTCGCAGCTGTGGTCGACTACGAGATTATCCGCGACAATAAGTACAACCTCGCGGTCAGTTCGTACGTCGCGGCCGAGGACACCCGCGAAACGGTCGATATCAAGGCGTTGAACGCTGAAATTGCGCGGATAGTTGCCCGCCAAGCTGAGCTGCGCACCCAAATCGACGCCATTGTCGGCGACCTGGAATCCGACGATGCGACTGTCTGAATTGTTATCTAAAGCCCCTGCTAATGAGGAGGCACAGGTGGAGCGCTTCCTCGATGCACGCCTGCCTTGGGGCAAACACAAGACGATCGAGGTCGGCAAGGTCGCTATCAATTTCAACTGCAAGACCTGCGACAACGTTCGGACGTTCATGTCGGGTAACAAGCTGTCCTGCCTCGGGGTAGGTGATCGGGTGGTGAGCATCGACGCGTGCCTCAAATGCCCAGTCTGCAAAGCGACCGTAGAAGCTTGGTTCCTCGTGGTGTCCAGGGACGAACTGGACGGACAGGCGCCGACCGTGCGGTTAGAACGCTATGTAGACAACCGGCGCGGTATGGCGAGTCGGGTCGAAGCCAGCGTCGGTGGTTTCGATGACCTGCTGGAGCGTGCGCAGCTCGCCTACGAGTTACAGCTCGGTGCGGGATCCATGGTGTACCTACGGAAGATCTTCGAGGAGATCACCAAGCAAGTCGCCGATATCGCAGGTATACCCACCACCGGCAGAAACGGCGGTCGCAAGCCTTTCCGCGACCTCCTGCAAGAGGTCGATGGTCAGCACCACATCATTCCGTCAGCATTTTCCAGCGATGGCTACAAGTTGTTCAGCGAGCTGAGTGAGATCGTTCACGGAGATTCAAGTGAGGAAGTGGCTCTACAGAAGTACCACCCTTGCCGAAGCTTGGTCATCGGAATCATCCAGAATGTCGCCAGCGATCAGGAGATGAAGCGGGCAATCGATGCACTCGGATGGAATATAAACAGGTTGAATGTGCCTTCAAGTGGGGCGATGGTGCCATGAATGAGATCGAACAGCTGCTTGCCGAGCGCCGCCGGGGCGGTGTTGAGATAATGACGCTCGGCGAGGCCGGAACCTTTGCTCGTGGCCGTCGCTTTACCAAAGCTGACATGGTCAAGGACGGAATCCCCTGTATCCACTACGGTGAGATCTACACAGAATACGGCGTGTCCGCGCGCACATCTGTCTCGTATGTGAGGGAGGACTTGCGTGATCAATTGCGCTACGCCCGCCCCGGGGACGTGATCGTTGCTGGCGTCGGCGAAACAGTCGAGGATGTGGGCAAGGCCGTCGCCTGGCTGGGCGAAGGAGAGGTCGCGATCCACGATGACTCGTTTCTGTTCCGGAGCGAACTCGATCCCACCTACGTCTCCTACTACTTCCAAACCCGCAGCTTCCAGGCCAAGAAGAACCAGCATGTCGCCCGCGCCAAAGTGAAGAGACTATCCAGTAGCGGAATCAGCAGGATCACCATCCCGGTTCCTCCGCTTGAGATTCAACGCGGAATCGTACGAATCCTCGATTCGATGACCGAGCTGCAAGCCGAGCTGCAAGCCGAGCTGCAAGCCGAGCTGCAAGCCCGAACCCGCCAGTACGGACACTACCGCGACCAGGTGCTCTGTTTGGGCCCATCGGTCCCGATTGGACAAGTCGGCGATTTCGTCGACTTTTTCAATGCAAGGGCCCACGAGAAATTCGTTGATCCTGCGGGAACCGTCGCACTGATGACGGCGCGGTTTATCTCGCGTGGCGAGGCTAATCGCTTTGTGCAACCCGAGGATGTGCAAACCCCTGCCTATGAAGGCGATGTTGCATTGGTGATGAGCGACCTGCCAAAAGGAAAGGCGCTCGCCAAGACATTCTATGTAGATTCCGACAACGCGTATGCGGCTAATCAAAGGGTCTGCTTGCTTCGCTCACGTGACGCCCGCGTGCTGCTGCCACGATTCTTGCACCGCATGATGGATCGGAATCCTCAATTGCTTGCATACAACAACGGCATGGACCAGACACACCTCAAGAAGAATGACATCCTGGAGGTGCGAATCCCGATCCCGCCAACTGAGGTCCAGGAACGCGTTGTCACAATCCTTGACCATCTCGAATCTGTTTCGGTTGAGTTGGCGAGCGGCATCGCGTCTGAACTTTCTGCACGCCGCGAGCAGTATGAGTACTACCGGGAGAGGCTATTGACCTTCGAGGAGAAGGCGGCGTGAGCCAGGGCGGCGGTGTGGAGGCACCGGAATCGGCGCTACGGTACGATCCGATCGCAGTGAGCGACGAATCCACCGTCGTGGCGGCGTACGAACCAGATGACGGCCTCGATCAGGGCTACCAGTCTGAGGCTCAGCTTGAGGCTAGGTTCATTGAGCTGCTGGGGCAGCAGGCATACGAGCGTCTCCCCCTTGCGTCGGCGGCTAGCCTGGAGGCGAACCTACGTCGTCAATTGGAGCTGTTGAACAATGTGGTCTTCAGTGACGATGAGTGGAAATGGTTTTTCACCAAGAAAATCGCCTCAAAGAATGAGGGCGTCGTTGAGAAGACAGCGCGCATCCAGGAGGACCCGATCCAGGTCCTTGCGCGTGACGACGGCACGAGCAAGAACATCAAGCTGATCGACAAGTCGAATATCCATGCCAACAGACTCCAGGTGATCAACCAGTACGAGGCGGTCGGTGAGGGTGCTGGGGTAGCTCGCCAGAATCGCTACGACGTGACGATCCTGGTCAACGGGCTTCCGCTGGTGCATGTGGAGCTGAAGCGGCGCGGGGTGCCGTTAAAAGAGGCGTTCAACCAGATAAACCGCTACCAGCGGGAGTCGTTCTGGGCCGATGCCGGACTGTTCGAGTACGTCCAGCTCTTCGTGATCTCCAATGGCACGCACACCAAGTACTACGCGAACACGACTCGTGCCCGAAAGGTGGCTGAGTCCGAGAGCGGCAAGCGTGGCCGGAAGCAGACGTCGAACTCGTTCGAGTTCACCTCGTGGTGGACCGACGCGGAGAACCGACGCATCGGCGACCTGACCGCGTTTACGCGGACCTTCTTCGCCAAGCACACGCTGCTGAATGTGCTGACGAAGTACTGTGTCTTCGACGTCTCTCGTACCTTGCTGGTGATGCGTCCCTACCAAATCGTTGCGGCTGAGCGAATCCTCCGGCGGGTGGTGTCCTCGGCCAACACGAAGGCGACCGGGCCGGGGGCCGGCGGCTATATCTGGCACACCACCGGGTCGGGAAAGACGCTGACGTCGTTCAAGACCGCGCAGCTCGCGTCGAAAATGGAGGGTGTCGACAAGGTTCTCTTCGTGGTAGACCGCAAGGACCTCGACTACCAGACGATGCTGGAGTACAACCGCTTCGAGAGGGATTCGGTCAACGGGTCACGCTCGACCGCCGAGCTCAAGCGGCGACTCCAGGATCACAACGCGTCTATCATCGTCACCACGATCCAGAAGCTGTCGCGGTTCATCGAGCAGAACAAGGGCCATGAGATCACTAACGCTCATACGGTCTTAATCTTCGACGAGTGCCATCGGAGCCAGTTCGGTGAAATGGGGACTGCGGTACGCAAGGCATTCCGCCGCTCCCACCTCTTCGGGTTCACGGGAACCCCGATCTTCCCGGAGAACGCTGGCGGGGCGACTAAGGACACTACGGACAAGATCTTCGGCGACCGACTGCACAGCTACACGATCGTGGACGCGATCAACGACGGCAACGTGCTGCCCTTCCGCGTCTCTTACCAGAACACCGTGCGGGCAGCAGACGACGTCGAAGACAAGCAGGTCGCCGGGATCGACACCGAAGAAGTGCTGCGCCACCCCGAGCGAATTCGGAAGATCGTGGAGTATATCCTCGACCACTTCAATATCAAGACCATGCGCACCCAGGGGTACAGCTTGGGTGAAAAGCGGGTACGGGGCTTCAACTCGATGTTGGCTACCGCATCAGTGTCCGCGTTGAAGATCTACTACGACGAGTTCGCCCAGCAGCAGACCGAGCGCGCAGCCGTAGACCCGTCCTACCAGCCGCTGAAAATCGCCACGATCTTCAGCTACGCAGTCAATGAGGACGAGGAGGTCGGCGGCATCCTCGATGACGAGGCGATGGACGCGGATCGGCTCGACGCCTCCTCCCGCGACTTCCTCGAACGCGCCATCAGCGACTACAACGTTGCCTTCGGCACGATGTACGACACCTCGGCGGCCAAGTTCGAGAACTACTACAAGGACCTCGCGCGCCGAGTGAAGGATCGTGAGGTCGACCTAGTCATTGTGGTTAATATGTTCTTAACCGGGTTCGACGCAACCACACTGAACACTCTGTGGGTGGACAAGAACCTCAAGTCCCACGGGCTAATCCAAGCGTTCTCCCGCACCAACCGGATCCTCAACTCGGTCAAGGCCTACGGCAACATCGTCTGCTTCCGCAATCTGGAGAAGGCCGTCGATGACGCACTAGTGCTCTTCGGCAACTCCGAGTCCCGCGGAGTGGTGCTACTCAAGCCGTACACCCACTATCGCGCCGTGTACGTCAGCCTGGTCGAGCAACTCCTGCAGCAGTGCCCACCCGGAACCGAGCCATTCGGGGAGGCCCAGGAGAAGGCGTTCGTCATGCTCTTCGGTCACATCCTCAAACTGCGCAACATCCTGACCTCTTTCGACGAGTTCGAGCACGACGAGTCGCTGCCACCGAGGCAACTGCAGAACTACATGAGCGTCTATAACGCACTGTGGGAGAGGCACCGCAAGCGCGACACCAGCAAGAAGGAGTCGATCCTCGACGATGTCGTCTTCGAGATCGAGCTCATCAAGCAAGTCGAGGTCAACATCGACTACATCCTGATGCTGGTGCAGAGATGGCATGACGAGGGCCAAGCCAAGATGGGCTGGGAAGGTAGCCCGCCACTACGTGCCATTGAGGACGCCGTCGACGCCAGCCCATCACTGCGGAACAAGAAGGACCTGATCATGGAGTTCGTCGACTCCATATCGGTCACCGGCGAGGTCAGCGACCACTGGCGTATCTTCGTCACCCAGCGACAAGAAGCCGAACTCGCCGAGATCATCGACACCGAGCGCCTCCGGCCTGAGCAGACGAAGTCGTTCATCGCAACGGCCTTCCGCGACGGGGCTATCGCAACCAACGGAACGGCGATCACTCAGATCCTGCCACCGGTCTCTCGCTTCGCGAAGGATAACAATCTCGGCGCCAAGAAGCAGCGCGTCATCACGAAGCTGAACGAATACTTCGAGCGCTTCTTCGGTTTGGCCTGAAAGACACCGCCACTGCGGGTCGTCCGTTTTTCCTTCAGACTTGACGGTCAACCCAAGCCCTGCTCGTACGCGCTGCTTCCTAGACTATGGATCGAACCAGTAGCGTTCGGTTTGCGTACTACTGGTCGAAATGGTGATCGCCATACCGGTACCGCGGGATGCCCTGGACGCGTGCCAGGACGGTCCTAGGCTGGTGAGCGATCCGGACGTGTTCCCGAGGATGCCGGGATCCGCTTATGACGCAACCGACCGATCTTCCGTCGAAGCCGTTCGACGGTGAGTTCTCCGGAATCGATCCATTGTGGATGGATGGGTTCGAGAAGGGGCTTGGCCGTGCCGGGGAACTGCTTCGTAGGAACGAGCCGCTGGTTCGGCGAGTCATGGAGAAACTCGCCCTGGATGTCTCGAAGCTGAGCGCCATACGGGAGGCGGAAGGCTGGATCCGTGCCAAGGTTCCCGAGATCCGGCAGCGGAACGAAACCATCCAGGCTGTGGACAAAACCTGGGGGCCCGAGCCGTCGAAGGGACTGCTCGGCTTCGACGAGGCGCTGTACAAGAAGGTCTCCTACGACGCCGACGCCTACGCAGCGGCCGGCTACCTCGGTAAGGCCGCGGATGGCGAGCATGTCGACGGCAAGACCCTCGATCAGTTGGAGAAGCGCACCGACGATTCGGGCTTCGCGCTCAAGCTGATGAGCGCCTTAGGTCCAGAGCGATTACGGCGTCTCCTGGCCCAGATCGCCGGACGCCAGGACAAGAAGTCCCAGCGTCTGCAGGCGGCCTTGGGCAAGACGCTCGGCAGCGCCAGCGCTCAGCTGAGCTCCCAGTGGCGGAACGGACTGACAGCCGGCCTCTCGCGCACTACCCAGGCCGGGATCGCCGCCGCATTGAAACACGGCACCTACAACAGTACTTTCCTGCTGGAGGTGGCCAAGGCGCTAGATGCGGCCGAACGGAAGCAGGCGACGCACCACGGCGTCGGACGACATCCGATGGCAGATGTGATGAAGGCGCTGAGCAAGAACCCAGACGCCGCGCAAGCGTTCTTCACCAGTGGCGACAGACTCAAGTACTACACGACGATGCTGCCCTTGGGGGATGGAGGCGCGGCGGTGGGCGAAGCGCTGGAGGCGGCGACGATGACCTACCGGGATCGTGCAGGGTCAAGCCAGGATCCGTCGTCCGGCTACCGGTCAGCCAAATTGGCCTCGGACCTTTTCGAACTCGAATACCAGCAGATTCACGCGGGCAGGCCACAGGAAGCGTTTGTCGCGCCTGTCTCCATCGGGCGGATCCTGGCGGCCTACATCCCGGACGTCAATCGGGCGGCGATGGGCGGCCTGGAGCAACCCGGAGTCTACGAACAAGACCATCCCGGCCTGCCCGGACTGGAACCTTGGGGCACAAAGTTCAACCGGGAACACCTGCGCGAGGTGATGAAGAACGTCTTCACGAAGGATGAGAAGGCGTACGGGGTGGTCCTGGCCGCTCAAGTGGTGTGGAGCGCCAAGCTCTTCGACCAGGGCGCTGTGCAGCTCGCCGTGAAACACGACGGGAACACCATGACCACCGCCGCGACCGAAGCAGCCGCGGGTTTCGGGATGCTCGCCTCCGCGGCCGGCCTCGGGAAGATCGAGGCGGGCCGTGAGCTGGACGAAGCTCAGAAACGCAATCTCAAAATCCTCCTAGCAGTGGTCAACACCGGGCTGGCCTTCCCGCAGATGGGAGGGTGGCCGGTGACGGCCAGCGTGGCAGGCGCATGGACAGGAATCATCGAGGACGCCGCGGATGGGACGGCGGAAAAGGATGCCGTCGCATCTGCCAATTTCGCCGCCGAGCAGGCTCGGGAGCTTGCGGATCAGGTTGCGGTACAAGCGATGTTCGACCACGGCCTGTTCGGCTCGGTCGACCCGCCCGCCAAGTCCCATCCCTGGGCGTCGCTGACCGATCTGAAACCCGGCGACGATCCCCGCACCGCGCCCAACAACTTCCTGAAGGACGACGGAAAAACACTGAAGACTCTGGGAGAGATGATGAAGTCGGACCAAAAACCCTATGACGCCTACCGGAGGTGGCTGAAACGGCCGGACAACAACCCATGGTTGAGCCTGGGAATGAAGCAGACCTTGGACTCGACCTTCACACGCAGCTTCCCGAACTTCTAGGCCCATGAGACAACCCATCGTCCGAGTAGCCGGCCTGCTCGCCTGCGCATTGGTTCTGACAACAGCGTGCCAGGAGGACACCCCTCCCGCGGTCGATGCGGCGCCGCTGCCGTCGGCACCCGCCCCTCCCTACCTCTGCGACTACATTCCGAAGGCCGCGGCCAAACTGATGACGGGAGTGAGCGACCCCATCGTGACCGGTTTTCTCAAAGAACCGGTCGATGACGTCGCCGGCCATGGCATCTGCACCGCCTACGAGCCGAGCGGCGAGCGGGCGCAGATACTGAGCGCCATCCTGGACACCGGAGGCATCCGCGGCCAGGTGGACGAATACCTCAAGGACGGCGGCAAACTGCTGCCCGCGATCGTGCCCGGCGGTTACGGAGCCTACGTACGAGATCGTGAAAGAGCGACGCATGTCGGCGCGATACTCGTCCAGGGCAAAGCACGGCTCCTGGTCGAACTCGTCCGGGGCGTCGAGGGGCGCGACAACGTCGCGGACATGGTGGCGTTCATGAAGCTGATAGCGCCAAGACTCCTCACCAACAACGCAACGCCGTCGCCGGGTCCATCGCCGAAGAAGCGGAGCTGAACCGATGCCGGATATGGTGCCCAACCCTCTGCGGGAGGCGTTACAGGAAGCCCTACGGACGATCGAGCCCTTGATTCACGAAATGCGGGACGCGCTCAACACCCCTGCCAGGAACTTCCACACCGGCAGGATCTGGACAGGACCGGTGGCCAAGGTCTTCGATGGAGAACTCGACCGACACAACGGCAGGGTCCTGTACGCAGGCGAGACCATCCTCAACGATCTCCGCTATCAGATCACGCGCACCGCAACCGAGGTAACCGAACAGCAGGCACAAGACATCAGCCGCCGCTACGACCTGTAGCGACAGCACCTCTTAAGCGGTCAACGCATGCCCCCGAGCCTAGGTGTGCTGTGGGACCGCTCTTGCCGATGAAGGCGCAACAACCGCCTTGGACGAACGTGGACGGAACTGGAGCCGAAGCCTGGCAAGAGGCCGTTCAAGCAGACTGTTCTGCTCGCTGTGGATGCTCGTGGACGTCCTTGATCCTTCTAGCCTCATGGCTGGTGAATCGCGCTATCTCGTTTCACCTGATCACGACTGACTCGCCGCCGCCTCTACCCAGAAGGGCAAAAGTCCGAGGAGCGCCTACGTGTCAACACTCGATCTCGCCGAACTACCGCTTGACCGGACTGTCCTTCAAGTCGAACAGGATCTTGCTTAGCAGGTTCCTGATCTCTTCCAGATGTCCCGCGGTCTTCTTCGTGGCCTCGGCCTGCGCAAGAGTGGCCCAGACGAGGGCAGTCTCGGTGTTCCCCTTCTGCAAGGCTTTCCGAGCTTCGGTCTCATACCCGTTTCTTGCGAACGGCTCCATGGAGCCTCCTCTCAAGGCGCCGGACGCTGCCACTGTAGGTTGCTCAGCCCATGAGAACTACACGCTCGTTCGAGGCAAGACCCTGTCCCGTCGGCGAGTACGTACAGCTCTTGACTAGGTCTCCAACCCGCGTGTGAACCTAGGCCACGGAGAGTGCTGTACAGCAGCGCCGTACAGCAACACCGTCACATCCGACCACGCGGCACCGGCCCATATTCACCGCTTCACCAGGGCGGGAGGCCGCTGACGAGACATCTGCCCTTCCCTACGGATCAGAAGGTTGGGGTTTCGAGTACCTCCGGCCGCACACATGCGAAAGGTCCGCAACCAGGGGTTCCTGGGAGCGGGCCTTTCTGTTTGTCAGGACAATCTAGGGATCTTGCTAACACCTCTGCTAACACGGGTCCTTCTCACTCACCGATGGCTTCAGCGAAGATGTCCGCCGCTGATGCTTCGACGGCGCGGATCACGTGGCGTGAACCGGAGAGTGATTGACGGGTCAGTGTGTCCGAGGCGGGCCGCGACGACATGGACGGGGACGCCGGCCAGGAGCAGGATCGTGGCGTGAATGTGGCGTAGGTCGTGAAGCCGTGCATGGCGCAACGGCGTGCGGTGTTCGCTTGGTCATGCCGCTTGATCAAGATTGGGACGAGCGAAACGCCGAGCGCAAGAGGCGAGCTGTGTCCGCCGCAACTGGTGATGGTCAGATCATGCGTCCGGCGGGATCTCCGGCCCCGAGATGATCATTTCGCGAAGTTGAGCGTTCGAGTTGGTTGAGGTGGATGCGTGATCACCTCGCACACCATCGATCCAGGCAAAGCCCAGCGGACCGGCTCCTCCGCAGCAAGCCCGTGACAGCAAGGCCCGGGCCACCATGTGAGCGAGTCTCCACCGAACCCGGGATGATCGACATGCCTGGCCGTCGAGCAGTTGGACATCGCCGATCTGGATGTTGCCGTACGCGGTGTCGGCCTGGATGCCGACGAGGGCATATGGTCAATGACGGAATGTGTGGCCGGTATGGCTCAGCGGGACGTGGCTGGGCGGCCGCCAATGCATCGTCCGGTCTGCGGGGCGATGAAAGCGACAGTTGCCGCTATCAAGCCTCGCAAGTCATCCCTTGGGTCCTCGGTTGGGGCCCAAGGCGTGACCTTCGCCGCCAGAAGAGACGTTCGCGGAGGTCATACCCTGGCCAGGAGGGATGTCAGGAGGGTCCGGCGGCGCAGAATTCGGCTTCGAGGACGTTGGTGAAGGCGGCGATGGGGTTGTTCCAGTCGCCGTTGACGTTCTGGACGAGCATGCGTGTGGCGTCGCGGGTGCCGTAGGCGTATGACCACGAACCCGCGAGTGCGCCGCCCATGCCCCAGACCGTTGTGCCGCAGGACAGTTTCACCGACGACATGCCGAGGCCGTAGGTGGTGTTGGGTATCCACTTTCCGTCGGGGACCGGATTGGTGGCGAACATCTGGCGCTGCTGGGCCTGCGGCAGGAGCCGGCCCTTGAGCAGCGCGGCGAAGAACCGGTCGAGGTCGGCGGCGGTGGAGATGATGTTGCCGGCCGCCCAGCCGGCGGAGGGGTTCAGCTCGGTCACGTCGTAGATCGTGGGCTTCGGCTCCTGGGAGTACAGCGTGGAGTAGTGCCGGGCGTGGGGGCCGCGGATCCGCACTTCCTCGCCTCCGGGCACGTGGGTGCCGGTCAGGCCGAGTGGGCGGATGATCCGCTGTGAGACCTGTTCGGCGTAGGTCTCGCCGGTCGCCTTCTCGACGATCATGGCGGCGAGGACGTAGCCGGTGTTGGTGTAGGTCCAGCCCTGGCCTGGCTTGAAGTCGGGTGCGTTGGCCGTGCCGATCTTCACCAGTTGCTGGGGCTGGTAACGGTCATAGCGGTGTTTGAGGAAGCCAGGGCCGGCGAGGCGGGCCAGCATCTGCTTGTCGTTGAGGTGGTTGAACAGGCCGCTGGTCATGTTGAGCAGCTGCTTGATCGTGATGCGGCGGCCGTCGTTGCCGTTGCCGCGCACCAAGCCGGGCAGCCATTCTTCCACCGTGTCGTCCAGGCTGAGCTTGCCTTCGGCCGCCAGTTGCAGCACGACGGTGGCGGTGAAGGTCTTGGTGATGCTGCCGACGCGGAACCGCTCCTGCGGCAGGCGCTTGCGACCGGTTCGGGTATCGGCCACGCCTGCCGTACCGAACCACTGGTCATCGCCCTTGCGGACCGTCGCGAGGATGCCGGGAAGGCCGGTTTCGGTCACGGCCCGATCGAGCGCCTGCTGCACTCCGGGGTGGTCGGAGGTGGGGCCTGAGCCGGCCGCGGCTGCGGGGGCGGGTGCGGCCATGGCAGCGCCCGCAACCGCGGCGGCGGCGAGCAGGCCGATACCCGCCTGGGTCGTGCGCGAGCGGAACGCCTTGGGGTCGAAGGTGGTCATCTCAACTCCTTGTGGGGGCGAGTAAGCGAGTTCTCGCCTTGCCGATGGCGAACACGCTATATCGCGTTCGCTATTCATTCAATGCGAAAGTCCTTCACTCTGAATGAAATTCCAGGTAGAAGCCCATACTTTCTTGCAATGAGGTCGCAGTTAATGCACAATATTGGCGTCTTTGCAATGAGGTTCGAGTTAATGCATACTGTGCGGCAACACAGCGGCAGCGAAGGGGGCCACAGGTATGCCGGGAGACAGGCTGACCTACCAGGAGCGCCGGGACATCGCCGCCGGCTTGGCCGCAGGATTCACCTACTCCGTGATCGCCAGGGGCCTGCAACGCCCGGCCTCGACCGTCACCCGCGAGATCATGCGCAACGGAGGGCCCGTCGGCTACCGGGCAGACCAGGCCCATCAGGCCACCAAGCGGCGTGCCCGGCGGCGTACATCGGCCCCGCCGACACCGTCTCCGGCGCCACCAGCCGCCGCCGCGTATGGACGGACCGCCGAAGCCATGCATGATTTCCGGGAGCGCTTCGCCGCCGTGCTGGGCAGGGCCGGGATCCCGTCCATGATGAGCAGAGTGCTGGCCTGTCTGTACGCCACCGACACCGGCAGCCTCACCTCAGCCGAACTGGTCCAGCAACTGCGGGTCAGTCCAGCCTCGATCTCCAAGGCCATCGGCTACCTCGAAAAACGAGAACTGATCCAGCGCGAACGCGCCCCTCAGCGAGGGCGCGAACGCTACATCGTCGACAATGAGGCCTGGTATCAGGCGGTGCTGGACAGCGCCCGCGTGAACGCCGAACTGGCCGACATCGCCGAGCTGGGAGCCAAGGTCCTTGGCGCCACCACGCCCGGCGGCGCCCGCCTGCAGGAGGTGAGCCAGTTCCTCGGACACGTCAACCACGACATCGTCCACTCAGCCAACCACTGGCGGCGGCAGATCCACTTTCGCCGTACGACAGATAGTCAGAGCGGCAGAACGACCAACACAGCCAATGGCCGACGTATCTCATGAGCGGCATCCACCGCGCTGTGGCACGGCTCTCACAGGCAGGGGAGGGGTATTCGGCTGCGGCGGACATCGACGGAGGACGCGCAGCCGGTCTGCGGACCGTCTGGAGCGATATCGCAGCGTAGCGACAGCATCTCGCGAACAGTCAACGGCTTACTCCTGAGCCGGGCTCCCTCCGAAGTCGATCCTGCTAACGCAGGCGCTAACAACGGTCTCGGATGAAGGTGGACGGAGTTGGAGCAGAAGTCCCACGGGAGCCATTCGAGCAGGCTTTTCTGTTCGCTGTGGATGCTCGTGGACGTCCTTGATCCTGCTACGGATCAGAAGGTTGGGGTTTCGAGTACCTCCGGCCGCACAGCAGGTCAAAGGCCCTCCGGGATCATCCCGGAGGGCCTTTTTCGTGGGCGTACAGCAGCGCTGTACAGCAACGTGGGTTCGCGCAACCGGTCTTCCATAGGCACCGCGCGAAGACGACGAATCCCGTAGCGCCCTCGCGCTACTTGACGATCTCCAACGCCAGTCGGAGCTTCTGCCTGACCCAAGCCACCAGCGCGCCCATGCATCCGCTATCGGCCATATCAACGTGATCTTCTCGTACCGACCATGCAGGCGCTCCAACCCGGCCCCAGCATCCGCCTCCGGGCATACCCGCGATCAGCTTGTTCAAGGACACTCGGCAGGCTGCGCGATCATGTGGGCATGGTTCTCTCTGCCCCCTCCGAACGTCTCCCCACAGAGCCAGGCTTGATCAAACTGTGGTTTCAGTTCGTGCCCCGGGAAGGTTGGCTTCCCTACGACACCGAAGGACTTTGGGCCATGCCCTTAACCGAGGACACCGCCCGTGTGGCGAACGTCCCATTTCTGCAGGACGGGGTCGCCGAAGGCGACGTGGTGCGCTTCATCACCAATGATGACGGTCGCCACTGGGCCTGTGAGTGGGTGGAAGCATCGGGCAATTGCACGATCCGGGTTTTGCCGTCACCCAATGGACCGCTGGGGCGAAGCGCGCAGGCCGTGTACGAGCAGTTGGCACCGTTCGGCCTGGGCGGGGAATCCTTCAGCTCGGAGCTTCCCCTGGTCGCTTTTACTGTGCCGGCGGGCGCAGGGCTCGGGCAGATGAAGACGCTGTTGACGCGTGGCCAAAGGGATGGCTGGTGGCACTTCGAGGAGGCCTGCATCACCGACGCCTGGCGAAGCGCTTAACGATGGGTTCGTTTCACGGGCCGCGGAAGGTGCCAGCCTTGCTCAGGCACCGCCGAGGCCCTCCCGAAGACGGTGCACCCAGTCTGCGGGGAAGACCTGCTCAAGCCGCTCTTTGCTGATCTCCAGCATCCCTTCCTGCGCCAGGGGAAGAAGAGCGCCGTCCTGGACGGCCTTGTGATCCTCAGGTGCCGGGCAGATCAGAACGGCGAGGATCCGGCACGTCCGTTGGAGCTCCTCGATCCCGGCCGTATGGATCATGCTCTTGATGGGCTCCCACGCTGTCCGCACAGCGAGACCCACCAGAGCATTGAGGAGGGCTCCGCGTCCCTCGTTCTGCCGGGACTGCATAATGACCGTCGTCACGTACTCCGGAATTCGGTTCAGAGATTTCGAGAGCTTCTCAATGGCCTCGGCCATGGCAATGAGGAGATCGCACCAGAAGTGATTGGTGAGCTGCCTTCTCGCTTCTCTCGGCTCGCCCCCACCGAAGCTCTTATCGAGCTCCTGAACCACAGGGCCAGCAAGGGCATCTCCGATTTCTTGGATAAGGTCGATGGCGTCGGGGTTTTTGGATAGCCAGTCAACGAGGTCGACCGTGGCACTATCGGTGGCGGCTGCCTTTCGCTCCTTGAAAGGCTTTCGTCGCCCCATGGGAGGCCGACTTGCGGCCCAGGCCGCGTCGCTAGTGTCTCTCGCCGCTTCACGAGCCGCGGTCGAGGGGTCGCGAGCCAGCGAGAGAGCGTGCGTCCAGCCGTGCTGTGCCCCGCCGCACGCAGAACAGCCGCAGTGATGTCCCTTGGCCCGCTCGCAATTCACAGGGTGCGTCATTCGCCCTCCGCTACGTCTGGCAGGAGATGACCTGGCGCCTCACTGGAAGCCCCCATCCCTTTGAACCACATGCAACGAGATACGAAATGACCAACGCAGCTAGTGCTGCATATCCCTTAGGCTATGAGACAACCCCATGAACACGCTTAGGCCCTTTTGGGATACCCCAAGAGGACCTAAGTTTGGTACCGAGAGATTAGTTATGACTCGCTTGAGCGGTCGAGGCTCTGATTGAGCCTGTCTAGCGCCTTACGGGTTTCGGGACTGGGAATCTGGGTGTAGGCGTCCATGGTCATCGAGATCTGCGAGTGGCGCAGGATGCGCATCGCCACACGCGGGTGGACGTCCAGGGCGGCCAGAAGCGAGGCGCACGTGTGCCGGGTGTCATGCACACGGATGCGCGGGACGCCCGCTCGGCGGCAGTGGTTCTCGAAGGCCCGGTTGAAGTTGCGCGGCTCGATCGGCGTGCCGCGTGAACGTCAGGTCCGAGGTCTTCCATGCGTCCCCGGCCATCTTGCGGGCCTCCTACTGGACGCGCCGACGGTGCCTGAGTGCGGAAACGCACAGGCCGAAGAGCGGCAGCGAAGCCGTCGAGTCCTCTGTCTTGGTGGTGAGCTGGTGGGAGATCCAGACCTGTTAGCCGACGAGATCCACACACGTGAGACCAAGGAACGTAGCCTGCCCAGCCGTTCTTGTACGGGTGATCGAGCTTTCGTTGTTGGCCCGGGTACGACGGCCCGTACGCGGACGCTTGGGCTCCTCCGGGGAGGCGAGCGCGGTCATGGCGGGCATCAGACTGCCTCCTCACAGAGTCGGGTGACGTAGTCGTTCAGGGCGGCTTGAGGAATGCGGCGGCAGCGGACGCCTACGATGACCGAGCCCAGTTCGCCGGAGCGGATGAGGTTGTAGAGGGTCCACCGGCTGACCTGCAAAGTGGCCATGGCTTGCGGAACCGTGAGCAGTTCAGGCGTCATGCTGTTCCCCAGGTTCGGCACGCGGTGACCTGTGATGGCGGCGCGGAGTTCGCCGAGGGTGGTGGAGTAGTGGCGGCTCTTGGTGGAGAAGTGACCGCGGAAGCCGAGCATGTGAGCCCATTGGATGAGCCGCAGGTCGGCCAGGTCGGCGTTCTCGCCAAGGCGCATGCAGGCGGCGATCAGCCGGCGGGCGTGGTCGCGAACGGGTAGGGCGTCGAGATTGTCGAGGGGTTGGATGCGGCGATCCAGCGTCCCTACACATTCGGCGGCCTTGATGGCGTACTTGGCGATGTAGGCGGCGACGGCCTGCCCCCTCAACAGCCGCATCACCGGCGACACCTGGTGGGAAGCTATCCACGGCACCTTAAAGGCGCTGGTCCGGCTGTCGTTCGACGAGGATGGGCCCGAACAGCTTCGGTCCTAGACTCGGGTCATGGACAGGACTGACCGCGCCAGCCGGCTGATCGCGGCACCACCGGCGACTGTCTATGGCGCCCTCCTCGACCGGGAGGCCCTCGAAGCCTGGTTGCCGCCGGACGGCATGCGCGGGCGGATCGAGCGGTGGGATCCCCGGCCTGGTGGCGGGTTCCGGATGGTCCTCACGTACCTCGACCCCACCGACAGCCCCGGCAAGACATCAGACGCGACGGACGTCGTCGACGTCGGGTTCGCCGAACTGGTTCCACCGGAGCGCGTGGTGCAGCGGGCGGTGTTCGAGGCCGAGGACCCGTCGTACGCGGGCACCATGACGATGACCTGGCACCTAACTGCTGTCGGCGAAGGGACCGAGGTATCTGTCACCGCCACGGACGTACCACCAGGCATCAACCAAGCCGTGCACGAGGCCGGGATCGCCTCCTCGCTGGCCAACCTGGCGTCATACGTCGAAGAGGCCGGCTGAGTCAGGTCGGCTTGGGACCGAGGGGCCAGCCCCAGCCTGACCAGCATCGCCAGCACGAGAGAAGTCAACAAAACAGCAGGTCAGACGGAGTGCCTTACGGCCGGATGAGAACTTTCCCTACGGTTTTTGAGGCGAGCCGCCTTCGGCGTCTCGCCGCGCGTCGGGCGCTCGCTGGCCGCGCTGCGGCTCTTCAGCCAGTCGCGGCCAGCACCGCCCACGCGCTTTCGTTCACCAGGCGGTGGACCTCATGAGCTGAAAAACTCTTCGCCGATGTTGTTGTGGTGGCAGCTGTGACGATCGCTCACTTTGACGCGAGCCGTAGCCGGTCGGGGCGATCGACTGCCGCGCCGCTTCCGGTCCTCGGCCGTAGCCGGCCTGCGGTCCGGGTCGGCTTGCCACCGAGCGGTCGGGGTCGGCTTCGGCTTAGCTGCCGGTAGATGGCGACGGCCTCCTGCTCCACGGTTGCCGCCTCGGCATGGCGGTGCAGCCTCTTCAGCGGCCAGCTGAGGTTGTGCAGCGATACAGCTCACAGCCGGGCGCGGGCTGGACAGGACGCCCCGATTTATGCGAGGTCATCGGCTGCGGTGTTGAGGCGGGTGATCTCCGCTTCGTCAAGCGTGACGGCTGGTGCTGCCAGGAGCTCTTCGAGCTGCGCACGGGAGGTGGCGGAGGCCAACGGTGCCGTGACGGCCGGTTGGTGCATCAGCCAGGCCAGAGCGATCGTGGCGGCCTGAGCGTGATGGTCGTGGGCGATCGCGTTGATGGTGTCGAGCAGGTGGAGGCCCTCGGGCGTGAGCAGAGGTCGCACGCCGGCTCCCCTGGCTCGGTCCTCGGTGTCAGCCTCGGTGCGGTACTTGCCCGACAGGAATCCGCCACCGAGGGCCCGGTAAGGAAGTACCGCAAGACCGGCCTCGCTCGCAAGCGTGGCGAACTCCCCCTCGAACGGCTGGCGATGAACCAGGCTGTAGTGCGGTTGGAGCGCGACCGGTGCGGCGAAGCCGCCGCTGCCGGCGGTGTCGATCCACTCACGGACGGCGTCGGCGGTGAAGTTCGAGAGTCCGATGGCCCGGATCTTGCCGGCCTGGACCAGAGCGTCGAACCCTGCCACGCTCTCCTCGATCGGCGTCTGGTCGTCCTGGTGGTGCGCGAAGTACAGGTCGATGTAGTCGGTGCCCAGTCGACGCAGCGACTCTTCGACAGCAGCGGCCACGGTGGTCGCGGACAGTCCCTCGAAACGCGGGTGGTTGCCGCCCTTCGTCGACACCACCATCTGGTCGCGGTTCTTCCGGTCACGCATCCAGGCTCCAATGATGGCCTCCGATGCTCCGTCGGAGTAGGTGTCGACGGTGTCGACCAGCGCACCTCCGGCTTCGGCGAACGCATCAAGGACCCGATGGGATGCAGCGGCGCCGCGATCACATTTTCGCTCGCGCAAGAGTTCGTACTGCTCGTGGTGATGGCGCGGAGCGTCCGGCGGTCGAGCGACCACTCTGCCGCCCACCGCCCACGTGGACCGCTCCGATGAGCGGATCACCGCCCAGGATGTCCTGCAAGACCAGCGCCGTCATGCCGCACTGATCGCGGGCTGGGTTCCGGGGAGAACCCTCCTCCCGGCTGTCGGGGTAGCAGGTGTCGGCGCCGCACGCTGCTCGGAAGTATGGACGAAGCTCAAGTGCCATGCCGGCCGAACTCCTCAAGCGGTGGGCCACTGACCCCTTGGGGTTGATCACCCAAGGCCCGCCAAATTGGCAGGAGCCTCAGGGGCGACCGGTCGTTCGTGAACTGCGCGACCCTGATGACGGCGAAGACGAGTAGCCGGGCCTGGCGCTGGCTGGGGTGTTGGTCAGTTGCCTGGACGGCGGTGGCTGATCGACGGCGGCGATGCGGGCGGCGTAAACCCGGTGCGCCTTGCGGACGGGCGGTCCGGCGGCGTGGTCGGCCAGGGCGGCGCTCTGTTGTGGTGCGGCGTTCTGGCCGGCCTTTGATGGCCTTGCGTGCGGCTACGCCACCGGCGAGGTTGGGCCCTCACGCCACGAGCCGTTCGACGCCCGCCAACCCCTGGTCAGGATTTTCGCGATCGATCTGGTCCAAGAGCTCGTCCGCGCTGGGCGCGATCAAAGAGGTGGAGGCGCAGTCGCCGCGAAACTGTCGTGCTGTCGGATTGCTGACGACCGGCGTCCCGGAAATTCTGCAAGAAGTCCGGGAGGCGGTGTCGGATCGGGGCGGTGGCGTTCGTAGCAAGGGTGAGGCCGCCCGCAAGGGGGCGGCTCCGAGGCAAGGAACCGCGATATGAAGCTGACGACCATGACCCAGGTCACCATCGATGGCGTGATGCAGGGAAACGGCGCCGCGTCGGATGACCGCAGGAACGGATTCGAGCGCGGCGGATGGGCCCGGGGGAAGGGTGACGACGAGACCAGGACGTTCATCACGCAGGCATTTCAGCGCGCCGAGGCGTTCCTGTTCGGCCGGCGCACTTATGAGCTGTTCGCCGGCTCTTGGGGGGCAATCGACCAGATGCGTGCACATCCCATCGGCGTGGCCTTGCACGAGGCCCCCAAGTACGTTGCCTCGACCACGCTCACCGCCCCGCGTTGGCAGGACACGACCGTTCTCCGCGGTGACCTCGCGGCGGCCATCAGTGAGCTGAAGGCCAAGCCCGGGGGTGAGCTGCAGGTGCACGGCAGTGGCATCCTGATCCAGTGGCTGCTGGAGAACGACCTGGTGGACGAGATGACGCTGATCACCGTCCCGGTGGTCGTCGGCCAGGGCGCGCGCCTGTTCCCGGCGACCGGCCCGGACCTTGCGCTCGACCTGGTCGAGTCGCGGGTCGACTCCAAGGGTGTGTCGATCCAGGCCTTCCGGCCGGCCGGGCGCCCGCGGTATGCGACGGCCTGAAGTCCCTGGCCGTCGGACCACGCTGTCGTGACATCACAGGAGTTGATCTACAGATGCGGTACCTGGTTTCCGTGATCGAATGACAAGAGCGATCCCGGCAGCACGGACAGGCGGCCCGCCATCAGCGCGTTCAACGAACGGCTGATCGCCGAGGGCTACTGGGTCTTCTCGGGCGGACTCACGATCACACGCTGACACTCGTCAACTGCCCTCTGAGCTGGGCGACGCAAGGTCCAGGTGGTGACTGGCCCCCGTTCGCAGGCAGGAGTGAGGGACGCCAGTTCAAAGAAGAGCGCCCACCGCTCGGCGGGGAGATTCAGGAGGGAGAATCCCTCCAATCGTCCGGGCCCCCTGTCTCGTCTGCGGAGGGGGCGGCGATATCGGTCTTGGCACCCCAGCCTGTCAGGCGGGCGTCTACGACGTTGGAAAACGAGCGCTTGCCGATCTGTTCAGGCCAAGAGGTCAGGACCCGGCGTACCAATTGATCCTCTCCGAGCCAGAGTTTCCATGAGAGCTCTGTCTTCGGACTGGATGCCAGGATCTCATCAACGTTCACGGCGTCACGGAAGGCCTTCCGAAGCGCGGCCGCCCGTTCTCGCCGCCGTCGGCCCTCAGACCCCGGTACAGCTTGGTGATCGCGGCAGCCCGAACGGCCCGCAACCGCGGGTGGCCGCGCACCACTGCCCACCGACCGCACGTGGCCAGGCTCGGTACGTGCGGTCGGGGCGGCCCCTCGTCAATTGGCCAGAGGCCTACTCGGCATCGCAGGTCGTGGCCTCGGATCCGGTCGGTTCCGTAGACCTCGTGCCAGCACTCTCGCCTTTCCTGCCCGCCTCGATGGAGGCGTAGCGCCGCTGTTGGAGCTCGTCGCGTTCAACATCCGGGATTGTCATCGACTCGGCAAGCACAGCGGCAAGTGCGTTCACTTGAGTCTTGTCGGTGTCAGCGTGGAAGAGCCACCGGATGTTCTCGTCGCGCGTGATCAGGTCGATCGCCAAGCGCCCGCTTCTGTCCTGTGTGGTCGCTGCTCGGACGTATCGCACCCGGTCGATCGGGATGTCCTGACGGATCTCGCCTTGCTCAAGGAATGCGTTCGTCTTGGCCATGAGGATGCGGCGATCCGTGACGGCGACCAGTGTCTTTGCTGCCATTTTGTCCCTCGCTGCCGCCAGCTTCTCCTTCGCTCCGCTGAAGATCGCAGAAATTGGGCCGAGGGCGTCAAGCTGCTCGGGGAAGCCGAGGACACGTAGGGTCTCGCCGTCCTCGAAGAACCATCGCAGGATGCGAAGGTACGGCTCGAGATCCAGCGATTTGGTTGCGCAGACGACGCCCGGAGCCTCTAGCGGAGGGGCCGGCGGATGGAGAGCATCGGCAAGAGGCTCGATCGCCTCTAGAAGACGGACGGAGGTTCGGCGGGCTGCCTGCGCGTCCTTCCGCTTCCCCGTCAGTGACTGTGACAGTGTGTCGCGTCCGGGAAGCTCAGCGATGATTCGTAGCTCCCGCGTCAGCGAGTCGACGAGGCTCGTCGTCTCGGCCAGAGCAAAGTCGAGCTCCGTGCGAGTGTCGCGCGCAATGATGTCGACGAGACGTGCCTCGTCAGCGTCTTCGCGTCCGGCGGCTCTCGCCTTCGCGGCGCGGAGTGCCTGATACCCGGTCCACGCCTTGACGGAGGACAGAAGGGCGTTGGCGTCGAAGAGGATCGCCTCGGCGTTCGTCTGGAGATACTCGCGGCGGCGATGCGTGTCGGGCCGATCGATCTGCCCGACGTGGCCGCGGACGTTCCGTCGGTACAGGTCAAGCTGCTTATGCAGCGACGCTTCACTACCCGCGACGCTGTCCCACAAGGAGGTGGGGACCGATCCGACCTCTCGCGCCTGGTCAACTGCGCGATCGATGGTGGCGACGAGTCCCGTCAGTTCGGCCCACTGCTCGTTGCGGATGGTTGTGAGCACCTGGCTGGTCAGTGCGACGTTGGTCCTGACAAGGCTCGTGACCTCACTCAGCTGCATCTGAAGGGCGACCATGGCCAGCGCCGGCCCGACTGCGGCCGCGGTCTGCGCCGCGCTCACCGCAGTGACGGGGATGAAGCGGGCCTGAGCGAGGCCACTGGAGGAGATCACTGTTCCGAGTTTCGCGCCATCCTTGACGGCGAGCATTCCGCCGGCCTTCAGCAGGGCCTGTGTCGCATCGCTGATCCTGTAGAGCCCCTGCGCGCCGGCTAATGCGTTTCCGAGGTTGCCGGCCACGGTCGCCGTGTCTCCGATCGAGGCGAGGACTGTGGAGATCTGCTTGCGGTCGGCGGCCGACACGAGCCCAAAGTCGATCAGATCGGGCTTGAGTTCCGCCGGGAACTCACCGAAGACGACAGCAACCCCTGGGAGCACCTCCGCCAGCACCGTTGATGCCGTCGTTGAGCCGAGGTCCGAGTTGGGTGTCGGATCGTCCACAACAGGTGAGTCGGTGGTGTTGCTCCGGCCGTTCTCCTCAGGCTCGACGATCTCCATCGGGTCCGAAGGGTCCTGCATGCGATCTCCTCCCCCGGAGGGCGGGCAACCGCCGGACATCGTCGGCGTTCACTGCCGAAGTCTAGGGCTCGACGCCCTGCGGTTCAGTGGCAATCCACGTCCTGTCGCCCGCGTACGTCAGGATTCACCCGTGCCACGGCCATGCCGCATTCCGCGCCAATATCGAGGTGCGTGATTCCGCGAACGAACCGCCCGCGTCTGCCGCGAAGGCTTCGTGGGGCGTGCCCGGGGCGAGACCGGTAGCTGGGATCGTTGGTCAGGACGAGAACCGCACCGCTCCATCCCGGCTGCCGGTCAACGAACCGTTGACCAGACCGTGATCGTTGACGCATGGAAGACCTCCTGGAATCAGCGAGGCGTGGCAACCCGTTGAGGGTTACCCTGCGTCCGGGCCGTTTCGAGTCCCAGCGCGTGGTGCGGAAGTTCTGCTGGTTGTGTTCCTGGATGGTCGGTCAGCTGATCCTCTGCACGGTCGCACCCTGTCGGATGGCGCGGGGGATCTCGGCGACGGAGTCCACGATGTCGATCAGGTGGGTGATGCTCTCGGCTGGAGCAGTGGAGCTGACGTCGACGGTGTAGGTGATCCCGGTTGACCGCCAGCTCTCGGTGTCGAAGCCGCCGGCTGCGGAGACGCGCACTCCCAGGAGTTCGATTCCCAGTGCGGCGGCCTCCCGGTAGAGGTCGTTGAGGACGCATCCCGCCGCTGCGAGGTGAAGGAGATGTCCTCCGGTGAAGTCCGCTCTGACGCTCACGCCCTCGGGCGTCCATCGATGAGGGAAATGCACCGCGTGCTCGTCCGTCACCTTCAGCGATCCTGCGCTCACGATCGCGTTGAAACGATCATCCATGATTCGGCTCCCGGCACCTCGGGCGTACGGACATGATGACAAGAGCCGTCCTACACGTCGCAGCCGCCAACCGGCAACACCGCACTCGCTCGCATGGGGACAGCCGCTCATGCCGATGGGCCCTCTGACGGACGCGCGTGGCCGGTGACATTGGCCGTCACCGGAGATGTCTGATGGGATTGACACATGAAGACACGAGGACATGACATCGAGGTCACGCCTGCGTCGGACCATGTCGTGGTACGGGTCAAGGGCTCGGTCGTCGCGACCTCCTCCCGGCCGCTCGTACTCACCGAGACAGGCTGCCCACCGCGGTACTACCTGCCGCCGGACGATGTGAACATGGATCTGCTCCGGTCGTCGACGACGACGTCGCACTGCCCGTTCAAGGGTGATGCCGTCTATTGGTCGGTGGACACCGGTGACGGTCTGGCCGAAGACGTGGTCTGGTCCTACCCGGAGCCGTTTGCGGGGGTCGAACAGATCGCGGGACGGCTCGCCTTCTGGGCGGAGAAGTCAGGCGTCACCCTTGAGGTGAACGGGCAGAGTGCGTAAGCGTCGCCCGGTCCGGGAGTCGAGGAACGCTGCATGCGGCCAGACGTTCCTGCCGCAGTCGCTCAGCTGTTCAGGCAATCTGGGGATCACGTCAACAGGGGCTCGGCTCGGCCGTCGGCTACGCCTCCCGAACCATGGCTACGACCGCGTCCGTGACCTCAAGACTCGGCAGGATGTGGACAGCGCCGGCGTCGCGCAGGTCATCGGCGGAGCTTCGCCCTGACGCCACCGCGATCACCGGTACGCCGTTTTCCAAACCGGCCTCGACGTCGGCCGGAGTGTCTCCGATGAGCACCGCCTCGCCAGGCGCGACCGGCGCCCCGAACAGCGCGGCTGCCCGGCCCAACGCTATGCGCACCAGCTCGGCCCGCACGTCGTCGTCCTCTCCGAACGCGCCGATGTCCCAGCGGATACGCCCGTCCAGGCCGAAGACCTGGAGCTTGATCTCCGCTACGCTGCGGACGTTCCCGGTCAGGACGGTCTGCAGCACTCCGGGGGTGGCGCCCAAGGCGTCCAGAGCCGCGGCGGCACCGGGGAGGGCGTGACCGCGCTTCCGCAGGTCGGCAGCCCGCGCCAGGTGGGCCTTGGCGAGGGCCGCGGCGAAGCGCTCGAAATCGTACCGGTCGGTCCGCAGGCCATGGAGCTTCGCAGTCTCTCGGAAGATCACCGATTCGGTGAGGCCGTCGATCTTCGCCTGCTTGACCATGGGGACGTCCGTCACTTGCTCGAACGCCTGCGCCGAGAGCTCACGGCCGACACCTCTGGTGTCGATGAGGGTGTGGTCGATGTCCCACAACACGATTCGGCGACCCGCCATCGAATCCCTCCGCCCGTCGCCGCCCTCGCGGGAGGCAAATAAGTTCGAGCTGCACGGTGGTCACGGCTCGCACGCATGCGGTGAAGTCTGCCTCAGTCCACTGACATGGGATGTCAGTGGAACCGAAATAACGTCCCACACGTGGACATCGACATTGATATCGACCAGTTTGTCAACCGCTACGTCGCTGTATGGAACGAGACCGACCCGGTTGCGCGCCGAAATGCCATCGCTGGACTGTGGGACGCGGACGGCACACAGGTCACCGAATCCGCCCGATACCACGGTCATGACGCCCTTGAGGCCCGGATCACCCAGGCACACAACGATCTGGTGCGGGACGCAGGATTCGTCTTCCGGCCCGCGGGCGACGCGACCGGCCACCACGACACGGTCACCTTCACCACCCACATGGTCCCCGCAGCAGAAGGGAACATCGCCTGGGCCGGCCGGATCTTTCTCACCCTCGGCGGAAAGGGGCTGATCCGGCACGAGTACCAGTTCACTATGAGCACGCCGAACCAGGCGAGCACTCGTGCCACGACGGAGGAGTTCCTTCGCCGGCTGGGCGAGGGCGATCCGGACCGGATGGCCGAGTTGTTCGCCGAGCACGTCGACTGGCAACTGGACTGGCCGGAGGACGGCCATCCGGCGGTGCCGTGGATCCGTCCCCGGTACACCCGCGCCGACGTCGCCGACCACTTCCGGGAAATAGCCGCCTTCCACGTCCCCGAAGAGTCGGCCGGAGAGGTGTCCCGCGTCCTCATCGACGGAACGGAAGCGGCGGTGCTCGGCGACATCAAGCAGATGGTGAAGGCCACTGGGAGGCGATACGTGGCCCTGTGCGCGCTTCACCTCACCGTCAAGGACGGGCTGATCACCCGATATGCCGTCTACGAAGACAGCCTCACCGTCGCCGAGGCCCTCGCCGACCAGTCGGTCCACCCCTGAGACACTGGCCGATCGAGCACGGATGGCCAAGCCATGGGGACGACCGACAAGGGCGTTCCGCTGGAGCTGTCGAACGTGGGCAGCAGCGTGCCCGATGCCCCCGACCGGGGCGTGCGGCTGGGTGAGCGACGCAAGGGGCGGCATGCGGTGGAGGCCAGACAGCTTCGGCCTCTGGGTGAATGAGCCGGCGTTCCCGCTTCATCAGGGGCGCCGGTGACTGACGAAGCGTCCGCACTTCCCTGCCGATCAGAGGGTCAGGTGTCGTCCTGGCCGTCCCACGGTTCGTAGAAGCCGATGTTGTCCGGGTGGAACGGCGTCGAACACGACGGTGGTGAAGCCGCCCATCCGCCCGGGGCCGGAGACGCCGATGCCCAGCAGGCTCCGGACGGTGGAGTTCGCACCGTCGGCGGCGAGGACGTACCGGGCGCGCAGGCGGGTCCGGTCTCCGGGTCGAGAGCCACGAGAGGCACCGAGAGAACCACCGTGAGAGCCGCCGTGAGAGCCGCCGATCAGGGCCGCGACGCCGTCGGCCTCTTCGGTCAGGTCGACGAGCCCGGTGCCGAAGCGGACCGGTGACGACGCCCCGGCGAGCAGGATCGGTTCCAGACGGTCCTGGGAGGTGACCACGCCGGTCACAGGGCTCTCGGGCACCGGCGCGTTGATCCCGATCATCGCCGCCGTGGCGAAGTCGCGGTCCCGCATGGTGTCGCGGAAGCGGATGCGGCCGTACTCGGGGGTGAAGGCTGTGGCGGTGATCTCGGGAGCGAGGCCGAGCAGGCGGTAGATCTCCATCGAGCGCACGTTGAGCAGCCGGGCCCTGGGAAAGGGTGACGGCTCGCGGTGTCGCTCGACCAGCAGGGTCCGCACGCCCCAGCGTTCGAGCAGCGCCCGTGCGGTGAGCCCGACCGCGCCGCCACCGACGATCAGCACCTCCACCTCGTCGTCCGCCACGGGCACGCTACGAAGCCGTTCCACACCTCATCGTAATCACGCCGGTCAGAGCGGGCGGGCGCACCTCCGACGCGCCCGACGCGTTGCGCCGGCGCGCGTCGGCGAAGATGCGGTTGAGCAGTTTCTGCGCGGCGCATTGCCCCAGCCGGCAGCTCCGGTCCTTCCGAACCGTGGTCGGCGCGTCCCGCCAGGAGGCCACCACCGGGGCGAACGGCCTGCTCCTCACGTCCAGGAGTTCGTCGTTCACGAGTGCGGTCGCGTCCTGGACGAAGACGACCTCCTTGGGAAGCCCTTGTCTGTCCAGATGGGGCAGGATCGCGCCGGCGCCCGCTCCCGAGATGGTGACGTACAGCATGGGACGGCTTTTCACGGTGGCCACGGCGGCGCCCAGCCAGGGGTTCGCCGCCATGGATCTGGCGAACCGGTAGACCGTGCCCTTGAAGGCGTTCAGCAGCGGGGTGCTGTCGTCGGGGCGGATGAACGGGATCGTGTACCGGTCGATCGAGCCGTCGCATCGTTCGCAGACGCCTTTGTCGACGAGGCCGTCGGCACCGGCCGGGCGAAGGCGGTCTGAGTGTCGAGCGGGCAAGGCGTTCCGCTGGGCCGCGTGCCGGAGGCGGCACGGGCCGGTGAATCGTCCGTAAGCTGAGGATGTGTCTCCCTCACTGGTCCTCCTCGACGGCGTCCGGTGGCGCGGCGCGCACGTCGTGAGCGACCGCGCGCACACCCTGCTGGCCGTGCTGGCCCTCCAGGGACGCGCGGGGGTCGGCGACGACCGGCTGGTCGAGGAGCTGTGGCCCGACGGGCCGCCGGCCAACCCGACCAAGGCGTTGCAGGTGGTCGTCTCCCGTACCAGGGCGGCGACCTGCCCCGACGCCGTCGTGCGCGTCCCGCGCGGCTACCGGCTCGGGCTCCCCGCCGCACAGGTCGACGTGCTGCTGCTCGGGACGCTGGTGGAGCAGGCGCGGGCGGCGCTGGGCGAGGACGACACGGCGCTGGCGCGCCGTCGTGCCGAGGAGGCCATGGACCTCGTCGTGGCCGGCCCCGACGGCGCCACTGGCCCGCTCGCCGACCTGCGCGCCGTCGCGGCGAGGCAGGTGGCCGAGGCCAGGCGCGTGGCGGCGATCGCGGGCAGCCGCAGCGGCGCGCACGAGAGCGCGCTGCCGCTGCTGGAGGAGGTCGCGGCCGAACGGCCGCAGGACGAGGAGCTGCTGACCTGCCTGCTGCGCAGCGAGGCCGCCGTACGCGGGGCCGCCGCCGCGTTGGAGCGCTACGAACGTCACCGTTCGGGGCTGATCGACCGGCTCGGCACCGAACCGGGCCCCGGCCTGGCCCGCGTGCACGCCGAACTCCTCCACGCGGACCGGCCGGTACGCGTGGGCATCCAGTTCGACGGTTCCTCCCTGCTCGGCCGCGAGGACGACATCCGTGCGATCCACTCGCTGCTGCCGACCAACCGGGTGGTCTCCGTCATCGGCCCTGGCGGCCTGGGCAAGACGAGGCTGGCTCATGTCGTCGGCCGGAACGCCGCGCAGTCCGTCGTCCACTTCATCGAGCTGGTCGGCGTCTCCTCGCCGGAGGGCGTGGTGGGCGAGGTGGGGTCGGCGCTCGGGGTCCGCGACTCGGTCGGCGGCCGTCGTACCCTGACCGCCGAGCAGCGCGCCGACGTACGGGCCCGGATCGCCCAGCATCTCGACCAGGCTCCGGCGCTGCTGATCCTGGACAACTGCGAGCACGTGATCGAGGCCGTCGCCGACCTGGTGGCCTTCCTCACCGTGACGGCCCGCGACCTGCGGGTGCTCACCACCTCGCGGGCTCCCCTGTCGATCCCCGCCGAACGCGTCTACCTGCTCGGCGAGCTGCGCGCGGACGACGCCGCGGAGCTGTTCCGCCAGCGTGCCACGGCCGCCCGTCCGGGGGTGCGGCTGGACGGGCAGGCGGTCGGGGAGGTCGTCGCCCGCCTCGACGGGCTGCCGCTCGCGATCGAGCTGGCCGCGGCCAAGGTGCGGGTGATGTCGGTCGAGGAGATCGCGCGACGGCTGGCCGACCGGTTCGTCCTGCTGCGCGGCGGCAACCGTACGGCCCCCGACCGCCACCAGACGCTGCTCGCGGTGATCGACTGGTCGTGGAACCTGCTGGACGAGCCCCAACGGCAGGCGTGGCGCTGGCTGGCGCTGTTCGGCGACGGGTTCACGCTGGCCGCGGCCGAGCACGTACTCGGCCCGGACGCCCTGCACGTCGTGGACGCGCTCACCGAGCAGTCCATCCTCAGCGTCCGCGAGACGGCGTACGGCCTGCGCTACCGCATGCTGGAGACGGTCAGGGAGTTCGGCCGGATGCGCCTGAAGGAGGCCGGCGAGGAGGCCGCGGCCCGGACGGCGCAACGGGAGTGGGCGACGGCGTACGCCCACGCGTACGCCTACAAACTGTTCGGCCCCGAGCAGTACACGGCGGTCGACGCGCTGTGCGCGGAGGAGGGCAACCTCGCCGACCTGCTCCGGCAGGCGCTCGCCGAGTCCGATCCGGTCACGACGGTCCAGTTGCTGGCCGGTGTGGGCGCCCTGTGGTCGATCCGCGGCGACCACTCCCGGATCTTCGTCCACCGGGAGGCGATCGGGCAGGTGATCAAGGGTTGGGCGCCGCCGCCGCACCTCGTCGAGGTGACCCGGGCCGCCCTGCTGATCTCGCTGATGAACACCATCGCCGTGAGCGACCGCGCCCACGACCCTCTTCGCCTGCTCCTGTGCGAGCTGCCGGAGACCGGCGAGACCGATCCCCGCCTGGGGGCGATGAGCACGGTGGTGCTCTCGTGGGACCGGGACGACGCCTTCCGCAAGCTGATGGTGCTGCGCCGGAGCCCCGACCGCGACGTGGCGCTGGCGGCGGCGCAGGCGAGCATCCACGTCCTGGAGAACGTGGGAGCCGTGGACGAGGCGATCGAGGCCGCCGAGCAGACGCTGTCGTTGCTCCGCGGCGACGAGGGGCCGTGGATCTCCGCCATCACGCACACCGTGCTGGCCCATCTGGTCATGCAGCTCGGCGACCGCGGACGCGCGGTCGGCCACGCGCGGACCGCCATCCCGGTGCTGCGCCGGCTCGGCGCCGCCGACGACGAGGCCCAGCTCCGCTCGGTCCTGCTGGTCTCGGCGCTGGCCGACGGCGATCTCGACGCCGCCGAGGCCGAGCTCGCCGGCATCACCGGGATCAACGACGGTGACGCGATACTCGGCGGGGCGGCGATCGACCTGCTGTGCGCGGCCGAGATCGCGCTCGCCCGCGGGCAGACGGCCGCGGCGCTGGCGGAGTACCGCAGGGCGGTCGAGCGGGCGGGCGACCTGCGTCCGCCGGGGGTACCGCCCGAGGAGACCACGCCCTGGTCGATCGTCACGGAGGCGATCACGCTGACGGCGTACGCGCATCACGCCGGGCCGCGGGACGTCCGGTTCGGCGAGGAGCTGTTCGCGCGGGCGCGGCGCTACGACCTGCTGGTCGTGGAGAACCCCGTCCTCGACTTCCCGGTGTGCGGCACGATGTTGTTCGCGTTCGGGACCTGGGGGCTGCTGCGGGAGGCCATGGCGGCGCGCGACGCGATCAGGCTGCTGGTGCTGGCCGAACGGTTCACGTACAACAGCACGATGCCGAGCATGAGCTTCGAGCGGATCGTGCCGTACGCGGAACGGGCCGCGCCCGGCATGCTCGCCACCGTCCGCTCCGAGTACGGCGACCGGCGCGGACCGGACCTGCTCGACGAGGCGCGGCGGCACGTCGAGCAGGTCTTCGGCCCTGACCGGCGGCGCTCACATGTGCCGCTTGTAGCTGCGTACCGACAGGGGAGCGAAGATCGCCATGACGGCCGCGCAGGCCAGGAGCGTCCAGGCCACCTCGCCGCTGAGGGAGGCGCTGTTGGCGAGGTCCCGGGCGGCGGTGACCAGGTGTGAGACCGGGTTGACCCGGACGAACGCGGCCAGCCAGTCGGGCAGGGTCTCCACGGGGACGAACGCGTTCGACAGGAACGTCAACGGGAACAGGATCATCATCGAGATGCCCTGGACGGCCTGGGCGCTCCGGGCGATCGTGCCGACCCAGGTGAAGATCCATGCCAGCGACCAGCCCGTGAAGATGGCCAGCAGGATCGCGGCCAGGACGCCGACCGCGCCGCCGCCCGGCCGGTAGCCCATCACCAGGCCCATGCCGAAGGTCAGCGTGGCCGCGATCGTGTAACGCAGCAGGTCGGCCACCATCGGGCCGGCCAGCGGCGCGATCCGGGCGATCGGCAACGACTTGAACCGGTCGAAGACGCCCTTCTCCATGTCCTCGCGGAGCTGCGTGCCGGTGGCCATGCAGGTCGTCAGCACCGTCTGGGCGAGGATGCCCGGGATCATCAGCGGGAGGTAGTTCTGCACGTCGCCGGCGATGGCGCCGCCGAAGATGAAGGCGAACATCGCGGTGAACAGGATGGGCTGCAGCGCCACGTCGAAGAACTGCTCCGGGTTGCGGCGCATCTTCTTCAGCGCCCGCCAGGCCATCGACAACGTCTGGGCGACGGTCTCCCCCATGGTCACGCGCCGCCGGGCGGCCTCCACGCGGTCGGCGGCCCGTACCCGCTCACGGGTGGGGGCGATCATGGTGCTCATCGGTTCTCCTCCGTGCCGGTCGCGGCGTCGCCGTCCGTCTCGTGGCCGGTCAGTACGAGGAACACCTCGTCCAGGCTGGGCTTGGCCACGCTCACCGAGGAGATCGACACCCCGGCGGTACGCAGCGCGATCAGCACCTCGGCGGCCAGGTCCGCCTGGTCGAGCGCGACGTTGAGGCGGCCCTGCTCCGGGCTGAGCACCGGGTCGGAGCCGAGGACGCGCCGCACGACCTCGACGGCGGCGGGCACCTCGTCCGGGTCGGCGAGCAGCAGTTGGAGGGTCGAGTTGCCGACCGCGCTCTTCAGCTCGTCGGGGGTGCCCTCGGCGACCTTGCGGCCGTGGTCGATGACGGCGATGCGGTCGGCGAGTTGGTCGGCCTCGTCCAGGTACTGGGTGGTCAGCAGCACCGTGCAGCCGTCGGCGACCAGGTCGCGGATGGCGTCCCACATCTGGCCCCGGGTGCGCGGGTCGAGGCCGGTGGTGGGCTCGTCCAGGAAGATCAACGGCGGCCTGGTGATCAGGCTGACCGCCAGGTCCAGGCGCCTGCGCATGCCGCCGGAGAACTGCGAGATCGGCTTGTCGGCGGCGTCCTCCAGGCCGAACTGGCCCAGCAGCTCGGTGGCGATGCTCCGGGCGCGCGGCTTGGCGATGCCCTGGAGGCGGCTGAACAGCCAGAGGTTCTCGCGGGCGGTCAGGTTCTCGTCGACCGAGGCGTACTGCCCGGTGACGCCGACGAGCTGGCGGATCACGTGCGGGTTGGCGGCCACGTCCACGCCGAAGATCTCGGCGCGGCCGGCGTCGATCTTCAGGAGGGTGGCCAGCATGCGCAGGGTGGTGGTCTTGCCGGCGCCGTTGGGGCCGAGGACGCCGAAGATCTCGCCGGTGCGTACGTCCAGGTCGATGCCGTCCACGGCCCGGTGCGCGCCGAACGTCTTCACCAGCCCTTCGGCGCGTACGGCGAGTTCGGTGGCCCCGCTGAGGGGTGGGCCGACCCCGGTGTGCCCGATTTCTGTGATGCTCATGGCTCCACTGTCGGGGACGCCGGTTTCACGGTGCCCTCGACAAGGTTTCACCGGTTGCCGGGAGAATGGACGGATGCGTGCAGCGCCGTGGATGATCCTCATCGGTCCCGCCGCAACAGGCAAGAGCACCCTCGGCGAGGGCATGGCCTCACCGACCGGCACCTTGGCCACGACCGTCCTCCACACCGACGGCGAACCCCCTGCCCAGACCCTCGCCCGCCTCCTGACCAGCTGCCGTACGGGCTACCGCTCGGAGCCGTAGCGGTAGACCGTCGAGCTTCTGGCCCGGAAGCCGAGGCGCTCGTACAGGCGGTTGGCGGCTTCGCGGTCGGGGCGGGAGGTGAGGTCGACCGTACGGGCCCGCGCCTGTCCGGCCAGGTGCAGGGCGTGCCGGGTCAGCTCGGCGGCGACCCCGCGCCCTCTTGCCGAGGCATCGACCACCACGTCCTCGATGCGGGCGCGCATGCCGGTCGCCACCGGGAACAGGACCAGCGTCAACGTCCCGACGATCCGCCCGTCCAGGCGGGCGGTCAGCACGGTGATCGCCTCGCTGCGCACGACGCGTTCGAGCGCCGCCCGGTCCAGCGGCTCGGCGGACGCGGAGAGCTGCGGCAGCAGCACCCCGAAGGCGTCCACGAGCTCCTGGTCCACCTCACGCACCACACCCACCTCGACACCCATGCGCCCGACCCTATCGACGGCGTTCAGGCACCCGGGACGGCCTGCCGTTCCTGGCGGATGACGGACTGGATGTCGAGGTCGTAGTTGCACAGGATGACCCCCACCCAGTCGCGGTCGAGGTAGATCGACCAGTTCGTGTTGCCGCCGGCGATCCCGCCGCCATGGCCGATGTGCCGCTGGTCGCCGGTGATCACGGCGATGGGCCCGTACGCCTGGAAGGCTTCGGCCGCGGGCGCCGGGCCGGGGCCGGCGAGGGGTGGGCCGGACATCTTGGGGCTCAGGTAGAGCTGGGTGTAGGCGCGGTTCAGCAGCTTGTCGCGTTGCAGCGCGAGCGCGAACCGCACCAGGTCGGGGGCCGAGGAGAAGCCGCTGCCGCCGCCTGAGCCGATGAAGGCGCGGGCGGCGTTGGTGCCGGGCCCGCCGTTCAGACACGGCCCCCGCCTCCAGGTGGCGGACGCCGTCGGTTGCGCCGCACGTACTCGTGGAAGGGCAGCCCGGACAGGGTGGCGACGAGCTCGCCGAGGATCTCGTAGCCGGAGCTGCTGTAGGTCTTGTCGGTCCCGGGGGTGTAGGCGGGCTTGAGCAGGCGGGTGCGCGTACTGATGAACCGGGTCTGCTCCTCGACGCTGTGGGTGACCCGCTTGACGTCGTCGGGGTCCTGGACGGTGAAGTCCGGCAGGCCGGAGCTGTGGGTGAGGAGCTGGTGCACGGTGACGTGCCTGGCGACCTCGTCGGGGAACCCGTCCAGGGGCACGGCCCCCAGCAGGCCCAACGTCGTCCGCCGTGACGGCTGCGGGAATCCGGCTCCACTCATTGCACACCTCTCCTCGGGCGGTTCCAGGAGAGGAATGCAAGCGCCGGCGCCGTTTCCCCGGCGTTTCCAGGCGCGATAGTCTCATCGGAAAATAACCGCCTGCATTAATGTGGCGACTGTGAGTCATGGGCCCGTTGTCGGTACGCCCCCACGTCGCCGTACCCTCACCCGAGTCCTCCGCCGCATCGGGAGGCGGGGCGCCTCCTTGACGTTCGTCGGCCTGCTGAGCCTGGCCATCGCGGCCTCGCTGGCGTTCGTGCCGGGCAGCCAGCGCGGCACCCCCGGCTACGCCACGCTGGCCGTCATCGCCCCGCTGCCCGCCTGGGCGGCGGTCTGGTGCGCGCTCGGCCTGCTCTGCCTGACGCAGGCGTTCATGCGGTCCGACCGGATGGCCTTCGCCGCCGCGACCGCGGTGCTCCTCACGTACGGGCTGATCTATCTGCTCTCGACCTTCACCGGCGACAACCCGCGCGGCTGGGTCGGCGGGGCGGTGTGGCTGGCCTTCGGCGGCTGGATCGCGCTGATCGCCACCTGGCCCGAGGCCGTCGTGATCAACCGCCTGCCGGGCCGGCGCGCCGCGTCGTCGACGGCCGTCATCGTGGCCGACTCCTCGGGGACGATCCAGTCGTGGAACCCGCAGGCCGAGGCCCTGTTCGGCTGGGACACCGACGAGGCGGTCGGCAGGTCGCTGACGATCCTGATGCCGCCGCGCTTCCGCGACCCGCACACCGACGGCCTGGCCCGGGTGCTCTCCGACGGCCACTCCGAGCTGGCCGGCCGGATCATCCCGCTGGTCGGCCTCCATCGCGACGGCAGCGAGTTCGCGATCGGGCTGACGGTCAACGCCTGGTACAGCGACGACGGCGTCACCTACACAGGGGTGATCCGTCCCTTGGGGGGCCACCATGTCCGGTCTGAGTGACATCCTGGTCCAGCTCGGCGTCGGCGTCGTGCCGCTCGGCGTGGCCTACCTCGCCTTCCGGTCCGCGACGGACGCCAGCAAGAAGTCCCAGCAGAGCGCGTTGCTCCAGGTCGAGCACCAGGCCGAGGTCGAGCGCTCGAAGGTCGACGCCGAGGCCTTCATCCGCGCCAAGACGATCTACGAGGACGCCCTGGCGCAGATGGAGAAGCAGATGACCAGGATGCAGGGCCAGGCGAGCCAGCTCGGCGCGGAGCTGGTCGACGAGCAGAGCAGCTCGGTCGCGATGCGCGACCAGATCCGCCGGTTGCAGGCCCAGATCCGGGCCCTCGAACGCACGGTGCTCGCGTTGCGCTCCCAGCTCGTCGACGCCGGCTTGTCGCCCGCGCCGCCGTCCGACCTGACCGGGCCTCACCTGCTGAGGCCGCAGCGCTCGGCCGACTAGGAGGCGGCGCCCGCGAGGCCGTGGGCGGCGGCCAGCAGCTCGATGGAACGCAGCCACGCCTTCCTGTCGGGCGCCGAGGAGACGACGATCAGCTCGTCGGCCTGGGCGTGCGCGGCGAAGCGGGTCAGATAGTCCTCCACCTCGGCGGGCGTGCCGACGGCGGAGTACTGCATCATCCGCAGGATCTGCTGCCCGGCCGCCGATTCGAGCACCATGTCGGCCTCCTCCGGCGTGAACGTGCGTCCGCGCCCGAGGAACCGGCTCACCCGGTACCGCTTGGCCGTCAGCAGCTGCTCCTGCGCCTCCTCGCCGGTGTCGGCGGCGATCACGTTCACCCCGGCGATGACGTAAGGCTCGGCCAGCTGCTCGGACGGCTTGAACTCGCGCCGGTAGAGCGCCACGGCCTCCTCCAGCGCGTCGGGCGCGAAGTGCGAGGCGAACGCGTACGGCAGCCCGAGCGCGGCGGCGAGCTGGGCGCCGAACAGCGACGAGCCGAGGATGTACAGCGGCACGTTCGTGCCCTTGCCCGGCGTGGCGTCCACACCGGGGATGCGCGACTCGCCGGTCAGGTATCCCTGTAGTTCGAGGACGTCCTGGGGGAAGGTGTCGGCGGCGCCGGGGGTGCGCCGCAGGGCGCGCATGGTCTGCTGGTCGCTGCCGGGGGCGCGGCCGAGGCCGAGGTCGATGCGTCCGGGGTGGAGGGTCTCCAGGGTGCCGAACTGCTCGGCGATGGTCAGCGGGGAGTGGTTGGGCAGCATGATGCCGCCCGCTCCGAGACGGATCGTCCTGGTGTGGGCGGCTACGTGGGCGATGAGCACGCTGGTGGCCGAGGAGGCGATGCTCGGCATGTTGTGGTGCTCGGCGTACCAGATGCGGTGGTATCCCAGTTCTTCGGCCCGCTGGGCCAGGCCCACGCTCGCGGCCAGGCTCTCGCTCGCCGTCTCTCCGTCGCCGATGTGCGCCAGATCAAGGATGGAGAGTGGAACAGTCATGGGGTACGAGCCCTTTCGCCTGGACGGTGGCCATCGGCGAGTGCAACCGTAACGGCTCTCCGCTTATTTCCCCGCCGGTTTCCCCGGCGCCCCTCGCGACGGTGCGCGAGGGGCGTGGGCGGGCGTCAGGACGCGGTGCAGGTGAGCGCGGGTGGGGTGCTGGTGGCGGCGTTGCCGTTGGCGAGGAGGCCGAACGTGGTCGTCGCGCCGCCGGCCAGGGCGCCGTTCCAGCTCAGGTTCGTCACGGTGGCGTTGCCGGACAGGGTGCCGTTCCAGAGCTGGCTGATCGTCTGGCCGCCGGGGAACGTCCACTGCACCTTCCAGCCCGCGGTCGGCGACGAGCCGGTGTTCTTGACGGTGACCTCGGCCTGGAAGCCGCCCTGCCACTGGCTGGTCACCTTGTAGGCGGCCGAGCAGCCGGCCGGGCCGGTGGTGGGCGTGACGGTCGGCGTCACAGTGGGAGTGACCGTTGGCGTGACGGTCGGGGTGGCGGTCGGTGAGGGCGCGGCCATGGCCAGGTCGTACGCCCGCTGCGGCACGAACTGCCCGGCCGCCGCGATGCACCCGTCGGCCTCGCCCGGCGGCTTGACCCACAGGTAGGCGTCGATCGCCGGGTCACCGGTGTTCGTGGTGCTCCAGAGGCCGGTGGCCCGGCCGGCGGGGTCGCACCACTCGCTGCCCGCCGGGCCGTTGCCGTTGCGGCTGGTGTCGATGACCGCCTTCAGCCTGGAGACGCCGGTCGCCGCGATGACGCTCTTGGCGTACGACACCAGCCCCGGCGTCGAGCGGTAGTTGGACGTGTTGAGCGCGATGCCGTCCGCGCTGCCCCCGACGTCGGCGCCGTTGAGCCTGGACGCGGCCTCCGAGGCCGACAACCACGCGTCGTGACCGATGTCGAAGTACACCTTGACCTGCGACGACGTCGCCTTGAACTTCTTGCCCGCGTACGCCATGGACGCCTTCACCTCGGCCTGCTGCGAGGCGTTCATGCAGTTCGTCATGATGGCCAGCGCGTCGGGTTCGAGCACCACGGTCGCGGCCCGCCCGCCCAGACCGGCCGCGATCTGGTCGATCCACGCCCGGTAGGACGCGTGGTCGGGCGCGCCGCCCGCGCTCGCGCCGCCGCAGTCGCGGTTGGGCATGTCGTACACGACGACGATCGGGACCTTGCCCGCCGCCGCGGCGGCCCCGACGTAGGAGTCGACCTCGCTCCGGACCGTCGCGGGGTTGTACGTGGCGAACCATCGGCCCTGGGGCACGGCGGCGATCCGGTCCCTGATCACCGCCGTACGGCTGTCGCCCGGGTTGGCGGCGACCCACTTGGCGGCGTTCGTCAGGGGATCCACGTAGAAAGCGGAGTCGGCGGCCTGGGCGGTGGACGAGGCGAGGACGACCGCTCCCGCCGCGGCCATGGCGGTGGCGGCGAGGAGCGCCGCGAGCGCGGGCTTTCTGCGAGACATGAGGTTACTCCGTCCGTAGTGTGGGAGTGGGAGCGCTCCCACGATGTCTGGATCGTAGGTAGCCCGGCTGTCCCGCAGAAAGACATCGGACCGCTGCGAACCGGCTTTTCCCAGGCCACAGCCGGTCAGAGCGATGAAAGTTTCACTCCGCCAGACACGCCTCGAACACCGCGGTCAGCCGCTCGACGTCGGCCGCCGTGGGCTGCTCCGGGCCCAGGCGGCGGCGCATCGCGCCGATGCCCAGGAAGACGGCCGTCGCCATCCTGGCCCGCGCCTGGACGTCCGGGCCGTCGAGCTGCGCGGCCAGCGGATCGAGGATGGACGTGCGCAGGCGCTCGCGCACGACGTCCTGGATCTCCGGATGGGCGGCCGAGCGTTCGAGGGTGCGCAGGACCGGGCTCTCGGGGTCGTGGTGCATACGCTCGGCCGCGTATTCGGCCAGGCGGCGCGGCAGGCTCCCGGGCTCGCCGGCCAGCAGGGCGACGAACGTGGGCTCGCCTTCGAGCACCGCGCCGAAGAGCCCGGCCTTGGAGCCGAAATAGCGGCCGACCAGCGCGATGTTGGCCTCCGCGGCCGCGGCGATCATGCGGACGGTGACCTGCTCGTACCCGTGCTCGCCGAACAGCACGCGTGCCGCGTCAAGGATGCGCTGCCGGGTGGCCTCGCGTCCGCGGGGCCGGGCGTCCGTCGTCTGGGCGTCCATGTTTCGAACTCTACTCAGGAATAAAGTCACTTGCCGCGCGGCTAGTAAACATGCGTATACTCAATCTTGGACAAGTGCGTATGAAGGGGATGTGGTGTCTTGGTAGCCCAGGCACAGGCCGCTCCCCCCGCCCGAAGGCAGTACACCCACCGCGAGATCCTCGAGGTCATGTCCGGGCTCATGCTCGCCATGCTGACGTCGATGATCTCCACTTCCGTGGTGGGCACCGCGTTGCCGACGATCGTGGGGGAACTCGGCGGTCAGGACCAGTACTCATGGGTGGCCAGCGCCACCATGCTGACGATGACGGTCTCGACGCCGTTGTGGGGCAAACTGTCCGACCTGTTCGGACGGAAACTGCTCTTCCAGACCGCTCTCGGTCTGTTCGTGGCGGCTTCACTGGTGGCCGGTCTGTCCCAGAACATGGGACAGCTCATCGCGGCACGTGCCGTACAGGGCCTGGGTGTGGGTGGTTTGTCGGCCCTTGCGCAGGTGATCCTCGGAGACATCGTCTCGCCGCGTGAACGCGGCCGGTACTCCGGTTACATGGGGGCCGTCTTCGGGATCTCCACCGTCGCGGGACCGCTGCTCGGCGGGTTCATCGTGGACACCGACTGGCTCGGCTGGCGCTGGTGCTTCTACGTCGTGGTGCCGTTCGCCATCGTCGCGTTCGCGGTGGTGCAGAAGGTGCTACGGCTGCCCAAGGTCAAGCGGAACACCTCGATCGACATCTGGGGCGCCACGACCATCACGGCCAGCGCGGCCTCGCTGATGCTGCTGCTGACGCTGGGCGGCACCGAGTTCGAGTGGAACTCGTTCTGGACCTACTTCCTGGGCGCGTTCGCCGTGCTCATGCTGGCCCTGGCGGTGCTCGCCGAGCGTACGGCGCGCAACCCGATCCTGCCCCCGCGGCTGTTCAGGAACCGCACGTTCGTGCTCACCAGCGCGGCCTCGCTGTTCGTCGGCATGGCCATGTTCGGCGCGATGATCTACCTGCCGCAGTACCTGCAGATCGTCAAGGGCCTGAGCCCGACGAACTCGGGCCTGATGACGCTGCCCATGGTGGTGGCGCTGTTCCTGGCGGGCGTGATCTCCGGCAAGATCGTCACGAACACCGGCAAGTGGAAGATCTTCCCGGTGGCGGGCCTCGTGATCGTGGCCGTCGGCCTGTTCCTGCTCTCCCGGCTGCACGTCGACTCCAGCGAATGGCTCATCGGCTTCGACGTGGGCGTGCTGGGCATCGGCCTCGGCCTGTCCATGCAGATGCTCATCCTGGCCGCCCAGAACGGCTCCGAGCTGCGCGACATGGCCTCGACCACGGCCGGCGTCTCGTTCTTCCGCTCGCTCGGCGGCGCGATGGGCGTCGCGGGCTTCGGCGCGATCCTGACCAACCGGCAGGCGAGCGAGTTCGCCGACCTCGTGGCCAAGGCCCGCCTCCACCTGCCCGGCACCGGGCAGAAGCTGGGCAGCCCCGCCGCGATCCAGCACCTGCCCGAGCCGCTGAAGGGCATCATCCTGGAGTCCTTCACCCGGGCTCTGGAGACGGTGTTCCTGGTCGGCGTGCCGATCGCGCTGCTCGGGTTCATCGCGGCGCTGTTCCTGAAGGAGCTGCCGCTGCGCGGCACGACGATGCCGGCCGGCCCCAAGCCACTCGGCAAGGACGACCTGGTCCTGGCCGGGCTGCTCCTGGAGCTCATCGCCCAGCGTGTCGAGCGGTCGAACGGCCAGCCGTCCGCGCTGCTCTCCGCGGTCGCCAGGATGGCGCCGCCCGACGGCCGCCCCGAGCGCGAACGCGCCTGGACGGTCGCACAGAACGTGCTTCGGCCCACCTCGCGCGCCCTCATCGCGCAGGCCAGGCCGGCGCAGCAAGACCTCGTATCCGGAGGAGTCTCTCAATGATTCGCAAGTTCGTGGGCGCCGTAGCGGCGGCCCTGGCGGTCATGGCCGGCCTGTGGCTGATGATCGCCCCCTTCGCCCTCGGCACGCAGCCCGAGAACGCCGACTGGGCCGACCCCACCACGACCGAGTTCTTCTCGGGCCTCGGCGTGACCGTCTTCGGTCTCGTGGGCGTCGTCGGCTTCGTCCTGGCCATCCACGAAGAGCTCGTGGTGCGCGGCCTGGTGGCGGTCAAGCAGCGCGTGAAGCCGGAGCCCGAGCCCGAGCCCGTGCCCGTCGCGCCGCAGGCGTCCTCCGCCGAGCTGGCCAGCCTGCTCGCCCCGCTCGTGGAGGCGCTGCGCGAGGACATGCACAACCCGAGCCGCGGCGGTGAGCACCGTCAGAACGGCAAGACCACCCTGGTGGGTCTGGAGGAGTCCCGATGAAGGCCAAACTGGGCATCGCCGCCCTCGTCCTGCTGTTCCTGACCGGGTTGTGGCTGGTCGCCGCGCCGTTCGCGGTCGGCTACCAGCCCCGGGGCGCCTCGTACGCGAACGCGACGGTCAACGACCTGTGGGTCGGTGGCGGGCTCGCCGCCGTGTCGTTCGTCGCCCTGGTGATCTACGCCGCCGACTCCCTGCGCGAGCTGGCCCGCCGTGGCAAGCACGCGGACGCCTGACGCGAGTCATGCCGTGTTCGGCGGTAGCACAGACTCCGGCTGGGAGCCACTGGAGGGCCGGCTCCCCGCGGGGCAGTTCGAGATCGGCAAGGACGGCGCCGGACTGCTCGTCGTCGGCTTCGACGGGTCGGACCCCAGCCGCAACGCGCTCGCGTACGCGGCCGGGCTGGCCCGTCGGGACGCCGCCGCGCTGCTCGTCGCCTTCGTGGAGCCGATCAACAGCACCACCATGTGGTTCTTCGCCGGCTCTCCGGTCATCCCCGACTCCGCGGCCGACCTCACCGACGACCTTCGGGACGAGCTGAGAGGCGCGGGCGTGCCCTGGCAGTTCGTCAGCGTCCGCGGGGACACCGCCCGGGAGCTGGAGGCACTGGCCAGCTCCTACCGGGCCGACGCCATCGTGGTCGGCAGGTCGCGCTCCTCCTGGCACGCCCTGGGCGGCTCGGTGGCCGTCGGCCTGGCGAAACGGGCTCGCCGTACCGTGCTGATAGTCCCCTGACCTGGCATGACGTCGCATATGGTGGCCAGATGAAACGTACAGCCGCCATGGCGTTCGTGGTGCTCACGTCCGTTTCGTGCGCAGGGCAGGAGCCCGTCGCCTCGTCCGGCGCCACGCCCACGCCTTCCGCGCCGGCATCCGGGACGATCTCGCCCACGACCTCACCGACGAGCGAGCCGAGCCCGACGGCTCCGCCGCCGTTCACGTCGAAGGTCACGAAGGTGGCGCGCGAACGGCTGCCGTACTCGTGGCGGCCCGGGTGCCCGGTCTCCTACCAGGACCTCCGGCTCGTCACCATGTCGTTCTGGGGCTTCGACGACAAACCGCACACGGGCGAGCTGGTCGTCCGCAAAACGGTCACCGACGACATCGAGACCGTCTTCCGCAAGCTGTACGACTGGCGCTGGCCCATCAGGCAGATGAAGCTGGTCGACGTCTACAAAGGCGACGACTTCGCCTCCATCGAGGCGGACAACACCTCGGCGTTCAACTGCCGTCGCGCGACCGGCTCCAGCAATTGGTCGAACCATGCGTACGGCCAAGCCATTGACATCAATCCCCGCGAGAACCCATATGTCACTGCAAGTGGTGGCACCGCACACCAAAATGCCAAGAGGTACACCGAGCGCCCACTGAAGGGTAAAGGTGTGGTAAACCCTGGAGACAAGGTCGTAAGGGCCTTCGCCGACGTCGGCTGGGAGTGGGGCGGCTACTGGGCGGGTGCCAAGGACCTGCAACATTTCAGTAAGGGCGGAGGCTGAGACAATCCCTCATGGCGGCTAAGGACGGCGACGGCTGGGCCGAATGCGGGCTCGGACACAGACATTGGGGCATCCACGGAGCATCGGGCCTGCTCCTCGTCCATCATGACCCGCTCGGCGTGCCCCACGTGCTCATGCAGGAACGCTCGCTGTGGAGCCACCACGGCGGCACCTGGGGCCTGCCCGGCGGCGCCCGCGACAGCCACGAGGACGCCGTCACCAGCGCGCTGCGCGAGGCCCACGAAGAGGCAGCCCTCGGCGGCGACGGATTCCGCGTGCAGGGCGTCTACCTCGACGACCACGGAGGCTGGACCTTCGAGACGGTGATCGCCGAGTCCGCCGAGCTGGTCCCGGCCAGGCCCGCCAACAGCGAGAGCACCGACCTGCGCTGGCTGCCGTTGCCCGAACTGGCCGGCCGCAAGCTGCACCCCGGCTTCGCCGCCACGTGGGACCGCGTCCAGGCCGCCATCCGCCCCGAGACGATCGTGCTCGACGTCGCCAACATCATCGGCGCGCGCGCCGAGCACGGCTGGTGGAAGGACCGGCTGGGCGCCACCACGCGCCTGCTCACCGAGGTGGCCGAGCTCAGGCTCACCCATCCGGTGTTGTCGCAGTGGTTCCCGCGGGTGGTCGCGGTGGTGGAGGGCGCGGCCAGGAGCACCCCCGAGATCCCGGGGCTTCAGGTGGTCGCGGCCACGGGCAGCGGCGACGACGCGATCGTGGACATCGTGGGCCAGGTGAAGCCGTGGGAGCGGGTGCTCGTCGTCACGGCCGACCGCCGGCTCAAGGAGCGGGTGGCCGAGCTCGGAGCCGAGACCGAGGGCCCCCGCTGGCTGCTGTCACAGCTCGGCCGAGGCTAGACCGCGAGCACGCCGTCGGAGGCGGCCGCTCGCAGACCGGTCGGAGCGCGCGCCTCGACCTGGGCCTCCGGATCCGCCGCCTCCTGAACGTACTCCCCTGCCACCACAGCCGCTATCGTGGTGTGCGCACAGGAGGGTTCGCATAGTGGACGAGTGCAGCCGCCTTGAAAGCGGCCAGGTCAGCGATGGCCTCGTGGGTTCGAATCCCACACCCTCCGCTCACTCGCGCATCCCCGCGAACCCGTCGCCCACGCTGGCGGCGAGCTGCAGGTAGGCCTCCCTGGTCGCCTCCTGGAGCCGGTCGAGGTCGATCTCCGCGCCCTCCTCCAGGTGCGGGTCGTACGGCACCCTGATCACCGCGCGGCACCTGGCGGCGAAATGGGCCTCCAACTTTCTGATGTCCACCGCCGACTTCGACCGCGGCCGGACGCTGCACAGCACCACGGTCGCGTTCTTCACCAGGTCGGCGTAGTGGTGGGCCTCCAGCCAGTCGAGGGTGGCCGAGGCGGCCCTGGCGCCGTCCACGGAAGGGCTGCTGACCAGCACGATCTGGTCGGCGAGCCCGAGCACGCCGCCCATGGCGGAGTGGAGCAGGCCGGTGCCGCAGTCGGTGATGCAGATGGAGTAGAAGTTCTCCAGCACCTGGGAGACGGCCTGGTAGTCGGAGCCGCTGAACGCCTCCGACACCGACGGGTCGCGGTCGGAGGCCAGCACCTCCAGCCGTGAGGGCGCCTGCGAGGTGAACGCCCTGATGTCCACGTACCGCTTGACCTGGTCGCGCTCGTTGAGCAGGTCGCGCACGGTGGCGGAGGTCTCCAGCACCAGCTTGTCGGACAGCGTGCCCCGGTCGGGGTTGGCGTCGACGGCGATCACGCGGTCGCCGCGCATCTGCGCGAGCGTCGCGCCGAGGCCGACCGTGGTCGTGGTCTTGCCCACGCCGCCCTTCAGGCTCAGCACGGCGACCCGGTGGTGGCCGGTGGTCACAGGGGTGCGTGCCCTGGTCACCAGCTCGCGGCGACGGCGCACCTCCGGCGCCTCGCCCGGCTTGATCCAGCCGCCGGACGCCTTGTAGACCAGCCGCCGCCAGCCCTTGGAGGGCGCGTTGCGCCTGCCGCGCAGCAGCGACTCGGGGTCGAGGCTGTCGGCGGTGGGCCTGCCGGTGAGCGGCGGCCGCTGTGGCGCGGTGAACACGGGGATGGGCGCCGGACGTCGCCGGCGCTCGTGCGGCGGCGGGATCTCCCGCTCGGCCGGCCGCCACTCCTGGCGGTCGCTCCACTGCGGGCGCTCGTCCCGCGGGGCCTCCTGAGGGGCTGGGGCGGGCTCGCCGTGCGTGATCTCGGGCGGCTGGGGGCGGCCCTCGCGGAAGGAGGTGTCGGACCACTGCGGCCGCTCGTCCCAGCGGGGCCGCTCGTCGGCCGGGGCCTCCTCGACCGGCTCTCTCTGTACGCGCTCCTCGACCGGTTCGGGTTCCTCGACGGGCTTGGGCTCCTCAAACCCCCTGGGCTGCTCGAACGTCTTCGGCTGCTCGAACGTCTTCGGCTGCTCGTCGAAGGCCCTGGGCGGCTCGGTGCGGGCGGGCACGTCGAACACCTGGGGCAGCTCGGTGATCATCGGCTGCGTCTCGCTCGACTGCTCGGCGGGCCGCGACCAGTCGGCGGGGGACGGCCAGCCCGGCTCCTCGTCCTGCTCCTCGGCCTTCTCCCCGCTCTCCGCCTGCTCGGGGGACGTGAACGACAACGGGTAGCTGTCGGTGTCGTCAGGCCGCGGCAGCGGCTTGAGCGGCGCCAGGAAGGGGTCCTCGGACCGGCCCAGGCTCACCGGCGGCGCGGCGGGCTCGCCCACGGCGCTCTCCTGCTCCGTGCCGCCCTCCTGCGTGCCGGCCCGGTCCAGCCACTCCGCGGCCTCGCTCTCCTCCTCGGGCAGCTCCTCGGCCGCCGCGTGGCCGTACACGGAGTCGACGGCGGCGCGGAACAGCGGCGGCGTCGGCGTGTCATGGGCCGGTACGAGCAGCCACGGGTCCTTGGGGTACGGCGAAGCGACCGGCTCGTCCACGGATGCGGACGAGGCTCCGACGGAGACCGGCGTCTCCTCCGTCTCCTTGATCGCGTCCAGCCAGGCCAGCTGTTCCTCGAGAGATTCTTCTCGATCGTGTCTTGCCACCGTGTTCCCCCTCGGGTGGGTCTAAAGGGGCAGCAAATACTTTGCAGGTTAACGCCACGCGTTCCCGCGCAGCTCGGCAACCCACAACTTCTTTGCCCGGCTACCGTGGATCGCATGCGAGCCATTGAGATCACCGAACCGGGTGGACCCGAGGTCCTGGAGTGGCGTGAGGTGCCCGATCCGTCCGTCGGGCGCGGCGACGTCCTCATCGACGTGGCCGCCTCGGCGGTGAACCGCGCGGACGTCCACCAGCGGCACGGCTTCTACGACCCGCCTGCCGGCGCGCCCCCGTACCCGGGGCTGGAGGTGTCGGGCGTGGTGGCCGCCGTGGGCGCGGACGTCGAGCAGTTCAAGGCCGGGGACGAGGTGTGCGCGCTGCTCGCCGGTGGCGGTTACGCCGAGCGCGTGGCGGTGCCCTGGCAGCAGGTCATGCCCGCGCCGCAGGGCGTGCCGCTGGAGGAGGCGGCGGGGCTGCCCGAGGCGGCGTGCACGGTGTGGTCGAACGTCTTCATGGTCGGCCGGCTGCGCCGCGGCGAGACCCTGCTGGTGCACGGCGGCGCCAGCGGCATCGGCACGTTCGCGGTGCAGCTCGCCAAGGCGCTCGGCTCGCGGGTGGCGGCCACGGTCGGGTCCGAGGCGAAGGCCGAGCAGGTCAGGAAGCTGGGCGCGGACGAGGTCGTCAACTACCGCGAGGAGGACTTCGCCGACCGGGTGGAGGCCGACGTCATCCTCGACATCATGGGCGCCAAATACCTGGCGGCCAACGTACGGGCGCTGCGCACCGGCGGCCGGCTGGTGGTCATCGGCCTCCAGGGCGGCGGGAAGGCCGAGCTCGACCTCGGCGCGCTGCTGACCAAGCGGGCCGCCGTCCACGGCACCACGCTGCGCGCCCGTCCGGTGGACGAGAAGGGCGTCATCGTGCGCAGCGTCGTGGACAACGTGTGGCCGCTGGTCGAGGCGGGTGCCGTACGTCCGATCGTGTACGCGAGGGTGCCCATGGCGGAGGCGGCCGATGCACACCGAATGTTGGATTCGGGAGAGCACGTCGGCAAGATCCTGCTAGTACGGTGAGTGTTATGAATGCTGAGGACAACAACACCCCTCACATCGTGGTGGTGGGGCCCGACTTCCAAGGTCAGGGCGACAGCGGTGAAGAGGAGCGCTCGGTCACCAACCTGGTCGAGCAGCCCGCCAAGGTGATGCGCATCGGCAGCATGATCAGGCAGCTGCTGGAGGAGGTGCGCGCGGCCCCGCTCGACGAGGCCAGCCGCAAGCGCTTGAAGGAGATCCACGAGTCCTCCATCAAGGAGCTTGAGGACGGTTTGGCGCCGGAGCTGGTCGACGAGCTGGAACGGTTGTCGCTCCCGTTCACCGACGACAACGGCACGCCGCCCAGCGAGGCCGAGCTGCGTATCGCGCATGCCCAGCTCGTGGGCTGGCTGGAGGGTTTGTTCCACGGTATCCAGACCACCCTTTTCGCCCAGCAGATGGCGGCCAGGGCGCAGTTGGAGCAGATGCGTCGGGCGCTGCCCGGTGTACCGCAGGGTGACGAGGGCCACCGGCCGCCGAGCGGTTCGGGCCCCTACCTGTAGAGCCGCTCCAGCACCTGAGCGACGCCGTCCTCGTCGTTGGACGCGGTCACGTGATCGACCGCCGCCAGCACGTCGGGGTGGGCGTTCGCGACGGCGTACGACGTGCCTGCCCAGCTCAGCATGGGCAGGTCGTTCGGCATGTCGCCGAATGCGATCACCTGGGCCGGCTTGATCTCGTGCCGCCCGGCCAGCGCGGCCAGCGCCGTGGCCTTCGTCACGCCCTGGGCGCTCATCTCGACCAGGCCGCCGGAGCTGGAATGGGTCGCGGTCACCAGGTGCCCCACCAGGTCGTGCACGGCCGCGTGCAGCTCGTCGGCGCCCATGTCGGGATGAAGGGCGAGCAGCTTGGCGCATGGCCGGGCAGTCAGCGCGTCCCGGTCAATCCGGACAACTCCGACACCCTTGCGATCCAGCCCGCCGAGCCTGAAATCTGACTCATGCGCAAAACCACCTTCATACTCGACCGAAAATGCGAGATCGGACACGTTCGCTCGTAGCTGAGCGACGACTTCCCCGAGTACGTCGGCTTCGATCAGGTGAGATTCCACTATCCGTTCGGTATGGAGATCGTAGATCAGTGCACCGTTGGCGCATATGGCCAGGCCACGGTGCCTTACGGCGCCCGCGACCCCGCTCATCCACCTCGGCGGCCGGCCGGTCACGAAGACCAGCGCGGCCCCGGATTCCTCGACTTTCGCGAAGGCCGCAGCCGTCCGGGGAGACACGGTTCCGTCGGCGCGCAGAGCGGTGCCGTCGAGGTCGGTGGCCACTAGGCGCGGCGGTGCAAGGCTTCGCATAACAGGTTCCAGTTTGCCCGGTGATGCCGCCTGACAGAAATCTTCGTAGGGACGGGAACACCAACGCGCCAGAATGGTGTTAGATATGATGGCGTTGTATTAGCTGATCCCGTAGTGAAAACCAGCATGACTTTGTCTGAGCCACCCCGGGTGCTTGCTGTACGACACACCGGGATCCACGAGGTGTGGATCCCATAGATTCACATCCTGAGGGAGAGCTTTTATGGCTCAGGGAACCGTCAAGTGGTTCAACGCCGAGAAGGGCTTCGGCTTCATCGCCCCGGACGGCGGTGCGCCGGACGTGTTCGTGCACTTCTCCGAGATCGTCGGCAACGGCTACCGCAGCCTTGAAGACGGCCAGCGGGTCGAGTTCGAGATCACGCAGGGACAGAAGGGGCCGCAGGCCTCCCAGGTCCGTGCCCTCTGACCTGTAGTTCGTAGTTCGACAAGTAAGACCGGGGTCCGCATTCCAGCGGACTCCGGTCTTTTTGCTTCTCACCCCGACCGTGCTTCCGGACAACCGCATCCATGCCTTCGGGGTGAGCCTCACAACGCCGTGGTGCCCCTGACGGGTGTTATCCGGTCTCCTGCATTGTCCAGACATGTGCTCGCGCGTAAGGGCCGCCTGAAGCCCTCACAGGGCCGGTTCGCCACACAGGCATTGTTCATCCACAGGTGCGCGTCACCCTGTGGAAAACTCCTGCCGTGACCGGGAAGCCTCACAAGTCAGTCACGGCCTTGCGGAAGGCTCAACTTCCCGCCACTCTCCGCCATCCACCCGTATATGAGGTACGCGTGGTTATGTCACCCCGTGACCATCACCGGGGTCATCGTGCTCTTGGTCAACGACCACCTTCTCAAACCGCTCTGGCCGGGCTTCCTCACCGGCAAGCTCAGTGACCTGGCCGGACTCGTGGTCGCCCCCGCCCTGGCGGCACTGCTCCTCGGACGCCGCGCCGACCTGGCGGCCACCGTCCTGACCGGCCTGCTGTTCACGTTCGTGAAGACCACCGGGACGGGCGCCGAGCTCGCCTCCCAAGCCTGGAGCCTCGTCGCCGGGCCCTCGCGCGTCCTGGCCGACCCCACGGACCTGATCGCCCTGCCCGCCCTCGCCCTGGCCTGGTGGGTACGGCGGCGCAGCGCCACCACGGACTCCCCACGCCGGCGGATCCTGGTCACCGTGCCCCTGGCCCTCCTGGCCGTGACCGCCACGGCCGCGCCCGTCTCGCCGCTTGAGGCCGTGTCCGTGGACGTGACCGCTTCGGGCAAGATCGTCGTACGGACGACCGCCGCCATACATGACTCCCGCCTCTCCGACGACGGCGGGACCACCTGGACCGACGGCACGGCCCCGGCCTCGACGCGGACGCCGATCAGCGCCCAGTGCGTCCCCGGCCACGTGACCCGCTGCTACCGCGTCCGCCAGGACCGCCTGGGCGTGGACCAGTCCGACGACGGCGGCCGGACCTGGCAGCCCTCCTGGCCGCCGTCCCCCGGCGCCCAGGACCGGCTGGCCAGGCAGTACGACGTGGACGAGAGCTCGCTCAGGTCCTACGACCTGGCGGTGCAGGCTAGGCCGGGAGGGCACGTCGTGGTCGTCGCCAACGGCGTGGCCGGCATCCTCGTCCGGGACGTGTCGGGCGCCTGGCGCCGCCTCGGCTGGTCCTACAGCGCCGACGCCGTGCAGGCCGACGAGGTGGACCTCACGCCCGAACGGAACATCGCGCTCTTCCTGGCCGTGTGCATGCTGCTCGGCGGCGTCGGCGCCGGGATGCGCAGGCGCCAGGGCTGGTTCGCGGGATCAGGGGTGATCGGCGCGCTGGCCATGTACGCCGCGCTGGACAGCGAGACCCACAAGGTGCTGCTCGTCAACCTCACCGGCTTGTTCGGCTGGTCGGTGGCGCTGGCGTCCGGGGTGGCATGCGTCATGTTCGCCTGGGACGGAAAGCCGCGGGCGGTGAGCGCGACGGTCGGCGTGGTGGCCGCGCCGCTGGTCCACGCGGCCGTCTACCTGCCCTTCCGCGGCTGGGCGATCGGCACGCCCGAGACCCATGGCACCGCCGCCGCGCTGGCGGCCGTGCTGACCTGCCTGGTCGTGGTGGCGGGCGCCGCCGTCATCGCGATCGACGCCCGCCGCCACCCCTACTTGGACGGCTCCAGCACGTCGAGCCCCACGTAGGGACGCAGTGCCTTGGGAACCACCACCGAGCCGTCGGCCTGCTGGTGGTTCTCCAGGATCGCCACGATCCACCGGGTGGTGGCCAGCGTGCCGTTGAGCGTGGCCAGATGCTGAGGCTTGCCGTCCTTGTCCCGATAACGGACGGCGAGCCTGCGGGACTGGAACTCGGTGCAGTTGGAGGTCGAGGTCAGCTCGCGGTAGCGACCCTGGGTCGGGATCCAGGCCTCGCAGTCGAACTTGCGCGCCGCCGACATGCCGAGATCGCCCGCCGCCGTGTCGATGATCCGGTAGGGGACCTCGATCTTGGCGAGCATCTCCTTCTCCCAGGCCAGCAGCCGCTGGTGCTCCTCGTGCGCGTCCTCGGGACGGACGTAGGAGAACATCTCCACCTTGTCGAACTGGTGGACCCTGATGATGCCCCGGGTGTCCTTGCCGTACGAGCCGGCCTCGCGCCGGAAGCACGACGACCAGCCGGCGTAGCGCAGCGGCAGCTCGTCGCCGCTCACGATCTCGTTGGCGTGGTAGCCGGCCAGCGCCACCTCGGAGGTGCCGACCAGGTAGAGGTCGTCCTCGGGCAGGCGGTAGATCTCCTTGTCGTGGGCGACGTGGAAGCCGGTGCCCTGCATGGTCTCCGGCTTGACCAGCACCGGCGTGATCATCGGCGTGAACCCGGCCTCGATCGCCTGCTGCATCGCCATGTTGAGCAGGCCGAGCTGGAGCCGGGCGCCGACGCCCTTGAGGAAGAAGAACCGCGAGCCGGACACCTTGGCGCCGCGCTCCATGTCGATCGCGCCGAGCGCCTCGCCCAGCTCCAGGTGGTCCTTCGGCTCGAAGTCGAACTCGCGCGGCGTGCCGGACGTCTCCAGGACGACATAGTCGTCCTCGCCGCCGGGAGGGGCGCCCTCCTCGACGATGTTGGGCACCGTCTGCATGAGCTCGTCGAGCTCGGCGGCCAGCTTCTCCGCCTCGGCCTCGGCGGCCTTGACCTGGCTCGCGAGGTCCTTGGCCCGCTGGAGCAGCGCGGCCTTCTCCTCGCCCTGCGCCTTGGAGACCGACTTGCCCATGCTCTTTTGCTCAGCGCGCATCGACTCGAACGAGGTCAGCGCGGATCGGTGACGCTCATCGAGGTCGAGCAGCGTTGCGACGACGGAGTCGTCCTCACCGCGGGCACGCTGCGACGCCCGTAGCCGGTCGGGATCCTCACGAAGGGTACGCAGGTCAATCACAAGGAAAGGCTACCGGCGCGCGCCCCCGACCCGCCCCCGGATTCCCCGGCACGCCGCTCGGAAGCCGGACGGCCCGCCTGAACGCACCCCCAGGCGGGTCAGACCTGCCCGGACCGGATGCGGGCCAGCCAGTCGGCGGCCCCGGCGAACTCGGTGTCGGCCGTGCCCCTCTTGATCTGCGGCGCGACCCCGTCGGCGCGGGGGTAGCTGCCGAGGAAGCGCACCTCGCCGCAGATCCGGTGAAGGCCGGAGACGGCCTCGCCCACCCGCGCGTCGGCGATGTGCCCCTCGAAGTCGAAGTGGAAGAAGTAGCGCCCGATGCCGTCGCCCGTCGGCCGCGACTCGATGCGGGTCAGGTTGACCCCGCGCACGGAGAACTCGGTCAGCATCTCCAGCAGCGCGCCCGGGTGGTCGTCGGCGAGGAAGACCACCAGCGTGGTGCGGTCGGACCCGGTCGCCTCGGGCAGCGGCCCCGGACGGCTCACCTTGACGAACCTGGTCACCGTGTCGGACCGGTCGCCGATGTCGCCGGCCAGCGGGACCAGCCCGTAGTGCTCGCCGGCGATGCGCGCGGCGATGGCCGCGTCGTACGGCGAGCCGGGCAGCGAGACCTCCTGGGCCGCGGCCGCCGTCGAGGGCGCGGCGACCACCACGGCGTCGGGCAGCTCGCGGGCGATGTAGGCGCGGCACTGCGTGATGGCCGCGGGGTGCGTGTAGACCCGCTTGATGTGCACGATCTCGGTGTCGGGCCTGGCCAGCAGCGAGAACTGGACCGGGAGCAGCAGCTCGGCCGTGATCGTCAGCGGCTCGCCCCAGGCGAACTCATCGAGTGTCGTGGTGATCGCGCCCTCGATCGAGTTCTCCAGCGGCACGACGGCGCCGTCGGCGTCACCGGAACGGGCAGCGTTGAGCGCCGCGCTGACCGTGGCGCACGGCAGGCGCTCGGCGGCGGGGTCGAGGAGCCTCAGGGCCTCTTCGGTGAAGGTCCCTTCCGGTCCGAGATAGGCGAGTCTGGGCATGCATCCAGAGTATCCGCAGGTGGCCGCAGCACGCCGTCCTTTCGCCGACCGCGTACGGCACCCGTCCGGACACTCAGTGTGAGCTCTTGAGCATCCGCGGCGGGACCAGCGGCCCCAGCCCCAGCCGGGCCGCCCGGACCGCCTGCTCCTCCTCCGGCGACAGCGGCTGCTGCCCCTTGCCGCCCACCACCGGCCGCACGTACGTGCGCGTCTCGCTGGTGCCGTTGATCGAGGTCAGGACGATGCCGTCGCCCAGCCCGTTGATCATGGCCACCGAGAACGAGAGCCTGCCGCTCATCTCGGCGAGCGCGTCGTAGCGGCACACGGCCACGTCCCTGATGGCCTTGAGATCGCCGGCGCCCTCGCTCGTCTGCCTGGCCACCCTGCGCAGGCAGTCGTCGACGGCGGACCTCGCCTGCCTGAGCCCCATGTAGCCGATGAACACGCCACTCACCCCGGCCACGAGACCCACGACTACCCACGCGGTAATGAGCACGCCACAGAGGGTAATACTTCGGTCAAGCCAATTGCCGCCGTTTGGGCAACCAGGACGCCAGCAACCAGACCAGGACCAGCGCCCCGAGCCCGAACCCGTCCTGGACGATCTTCCCGAGCACCAGGCTCACCCCCGGGATCTTGGCGGCGATCAGCGAGACCCCCCACCACGGCACGGGAACCACGTAGAACAGCCAGACGCCCGCGGCCACCCGCAGCCTGACCGGATCGCGCCCGTCGCCGACGATCGCCCCGAGCACCACGACCACCCAGGCCAGATGGTGGATCCAGGCGACGGGCGAGAGCAGCACCGCCATCAGCGACGTGAGCGCGACCGCCGTCAGCTCGTCCTTCGCCTGGTACGCCGCCCGCGCCGCCCGGAACCCGTACCAGGCCACGGCCGCCACGATCACGGCCCAGATCACGAACGTCAGCGAATCCGGCATGTACAGCCGCAGCAGCATGCCCCGGATCGACTGGTTCGTGGTGGCCGTGTTCGCCCCCAGCCGCTCCGGATCGAGCAGCGCCGAGAACCAGAAGGCGGACGCGTCCTGCGGGATCACCACGAACGGCAGCAACGTCAGCACCGCCGCCACGAACGCCGCCATGAAGAACGGCCGCCACTGCTTGGTGACCAGGAAGTAGATCAGGAAGACGCCCGGCGTCAGCTTGACGGCCGTGGCCAGCCCGACCAGGAACCCCCGGGGCAGCCAGGGCCGCCGCGCCACGCAGTCCACCAGGCACAGGGCGACCAGCAGGATGTCCACCTGACCGAACCGCACCTGGTCGCGGATCGGCATCAGGTACGTGCAGGCCACCATGAGCAGCGCGAACACCCACGGCACGTAGGCCCGCAGAGCCTGCCGGAAGGCGAACCAGACGGTGACGGCCAGCGCCACGAAGATCCCGGCCGTCCACACCCATTGGGCGGTGCCCCAGGACATCTCGGCCAGCGCCACGGCCAGCATCGCCGCGACGGGCGGATAGGTGAAGGGCAGCAGCTGGGGCGCGGGCGTGAAGAAGTCGTACACCGGACGGCCGTCGAGCAGCATCTGGCCGCCGGTACGGTAGACGTCGAGGTCGACGAGCCGCTGGTCGTCCGGGTTGGTCAGCCACGTGTGCACCAGGGGCGCCGCCGCCGCCGCGACGACGAGCGCCACGACGACCCACGCCCACCACTGCCGCCGGATCACCCGCACCTCGCCTCTTGTCACGATGTGGCACGTTACCGTGGCTGTTCATCGAGGGCGCAGACACTGGGGGTTCCGTACATGCCTTACGCCACGCTCGGGGCCGAGCACCAAGAGCCCCGCGTACGCCCCACGCCCCACCCTCTGCCACCCCTCGCCCCGACCTCGGACGCCCCCGCCCCCGGCTTTCTGCCGCGCCTTCGTCCGACTTCGGATGTCCCCGCCCGCCGGCGGCGGTTCGGGACGGTGGGACCTCGCGCAGGCCGCCCGCTCGTCACCGTGATCCTCGGCCTCCTGCTCGCAACCGTCCTCCTCCCCGGCCCGGCCACCGCCGCAACGACCTCAGGCAGCTTGGACGGCCCAGCCACCGCAACGGCCGCAGGCGGCATGCACGTCCCAACCGGTCCGGAGGGTCGGCGGGTGGCGCTGGTCGGGGTTCCCGGCCTGCAGTGGAGCGACTTCAGCCAGTCGGGCACCCCTACCCTGTGGAAGCTCGTCACCCAGGGCAGCTCGGCATCGCTGTCCACCCGCGCCGTCCCGCCCCCGGACCGCGGCATCACCTGTCCCATCGCCGGCTGGCTGACCATCTCCGCAGGCCAGCGCGCCGGCGCCCCGGGCCGAGGATGCCCCTCCCCGGCGGCCCCCCAGCCCGCCGGCGAAGGCGCCACCGTCCCCAACTGGCGGGACCTGGTGGCCTTCCAGGCCGACACCGGCTACGCGGCCCAGTTGGGCACGCTGGGCCAGTTGGTGACCGACGGCGGGGGCAAGGTGGCGGCGATCGGCCCCGGTGCCGCCCTCGCCGCCGCCGACAAAGCCGGAAAAATCACTAAATACACCCCCACCCTCGACGGCCTGAACGACCTGACCCCCTACAACCTGATCGTCTTCGAGGCCGCCGACCTCGCCACCGCCTGGACCAAGGGCGTGCCCGACGAGGCCGGCGTCCCGGGCTCCCTCCCGGCCGCCGAACGCCAAGCCGCCGCGACCCGGGCGGACCAGCAGATCGCCGCCCTGATCGGCAAGCTGCCCCCGAACACCACCCTCCTGCTCGCCGGGACCTCCGACGTCAGCCCCAACGCCCACCTCCACGCGGCCATCGCCACGGGACCGTCCCCGACCGGGCAGCCGTACCCGCAGGGCTACCTCACGGCCTCCTCCACCCGCCAGGACGCCCTGGTCACCATCACCGACCTCACCGCCACCGCAATCCAGCTCCTGGGCCTGACCGCCCCCCGCGACGTGGTCGGCCGCGCCTGGCAGCCCGACGGCAACGCCCCCGACCCGGCCGCCGCCACGGTGACGCGGCTCGCCGACGGCGATCTGGCCAGCCAGGTGCTCCGCGACGTGCGCGGGCCCTTCTTCACCGTCCTGGTCACCGTCCAGCTGATCTTCTACGCCCTCGCCGCCCTGGCGCTCCGCCGCCGCCGCTCCACCCGCGCCGGGAAGAGCACGCCGTCCACCGACGGCCACGCGCCCCCGGCGAAGGACCACTCGGCCCCTCAAACGGACGGCGAGCCGGCCGACGCCTCGAAGCTGCTGGCGGCCATCCAGGTGGTGGCGACCGTCAGCGGCGCCGTCGCCGTCTCCACCTTCCTGGCCCAGCTCGTGCCGTGGTGGAGCCTGCCGATGCCGATGGTCTCGGTGATCATGACGATCCTGGCCATCGCCGCGCTGATCACCGCCCTCGCCTTCGCCGGCCCCTGGCGTACGCACGTGCTCGGCCCGCTCACCGTGGTCGCCGCCGTCACCTCGCTCGCCCTCCTCATCGACGTGATGACCGGCTCAGCACTCCAGGTGAACGCCGTAACCGGCTACGAACCCGTCACCGGAGGACGGTTCTACGGCTTCAGCAACATCGCCTTCGCCGTCTACGCCACCGGCACGATCCTCGGCCTGGCCGGCGTGGCACATTGGCTGCTCGGCAGGGGCGTCTCCCGGACGATCGTGGTGGCGCTGTGCGGCCTGTACGGCGCGTTCGCCGTCTTCGCGGACGGCTCACCCTCGTGGGGTGCGGACTTCGGCGGCGTTCCGGCGTTCGTGATCGGGGTGGCGGTCTTTCTCATCCTGCTGTCCGGCAGGCGCGTGTCGGTGCTGAAACTACTCCTCGTCGGAGCGGTCGCGGTCGCGCTGATCGCCGCCATCTCGTTCGTCGACTGGATGCGCCCCGCGGACAGGCGGACCCACCTCGGCGCCTTCGTGCAGCAGATCATCGACGGCCAGGCGTGGACCGTCGTCGGACGCAAGTTCGGGGCCATGATCGGCGTGACCGTGGGCAACTGGCCGCTGACCCTTCTCTCGCTGGTCGCGCTGGCGTTCCTGTTCCTGGTGCTGGCCCGTCCGTCGCGGTGGGGCGCCTCGGCGCTCGGTCAGGCGTACGCGCTGGCTCCGCCGCTCAGGGCCGGCCTGCTCGGGACGCTCACCTGCGCCTTCCTGGGCTTCCTCATGAACGACTCGGGCATCGCCATCCCGGCCATGGCGCTCACGGTGGCGGTGCCGCTGACGCTCGCGGCCTGCGTACGGGCCCTCCAGCTCGCCACGCCCACACCACCAGCAGGACGGTCAACGCCAGCAGCGCCCACGCGATCTGAGGCCTGAGGACGCCGCTGAGCCATTCGACGCCCGGCGGCTGCCCGTCCACCCGGGCGGGCAGGTAGGCCAGGGACAGGACCAGCAGGTGGGCGACCATGAACCCGTCGACGGCCGAGGCGCCCACCAGGGCCAGCATCCCGAACGCCAGCCCGTCGTACCAGGGCAGGATGTACGGCGTGGCGAACAGGTAGGCCACGACCAGCGCCGCCGCCACGACGGGCGCCTGCAACCCCCCGGCAGCCGCCGCGCCCTGACCGGCCGAGGCCCGCCGGGACGCCAGCCGGAGCAACGGCCAGGCGACGAGGGCGAGCACCACCAGCGCGCCGACCTGGATCTCCCCCCGGTACGCGCTCCCGGGGGCGACCAGGGCCCAGAGCCACCCCTGCACCAGCTTCCAGAACGAGGCGTGCGAGATCGCCTTGCTGGTCGTCGTCACCGGCGCGATCGCCTCGGGCCCGACGATCGTGTAGCCGACGACCACCACGGCCAGCGCGCTCACCGCCATGACGGCCAGCCGCCCCGGACGGCGGCGCAGCTCCCACGCGGGCCCCAGCGCCACCAGCCCCGCGTTGAGCTTCGTCGCCACCCCGAGCCCGAGCAGCACCCCCGACCTCACCGGATGCGCCCTGGCCAGCAACGCGGCCACCATGCAGGCGATCGCGAGGGTGTCGGCGTGCATGCCCGCGACCAGGTGGTAGAGCAGCAGCGGATTGACCGCCCACAACAAGGCGGCACGCGTCCGGCGGGCGGGGTCGTGCCTGGTGAACCGGTCGATCAGCAGCGCCGTGACGACGAAGGCCGCGACGTTGAACACCGCCAGCACGAAGATGGTCAGCCGGAGCGAGTCGCCGCCGACCCAGCTCGCCAGCGCCTGGAGAGCGGTGGCGACGGGCCCGTAGACGCTGGGCTCCTCGCGCCAGGGACGCTCGACGGCGTCGGCGATCGGATCACCCGGCAGGTCGTCGGCGCCGTGCGTGTAGGGGTTCACCCCCAACGTGACCATCCGGCCATATGCGGCGTAGTTGAGATGGTCGCCGGAACCCGAAGGGGGCAGGAACGCGAGCACCCCCGCGGCGAGACACCCGAGAAGCACCAGGAGCCGGGGGCTCGGCACAGGACGCGGACCGGCCGCCAGCGCCGCCAGCAACCCGAGCCCGCCGATGACCACGGCCGCAGCGGCCAGCACGATCACCGCATACGGATCAGGCCCGGCCGCCAGCGAGTACGGCGGCTGCCACCCCGGCCCGCCCAGCGCGGGAACCATGGGAGAGGGCCCGAGCAGCCCGATCGTGATCGTCAGCAGCACCGAGACCGCGATCATCATCAGCCCGGGGAACGCCAGCCGCTCCCGGACCGCGCCGACCGGCCGATCCCGCCGAGGCGCGGCGGCCCACTCACCCGCGCCGGACATCCGGGCCATCGGGACCGGCGAGAACCGGCGCCCGTCGCCGTCGGCGAGGAGGCCGGACATGGTCGTCGTGCCGCCGGACCACGGAAGACGCAGCGATCTCACCCAGAAGGGTCGCGCTTGTGCCTGTTCGCGGCGTCTCTCCGAAGTCACCCGCAAATTCCAGCACACTCATGACGACCCCAGCCCCAGATCATCCACGCCTGTGGATAACCCGGAGCCCGAAATCAGCGCTTCGGAAGAAGTTTGCCAAGGTTTTCCACGACCACCGGCTCGCGACTCGCCAGAGCCAGCGCCACATCCCGCAGCTGCCGGGCCCGGTGCAACTGGGCGCGCCAGTCGTTGCCGGTGGCCCGGTGGGACATCTCCACCTCGACCTCGACGACCCTGAACCCCTTGCGCAACAGGTCGATCGTCAGCGCCGTCTCCACACCGAACCCGTGCGCCAGCGGCCGCGCGGCCTCGAAGGCGGCTCTGGTCAGGCAGCGCTGGCCGTTGAGCGGCTGGGCGGCCTCGAAGCCGGTGGCGCGACGGATGCCGTCTCTGGACACGCGCACGACTAAGCCGTGGCCGCCGAGCTTCACCCGCGTGCCGAACACCGCGATCGTCATGTCGGCCTTGCCCTCGCGCACAGGCTCCACCAGCGGCGCCGCGGCGCGCGCCGTGTCACCCAGGTCGGCGTCGAGGAAGAGCAGGTGGCGAGGGGTACGGTCCTCGTCGAGGAGGCGTACGGCCTCCGCACCCGTCTCCATGGCCGCGGCCTTTCCCCGGTTGCGGCTGTGGCGGACCACCCGCGCCCCCGCCGCCCGCGCCACCTTGCCGGTGCGGTCCGTCGAGCCGTCGTCGACGACCACGACGAGATCGACACCGGGCAGGCCGGCCGCGGCGGCGACGGTGGCCGCGATGCGGTCGCCCTCGTTCACCGCGGGAATGACGACAGCCGTGTCAGCCTGCGTCATGATCCCTCGGTGATGAGGAACTCCTGCGGCAGCTCGTCATGCACGGTGAACACCGAGACGAGCCCCGTGACCTGCAGGATCTTGCGGACGGCCGGACGCGGCGCGGCCACCTCCAGCACGCCTCCCCGCTCTTTCATGCGCTTGAGCGCCGAGAGCAGCACGTTCATCCCCGTGGAGTCGCAGAAATCCACGGCGGACATGTCGATGACCACCCGGCTGGGCCCGTCCTGCAGCAGCCGAGTGAACTCGGCCTGCAGGTGAGGCGCCGTATAGAGGTCGATTTCTCCGGTGATGGCAACGAGTGCGCACCCGGCATGTGATCGAGTCGAGACCTTGAGCTCCACATGGGCAGGCTAGCGGCGCGGAGGCTTCCGGTCACGTTGTCACGCCGAGAGGGGAACGACAGGTTTTTGTCCTCCGTTTGGGCTCCATCAAAACGGAGAGTACGCGAAGCTTGACAGCGTGACACCGGAACCGGCAACGCTTCACGGAGAAGGAGGGGCTGGGGCCCGCCCCATGGGCCTCGTATCGATGAATGCAGAGAAACCTGAAGATCCACAGCGTCAGGGGCTCCGGGAGCGTCTGGAGACCATCCTCATCCGTACAGAAAAGGCCACGTCATGGCATGACGAAGCGGCGCGCCTGCGCGGGCTGCTGAACCACGAGGGCTACGTCCCGATCCGCACCAGGCTGGCGAGCGAAGACCTCGACTTCCTGGCCGGCTCACGCGCCGACCTGCTCAGGTTCGCCGAGCTCGGGCTACGGCTGCTCGACCTGCACCAGCCGCGCGACGCGGGTGGCATCACGAGCGACACCGCCAACCCGATCCTGCGGTGCCGGAGCTGCATGTGGCGCTGGCCCTGCCCGACATTCCGGGCGATGTCAGAGTCGTTCGGCCATCGCGACACGGCGCTCCCCGAACCCGCCTGACCCCGCAGCCAGACGGGGCAGCCCACGATCGAGGAGCGGAGCCACAAGCGGAAGATCGAGGCAGGACACCGTGCGGGAACGTCAACTTCCGGGCACCAGGGGCAGGCGGATCTCGAACCGGCACCCCGGCCCTTCGTTGACCACCCCGATCATCCCATCGTGCGCCTCGACGATCCCCTGGGCGATCGCCAGCCCGAGCCCGGCGCCGCCGTCGGCGGTGGGCGTACGCGCGGCCTCCCCCCGGAACGCCACCTCGAACACCCGAGGCAGATCCTCCTCGGGAATCCCCCCGCAACCGTCGGCCACCGACAGACAGGCCATCCCCTGCCCGTCCACCGCGGCCCGCAGCACCACGGCCCGGTCAGAGGGCGTGTGCCGGACGGCGTTGACGACCAGGTTCCGCAGGGCCCGGCCCAGTGCGGCCGCGTCGACCTCCACGGGCACGGCCCCCGCCGCCTCCGCCGTGAGCACCACCCCCTTGGCCCTGGCCAGCGGCTCGACCCCGGCCAGCGTGTCGGCCACGAGGTCGGCGAGCCCGATCCTGGCCCGCGAGAGCCGCAACGCGCCCGCGTGGATCCGCGACAGCTCGAACAGGTCGTCCACCATGGCCGAGAGCCGTTCGACCTCCAGCTTGATCTGGGCGTGGTAGCGCGTGACCGTCGCGGGGTCGGCCACCACCTCGTCCTCCAGGGCCTCGGCCATGGCCCGCAGGCCGGCGAGCGGCGTGCGCAGGTCGTGGCTCACCCAGGCGACCAGCTCCCGGCGCGCGCCCTCCAGGGCGCGTTCCCGCGCGTACGCCTCCTCAAGGGTGCCGGCGATCTCCTGGAGCTCGGCCGGCAAGCCCTGCGGCGCCCTGAACGGCACCTCCCGCACGGCCGCCACCAGCCGCCTGCTCTCGCCCACCACCCGCCTGGCCAGCACGAACGCCACCCCGAGCCCCACCAGGCCGCCCACAGCGACGACGCTGAGCACGAAGTCCTTGACCGCGCCCTCGATGATCATCTTCATGGTGATCGCGACCACGCCCGCCAGCGTCGCCGCCACGGCGACCACCACGACGACGGCCAGCATCACCCCGATCGACCTGGTCCGCAGCCGTCCCATCGCCCACACGCCGGCCGCCGCGACCAGCAGCCCCAGCACCGCCGAGACGGCCACCACCATGGGCAGCTCGCTCACGGACACCACGACCTCCGGGCACGTCTCCAGCAGACACGGCTCGGCGGGTGTCACCGCGCGATCTCCAGTGGCTCGTACCGGTATCCGACGCCCCAGACCGTGACGATCCGCCGCGGCTGCGTCGGGTCCGCCTCGATCTTCTCCCGTAACCGCCGCACGTGCACGGTCACGGTCGAGGAGTCGCCGAACGACCAGCCCCACACCTGGTCGAGCAGCGCCGACCGGCTGAACGCCTGCCGCGGGTTGCGCATGAGGTAGGCCAGCAGGTCGAACTCCCTGGCCGTCAGCAGCACCCGATGGCCGCCCAGCAGCACCTCGTGGGCCCCGACGTCGACGACGAGATCGCCGTCGCGCAGCACGCCGGTCCCGGCCGTGACGGACGCCCCCCGCGCCCGGCGCAGCACCGACTGGACGCGCAACGCCAGTTCCCGCGGGCTGAACGGCTTCGTCACGTAGTCGTCGGCCCCGGTCTCCAGGCCGACCACCCGGTCGATCTCCTCGCCGAGCGCGGTCAGCATGATCACCGGGACCGGCCACCGCTCCCTGAGCTTCCTGCACACCTGGAGGCCGTCGATCCTGGGCAGCATCAGGTCGAGCACCATGAGGTCGGGCGGATCGGCCAGCGCCCTGCGCAACGCCTCGGCGCCGTCGCCCACGCACTCGACCTCGTGCCCGTCGCGCTCCAGATAGCGCGCCACGACCTCGGACACGGTCGGATCGTCGTCGACCACCAGGATGCGGGTGTTCACCGTCTCACCGTACGGCTGAGCCCCACGTAGGGGACATGTACGTCACAGGTTCGTAAGCCTCGCGGATCATCCTCGGAGGACGTACGGTGGCCTCATGAGTAGAGTCGTCATGCTCGTTTTAGGGGCCATCCTCGGTCTCTTCGTGCTGTTCACCTTCGTTCTGCCCCTGCTGGCAGGTCTGTTCAAGCTCGTCCTGATCGTCGGTGTGGTCGCACTGATCGTCTTCATCGCGGTCACCATCGTCGGTAAGTCCCGTTCGTCACAGTGACGTCGTTCCTGTTCGATCCGTGGCTGGTGGGGATCACCATGATGGCGATCCTCCTGCTGGCCACGTGGGCAGCCACGTTGCTGCCCGCACTCGGCGGTGAGCACTCCGGCTTCCCGCTGACCTACGCGCGCCGCACGGCCTTCCAGCGGCTGCGCGATCCCGACGCGGCCGGACGCCCGCGTCCACGAGCGCCTTAGCCGAGCCCCGCTTCCGGTCAAGCGGGGCTCATCACACGTGAGCCCTGATCCGTCGTCATGTCTGAAGGGCTCATGATCGATTCACTTGTCACGTTCGTCATCGGCGTGTCCGGGGGTCACGCCGCGCTCGCCATCGTGCTGTTCACCCTCGCCGTACGCCTGGTCCTGCTGCCGCTCAACGTCCGCCAGGCGCGTACCAACCGGGTCAAGCAGCGGCTCGCGCCGGAGCTGCGGGAGCTGCAGAAGCGTCACGGACGCGATCCCGAGCGGTTGTCCAAGGAGCTGACCGCGCTGTACGCCCGGGAAGGCACGTCGCCGTTCGCGGGGATCTTGCCGATGCTGGCGCAATTGCCGTTCATGTGGCTGATGTTCAGGGTGGCCACGCATCCGACCGCGCTGGCCGGGCACACGCTGTTCGGAGCTCCGCTGGGGCAGCAGATCGCCGGCGTGGTGGCCAATTTCGGTCTGATCAGTTGGCCGGTTTCGGTCTTCGTCGTCGTGATCGCGGGGCTCGTGCTGCTGGCATGGCTGTCGGCACGCTCGATCAAGGTCTCGGAGGACCAGCCGGAGCTGCTGCGGAAGGTCATGCCGCTGCTTCCGTACGGCTCGGCGCTGGCCGCGCTCGTACTCCCCCTGGCGGGCGGCCTGTACCTCCTGGTCTCCACGGCTTGGGCCGTCACCGAACGGGCCGTGCTCGCGGCCAGGGCCGCCTAACCGGCCTCCTTCAGGGCCGCGACCTGCCCGTTCACCGACGCGCCGTTGGGTGCGGGCAGGATGGCCCACACGGTCGTCGTGTCCCCGTCGTGACGAACCCCCCAGCTCTCAGCCACGTATTCGACGATTCCCAGCCCCCGGCCCCCGAGCGAAGACAGGGTCGGGCGGCCCGCCCGCGGCTCTGTCGCCGCACCCCCGTCGCTCACCGCCACCTCGATGTGATCGTCGCTACGCATCCAGGCGACCCTCACCATGCCTGAAGGCAGCGGATGCGCGTGCCGCAGCGCGTTGCTCAGCAACTCGCTCACCACCAGCACGGCATCGTCGATCGCGGCGGTGTAGACCCCACAATCCTGCAGGTCAGTGCTCAGACGCTGGCGGGCGACGGCGACGCTGGACGGCGCGTACGGCAGCAGCACCACGCTTGACACACCCACCTCCCCGTTCCCTGTGCCCCCCGCGGGAACACTCCCCGGTACGACCGAAATGCCCCGTTAGCCAATCGCAGAAACCGCATCTCGATCACAGCTTGTACACATTGGACGATAGATCAGCTCAACTGTGACCACCTCGTTACCGCATCGGTGTGTCGGATCGGATAGTGGAAGCGCGCCTCAGCACCAACCGCATCCTCGTACCCCCTCCGGACCTCGGTTGAGCACTCACTTCTCCCCCCTGCGCCCTGGCCAGACTGCGCACGATATAGAGCCCGAGCCCCACTCCACCAAAGCGCCTCCGGTCCCCGCTGTCCACCTGGACGAAGCGCTCAAAGATCCGTTCGCGGTCAGGCGGTGAGATTCCGACCCCCTCGTCATCCACCACTACGACCACGTCGTCGCCCTCGGACCAAGCTTCAACACAGATCAATCCACCCATTGGGGAATATTTAAACGCGTTCTCCAGCAATTGCCCCAAAACGATGTCGGTTGCCAGGGCGTCGCCCAGCACCGGGGGCAATCCGTCCGGGATGCGGACCTCGACGCGGTGGCGGTCGGACAACACGGGAAGGCCGAGCGTGGCCGCGTGGATGCGGGCGGCGAGGTCGAACGCCTCGATCCGCACCGCCAGCTCGTCCGCGCCCGCCCTGGCCCCCAGCAGGAGATGGTCCATGAGCTGACCCAGCGAGCCGGCCCGCTCGGCGATCGTGTGCACGGCCGAGCGCCGTTCGGAGTCGCTCATCTTGTCCCAGCGCGCGTCGAGCGTGCTGGCGAACCCCCGCACGATCGTGATCGGCGTACGCAGCTCGTGGCTGGTCGTGGCCAGGAAGAGGTCCTTGGCCTCCTCCAGCTCCTTGGCCTGGGTGACGTCGCGGAAGTCGATGACGACCTCGCCGGTCTCCTCGATCTTCGCGCTCACCACGTCCAGCCACCGGCCGTTCTCCATCTGGAACGTCAGCTTCTCCCCGGGGCTGGGCAGCGGGAACGGCGGCGGCCCGCCGATCACGACGTCGGCCGGGAAGGCGGTCAGCTCGGCCGCGGCGGGGTTCCAGCGCACGACCCGGCCGGCGTCGTCCAGCACGGCGATGCCGTCGGCGCTGGCGTCGAACACGGCCCGCTCGTGCGCCCGCTGCCGTACCGCCTCCTGGTAGGCCACCGCGTTGCCGACCGCGATGCCGGCGTGCCCGGCCAGCAGTTCGAGGAGCTCCAGCTCCAGGTGCCCGGGGGCGGCCCCGGCGAACAGCGCGTAGAGGGCGCCGTAGGGGCGTCCGCCGACCGCGGCCAGGCCGAGCGCGATCGTGTGCAGCCCGTTGAGCCTGGCCCACACCAGGTCGTCGAGCCCGTGGGACTCCAGCATCACGGTCTTGCCCGTGCGTAAGAGCTTGTCCACCAGGCTCGTCCGCAGGCCGGTGGTGGTGCCCCTGAGCGTCTCCGGCAGCCGGTATGTGCTGACCAGCCGCAGCCGCTCCCCCTCGATCAGCACGAAGCCGCCCGCGTCCGCGCCCGTCAGCTCGGTCAGGCTGGCCGAGATCCGGTCGAGCACGGCCGGCAGCTCCAGCTCGGAGTTGATGTCGCCGACCACGTCGGTGAGCCGGCGCACCAGCCTGGCCCGGCGTTCCATGCGCAGCCCGGCCACCTCGTCGGCCCGGGCGGGATGGTGGACGCAGACGTAGCCGACCACGGAGTTGCCCAGGCGCAGGGCGTTGATGTCCACCCGCAGGTCGAGCGCGCCGCCGTCCTTGTGGACGCGCTTGGTGCGCAACGACACCTGCCCCCCGGTCCGTACGCGCTCCAGCACCGCGTTGTGCTCGGCGGTCAGCTCGTCGGGGACGATCGGCGCCCGGCGCCCCAGCATCTCGGCGGCCGTCCAGCCGAACAGCTGCTCGGCCGCCGCGTTCCAGACCAGCACGCTCTGGTCGCGGTCGAGCGCCACCACGGCGTTGGGGGAACCGGCGAGCACAGCGCGAGCGATCTCCTCGTCACTGCCGACCCATGTGTCCCCCACACCTCCATAGTGCACGTGGCGTGGTGGGTCTGACGGGCGATCCGTCCGATACGCTGCGCTCACGAAGATTCCGGTGGCTGAAACGGGTGAGAGGCATGTCGAGCAGCGACCTCGATGCCCTGCTGAGAGTGACCTCCAACACCTACAAGGGCGAGGGCCCGCCGCACATCGCGTTCGGCACCTACGACGGCGCCGTGGGCAGGCTGGTCCTGGCGGTCACCGGGAAAGGCATCGCGGCCTGCAGTTTCGAGTCCGAGAACGTCGTGTACGAGCGGGTGGCCAAGGAGGTCGGCACGTTCATCGGGCCCGACGCCCGCCGTCTCGACCCGGTGCGCCGGGAGCTCGACGCGTACTTCTCCGGGCGGCTGCGCACGTTCGCCACGCCGGTCGACCTCGCGCTGGCCACGCCGTTCGCCCGTAGCGTGCTGCAGAAGACCATGGCCGTCCCCTACGGCACGACCACGACGTACGAGGAGATCGGCGCGAGCATCGGACGGCCGCGCGCGCTGCGCGCGGTCGGCAACGCGGTCGGCGCCAACCCCGTCTGCGTGATCGTGCCCTCCCATCGGGTGGTCCGTGAGGACGGCGAGCTCGGCGACTACGCCGGAGGCGTGGCCGCCAAGCAGCACCTGCTCAACGTCGAGCGCCGCGTCTCAACGGCCCGCTGACCGGCGCAGGCCCCTGGTGAGCCCACCGGTCAGCCCACCGGTCAGCCCACCGGTCAGCCCACCGATCAGCAGGGTCACCAGGGCGGCGACGAGCGCGCCGCCGAGCGCGCCGTTCATCCACGTCTCCCGTGTGAAGCCGACCGCGTCGCGGGCGGCCGCCCAGAAGTCGTCCCAGCCGGCGACGGTGGGCGTCGAGGTGGTGAACCAGTAGGCGGCGAAGCCGAGCGCCCACGGCAGCAGCATCAGCCAGCGCGAAGGCGCGTCCTCGGCGGTGTTCCAGCGGGCGGCGCCGCCGAGCACGAAGTAGTCGACGGCCAGCACCGCGAACATCGGCACGAACACCGCGCCGATCACGCCGAGGAACGCGCCGTAGGAGGTGACGTCCACGACCAGGGCGATCGCGGTGGTGAGCACGCCGATCGCGGTGGAGACGACCCGCCGGTCGACCTTCGGCATGAGGTTCTGGAGCGAGACGGTGGTGGAGTAGACGTTGGCGAAGGACTGGTCGGTCTCGCGCAGCACCAGGATGCCGAAGAACAGCGCGCCCAGCGGCGCCACGACGAACGGCTGGAACACGACCATGCCGTCGGCCTGGACCGCCTGGGCGCCCGCGATGGCCACCGCGTACACGCCGAGGGCCAGGCAGGCCACCTGGGCGACGGTGTAGCCGCCGACGACGCCGGTGAAGGCGGCCCGGCTGGAGCGCGAGTGCCTGGCGAAGTCGGCGGCCATCGGCACCCACGACACCGACAGGGCGATCACGTAGTCGACGGCCGGGGCGAAGGCCGTCCACGACCCGCCCGTGTACGTCGGCGCCTCGCCCAGGAACGACACGGTGAACCAGATCAGCGACACGATCACGCCGATGGTCACGTACCGGCGCAGCAGCCTGATCGACCCGAGCGGCCAGACGGCCAGCGCGGTGGTCAGCACGCCCGCCACCACGACCCACATTTGGTACGGGACGTCCCCGAAGATGGCGTTCGCGGCCTTGGCGATCACCCAGAGCTCGAAGGCCCCCCAGCCGAGCATCTGCACGATGTTCAGCACGGACGGGACGTACGACATCTTCGCCCCGAACAGCCCGCGCAGCAGCACCATCGCCGGCCGCCCGGTCTGCGTGCCGGGAATGGCCGACAGGCCCACCATGGCGGTGCCGATGAGGCTGCCGACCACGGCGGCCGTGAGCGCGGCCACGAGGCTGAGCGGCGCGCCGCCCAGCGGGTCGATCAGGATGAGCGCCCCGGAGAAACCGAGGAGGCTGACGCCGAGGTTGGCCCAGAGCGCGCCCTGGTCGAGGACGCCGAGGGTCTTGGGGGGCGCGCCGTCAAGGGTCAGCGGTACTTCGTCGACGACATGCGTCATCGCACACTCCCTACGCCGGCATTACCCGGACAGGTTCAGGCGGTCGGCAGCGGCTGTGTTGCTGCCCTCTCAGCCCGGCACCCCGAGCTCCCGCGACTATGCAGTTGGCGCCCTCATCATGCCTCAATGGCGGCAGAACCGCCACAGTGGGGCATTCAGGCCACGAACGGCTGCTGTCCGGTCTCGCTGACCATCGGACGGCGGGCGAACTCCCACGACTGCATGCCGCCGCCCACGTTGACGGCGTCGCGCCCGAGCTGGTTGAGCCACGCCGTGACCTGCATCGACCGGCCGCCCACCCGGCACACCACGTAGACGGTGCGGTCGGCGGGCACCTCCTCGACGCGGCCCTGGATCTGCGACATGGGGATGTGCACGGCCTCGGGGGCGTGGCCGGCGAGCCATTCGTCCTGTTCGCGGACGTCGAGCAGGTAGGCGTCGTCGGGAACGGCGGTGGCCTCGATCTCTGGAACGGTCATGCTTCCATCATCCCGCGCCCGGGACCCTACTTGAGCAGGCGCGACATCCGCCGGTCGGCCAGCGGCCTGCCGCCCGTCTGGCAGGTCGGGCAGTACTGGAGCGAGGAGTCGGCGAACGACACCTCGCGGATCGTGTCGCCGCACACGTCGCACGGCTGGCCCGCCCGGTTGTGCACGCGCAGCCCGGACTTCTTCTCCGCCTTGAGGTCCTTGGCCGCCAGCCCGTGCGCCCGCTCGACGGCGTCGTGCAACGTCGTCACGATGGCCTCGTGCAGGTCGGCGATCTGCGCGTCGGTCAGCGTCGCCGCGATCTTGAACGGCGACATCCTGGCGGCGTGCAGTACCTCGTCGGAGTAGGCGTTGCCGATGCCGGCGATCACCTTCTGGTCGCGCAGCAGGCCCTTGATCTGGGCACGGTTGCCGCCCACGATGCGCTTGAGCGCCTCGACGGTGAAGGCGTCGTCGAGCGGGTCGGGGCCCAGGGCGGCGACGCCCGGGACGTCCTCCGGCTTGTCGGTGACGTAGACGGCCAGCCGCTTCTGCGTGCCGGCCTCGGTCAGCTCGAACCCGGGGGCCAGGCCGTCGTCGTCGGGCGCCAGCCGTACGCGTACGGCCAGCGGCCCCTTGCCCGGCCGCACCGGCCGCGCGCCGGACAGGTCGTCACGCCAGCGCAGCCAGCCGGCGCGGGCCAGGTGGATGATCAGGTGCAGGCCGTCGCAGTCGAGGTCGAGGAACTTGCCGTGCCTCGACACGCCCGTGACGGTGAGCCCGCCGAGCGCGGTGACCGGCGGGTCGAACGTCTTGAGCGCCTGGAAGGCGACGACGTCCACGCCCGCGATCGAACGGCCGACCGCCCGCTCGCGCAGGAAGTGGGTGAGCGACTCCACTTCGGGAAGTTCCGGCATGCCACCAGGGTATGGCGCGCGCCGGGCCGTCACGCGACTACGGCACGTCCCAGAAGGCGAGTTCGTGGGCCATGCCCTCGGCGAACAGCGCCTCCGCCCGTACGGGGTCGGGGTCGGCCTCGTCGATCATCTGCCCGATCCGTACGGTCAGCGCCGCGAAACCGGGATCGGCGTACGTGTCCACCCAGGCCCGGTAACGCGGCTCGGCGGGCGGGTTCTCCGCAAGGATCTTCCCAAGACTCGAATATCCCCACATGCACGGATAAAGCGCGGCCAGCCCCTCCCCATAAGACCCCGCCGCCTCCAACAGGAACGCCGTGTACGCCACACACGCCGGCCCCTTCACCGCGTTGTCCAGGTCGGCCCCGAACTCCGCCGACAACGACCGATGCAGGCGCAACTCGTCGTGGTACGTCGCGTGCGCCAGATCCACCAGGTCCCCCAGATGCCCGTCCGGCGCCTGCCAGGCCAGCCTGGAGAACACCCGCACGTAGTCGAGCAGGTACAGGTAGTCCTGCTCCAGCCAGGACCGGAAGACCGGCTCCGGCAGGTCGCCACGCCCGATCCCGGCCACCGTGGGATGGTCGAGCTGCGCCTGGAGCAGCGGACGTCCGATCGCGTGAAGTTTTTCCGAGATGCTCATGCTGGGAGGTTAGTGTCGAGGCATGACCGTGACGATCGCCGAAGAACTCCTCCTGCTCGCCTACAGCGAGGAGGAAGGCAGGCAGCTCATCGGGGGCATCCAGCTCGACCCCGCGCTCGGCGGCGCGATCCTCGCCGAGCTGGCCGCCGCGGGCCGCGTGGAACTGGCCGACGACAAGGTGACGGTCAAGGACCCGGCCCCGCTGGGCGACGAGGAGCTCGACGCCGCCCTCGCACGCATGGCCGAGGACGGCAAGGCCAGGAAGCCCGCGTGGTGGGTGCAGCGGTTGCAGTCGGGCAAGCTGCGCTGGCGGCTGCTCACCAGGCTCGCCGAGTCGGGCGTGCTGGCCGAGGAGCGCAGGAAGGTCCTGGGGATCTTCCCGACCACCCGCTGGCCGGAGTCCGACCCTCAGGTGGAGGCCGACGTGCGCGAACGCGTGACGGCCGTCCTCGCCGGCGCCGAGCCCGACCAGCGCACGGCCACCCTGATCGCGATCATGTACGCGGCGAAGCTCGACCTCAAGGCGTTCCCCGGCGCCGACCGCGGGCGCGTCAAGGAGATCGCCGAGGGCGAGTGGGCCGGCCAGGCGGTCGCCAAGACGATCAGCGCCATCACGGCGGCCGTCATCCTCACCACCACCACCGCCGCGACCGTCGCCGCCACGAGCTGATCCGCAGTCCTGTGAGGCGCGCCGGGAGCGCGCCTCAGGGGACGGGTCAGCCCGCGTCCACGATCTCCTTCGGCACCGGCTTGTCGGCCTTCAGGGCGTCGAAGAGGGCCAGCGCCTTGAGCCGGTCCCACTTGACCGCCGCGCCGCCGCCCGCGACGATCTCGTTCCCGCCGAACGGCACCACGGTCGTGACCGGGCTGTCGCCCATGGCCAGCCCCAGCGAGAGCATGTCGAACGCGCCCGTGCTCGAGTCCACCTCGACGGCGTCCGTGGCGCTCATGGCCAGCGGGATCGACGTGAACGGGTTGATCAGCACACCGGGGCTGGCGGCCTTCTTCACCACCGCGCCGAGGAACTGCCGCTGCCGCTTGGTGCGCTCGAAGTCCGGCAGCGCGCCGCCCTTGCGGGTGCGCACGTAGCCGAGGGCCTGGGAGCCGTTGAGCACCTGCTTGCCCTTCTTCAGCTTGAGCCCGGCCTTGGGGTCGTCGACGTCGGCCCGGACGTTGATCTCGACGCCGCCGACGGCGTCCACGATGCCCACGAACCCGGCGAAGCCGATCTCCATGTAGTTGTCGACGTGCACGCCGGTGACGGTCTCGACCGTGCGCACCAGCAGCTTCGGCCCGCCGGACGCGTACGCCGCGTTGAGCTTGTCGCGCCCCCGCCCCGGGATGGTCACGGCCGAGTCGCGCGGCAGGCTGACCAGGGTGGGCTTGTCGCCGTTGTCGGAGATGTGCAGCAGCATCATCGAGTCGGTGCGCTGCCCGACCGCGCGCCCGGTGGCCAGCTTCTTGCGCTGGGCCGCGGTCAGGCCCTTGCGGCTGTCGGAGCCGACCAGCAGCCAGTTGGTGCCGGGTGTGTCGGCGGGACGGCCCTCGTACTCGTCGAGCACGCCGTCGATGCCCGCCAGTCTGGAGTCGACCCAGAAGAACAGGCCCACGGCCGCCACCAGGAGCAGCGCGACCAGGCCGGCGACGATCTTCAGCACGGTCCTGCCGCGCACCCGTGGCCTTCTGGGTCCGCGCGGCCCCTCCGGCGCGGGCTCGTCCGACGACCTGAGCGGTTTGACCGGGCTGTTCCCGGCGCGCTCCCGCCCGTAGACCTTGCCGCCCGAACTGGGAGGCGGCGGGGACTGCTGCTCGTCGGAGTAGGCGGGCAGCTTGTGGGTGGGCGCGTTCGGCACGCCCGGCGGAACCTGGTGGGCGGGTGCGCCACCGGAGCGGGGACCGTCGCCGGGCCTCGGTGGCAGCGGGCGGCCGTCGCCCGGCGAGCGCATGGCCCGCGTACGGTCGTCCTCAGACACTTCGCCTTCTTCCCTTCGATTTGCCATAGACGCTACGTCCAACCCCCTTGCAGTGAAGACATCTCACCAAGTTTCTCCCACGGACAAGTACACAGAACTAGCGGAGAGTCACTGCGGAAACATAGACGCGGACTGCGTCGTTAGCGTTATGGACGACCTCTATCGAAGGGATGATCGTGTCCGCTCCGGACTCGTGGAGTCTTGGCCCGTGCCTCGGCACGGGTTCCTCTGAGGGCTCACTCTGGTGAGCGCCTATCTCGGCCTGCTGGCCCTTTTCCTCCTCACCGCCGCCACCGGCTACTTCGTCGCCCAGGAGTTCGCCTTCGTCGCCGCCGACCGGGGTCTCCTGCGCGAGCAGGCCGCCGCCGGTGACCCCGCAGCCGAAAAGGCACTGCAGGTGACCTCCCGGCTCTCGTTCATGCTCTCGGGCGCCCAGCTCGGCATCACCGTCACGGCCCTGCTCGTCGGTTTCCTGGCCGAGCCCGCCATCGCCGTCCTGGTACGGCCCTGGCTCGGCACCACGGGCCTGCCCGACGCCGCGATCACGGGACTGTCCGTGGCCGCCGGTGTGTTCGTGGCGACCGTGGTGCAGATGGTGCTCGGCGAGCTGGCGCCGAAGAACCTCGGCATCGCCAGGCCCGAGACCGTGGCCAAGTTCCTGGCCGGGTCCACGCTGGTCTACCTGGCGGTCGTGGGGCCGGTCGTCAAGCTGTTCGACTCCGCCGCCACCGGGCTGCTGCGCCGCGTCGGCATCGAGCCGGTCGAGGAGGTCGAGCACGGCGCGACCCCGGAGGAGCTGTCCCGGATCATCGAGGAGTCGACCCAGGCGGGCGAGCTGCCCCCGAGGCTTTCGGAGCTGCTGGAGCGCGCCCTGGAGTTCGGCGACCACAACGCCGAGGAGATCATGGTGCCGCGCCCCCGCGTGGTGGCGCTGCGCGACTCCCAGCCCATCTCCGACCTGCTTGAGGTCATGCGCGAACGCGGCCACTCCCGCTACCCCGTGGTCGGGGACGACGGCGACGTGGTGGGCGTGACGGGCGTGCGCGAACTGCTGGAGTCCGGCCTGGACGAGGGCCTGGTCGGCAGCGTCACCCGTCCCGCGCTGCTGGTGCCCGACTCGTTGCCGCTGCCGGCCGTGCTCGACCGGATGCGCGCGGCCAACGACGACATCGTCTGCGTCATCGACGAGTACGGCGGCCTGGCCGGCGTGCTGACCGTCGAGGACCTGGCCGAGGAGCTGGTCGGCGAGCTCGTCGACGAGAACGACCCCGAGCCGGCGGGCGCCGTCGAGCGTCCCGGCGGCGTCTGGGAGGTGCCCGGCTGGCTCAGGCTCGACGAGGTCGAGCGCGCGACCGGCGTCGCGCTGCCGGAGAGCGACGACTACGACACCCTCGCCGGCCTGGTGCTGGCCAGGCTGGGCCGGATGCCCGACCCCGGCGACGTGGTGACCGTCCCGATCGAGGGGGACACCGACCCGTTCGCCGACGACGCGGCCGAGCACCTGGCGGAGCTGACCGTCATGTCGCTCAACCGCCGGGTCCCCGAATGGGTGCGGCTCGCGCCCGTGCAGCACGCGGAGGCGTCCCGATGACGATGATCCTCATCAGCCTCGCGCTGCTGTTCTTCAACGCGCTGTTCGTGGCCGCCGAGTTCGCGTTCGTCTCCGCCAGGCGGCACCGCCTTGAGGAGATGGCCTCGGGCGGCAACCGCCTGGTCAGGGTCGCGGCCAAGTCGGCCGTGGGCGGCGGGCGTCAGCTCTCGCTCATGCTGGCCGGCGCGCAGCTCGGCATCACGCTGTGCACGCTGGGCCTGGGCCAGGTCACCGAGCCCGCCATCGAGCACTTCCTGGAGCCGGCCTTCGCGGCCGTCGGCGTGCCGGAGTCGTTGCGCATGCCGATCGCGTTGACGATCGCGCTGGCGCTGGTGACGTTCCTGCACATGGTGGTGGGCGAGATGGCGCCCAAGTCGTGGGCGCTGACGCACCCCGAGCGGGCGGCGCTGGTCCTGACGCTGCCGTTCCGCGGGTTCACGCAGCTCATGCGCCCGCTGCTGTCGTCGCTGAACGCGCTGACCAACCTCATACTGCGGCTGTTCGGCGTGCAGCCGCGTGACGAGCTGGCCACCACCCGCACTCCCCGGCAGCTCGCCATGCTGGTGGGCGAGTCGGGCCGGATGGGCCTGCTCGACCGCGAGGAGCACGACCTGCTCACCCGCGCGCTGCGGCTCCAGGCCGAGGGCATCGAGCGCCTGATGGTCCCGATCGACCGGGCCGTCAAGGTGCTCCCGACCGCCGGAGCGGCCCAGATCAGGGCCAGGGCGGCGGGCAGTGGCCACCTGCGGCTGCTGGTGGGCGGCCCCGCCGGGATCGAGGGCGTCCTGCACGCCCGCGACGCCCTCCTGCAGCCCACGCTGACGGCCGGGGAACTGGCCAGGCCGCTGCCGAGGCTCGCCTGCGTCACACAGGTCCCCGAGGCTGTGACGGCCCTTCAGGAAGCCCGTGCGCACCTGGCGCTGGTCACCGGCCAGGGCGGCGCGGTCATCGGCATGGTGAGCCTCACGGACCTGCTGGGCGAGCTCCTGGACACCAAGGCCGCCTCGCGCGCCTACTCCCCGGCGGCGAACCCGTCGAGGTAGGCGGCGTGCTGGGCCCGCTCGGACTCGATCAGCGCGTGCGGCTCGGCGTAGACGTGCTCGAACATCGCAGAAGGGACGGGGTCGGGCAGTTCGAGGCAGCGCCTCCGCAGCTCGGCCCCGATCTTGGCGGCGTCGGCCTCGACCTCGTCGAAGAAGTCCTCCCCGGTGCCGGCCGCGGTCAGGTACGCCCTGACCCGCTCGATGGGGTCGCGCCGCCGCCATGCCTCCACGTCGTCCTTGGCCCGGTAGCGGGTGGGGTCGTCGGAGGTGGTGTGCGCCCCCATCCGGTACGTGAACGCCTCGACGAGCGTGGGCCCCTGCCCTGACCGCGCGTCCGCCAGCGCCTTGCGGGTGACCGCGAGGCAGGCCAGCACGTCGTTCCCGTCGACCCGGACGCCGGGGAAGCCGAAGCCCTCGGCCCTGCGGTACAGCGGGATGCGCGACTGGCGTTCCTGCGGCTCGGAGATGGCCCACTGGTTGTTCTGGCAGAAGAACACGATCGGCGCGTGGCAGGCCCCCGCGAAGACGAACGCCTCGTTCACGTCGCCCTGGGACGTGGCGCCGTCGCCGAAGTAGGCGATGGTCGCCCCGGCCTTGTCGGTGCCGATGACGCCGTCGCGCTGCATGCCCATCGCGTATCCGGTGGCGTGCAGCGCCTGGGTCCCGATCACGATCGTGTAGAGGAAGAAGTTGTGCCGGGCCGGGTCCCAGCCGCCGTGGTTGACGCCCCGCCACATGGCGACCACGTCGAGCGGGTCCATCCCGCGGCAGTAGGCGACCCCGTGCTCCCGGTACGAGGGGAAGACGGCGTCCAGATCGCCGACGGCGCGCCCGGAACCGACCTGGGCGGCCTCCTGACCGAGCAGGGACGTCCACAGCCCCAGCTCTCCCTGCCGCGCGAGCGCGACGGCCTCGGAGTCGATCCGCCGGACGATCACGAGATCCCGATAAAGACTGCGAATCTCATCATCCGAGATAAGCAACGGATATTCCGGATGCTCCACGCGCTCGCCGGAGGGCGTGAGCAACTGAACCATCGAGTCATCCATGAGCGGCAACCCCCCTGAACGGAACCCAGCGGCCACAGTTTGCCGTAGCCCCCAGGATCACCCGAACCCGCCCACCAAACCAATGTGACCTAAATCACGCAAGCCACGCGAAAGCCCCCTGCAAGGACCCCGATCTAAAGTCGTTTGAGCCACGTCACAAGAAAGAAACCACAGGACCCTTGCGAACCAAGACACGGTACGAAACGGTGGGCCAGTCCAAAAGAGGCGAGAGGGCAACCACCATGAACGGGGGCCCGGAAGAGAATCCCCCGAAGCTTGTCCCCTGGGGGTCCGGGGGTCGTCCCCCGGGCAGATATGACGAGGGGACCCGAGGAAGCCGACCTGTAAGGCCGGCGACCAAGGATCCCCTAGTCACCAAGTGGGCGAGGAGGGATTTGAACCCTCACGTCCTTTCGGACACACGGACCTGAACCGTGCGCGTCTGCCGTTCCGCCACCCGCCCGTTTGTGGGTGCGGAGAAACAGTAGCACGGAACAGCCACTGGTACTGAACCCGGATACGATCGCAGAAGACACGGAAGCGGAGGAGCTGGGCGCGACTGGCAACGAGCGTCACGACGCCGCCACGTGGGACGAGCGGAAACCGGGCGCCGGAAGCGTCTGGGGCCGCGATCATATGCAGGGAAGAAGGGAGGTACCCGGTGGGAGTCCTTCAGCGCTTCGAGCGAAGGCTCGAAGGCTTGGTTGAGGGGGCCTTTGCGCGGGCGTTCAAATCTGACCTTCAGCCGGTCGAGGTCGCCAGCGCGGTTCAGCGGGAGATGGATGAGCGGGCGGCGATCGTCGCACAGGGCCGCACGCTCGTGCCCAACGACTTCGTGGTGGAGCTGTCCACGACCGACAGCGAGAGGCTTGAGGTCTACGCCGACAGCATCAGCCACGAACTGGCCAACCTCGCCAGGGAGTATGCCAAGGAACAGGGCTATTCCTTCGTGGGACCGGTCCGGGTGCGCTTCGAGACCGCCGGAGACCTGGCTGTGGGCCTGTTCCGCATCCGGTCGGGCGTCATCCGCGGCGCGACGGTCGAGCAGGACGAGATCCGCCAGCCGGCGAGCGACCTGCCCCCGTCCAGGCCCGGGGCCTTCAACGGGCGGCCCAGGCTGCTCGTCTCCACCCAGGACGACCCGCAGGGCGACCGCTCCTACGAGCTCACCACGCCGGTGACCTTGCTCGGCAGGGGCACCGACTGCGATCTTCGTCTTGTCGATCCGGGAGTGTCGCGGCATCATGCGGAGCTGCGCGTCGAGGGCCAGCTCGTGGCCCTCGTCGATCTCGGTTCGACGAACGGCACCTTCGTCAATGGCCAGCCGGTACGCAGAATCGAGCTCCAGAACGGCACGCGAGTGACGCTGGGACGCACGACTCTGGTGTTCCGGCGCGATTAGGGGTAGACAGACGGTCCATGTCCGAGCTCACGCTGCTGCTGATCCGGCTCGCCTTCCTGGCGGTGCTGTGGTTCTTCGTCATTGCCGCAGTCGGCGTGATCCGGACTGACTTGTTCGGTTCACGCACGGCTCCCGCGGGCCCACGGAAAGCCGTGAAGCCCGCCAAACCGGTGGCCAAGCCCAAGAGCAAGAAGGGCGAGCCACGCCAGCTCATCGTTACCGGTGGCCCATTGCAGGGCACCACCATTAACCTCACGGAGACGCCCATCACCATTGGCCGGGCGAACGACGCCACGCTGGTAGTCAGCGACGACTACGCATCCAGCCGGCATGCCCGGCTCTTCCCTCAGGACGGTCAGTGGATCGTGGAAGATCTCGGTTCGACCAACGGCACGTATCTCGACCGCTCGAAAGTCACCCGTCCGACCCCGGTGCCGCTCGGTGTTCCGATCCGTGTCGGCAAGACAGTCATTGAATTGCGCAAATGACCATCGCACTCCGCTACGCCGCCCGCTCGGACGTCGGCCTCCTCCGCGAAGGGAACGAGGACTCGGCGTACGCTAGCGGCCGCCTGCTGGCCGTCGCCGACGGCATGGGCGGGCACGCACACGGCGAGGTGGCGAGTTCTGTCGCCATCGCCGCCATGGCCTCTCTGGAAGAGGCCCAACAGGGGGGTGACCTGCTCAACGCCATCGAGGCAGCGGTACGCGACGCCAATCGCCGGCTGCACGAGATGGTCGGGCGGGATCCCAGCCTCAAAGGCATGGGCACGACGCTCACCGCCATGCTCTGGAACGGCACCCAGGTCGCCCTGGTGCACGTGGGCGACTCGCGCGCCTACCTCCTGAGACGCGGCGAGCTCTACCAGATCACCCATGACCACACCCTGGTGCAGCAGCTCGTCGACGACGGGCGCATCACGCCCGAAGAGGCGGCCACGCACCCCCAACGATCGATCCTGCTGCGCGCCCTCGACGGCAGCGGCGAGGTCGACCCCGACCTCACGCTGCGCGAGGCGCAGGTGGGCGACCGCTACCTGCTCTGTTCCGACGGCCTGTCGGGCGTGGTGAGCGCAGAGACGCTGCACGCCACGCTCACCAACATCGACGACCCCGAAGAGGTGGTCCGCCAGCTCATCGATCTGGCGAACCGGGGCGGCGGGCCCGACAACATCACGTGCGTGCTCGCCGACGTGCTGGAGATCACCGACGGCCAGGAGGTTCCCGCGGAGCCCGCGGTGGTCGGCGCCGCGGGGATGACCAGGCTACGAGGAGGCGCCCCGGAGACCCAGCCGGGGCGAGTGAGCGCGGTGACCGCACCCCAGCCGGCGATCACCGACGGCGACGACTTCGATGAGCCGGTCGCGCAGGCGACCCGGCGTTCGGGGCGGCGTCGTCGTGTGTGGCCCGTGCTGGTCACCGTGCTCGGGGTGGGCGTCGTCGCCTTGGGCGCCGGCGGTTACCTCGGATGGCAGTGGACCCAGGACCAGTTCTTCGTCGGTGCCAGGGGCGACGAAGTGGTCATCTTCCAGGGGATCAAGCAGGAGGTGGGCCCGATCGAGTTCTTCCACGTGGAGAAGCGCACGGGCCGTCCGCTCTCCAAGCTGTCCCCGGCGGACCAGGCCCTGATCAAGAGCGGCATCCCCGTCACCGACGTCGACGAAGGCGTGACGAAGATAAACGGATTGAAGTTCTCCCAGGACGACAAGGGCGACACGGGCGACACGACCTCCACCACGGCCACGTCCCCGACTCCCTCCGCCACCAAGACGAAATCGCAATAAATGGCAGAAATGCTCGCGACCCCCGTCCCGATGCCGGCCAAACGGCGGATGGCCCAGCTGGTCCTGCTCGCCTTGGCGGTGCTGATCATCATGGGCGCCTACGCCAACGTCGGCCTGGCCGTCGACGGCAAGGTTCCCGCCGGCATGCTGGCCTACGGGCTGGGCCTGGGCGGCCTGATGCTGGCGGCCTACCTGGTGCTGGCCAAGTTCGCACCGTGGGCCGACCCGCTGATCCTGCCGCTGGTGACGCTGATCAACGGTCTCGGGCTGGTGATGATCTACCGGCTGGAGTCGGCCGACATGGGCGGCGCCTCCACGACCAACCAGATCATGTGGACCGGGGTCGGCGTCGTGATGTTCTCGATCACCCTGGTCGTGCTGCGCGACCACCGCATGCTGCAACGCCTGACGTACACGGCGGGCGCGGTGGGCCTGGTGCTGCTGGCGATCCCGGCGCTGCTGCCCGGCTCGCTCAGCGAGGTGCAGGGCGCGAAGATCTGGATCCGCATCGGCGGCTTCTCCATCCAGCCGGGCGAGTTCGCCAAGCTGGCGCTGGTGATCTTCTTCGCCGGCTACCTGGTGGCCAAGCGTGACGTGCTGGCCCTGGCCGGGCGGCGGTTGCTCTTCATCGACCTGCCGCGGGCCAGAGACCTCGGCCCGGTCCTGGTCACCTGGGGGCTCAGCCTGCTGGTGCTGGTCTTCGAGAAGGACCTGGGCACCTCGCTGCTGGTGTTCGGCACGTTCATCGCGATGCTCTACATCGCCACCCAGCGCACCTCGTGGGTGCTCATCGGCATCCTGCTCTTCGTCGGCGGCGCCTTCCTCGCCGGGCAGGTCTTCGACCACGTCGGCGCGCGTTTCGCCGCCTGGCTCGACCCCAGCAACCCGGTCTTCTTCGGCACGGCCCCCGTCTGCCTGGAGGACCCGCCGGGCGACCCGATGTGCAGCAAGAGCTACCAGATCATGCAGGGGCTGTTCGGGTTCGGCGCGGGCGGCATCCTCGGCACCGGGCTCGGCCAGGGCCACCCCGACCTGATCCCGCTGAGCTTCTCCGACTTCATCTTCGCCGCGACCGGCGAGGAGCTCGGGCTGACCGGCCTGATGGCGCTGCTCATGCTCTACGCCCTGCTGGTCGAACGCGGCCTGCGCACCTCGCTCGTGGCCCGCGACCCGTTCTCGAAGCTGCTGGCGGGCGGCCTGTCGTTCATCCTCGCCTGGCAGGTGTTCATCATCGTCGGCGGCGTGACGAACCTCATCCCGCTGACCGGCCTGGTCACCCCGTTCATGTCGCAGGGCGGCTCGGCCCTGCTGGCTAACTGGATCCTTATCGCGCTCCTGGTACGCATGTCAGACGCGGCGCGACGGCCCCCGCCCCAGGCGATCCAGAACGAAGGACTCACCCAGGTGTTCCAGCGATGAACAGCACTCTGAAGCGCGCGGCCGTGGCCTGCCTGGTCATGTTCGCGCTTCTGATGATCAACGTGAACATCCTCCAGGCGGTCCGGGCCGACGACTACCGCTCCAACCCGAGCAACCGCCGCAACTACTACGAGCGCTACGCCGTCGAGCGCGGCCGGATCACCGCCGGCGGCAAGGTGATCGCCCAGTCGGTGGAGACCGACAACAAGAACTTCCGGTTCATCAGGAAGTACGCCGACGGGAAGCTCTACGCGCACGTCACGGGCTACTTCTCGCCCGAGAGCGCGAGCGCGATCGAGGGCACCCAGAACAAGCTGCTCGACGGCTCCAGCGCCGACCTGCTGCTGCGGCGGAGCATCGACCTGTTCACGGGCGAGCCCACCAGGGGCGCGAACGTCGACCTCACGATCAACCCCAAGGCGCAGAAGGCGGCCTACGACGCGTTGCGTTCGAGCGGCAAGCGCGGCGCGCTGGTGGCGCTCGACCCGAAGACCGGCGGGATCCTGGCGATGGTGTCGCTGCCCACCTTCGACCCCGCCGAGCTGTCGGGCACCGACAAGGGCAAGGTGTTCGGCCGCTACAACGAGCTGGACAAGGACAAGAGCCAGCCGCTGCTCAACCGGGCCATCGCCCAGACGTACCCGCCGGGGTCGACGTTCAAGGTGGTGACGGCGGCGGCGTACCTGGAGGACGACTCCTCGCGCGGCCCGAGCACCACCGTCGAGGCGCCGCAGCGGCTGCCGCTGCCCAACACCACCATCAGCCTGCCCAACTACGGCGGCGCGGCCTGCGGCGCCGGCCAGGTCCAGCTCGTGTACGCGCTGGAGAAGTCCTGCAACACGCCGTTCGCCAAGATCGGCATGCAGCTGGGCTACGACAAGCTCAACGAGCAGACCGAGAAGTTCGGCATGGGCAAGCAGATCGGCGTGCCGATGTCGGTGGCCCAGAGCGACTTCGGCAGCAAGTACGACGACGCGGCGCTCGCCATGGCCTCGATCGGCCAGCGCGACAACCGGATGACGCCCCTGCAGATGGCCATGGTGGCGGCCGGCATCGCCAATGACGGCAAGGTGATGAAGCCGTACCTGGTGAACAAGATCACCGACTCCAAGAACGACGTCATGGAGGAGGCCAAGCCCGAGGAGCTGACCGAAGCGGTCAGTTCCGAGACGGCGGGCAAGCTGCGCGACATGATGGTGAGCGTGGTCAACAACGGCACGGCCAACCTCGCGCAGGTGCCGGGCGTCCAGGTGGCGGGCAAGACCGGCACCGCGGAGACGGCCGACGGCGCGCCGCCGCACGCCTGGTTCATCTCCTTCGCGCCTGCCGAGGACCCGAAGGTGGCGCTGGCGGTCATCGTCGAGTCCGGCGCCGCCAACGTCGGCGCGGAGGCCACGGGCGGCCACACCGCCGCCCCGATCGCAAAGGCTGTGCTGGAGGCGGTGCTGAACAAGTGAATGACGGTAACGTGCTGGGTCATGCGGCTCCGTAACCGCTATCTCCTGCTCTCCCGCATCGCCACGGGCGGTATGGGAGAGGTGTGGCGCGCCCGTGACGAGCTTCTGGGCCGCGAGGTCGCGGTCAAGATCCTGCGCAGCCACATGCACGCCGACCCCACGTTCCGCGAGCGCTTCCGCAACGAGGCGCGCCTCACCGCCGCCCTGGCCGACCCCGGGGTGGCCCAGATCTTCGACTACGGCGAGCAGAGCGACCTGGCCTACCTCGTGATGGAGCTGGTGCACGGCGAGCCGCTGTCGGCCATCCTGGCGCGCAACGGCGCGCTCGGGCCCGAGGTGGCGCTCGACGTGGTGCACCAGACCGCCAAGGCGCTGCACGCGGCCCACTCCTCCGGGATCATCCACAGGGACGTCAAGCCCGGCAACCTGCTGGTCACCCGCGAGGGGACGATCAAGGTGACCGACTTCGGCATCGCCCGCGCCCTGGAGGCCGCGCCGGTGACGCAGACCGGCACGGTGCTCGGCACGGCCCAGTACGTCAGCCCCGAGCAGGCCCAGGGTTTCCCGCTCACCCCCGCGACCGACCTCTACTCGCTGGGCGTGGTGGCCTACGAGTGCCTGGCGGGCCACACGCCGTTCCGGGCCGACAGCCAGGTGGCGATCGCGCTGCTGCACCTCAACGAGCAGCCGCCGCCGCTCACCGCGGACGTGCCCGTCCCGGTGCGCGATCTGGTCATGACGCTGCTGGCCAAGGAGCCGGGGATGCGTCCGGCCTCGGCGCTGGAGGCGGCCGACCGGGCGTACGTGCTGCGCCAGTCGCTGGTCGAGGGCGTCGAGCAGGGCGCCGTCCTCAGCATGTTCACCGATCCCGCGGGTTTCCGGGTGCGCGAGCCGGCCACGGAGGACCAGCAGGCGACCGAGAACCTCGCCCCGGCGACGACGGTCCAGAGCCCGCCCGAGCCGCCGGCCCGCAGCCGCCGCGGCGCGAGGACGCTGGCGCTGGTCGCCACGGCCGGCTGCGTGGCCGCGGTGGGCCTGAGCGCGATCACGTTCGCCAATCGCGATACGACGCCGCCGCCGCTTCCGGAGATCGCCGAACCCAGCCACTCCCCGATGCAGTCGCCTGAGCTGCTCAGGCCCACGCGGACGAAGAAGCACACGCGCCGACCACCCGCGCTTCCGGTGAAGTCGACGCGGCCGGTACCCTCGCGGTCGGCTACGGTAAGCAAGTCGGCTGCACCTACGAAGAAGCCGTCACCGAAGCCAACCCCGACCACCCGTACCCCGACTCCCACCCCCACCACCCCAACGCCCAGCAGGACACCGACAACTCCGACACCAACCGCTTCGCCGGACCCGGGTGGTACAAACCCGCCGCAGGAGGAGACGTGATGCGCTACGGGGTCGATGATGGACACCGGCGGCCCCCCGAGCAGGCCGGTACCCAAGATGAACGGTAAGGGACAGTGCAGGAAATGACTCAGCCTCGGCTACTCGGAGGTCGTTACGAGCTCGACGGTGTCGTCGGGCGCGGCGGCATGGCCGAGGTGTATCGCGCCCGAGACATCCGGCTGGACCGCATAGTCGCGATCAAGACCCTCCGCTCCGACCTGGCGCGCGATCACACCTTCCAGGCCCGTTTCCGCCGTGAGGCGCAGTCGGCGGCCTCGCTGAACCACCCCGCCGTCGTCGCCGTCTACGACACCGGCGAAGACGTCACCGACGGCACCCCCGTGCCCTACATCGTGATGGAGTACGTCGACGGCAGGACGCTGCGCGACCTGCTGCGCCAGGACCGGCGGCTGCTGCCCGAGCGGGCGGCCGAGCTGGTCGACGGCATCCTGCGCGCGCTCGACTACAGCCACCGCGGCGGCATCGTCCACCGTGACATCAAGCCGGCCAACGTGATGATCACGCGCGCCGGCGACGTCAAGGTGATGGACTTCGGCATCGCGCGCGCGATGGCCGACTCGGCCGCCACCATGACCCAGACCGCGCAGGTGATAGGGACCGCCCAGTACCTGTCGCCCGAGCAGGCCCGCGGCGAGCGCGTCGACGCCCGCAGCGACATCTACTCCACCGGCTGCGTGCTGTACGAGCTGCTCACCGGCCAGCCGCCGTTCACCGGCGACTCCCCGGTGGCGATCGCCTACCAGCACGTCCGCGAAGACCCGATCCCGCCCTCGCAGATCGACCGCGAGATCCCGGCGTGGGCCGACGCGATCGTGCTCAAGGCCATGGCCAAGGACCCGGCCCACCGCTACCAGAACTCCGGCGAGATGCGGGCCGACATCCAGCGCGCCATGTCCGGCATGCCGGTCGACGCGCAGACGATGGCGATGACCGGGAACTTCAACCAGGGCACTCGCATGATGACCGCCACCCAGGCGGCCCAGGGCCCGGCCACGCAGCGCACCGGCGCGATCCCGCCGTACGAGTACGAGGGCGGCGACGGCGGCAGCCGCGTGGGGCGGCGCAGGGCGTCCGGCGGCGGTGGTGGCAACGCGCTCAGGACCGCGCTGTGGATCGTCATCCCGCTGCTGGTCATCGGCGCCTTCGTCACGGTCGGCTACCTGGTGTTCGGCACCAAGGCCACGCCCACCGACGCCGGGATCCCCATCCCGGCCCTGGCCACGCAGAAGCTGGAGCCCGCTCAGCGCGCGCTCATCGGCCTGGGCCTGAAGCCCGAGGTGGTGCAGGAGGCCAGCGACGAGTTCGGCAAGGGCACGGTGATCAGGACCGAGCCCGCGGAGGGCGAGAAGGTCGACAAGGGCGCCACGGTCAAGCTGTTCGTCTCCAAGGGCAAGGAGAAGGTCGCCGTCCCCGACGGGCTCATCGGCATGACCACCACGGAGGCGATCAAGGCCCTCGACGACGTCGGGCTGAAGGGCGTGGTCAAGACCAAGCAGTCCAGCAAGCCGCAGGGCAAGGTCTTCGAGACCAAGCCGGCGGCCGGCACCGAGATCGAGAAGGACACCAGCGTCACCCTCTACGTGCCCTTCGAGCTGACCGAGCTGCCCGACGTGACCGGCTACACCCAGCAGGACGCCACCGCCACGCTCAAGGGCGCCGGCTTCAAGGTGAAGGTCTCGCCGCAGGCCAACGACCAGGCCGAGGGCACGGTCATCCAGCAGAACCCGCCCGCGGGCCAGAAGCTGATGCCGGGCACGACGATCACGATCGTGGTGTCCACCGGTCCCGAGACGGCTCCGCCGCCCACCAACGAGCAGCCGACCGAGCAGCAGCCGACCGACGACCAGACGGACTTCCCGTCCGACGAGCCGACCGAGGACAACCCGATCGGCGACGACGAGTTCTGACGGCTGACGAAGCATGACGGGCCGCCTTTCCCCACGGGGAGGGCGGCCCTCGTCGTTCTCCCGGAAGGGTTCCGCGGCGCCGGCCGTCCAGCGGCGGGCGCGAAGAGCGCCCCCGCCGCTCGGGGGCAACGGCGGGGGCGCTCATTTGGTAGTCGCTCTGCGCGAGCCGGGCGTTACACGATCCCGCGCAGCCAGTTCCCCAGCAGCCGGTGACCGTGCTCGGACAGCACCGACTCGGGGTGGAACTGAATCCCTTCGATCGGCGCGTGGCGGTGGCGCAGGCCCATGATGACCCCGTCGTCGGTGCGGGCGGTCACGTCGAGGACCTCGGGGACGGTCTCCGGCAGCACGGCGAGCGAGTGGTAGCGGGTCATCGGCACCGGCGACGGCAGGCTCTCGAAGACGCCCTTGCCGTCGTGGAACACCGGGCTGGTGCGCCCGTGGACCAGCTCGGGCGCGCGGGCCACGGTGGCGCCGAAGGCGACCGCGATGGCCTGGTGGCCGAGGCAGACGCCGAGCAGGGGAGTGCCGCGCTCGGCGGCGCGCAGCACCAGAGGCACGCTCACGCCGGCCGCCTCCGGCGTGCCGGGCCCCGGGCTGACGAGGACGCCGTCGAAGCCGTCGCCGTCGCGCACGCCGACGACGTCGCGGGGGCGGACGTCGCAGTCGGCGCCCAGGACGCGCAGGTACTGGACGATCGTGTGGACGAAGCTGTCGTGGTTGTCCACGACCAGCAGGCGGGTCATCTTCTTACGGTCACCTCGTCGAGCGTCACCGCGGGCTCCAGGAGCGGGAACACGGCATACCAGAGTACGACCCCCACGACCACGACCAGCAAGGCGGCCGTCAGCACCTTGGTACGGGGGTCGCCGGGCAGGTTGCGCCAGATCCAGCCGTACATGTCATTCCTTTCTGAGCTCGGTCTTCTTGAGGACGCCGTACACGATGAGGCGTTGGGCGGCGGAGTACTCGGGGTGGCAGGTGGAGAGGGTGATGTACGCGCGGATGGGGCGGATGTCGGGCTTGCCGGGCACGGGGGCGAGCACGTCCACCTCGGTGGGCTCCACGATGTCCTGGGACGTGACGCGGTAGGTGTAGCGGGCCTCGGGGGCGTCCACGATGATCTCGTCGCCGCGTTCGAGCTCGTCGATCTCGTTGAACGGGGCCGCGTACGTGGTCCGGTGGCCCGAGAGCACGAAGTTGCCGATCTGGCCGGGCATGGCGCTGTCGGGGTAGTGTCCCGGGCCCTTCTTCAGGTGCTCGGCGTCCACGCCCTCGACGATGGCGTACCGGTAGTCGTGGCCGAGTCTCGGGATGCTCAGCATGGCGACGGCCTTGCCGAGCTCGATCTTGTCGATGCGGCCGCGGTCGTGCTCCGCCTTCTCGGCGGCCAGCTCGCGCTGGAGCAGCAACTGCTGGCTCTTGGTGTAGGCGCCCGTGCCCCAGAGCAGGTAGGCGCAGAACAGCATGAGGACCAGGCCGGCGGTGATGCTCAGCTCCCCCACGGCCCGGAAGATGGACCGCATGTCGTCAGCGTATTCGTCACATCTCCCGACGCGGGGGATCGCCATGGCGTGCGCGTGGCGACTATCCTGGGGCACGCTTCAACTACGCTTAACGAAGAGCCTGTGGACGATCCGGAAGCCCAGGCCCTCAGCAGGAGTTACCCAGTGCCCAAGTCCAAGGCTCGCAAGAAGGCGGTTTACACGCCGCCGCAGAAGTCCCAGCAGATCAAGGTCAGCCCGCGCTGGCTGGCGCCCACCATGGTGGTGTCGTGGATCATCGGCATCCTGTGGATCGCGATCTACTACGTCGCCCCGCAGGCGCCCTTCTTCAGCGACCTCCAGAACTGGAACCTGCTGATCGGGTTTGTGTTCATCATCTTCGGTGTGGTTCTTTCCACCCGCTGGCGTTAGTTCTTTCCACAGTCTTTTCCACAGCCTGGGGAAGTCAGATCGAGCTCAGGATCGCCGAGGTCCGGGCCATCACGAGCACGGCTAGCACGGCCAGCGCTCCCACGATCGCCAGCACCTGCCACAGGGTCCTGTTGTTCTTGGGGGCGTAGGCCATCGCTCCCGCCAGCAGCGAGCCGGTGATCAGGCCGCCGACGTGCCCGGTCCAGCTGATACCGGGGAACACGAAGGTGATCACCAGGTTGATCACGATGAGCATGGCGATGCCGCGTACGTCCATGTTGAGCTTGCGGCTCACCACGAAGATGGCGCCGAACAGGCCGAAGATGGCTCCGGACGCGCCCACCGTCGGCTGGCTCAGCGGGTCGAGCCAGAGGCTGAGCGTGCTGCCGCCGACGGCGCTGATGAGGTAGAGCGACGCGAAGCGCACGTGGCCGAAGGCGCGCTCCAGGTAGGGCCCGACGACGTAGAGGGCCCAGCAGTTGAACAGGATGTGGAAGACGCCCGCGTGCACGAACGCGGCGCTGACCAGCCGGTAGTAGTCGCCGAGTACCGCCACTCCGGCCGGCCACATCTGCAGCGTGCCGGTGACCGTGGGCATGACGTATTGGGCGCCGAAGACGAGGACGTTGAGGGCCAGGATGGCCCAGGTGACGTACGGCGTGCTGACGACCTGGCCGCCGAAGGTGGAACGGGCCTGGCGGAAGCCCTGGTTGCCCTGGGCGACGCATTCGGGGCACTGGAAGCCCACGGCGGCGTCGCGCATGCAGTCGGGGCAGATGGGCCGGTCGCAGCGCTGGCAGCGGACCCAGGTCTCCCTGCCGGGGTGCCGGAAGCACGTGGGGACCGCCTCGGCGGGCTGCTCGGGCTGCGAGGGCGGGCTGGGCGGCTGGCTGGTCATGTCCAGAGCCTATGACGTACCAGACCCAGCTGTGTGCCGTCGATCAGGGGTTCTGGGGCTTCCCCAGGGGGCGGGACCCGAGAGTGGCCCGCCCCCCGCAGGGATCGGCTCAGCCCTGTACGCGCTCGATGGTGACCGACTCCAGGACGACTTCCTGGACGGGCCGGTCGCGCCGGTCGGTGTCGGTCTTGGCGATGGCGTCGACGACCGACTGGCCCTCGACGACCTCACCGAAGATCGTGTGCTTGCCGTTGAGGTGCGGCGTGGGCACGACCGTGATGAAGAACTGCGAGCCGTTGGTGCCCTTGCCGAACCGCACGCCCGCGTTGGCCATGGCCAGCAGGTAGGGCCGGTTGAAGTAGAGATCCGGGTGGATCTCGTCGTCGAACTCGTAGCCGGGGCCGCCGATGCCCTGGCCGAGCGGGTCGCCGCCCTGGATCATGAAACCGGAGATGACCCGGTGGAAGACGGTCCCGTCGTACAGACGGGCGGTGCTCTTCTCGCCCGACTCCGGATGGGTCCACTCGCGGGTGCCCTCGGCGAGCTCCACGAAGTTCCGGACGGTCTTCGGCGCCTGGTTCGGGAAAAGCTCGACCTTGATGTCGCCGCGATTGGTCTTCAAATTAGCGATCAGCTTCTCAGCCACGAGACAGCTGCCCCCCTCTATGTACAGGGTTGTATGTGATGTCCTGAGGAATATGGCCGTTCGGCCTCCTCGGCCATCCTCCCATGGACCGCCATGATTGAGCCGCCTTGTCCAGGGAACGTCAAGCGCGGGGCCCCAACGACAGGGGAGGTTGTCGTGTCCCTGACACTGAAGAGACGCCGCGTGGTAATAGAGGTACCCGCCACGTGGATGGGCCGAATGAAGGCCCAGGCCGTCAAGACCGGCCATCGCATGGCGCCAATGGCGGACCAGGCCAAGGTGGCCACCGCCCAGCGCATCGAAGACGCCCGTTACTGGGCGGCGCCTAGGCTCGACGCCGCGGCGCACGGGTTCGAGGATCAGGTCGCTCCCAAGGTCAGCAGGATGCTGACGGCGGCGGCCAAGCGAATCGACCCGAAACCGTCCCGGTCACGGCGGTGGCCGACGATGGTGCTGCTGACCGGTCTTGCGGTCGGCGCGATCGGTTACATGGCCTACCGCCGCAACGCCCAGCAGTGGACCGAGCACATGAAGGACTCTGCCTCCGATGCGTCACGCTGGGTCAGCGAGAAGGCGGACAGGTCCGCGCAGTCGGCGGACCGGATGGCGTCCAACGTGCAGAACAAGACGGATCAGGCGTCTCACCACAGGCCCTGATCCGGCTCGAAAGCGCGCCCCCGCTCTCGTGAGAGCGGGGGCGCGCTTCGTGTTCCCCCGGCCTGTTGACGGCTAACCAAGCGCTTGTTACAACTCCGGGCATGGCGCTGTCACCGCTCGACGATCACCCCGTGCACCAGACCGCCCAGGTCATGCGGCACGTCGCCACCTCCGACCGCAACTTCTACGACCGCTACTACTTCAACTGCCACGCCGGCACCGACGAGCTCATGCTGATCGTCGGCCTCGGCCAGTACCCCAACCTCGGCGTCACCGACGCCTTCGCCTGCGTACGGCACGGCGACCTGCACCGCGTCGTACGCGCCTCGCGCGAGCTGGGCCCCGACCGGATGAACACCGGGATCGGCCCGTTCCGCGTCGAGGTCGTCGAAGGGCTCAAGCGGCTCCGCGTGATCCTGGAGCCGAACGAGCATGGCCTGTCCTTCGAGCTCGACTGGGAGGGGACGATCCCGGCGACCCTCGAACCCCGCCATTTCCTGCGATGGCAGGAGCGGGTCATGTTCGACTCGGTACGGCTCGCCCAGACCGGCCGCTGGACGGGCAGCATCACCATCGGCGACCAGGTGATCCCGGTCACCCCCGACCGCTGGCTCGGCACCAGGGACCGCTCCTGGGGCGTCCGGCCGGTCGGCGAGCCCGAGCCGCCCGGCATCCAGGCGAACAACTCCGGCACGTTCTACTGGCTGTACGCGCCGATGAGGTTCGACGACCACGCCATCCTGTGCATCGTCCAGGAGGACGAGCATGGCCGGCGGCTGCTGGAGGAGGCCGTGCGCGTGTGGTCGGACGGGCGGGAGGAGGAGTACCTCGGCCGGCCGGACTACCGCCCGGTCTACGCCCCTGACACCCGGGACGTCGTGGAGGCGGTGATCGCCTTCTCGCCGCCGGGCGGCAGACCGTTCGAGGTGCGCTGCACGCCGGTGCTGCCGGTCCATCTCATGGTCGGCACCGGGTACGGGTTGGAGCCGGACTGGAGGCACGGCATGTACCAGGGGCCGGGGCCGGTCGTGCAGGGAGTGACGTACCGGCTGCCCGACGACGCCGCCAGGATGTGGGGCCTGGTCGACGCCGTCGGCCGCTTCGAGTACGACGGGCTCGTCGGCCACGGCCTGTTCGAGTACTGGGCGCTGGGCCCGCACCCGTCGTTCCCTGGACAGAACTAGTCGACGGGCTTCGCCTGCGCGCAGACGATCTGGACGACCTTGCTGGGGTCGTCCGCGTTCACGGCGCCCGGCGGGAGCTCGGTCGCAGGCAGCGCGGGGACCGCCCGAACCGTCTCGCCCTCGGGCAGGGTGGCGCTCGGCGCGTCCTCGGGGGTGGCGGGAGCGATGGGCGCGGCTTCGGGGGCGCCGGGCGCGCCCTCAGGGGCGGCGGGGGCGCTGGGGGTGGTGGGGGCGGCCTCGGTGGTGGTCAGGGGGGAGATCTCGACCGTGACGCCCGGCTCGGCGTCAGGTGCGGGCGCGCCGTCCTTGCGCTCGCCCTTCTCGTCGCGGGCGACGAACACGCGGGCCGCCACGCTGTGGACGAACTTGACCTCCTTGCCGTCCGGCGTCCGGCAGGACACCCCGGCCATGGTGGGGGCCATGGTGGGGGCCGCAGTGGCGGCCACGGTGGTGGCGGCCACGGTGGTGGCTGCGGGGACGTCGGGGGCGGGGGGCGCGTTGGCCAGGGCGGAGCCGCCCAGGACCGCGAGCGCGAGCACCCCCACCGTGCCGAGGACCGCGAGACGTCGCTTGAACATGCATTCTCCTCAGTCGAATCCAGTCGAATTCAGTCGCATCCATCCGAACGCCCCGATCGTGCTCGCCCACACCTGAAGCGATCCTGAACGCGCCCAAAATGATCTTCAGGTTGGCTTTAGGTTCACTCAGGCACTCTGGACGTCGTGCGAGTGCTGCTGGTGGAGGACGAGGAACGGCTGGCCGGCCTGATCAAGGGCGGGCTGGCGGGCGAGGGCTTCGCGGTCGACGTGGCCCACGACGGGCGCGACGGCCTGTGGATGGCGACCGAGAACGCCTACGACGTGATCGTCCTGGACGTGATGCTGCCCAGGATGAACGGCTACACGGTGTGCTCCCGGCTGCGCGAGGCGGGCGACTGGACCCCGATCATGATGCTCACCGCCAAGGACGGCGTCCACGACGAGGCCGAGTCGCTCGACAACGGCGCCGACGACTACCTGGCCAAGCCGTTCTCGTACGTGGTGCTGCTGGCCCGGCTGCGCGCCCTGGTGCGGCGCGGCGGGACCGAGCGGCCGGTGACGATCACCGTCGGCGACCTGGTGGTCGACCCGGCCGGCCTGCGCTGCCGCAGGGGCGGGGTGGAGATCGGGCTGACGCCGAAGGAGTTCGCGGTGCTGCACGCGCTCGCCCGGCGGCCCGGGGAGGTGGTCTCCAAGGGCGAGCTGCTGGCCCAGGCGTGGGACTTCTCCTACGACGGCGATCCGAACATCGTCGAGGTCTACATCAGCGCCCTGCGCAGGAAGATCGACCTGCCGTTCGGCCGGACGTCGCTGATGACCGTCCGTGGGGCGGGCTACCGGTTGGAGCCGGCGTGAGGGCCCCGCTCGGAGCGCGGCTCAACCGGCTGCGGGTGAGCTGGGGGCACCTGAGCCAGGGCCGGGTGAGCTGGGGCCCGGCGAGCTGGGGGCGGGTGAGCTGGGGGCGGGTGAGCTGGGGGCGGGTGTCGGCCGGGTTGTCGTCGGTGCGGTTGCGGGCCACCGTCGCGGCCACGCTGGTGGTGGCCCTGGCGCTCGGCGTCGCCGCCCTGGTGCTGGTCATGGCGTTGCGCGGCACGCTGGAGGGCAACGCGGGCGAGGAGGCGGCCAGGCGGGCCGCGGCGGCGGTGTCGTACGCGGAGACTGTGCCGTACGCGGCGTTGCCGGTCACCGAGACGTTGCCGGCCACCGAGACGGTGCCGGTCGCGCCGGAGGGGGCGACGCCACCGTCGAGGACGACCTCCGGCCAGGCGAGCGAGATCCTGGCGGAGGACGCGGCCGTGGTCCGGCTCGCCGATCCCGACCTCGTCCTGGCCGGCCGGGCCACCGGCTCGCCCGCCCTGTGGGCGCAGCCGGCCAGCTACGCCGTCGCGGGCCTGCAGGTGACCACGCCGACCGGCCCGGCCACGCTCTGGTCGCGGGTCTCCCTGGACGGCGTGCGGAAGGCCGTCGAGGCCCTGTACAGCGCCTTGCTGCCCGGCGTGCCCGCCCTGCTGCTCGTGGTGGCCGGCATGACCTGGTTCTCCGTGGGCCGCGCGCTGGCCCCCGTGGCCGCGATCAGGGCCAAGGTGGCCGACATCACGGCCCGCGACCTGCACCAGCGGGTGCCGGTACCCGGCTCCAAGGACGAGATCGCGGCCCTGGCCACCACCGTGAACGGCACCCTCGACCGTCTGGAGACGGCCGTGGGCCGGCACAAGCGGTTCGTCGCCGACGCCGCGCACGAGCTGCGCAGCCCGATCGCCACCCTGCGCGCCCGGCTCGAACTGGCCGAGCAGAGCGAGCTGACCCGCGAGGCGCTGGCCGACGTCGAACGCCTCCAGGCGCTGGCCGCCGACCTGCTCATGCTGGCCAAGCTGGACGCCGGCGAACCGCTGCGCACCGGCGAGCTGGACCTGGGTCAGGTGGCGGCCGAGGAGTCGCTGCGCGCCCGGCGGCGGCCCGAGGTCCGGGTGGAGCTGGACATCGAGCCCGACGTGGTGCTGAACGGCTCCCGCGCCCACCTCGACCGGCTGGTCACCAACCTGGCCGACAACGCCGTACGGCACGCCGCCTCGGCCGTACGCGTACGGGTGCGCGCCGAGGAGGACCAGGCCGTGCTCGAAGTGCAGGACGACGGCCCCGGAATCCCGCCGGAGCACCGCGAGGCCGTCTTCGGCCGCTTCACCCGCCTGGACGAGGCGCGGGCGAGGGACGCGGGTGGTGCGGGGCTCGGCCTGCCCATCGCCAGGGACATCGCCCACCTGCACGGCGGCACGCTGACGTACACGGACGCCGGGTTCGTGGCCCGCTTTCCGCTCGCGGAGGGGGCGCTCAGTCCGGCTTGACGGCCAGGGCGTAGTTCGAGCTGCGTTCGAAGATCTCGAACCCGGAGCGGGCGTAGACGCTGACGGCTCCCGTGGGGTTGTCGGCGTCGACGCCCAGCGCGGTCGTGTCGAACCCCTGCGCGCGGAAGGCGGCCAGGGCGTGCGCGATCAGCGCGCTGGCCACGCCCTTGCCGCGCCACTCCCGGAGCGTGCCGATGATCTGGATCCAGGCCCGGCGCACGCCGGCCTGCTCGTTGTAGCCCTCGAAGGTGTGGGTGATGAGCACGCCCACCGCCCGCCCCTCGTGCAGGGCCACGAACGACGATTCCGGCAGGAAGTTCCGGGAGCCGACGATGTAGTCCTGCCAGCTCTCGGGGGTGTGCGGGACGCTGCCCCAGTGGTCGAGGAACGCCTCGTTGCGCACGTGGCGGGCGTCCTCGTCCAGCTCGGGCGACCAGGGGGTGACGGACACCCCGGCGGGCGGCGTGAAGGCCGGCAGTTCGCCCGACAGCGGCCGTCCCATGTGGGCGAACCAGCGGTTGGCGGCGAAGCCGGCCCTTTCGGCCAGCGCCTTCAGCCCGAGGTTGGTGTCGGGCACGTACAGATGGATCTCCAGCGGGACGCCCGGGAAGGCCTTCTCGCTCAGCTCCGGCGCGACGGCCAGGCTCCAGTCGATGATCCGCCGGCCCAGCCCGCGCCCGCGATGGCCGGGGTGCACGCCGCCCGACAGCCGCATGACGTGGGTGTCGGTGGCGGACTGCCGGACCGGCAGGTAGCCGTAGGCGACGATCTCGCCGCCCTCCCTGGCCGCGAGCGTGCCCGCGGCCAGGTCGATCAGGCGGTGGCCGAGCTGCTCCCTGACGTCGTCGAGGTCGTGGACCTCGCCGATGCGGTCCTCGGCCTCGATCGCGGCCAGGAGGTCGGCGAGCGCCTCGGTGTCGTCAAGGGTCAGCGGTTCCCACGCCAGGCTCATGGCCAGCAGCCTAGGCCAGCCTGGTGAAGCACCCCAATTGTTTTCCGACCCCTGCGATCCGCTCGGCGAACGCCTCCCGCGTCCGCCGCCCGAACCCGATGAAGAACCGGTTGGCCAGGGCCACTCCCCAGCCTCCCCACCCGGCCACGTCGTAGACGCGGTGCTCCACGCGGGCGCCCTCGGGGTGCGGCAGGACGGTCCATTCGCCCCGGTACCACCAGCCGCCCTGGTAGGCGACGGTGTGCCCGTCCTGCTCGACGGTCATCGGGTAGGCGGGCGGCGAGCCGGTCAGGGCCTGCCACACCTGCTCGACCGGGGCACCGATCACCCCCGCCACCTCGGTGATCAGCCGTTTCCTCATGGCTTGCTCACCCGGCTGTTCTGGAAGGAGGCGAACAGCCAGCCCTCCGGCGTGCGCAGCGCGGTCAGCGTGACGACGGACGCCCTCGTCGGGTCGGGCACGCCGTCCACCGACGAGGTGCCGCCCGCGATCACCAGCGCGACGTCGTCGGTCAGCGGCCTGACGGTCGGCGCGGGGCCGCCCTCGGCGAGCTTGATGGACGTCCTGAACAGCGCGCGGTGGGTCTCCTCGATCGCCTTCCTGCCCTTGAGGTGCAGGCCGAAGAAGGTGATGTAGTCGGCGTCCTCGGTGAACAGGCCGGCGTAGCCGGCGGAGTCGCCGGCGTTCCAGGTCTCCGTCATCCGCTCGACCAGGCGGGTGATCTCTTCGGACATGGCACAGCTCCCTTCGTGGCGGCGCCTATCCTGGGAGTTGCGCGTCCGGGCAGGGCAGGCGCCGTGTTCGGATGTCGGCCGCCGGGGTGTTGGCTCACCCCGGCGGCCCTTGTCATCTCACCCCTCGGCCGTGCTCGTCCAGGTGAGTTCGCCCTGGTGGAGCCGGTCGAGAAGCCTCCTGATCCAGGCGAGCTCGGCGGCGTGCAGAGCCTGCTCGCACTCGACCTCCAGCATGAGGATCTCCGGCAGGCCACTGTCGTTCATGGCCTTGATGTGCCCTTCCATCCCGGCGAGCGTGCCTTCGAGCGTGGCGGCGCGGGCACGCAGCGCCCGCTGCGCCTCGGACGGCGGCAGGCAGCCGATCAGCGAGATGGCCGCCACGAAGGCGCGCCGGTCGGGGTCGGGCTGCTCCAGCAGCCGCCGGAGCCGGGTGATCAGCTCCTGGCGGCCCTCGTCGGTGATCTCGTAGACCGTGCGCTCGGGCCGGCGGCCCTCACGGTCGGTCTTGGCGGGGACGATCAGCTCGTCCGCGGCCAGCCGCTCGACCGCGTGGTAGAGGCTGCGCGGCAGGCCGGTGATGTAGTCCTTGTGCGTGTCGATGATGAAGCGGTGGAGCTCGTAGGGGTGGCTCGGGTGCACCGTGAGCAGGGCGAGCACGGTCAGGTCGACCAGGCCCTTGCGTTGCGCCATGTTGCCACCCTCCATATTGCACTTTGCAATATAGCCTAGCCGTCGAGCTGGAGGAAGGCCCGCTCGATCGCCTGCCGCGACACCTCCTCCGGGTACGGGAACCGCGTGATCGAGTCGCGCAACCCCTCCACGTGGGCCTTCGCGGCCAGCTCCGCCACCAGCTCCAGCTCGGCCCGCTGCTCCTGGACGAACGCCCGGCCGACCACCGCGCCGTGCCCCGGCACGAACACCTGCTCCGGCAGCGCGTCGAGCATCGCGCCCGTCGTGACCGGCCAGTCGAGCGGGTAGGAGTCGCCGAACGCCGGCGGCGCGCCCTCCTCGACCAGGTCACCGGCGAACACCACGCCGGCGTCCGGCACGTGCAGGACGATGTCGTTGCTGCTGTGCCCGAGCCCGAAATGCCGCAGGTGCACCATGCGTCCGCCGATGTCGAGGCTGGCCGAGGCGGTGAAGGTGTGGTCGGGCGGCACGATGGCGATCTCCTCCATCTCCGCGCGGCGGTCGGGCAGCCGTTCCAGGACGTCCGCGCGATGCTGCTCGCCGTAGACGTCGATCTCCTCGGCGCACCGGACGTGGCTCCAGATCTCGGCGGGACGGAAGAGCGCGTTGCCGAAGTAGTGGTCGAAATGTGAGTGACTGTTCACGACCGTCCATGGATGGCTGGTGATCGTCCTGATCGCGTCGATCAGGTCGGCCGCCTCCCGGTGGGAGCTGCGGGTGTCGAGCACCAGACAGTGCCCGTCGCCCACGATCAGGCCCGTGTTCATGTCGAAGGACTCATGGCGGCGCACGTAGACCCGGTCGCCGACCTCCTGCCACCGCTCGCTCATGCCAACGAACCTTACTTTTCGGACTTCCTGCCGGTCATCCCTGAAGGTAGGCCAGCACGGCCAGGACCCGGCGGTGCCCGTCGGACTCGGGTGGCAGATCGAGCTTGGTGAAGATGCCGGCGATGTGCTTGGCCACGGCGGCCTCGGTGACGACCAGCTCCCTGGCGATCGAGGCGTTCGCGCGGCCCTCGGCGATCAGGCCGAGGACCTGCTGCTCGCGCGGGGTGAGCCGGGCCAGCGGGTCGCGCCGCCGCCGCAGAAGCTGGCGCACCACCTCCGGGTCCACGACCGTGCCGCCCGCGGCCACCCGGTCGAGCGCGTCCACGAACTCGCGCACGTCGCCGATGCGGTCCTTGAGCAGGTAGCCGACGCCCGCGCCGTCGCCGGACTCCAGCAGCTCGGCCGCGTACGTCTGCTCGACGTACTGGCTGAGCACGAGCACGGCCAGGCCGGGATGGCGGCGGCGCAGGTCGAGCGCGGCGCGCAGGCCCTCGTCGGTGAAGCCGGGAGGCATCCGCACGTCGGTCACCACGGCGTCGGGGCGGTGCTCGGCGACCGCCGCGACCAGGGCGTCCGCGTCGCCGACCGAGGCGGCCACGGTGTGGCCGAAACGTTCGAGCAGCCCGACCAGCCCCTCGCGGAGCAGGACGGCGTCCTCGGCGATCACCACGCGCACGGGATCTCCACTCTCACCAGGGTCGGGCCGCCCGGCGGGCTGGACACCGACAGTCTTCCCTCCACCACGGCCAGCCTGTCGGCCAGGCCGGTCAGCCCGGTCCCCCTGGCCGGGTCGGCGCCGCCCACGCCGTCGTCGCGGACCTCGACGGCCAGCGTGCCGGCCGCCGTCCGGGCGGTGACCGCGGCCCTGGTGGCCGCGCTGTGCCTGGCGACGTTCGCCAGCGCCTCGCTGACCACGTAGTACGCGGTGACCTCGACCGGCGCGGGCAGCCGGCCCAGCCCGTCGACGTCCACGTCCACGGGCACCGGCGAGCGTCCGGCGACGTCGCGGACCGCCGCGCCCAGCCCCCGGTCGGTCAGCACCTGCGAATGCACGCCCCTGATCAGCTCGCGCAGCTCGGCCAGCGCCTGCCTGGCCTCGTCGTGCGCCCGGCCGAGCGTCCGGGCCATCGGGGAGTCGTCGAGCACGTCCAGCCTGGCCAGGCCGAGCGTCATCGACAGCGCGACCAGCCGCTGCTGCGCGCCGTCGTGCAGGTCCCGCTCGATCCTGCGGCGCTCGGTCTCGAACGCGTCCACCAGGCGCGCCCGCGACCGCATGACCTCGCTCAGCTCCGACCCGGTGGGCGCGAGCACCGCCCTGACCATCGCGCCGCGCGCCCCGCCCCACGCCGTGATCGTGTACGCCGCCACCGGCAGCAGCAGCACCCCCGCCACGCTCGCCACGAGCCCGGCGGCCGGCACGACCTCCGGCTGCACCACGGGCGACAGGATCAGCAGCACCGGCCCCCCGACGGTGAACCCCAGCATGAGCAGGTCGATCCACCACATCGCGAACACCGTCATGACGGCGACCCCGGCCTCCCGCCTGCGCCGGTCGGGCACCGGCGGCAGCGGCACGGTGTCCACCAGACGCAGCCGTACGCGCTCGAACCGGGCGATCAGCGGCACGACCAGCGCCGGCAGCACCGGCACGAGCAGCAGGCTCACCGGCGGCCCGGCGAGCCCGACCACCATGACGCCCAGGCCGACGGCCGCCCCCGGGACCACGCTGCCCAGCAGGTACGCCACGCACCGCCACGTCCAGGCCGACCGGAGGAAGGCGGGCGGGCGCTGCGTGAGCGCTTCGAGCGCGGTCCTGTTTCCCACCCGGTGACCGTATCGGCGGCGGGGAACGGCGCGCAGTAGTGCGGGGTCTACCTTCGGCGGCTCAGCCCGCCATCAGCGGCTCGGCGGCCGTACGCAGCTCCGCGCTGAACGGCGCGGGCCGGAAGGTCTGCGGGTCGAGGTTGACGTTGACGCGGTAGCCCTCGGCGTGCACGACCGAGCGGTCGCCGGACAGGACCCGGAAGCCGTAGACGCCGCTGGTCCGGCCCATGCGGTCGATCCAGAAGTCGACCAGCACCTCACCCGCGCCCATGACCGGCGCGTTGTAGGTGATCTTGAACTCGCGGACGGCCAGGTAGAGGTCCTTGAACTTGGAGATCGCCGGGTCGAAGCTCCAGCCCTGCTCGGCCCAGTAGGCGGAGATGGCGCGCTCGACCAGCAGGGCGTAGCGCGAGTTGTGCAGCAGGCCCATCGCGTCGAGGTCGTCGAAGTGCACCTGGGCGGGTCGGGTCTGGGTCACACGGGCTCCTTCAGTCGGTCGTGGACGGCGCGACGGGACCGCTCGTAGGCGGCCCCGCCCCTGCCGAGCAGGCGGGTCTGGGTGACCACGGACTCCCCCAGGGCTTCGATCTCGTACGCGAGCTGCGCCGGGTCGGTCTGCGGCGGCAGCTCGCCCAGCTCGACCGCCTCGCGCACCAGCCGCTCGATGAAGGCGAGCCAGTCGGCCGCCGCCTCGGCCACCCGGTCCCTGACCGGGCCGGGACGGTCGTCGAACTCGACCTGCGCGGTGTAGAAGAAGCACCCGCCGGGGAGGACGCCGGTCTCGTAGAAGCGCAGCCGGGCCTCGTGCAGGGCCAGGACGCGGGCCACGCCGGGCGGGGCCTTGAGCGCGGGCCTGACGATCTCGTCCGTCCACTGGCGGACGGCCCATTCGACGGTGTCGAGCTGGAGCTGCTCCTTGTCGCGCCAGTGGGCGAAAAATCCGGATTTGCTGACCCCGGCGGCTTCGGCCAGCCGGCCCAGGGTCAGCCCGTCCAGGCCGTGCACCGAAGCCAGTGACACGGCCTGCCCGAGGATCGCCTCACGGCTGCGCTGCCCGCGCGCCCGGCGACCGTCTTCCTTCACGTCGGCCATGCCGCTCAGCATACATTAACGACCGATCGTTCAGATTGAAGGGGTCAAACCTTCCCGTAGCGCACCGCGACCGAGTCGAACATCAGGACCGCCTCCGCCGCGTCGGCCTCCGCCAGTGGGCGGCCGAGCTGGGGATCGCTGCCGGCCAGCCCCGACTCCCGCTCGACGATCCGCGCCACCTGGTACATCAGCTCCACGACCCGGCCGGCGGCGTCACCGTGCCACCAGAACGGCACGCTGATCCCCCAGCCGCCTTCCCAGTGGTTCACCGAGATGCCGGTGCCCTCGTGTTCGAGGTCCCAGTTGGGCGGGTCCTCGAAGATCTTCACCTCGCCAAGGAGCGCGCGGGCCTGGGTGACGACGTTGTTCCAGGCCACCAGGTCCGGTGGACGCGGCTCGTCGTCCTCCGAGCCGAAGTACAGGTCGTAGCTCATGGTGCACGAAACTAGTGCCAACCCCCCACGAACCTGCGCAAAATACGCCGTACGACCACAACCAACGCGAGCACCACCCCGACCCGCACCGCCACGGAACCTCCCCGGCGCGGCGCCGCCGCCACGGACGCCGTCCCGCCGGCGGTCACCTCGGAGTAGACGTCGTCGACGATCAGGTTGAACCGGCGCTCCCTGCGCGACCCGGCGCTCGTCATCCGCAACGCCCGCACCTGCCGCCAGAACCCGCCGCCGATCGGCCCGGCGAGCACGGTCGCGGCGACCTCCCGCAGGTGGGCCTCGGTGATCGAGCGCAGCTCCCACATCAGCAGCCAGTGGTTGAGGATCATGTTCACGTACAGGTGGGCCCGCTGGCCCTCCTCGTCGCCGGAGGCGAAGAACGCCCCCCAGCACGCCCGGTAGAGCGGGTCGTCCATCGCCATCTTCATCAGGTCGCCGTGCAGCGTGCGCAGCGCCTGCTCCCTGGCGGACTTGGCCTCCCTGGCCTGGAGCACGAGCGAGAACGCCACGCCGATCAGCGCGAGCACGGCCAGGATGGCCGAGGCCGCGCCGTAGGTCTGGCCGATGTCGCCGAGCACCGACCAGTCGCCGCGGCTGCGTCCCAGGGCGGCCAGGAAGAAGGGGGAGGCGACGACCAGGCCGGCGGCGGCGACGACCGACAGCAGGAGCAGGATGGTCACCCAGTAGCGCCCGAACGACCGTCTGTTCACCGGGCTAGAACGTGGCCGAGTGGCGCAGCGGCGGAGGAAGCACGTCGCGTTCGGCGGTCATGTACGGAATGAGCTCCGCGCCCTGGCCGAAGAGCTTCTCCATGTCGTCTCCGCAGCTCTCGATCAACGACCGGTCGAGGATCTTGCGCGCTCCGGTCAGTGTGCCGTCCTGGCTGTAGAGCACCTCGTACATGACCGTCGTGTCAAGGATGACCACCTCGGGCAGCGCCTCGGAGAAGCCGAGCGCCGCCAGGCCGTCGGCCTCGAGGACGCGGATGTGCTCGCCGGCCAGGGCCCGCAGGCGGATGTAGTAGAGCTCCCACTGCAGGTAGGAACTGAAGGGCCGCTCGACGAGCCGGACCCGCCGCATCGCGAACCCCCCCGCCTCGCGCAGCGGCCGCTGGATCTCCTGCCGGCGCTCGTCGATGAGCCGGATCGCCTCGCCCCAGTCGCCGGCGTCGAGGGCCAGCCAGCTCGGCTCGTCGGGCTCACGGTAGCTCTGGCGCGTCTCAAGCTTCCAAAACACCCGTTCGAGACCGCGGAAGTACGGCCAGAAATCAGCGAAATACTCATCGGGCGTGAGCTGCTGGGACTTGGCCGCAGCGACGTTTCTAAGCATCAGGGATATCCGGCTTGGCGGCTACGAGCATCTTGCGGGGAATGACGACCAGGCGTTCGTCACGGGCAATACTAACCCCGGCGGGCAGCCGGCCCCGGTAACTGTCCGTAAGGTCGCGTCCGATTATCGCGATATCGCCGTTGGACAGTTCCCAGATATCAGGACATGAGGGACTTGCGGTGGTATCGCCAAGCTCAAGGGCCGACCTCCCCAGGCGTCGTCGCAGCTCGGCCGATGCGTCAGCTTCCCATGGACGCGCCACGGCATGACCCCTTTTCCCTGGTGGCGTTACGCATGAGTGTGACATCGAATACGATGGCCGACAATGTCCGGTCACGGAAGAGTGAATTCACCGGCAGGGCAGTAATGCTTCCAGGGGACCGATCGGGTCAATCTCCCTCTGCGCGCTTGCGGAACTCCAGCCCCTCGAACGCGCCCGACGTCCGCCACCCGTCGATATACGCGAAGTACGCCATTGCGCCCTGCGGGTGACCGATGTTCAGGCGGCCTTTCCTGCCCGGATCGCGGCCCTCGTTGTTGTAGTAGCCGGGTGTGCAGTCGGCGGAGGCGCCGAGGATGCTTCCGGGGCCGGACAGCAGCAGCTCGATCCAGGCGTCCTCGGCCTCCTCGGTCACCTCGATCTCGTCGAAGCCGTGGGCGAGCGCGTGGCCGATGGTCAGGGCGATCGTCCGGGCGGCCTCGGTGAGGTTGTGCGGGATGTTGGAGATGAGGTTCGCGCCCTGCGCGGGCTGGACGACGAAGGCGTTCGGGAAGCCGTGCGCGTGGATGCCGTGCAGGGTGCGCATGCCGTCCGCCCAGTGGTCGGTGAGCCGGACGCCGTCGCGGCCGGTCAGCTCGTAGCCGGCGCGCCGGGTGTAGTCGGTGGTCACCTCGAAGCCCGAGGCGTAGATGACGCAGTCGACCTCGTACTCGACGCCGCCGGCCACCACGCCGCGCTCGGTGACGCGCTCGACGCCCTTGCCGTCGGTGTCGACCAGGCGGGTGCCGGGGACGTTGAAGGACTGCAGGTACTCGTCGTGGAAGCAGGGACGCTTGCAGAGCTGGCGGTACCAGGGCTTCAGCTTCGCGGCGGTCTCCGGGTCGCGGACGATCGCGTCGACGCGGGCCCGGATCTCCTCCATCTTCTCGAAGTCGGAGTCCTCGTACGCCTGCGCCATCTTCTCCGGGGTCAGGTCCTCGGGCGGGAGCGCCGTGATGCGGGCACGGATCCGCCGGGCGATGTCGGTCCAGCCGTCCATCACCAGGTCCTCGTCGGTCAGGCCGCCGGTCTGGTTGCCGGTGAAGTTCTCCAGCCAGCGCCGCTGCCAGCCCGGGGTCGCGATCCCGGCGAACCAGGCGGGGTCGGTGGGCCGGTTGTCGCGTACGTCCACCGAGGAGGGGGTGCGCTGGAACACGTACAGCTCGGCGCAGGCGCGGGCCAGGTGCGGCACGCACTGCACGGCCGTCGCGCCCGTGCCGATGACGGCGACGCGCTTGCCCGCCAGCCGGTCCATGGGCGCGCCCGTGGGATCGCCGCCGGTGTAGTCGTAGTCCCATCGGCTGGTGTGGAACGAATGCCCTAGGAAGTCGTCGATGCCCGGGATGCCGGGGAGCTTGGGCACGTGCAGCGGGCCGATCCCCATGACCACGAACTGGGCGGTGAACGCGTCGCCGCGGTTCGTGCGGACGGTCCAGCGCGACCGGGACGCGTCCCACTCCAGGTCCTGGACCTCGGTGTGGAAGAGCGCGTTGTCGTACAGGCCGTAGTGCTTGCCGATGCGGCGGCAGTGTTCGAGGATCTCGGGGGCGTGCGCGTACTTCTCCGTCGGCATGTGGCCGGTCTCCTCCAGGAGCGGCATGTACACGAACGACGCGGTGTCGCACTGTGCTCCCGGGTAGCGGTTCCAGTACCAGGTGCCGCCGAAGTCGCCGCCCTTCTCGACGATCCGCACGTCGTCGATGCCCGCCTCTTTGAGCCGGGCGCCGGTGACGAGCCCGGCGAACCCGCCGCCGACGAAGGCCACCGTCACGTGGTCGGTCTTCGGGTCGCGCTCGGTCCTCGGCGTGTACGGGTCGTCCAGGTAGTGGGCGAAGCGGCCGGTGAGGCGGACGTACTGGTCGTCGCCGTCCGGGCGCAGCCGCTTGTCGCGCTCTTCGAGGTATTTGCGGCGGAGGGCTTCCTTGTCCATGCGTCCTCCGGGGACGAGGTTCCGAATTCCAGAATGTCATTCGCGAATCTCGTTCGACAAGGGCCGCGATCGGCCCTCTACGGACGCAGCGCCGTGAGCGCGCTCTCCCAGACGTAGGTGTCGTTGCCGTCGCCCGTGCTCGGGGCGTGCGGCTCGAACTGCCCCTGGCCGATCAGGACGCGCACTCCCTCCGACCGCAGCTCCTCGACGCTGCGCCGGAAGGGCGCCCGCCCGGCGAGCGCACTGTTGACGAACGGCAGGACGACCACCGGGATGCCCAGCCCAGGGGCCTCGGCCAGCACCCCCAGCGCGTAGGTGTCGGCGACACCCATGGCGAATTTGTTGATCGTGTTGTACGTGGCCGGGGCGACGACGATCGCGTCGGCCCTGGGCGGCTTGGGCTCGTGCGGCTTGCGGTAGCGGCTGCGGACCGGACGGCCGGTCAGGCGCTCCAGCTCGGGCACGTCGATGAAGTCGAGCGCCGACGGCGTGGCGACGACCTGGACGTCCCAGCCCTCGCCCTGGGCCGGGACGACGAGCCTGGCCACGTCGCCGGCCGGGCCGGCCGCGCACACGATGACGTAGAGGGTCCTGCCGGAGGCGGTCACGGTTGAGATCGTACGGCGCTCTCCGCGTCGCCGCCGCTCTCCGCATCGACGGCGCTCTCCATGTCGACGGCGCGGACGCGGGCGGTGACCTCCGGCGTGAGGTGGCGGGCCAGCACGTCCAGGGCGGCGGCGACCTCACGGACCGCCTCGGGGCCCGGGTCGGGGAGCGCGGCGGCGAGGGCGTCGTCGATCGTGGCGGCCCTGACCTCGGCGACCCGGGCCGACGGCGTCGCGGCGGGACGGATGAGCCGCCGCCGCCGGTCGGCCGGATCGGGCACACCCTCGACGGACCCCGTGGACTCCAGCCGCGCGACGGCCGTGGACACCTGGCTCTGCGGCAGGCCGGTCCGCGCCGCGATCTCGCTGACCGTGGTGCCGGGATGGGCGACCACGTCCCCGAGGACCACGAGCACCGTACGGACCGAGCCGCGCGGGCCGTCGCCCTTCGGCTGGGGCATCGCCTGCTCGCCGATCTTCATGAGGGTGCGGCCGAGCAGGAACAGTTGGACTCCGTTCATGAGGACATGATACATCTATATCAATGCATCGATTTAGATGCTTTTCGCAGAGGAGACCGATCATGAACGCGCTTTCCGTCCCGGGTGCCACCCTCCACTTCCAGGTCGAGGGCGACGGGCCCGTCCTCCTGCTGTCCCAGAGCGGCGAGGGCGACGCCGACCGCACCGCCGACCTGGTGCCGCTCCTGGCCGACGCCTTCACGGTCGTCACCTACGACCGGCGCGGCCTGTCGCGCAGCGCCCTCGACCCCGGCGCGCCGCCCGTCACCATGGCCGACCACGCCGACGACGTCGTGCGGCTGCTCGCCGAGGTGACCGACGGGCCCGCGCTGATGGCCGGGTTCAGCATGGGAGGCGCGATCGGCCTCCAGGTGGCGGCGCGGCACCCCGGCGTGCTCGGCACACTGATCGCGCACGAGCCCGTGACGCCGAACCTGCTGCCCGCCGCCGGCCGGGCCGAGCACGTCTCCGAGCTGACGGCCATCCAGCAGGCGTACGCGTCCGGCGGGCTGCCGGCGGCCTTCCCCGCGATCACCCGGCACCTCGGCATCGACCCGGCCCACGACGAGACCGAGGAAGGGCTCACCCCGCAACCGCTCACGCCGAGGCGGCAGGCCAACTTCGGCTTCTTCATCGGGACGGAGTTCACGGCGGTCATGGCGGACGACCTCGCCCCGGCGGAGCTGACGCACACCGGGACGCGGGTGATCCCGGCGATCGGCCGTACCACCCGGCCTTCGGTGCACACCTACCGCTGCGCGCTCGCGCTGGCGGAGCTGCTCGGCACCGAGCCGGTCACGCTCCCGGGCGGCCACAACGGCAACACCGCCTTCCCACGCGCGACGGCGGAGGCGCTCAAGGCGGTGTTCGCCGGGCAGGCGTGAGCGCGACCGCCCGGCTACCCGGCCTCCGCCATCGGGTGGCCGGCTTCCGGCATCGGGTACCCGGCTTCCGCAAGGTCCTCGGCGAGGTCCTGGAGGGTGAGCTCGGCGTTCAGCGCGGCCACGACGGCGGGGGTGAGCGGGCGGAGGGCGAAGACGTGCCGGACCGCGTCCAAATCCACCAAGATCTCGTAGTGGTCCTCGGCGAACCGCCGGAACGCCTCCGGCGAGGGGTCCGTGAGCAGTGCGAACAGGCCCGACGCGCCGTCGGCGTCCTCGGCCGCGTCCGGGTAGGCGATGTCGCCCGTGCGCCACTCCCCGTCGCCGGTCTCGCGCCAGATGCAGGCGGTCACGAGTGGCAGGCCGTCCTCGTCGCGGAACGCGGGTTCACGTACGCAGTCGAGGAAGACGTCCGGGACCGAGTCGAGCACGCCGGGCCACGGCCCGTCGTTCGCGTACGGGCTCATCTCGGACTCGTGGTCGAAAGCACGGATGTAGGCGCCCTTCGAGGAGAAGACGATCGAGTAGTCGTCGCCGGAGCCGTTCCGCAGGGAGGCCATCTCCTCACCCGGGCTCCAGTGGGCGTCGAAGGAGTGGAAGCGGTCCTCCCACTCCGGGCTCAGGACCGCCTCCAGCACCGCCATCGATCGGCAGAGGTCACGCAGCACGGGGATGTCGGGCAGCCTCCGGGCCACCTCGTGAGCAGTCATGCACCCCATCCAACCGCTGATCAACAGCAGTTTTGTCAGGATTCATCCCCGTTTCTCCCGTTCTGGGTCAGCGCCCACAGGTCCTGAGCATGTTGGACAGCGCCTTGCGCTCGCCGCGCGTCACGAACAGCCGATAATGGTGTTTCACGGTGATCCACGAGGTCGCGTAGCGGCACCAGTAGGCGCGGCGGCGCGGACGCCAGCTCTGCGGCCCCTGCCCGCCCTTGGCGATGTTGGCGGAATGGCTGACGGTGACCAGCTCAGGACGGGTGAGGTCGTTGGCGAAGGCCCGCCGCCGCGCCTGGCTCCACCTCTTGGCGCCCGAGCGCCAGGCGTAGGCCAGCGGCACGACGTGGTCGACGTCCACCAGGCGCTCGCTCTTCAACCGCCTGCCGTCGTACGGGCTGTACCAGACGCCCTTCACCGCGCGGCAGGCGGCGTTCCTGCGCACCCGTCGCCCGTCGCGGGCCAGGACGGTCTCCCGTACGTCGCACCTTCCCTTGTGACGTCCCCACCGGGGCTGGAACCGGCGATGGCTGTAGCCGCGCAGCGACAAGGGCCTGGCGACGCGGAGCTGGGCCAGCATGCGGCGGGCCCGTGCCGCACCGGCCTGCGCCTCGGCGCGGGACTGCGCCGCGGCCGGCTGCGGACCGGCGACGACCTCGGTGATCGGGATGACCAGGAAGGCGAGGAGGACCATCAGGACGGCCCGTCTCAGGAAGATCATGCTTTACCCCATACCCACCCGAGGCGGACGTCCTCCAAGTGGATGGCCAGCCCTCCGCAAGTGGGGGTGCGTACCTTCCCGAACCATGAGAAAAAGCCTTCTCCTTCTCGCCGTCCTGACCTCGGCGGCCGTACTGCCCGCGACCGCGTCCACCGCGTCGGCCTCCTCGTCCGCGCAGGTCAGGACCGTCTCCTTCCGTGGCATGACCCTGAGGATCCCCGCCGACTGGCAGGTGCGCCGGTCGGGCGACCACGTCGTGGTGGTGACCGGGTTGTTGTGCAAGAAGGCGGAGCCGTTCGCGCCCGACTGCGAGAGCTTCTGGATCTTCGGGCCGAAGGAGTACACGAACGTGCCGGTCGGCGGCGGTTCCTTCACGTACACGGGGAAGGAGCAGTTCCATCCGTTCAGCGGGGTGATCCCGTGCCCGTACAACTCCAAGCTGAGCTGGTACCCCGGCGAGAAGGCCTCCTACCGCGGGCTGCGGCCGGTGGGCGCCGGGCACAAGGCGCAGTACACCACCTGGCCGAACCGCTGCGTGACGAACGACACCGGCCGCACGACCTCGAAGTGGACGCAGCGGGAGTGGTTCCTGCCGCAGTCCAGGATCCTGGTGGTGGACGCCTGGAACACCTACGGGCTGGCCGGGGTGCTCAAGCGCGCCACCTGGAGCTGATCCCGCCGATGACCCGGGCCCGCGGTTCGGGACGGTGGAGCAGCATCGCCTGTGAACCGGTGCCGCGGCCGACGTCCACGATCGTGTCGCCGGTCTTGAACGAAACGCTCGAACCGGCGGCCGCCCTGTCTCAGCGCAACTCGCATTCCCTGGTCCAGGACCGGTGATTCTCAAGCCCGTACTCTAGCCAGAACCGCACTCCTTCGGCCAGACACCCCAGATTGTCCACCTGGCTCACCCCCGGCATGCCCGCCAGCCGGTGGCCCCAGGAACCGGGATTCCCCTTCGGCCGGACCCACAGCCGATATCTCATGGGCAGGTCCGACATCCTGGTGGCCAAGATCAGGGACTCGTCGTCCGCGTACGTCTCGACGAAGTTCCGATACGCCGTCTGCTGATCCTCGAACACGTACGATTCCAGGCCGGGAATCCGCTCGATGGCGGCGACGATCGCCTTCTTCTCCTTCGCCGTGGCAGCCGCGTCGTTCGCACTGCCCCGCCCGCGCTTGCACCCCTTCGTGAACGAGGTTCCCGTGCAGAGCAGCACAGAGAAATCCTCGTTCCAGGACGGCTGGGTCTTGAAACGGCCATCCGCCTGGTCGACGACCCACCACACCCCCGGCCGCGATTCCGCCGCGGCCAGAACGCGAGCCCGATCGGCCACCCCCGACACCCGTACCCGGAACGACTCCGGCAGGTCCTTGGCCCGCACCCCGGCCAGCGTCTTCTTCCGGCCGGCGAACTCCCGCCGGAACGCCGCGTACGCCGCCGCCCGGCTCACGAACCGCACCTCGGTCACCTCGGGCACCGACTTCAGGAACACCCCGAGTTCACGACGCTGCTTCGCCGTCGCGTACCGCTTGTGACACCTGGCCGCGGACGGCGCGCACAGGAAGACCGCGATCTCCAGGTTGTCACCGACACCGCCTTCGTGACCGGGCGCCGCCACGGCCTGTCCCGCCATTCCTGAGAACGCCACGACAAACGCGACCAGCACCCGCTATAACCAGTACTTCACCGAACTCCTCGTTCCACCGATCAGCCCCGGAAACGGAGTTCCGTGCGTGACGGAATTCGTTCACCCGCGCCTGCGCGCACGCCGCTGACGTAACGGCGCGGTTCGGGAATCATAACCGGACCATCGCAACAGGACGATGGACAGGCCGACGACCGTCGTCACCGTCCCGGAAATGGTCGCCAGAAACGCCAGGACGGTTTCGGCGTCGATATCGTCCACCTGGGCGCGTCCCTCGACCCATCGGCCCATGGCCCACGCCTGAGTGGCGACAAGCACTCCGAAAAAGGTGGTGACGGTCCCCAACAGATAACCCGGCGTACGAGCCCACACCCCTCTCGCGGCGAGCACGAGCCCCCCGACCAGCGCGACCGGCACGGTAACGAACTGCCCTACCCCCAGTGCCAACAGTGCCGCGATCCGCGCATGCTGAAAGCCGTCCGCGCGTTCCAGCCACAGGAGCGGGAACGCCACGACACCGGCAAGAAACCCGATTGCCAACAACCGAAGCATCGCCACAGGCAGCATAATCCCGGACCAAACCCCCGAAATGCCACCAAACCCGCCCTTTAGCCGTCAGGAATATCCAGCACCAACCCGAGGACGCATCCGCTCCAAACCGGATGGTACGGTAGGCGTCATGCGGATGATCCACTCATTTCTCGGTTGGTGGCGCCCCTAACAGGGCGGCACTGCTCATCCGCGCAGACCCAACACCAAGCGGCCGCCCAGTCCCGGGCGGCTCGTCGGTGTCCTCGTACCTCGGCCGGTCCCAGGACGAGAGGCGGCTCCCGACCTGAGGGAGCTCCACCGATGCCACGACGTCTCACAGGCTTCACGCCGTCCGGCGACCTGCACCTCGGCAACTACTTCGGCGCCATCGCACCGATCATCGCCGAACAGACCACCACGGACACCGTCGTCTTCATCTCCGACCTGCACGCGCTCACCCTGGACCACGACCCCGCCCAGGTGCACCGGCGGACCCTGGAATTCGCCACCCTGCTGCTCGCCGCCGGCACGGACCCCGAGTCCTGCCTGTTCCTGGTCCAGTCGCACGTACCGGAACACACCGAACTGCACTACCTGCTGGAATGCACCACGGGCTACGGCGAGGCCCAGCGGATGATCCAGTTCAAGGAGAAGTCCAGCCGCCAGCAGCAGGTACGCATGTCCCTGCTGACCTACCCGATCCTCATGGCCGCCGACATCCTGCTGTACGACACCGACCAGGTCCCCGTCGGCGAGGACCAGCGTCAGCACGTCGAACTGGCCAGAACCGTCGCCCAGCGGTTCAACACCCGATATGCCCCGGTCTTCACCGTCCCCACGACGGTCAATCCGCCGGTGGCCGCCCGCCTCATGGACCTGACCTCCCCCACCGACAAGATGAGCAAGTCAGCCGCCACGCCGGGCGGCGTCCTGCGCCTGCTCGACGACCCCGACGTGCTCCGGCGCAAGGTGATGCGCGCCGTCACCGACGCGGACAACACGGTCGCGTACGATCCCGACCGCAAACCCGGCGTCTCGAACCTCCTGGCCATCCTGGCCGCCTGCACCGACCGCGCCCCCGCGGACCTGGCGTCCCAGTTCGACCGCTACGGCGAGCTCAAGCAGGCGGTGGCCGACGCGGTGGTGGCCACCCTCACCCCGATCCGCGACCGCTACCTGCACCTGTCGGAAGACCCGGGCCACGTCCAGAAGGCCCTGCGCTCCGGCGCCGAACGAGCCCGCGACCTGGCCGGCACCAAGATCCGCCAGACCAAGGCAGCCATCGGCCTCCTCCCCGCCTGACTGCCACTCACCTCCCCGTCACGCCGCCTCCGGCCCTGCTCCGGAGGCGGTCACGTCGCGGGTCATCCGCCGATCAGGACACTGGGCCCGTCGGAGCCTTCACACGTCCGGCCGAGCACCCGCAGGAAGAGACGACCGTGCGGATACAGGTGGGTCCCGGGCAGCCAGCCGGTGGTACGACCGACACCGGCCCCTTGAAGGTCCTGACGGACGCGCCGAGCGAGCATCCCGACGACAGCCTGCCCATGACGGGTGCGGGTGACGAGGAAGTCGGTGAACCTGCAGGCGTCAGGTGACGGCTGCTGGAACTGGATCTCCACCGTGCCGAGCACTTCTCCGGCCGTCAGATCGCCCGGCGGACGCTTCTCGCAAGACCATCGGCGGAGGTCCCACACACGTGGTTCGTCGTGAGGTCGAGCCTCTCGTACGTTCGGGCAGCGGCCCGTCGTGCACGGCAAGGCCCACCGCTCCGGACTTGCCGCGACCGCGATGTCGTCGACGAGACAGTAGGCGACGTCATGGTCGAGCCCCTTGGCCAGAACGCGAACGCTGTGCGCGTCAACGTTGCACTGGGATACGTCCGGGAGCCGTGTTCTGGCCAGGGTGCGGAGTTCCTGCATGGTCTCGGGAGCCGAACCTCCCTCCGAGAAGAGCCACCGCAGCCCGTAGACCTCCGCGCCCAACTCACGTACGAGCCGGTCATCGATGTCCTGGGCGGTGGCGTCGTTCCAGACCCTGCGGACCCACTCCAGCACCGTCGGCTCAGCCAGACGCCGGACCGACTTTCCCAGTAGTCCCTGGTTCCCCGATCGATGGACCACGTACACCGGGCCTCCAACAGCTGAGCGAACAGGGACACCGGTCCTGCCCAAGAACCGGCCGACTGTCTTCTGCGCCAGGAACAGCGCTCAAGATACAGGGATGGACGAACTCGCCGGCCAGGCGCTGACGGCGGGTCCCGCTGAGCTGCTCCTCCGGCTGGACGGCCCGGATCGCCGATCCCGTCGCCGCCGCGTTCGCTCAGATGTGTCGTGTGGCGGGCAGGACGGCGCTGACCGTGACGCCGCCGCCGGGGACCGCGTTCATCGACAACCCGCCGCCCAGTTCCGCGAAACCGGTGCGCCTGACGCGCAGGCGGTCGGCGAGCCGTTCCGGCTGCAGGCCCGCGCCGTCGGCGCTCACCACACCGGCCCAGCCGTCGAGCTCGGACCGCGGGACGGCGACGAGCGATGTCGGGCGGGGACAACAGAGGCGACGCATGAGGGGCAGGGTCGGCGGAATCCGACCTGCCGAACCCGCCACGCGTAAGCGCCTGTGCGACGGCCGTCAGACGAGTGCCCGCGCAGGCTTCCGCCTCAGCGTCGCGACGCCGACGGCCGCCACCCAGATGGCGGCGATGCCGTTGAACATCGCGACCGCACCCCAGCCGTTGGAGGCGTAGAACTCCGACGAGTTGAAGCCGAAGAACATCGACGGCACCCCGGCCAGGTGCAGTGCGGCGATGCCGAACGACGACCAGCCGACCCACCGTGAGAGGGCGCCGGTGCGCAGCACCGCGTACCCGAAGGCGACACCGAAGACGACGAGCATCAGGTGGCTCATGGAGCCGTAGAGCAGGTAGGTGGGCACGGTACGGGTCGGGTCGATCTCCTCGACGGCCTTGATGGCATTGCTGCCTTCGATCCCCTTGGCGACCATGTCGATGATCGTCCACGCCACGCCGGCGGTGCCGGCGACCGCCCCGAACCATTCGTAGCGGGCGTCGGCCCGCGTGATCAGGGGTCGGACGCCGCTCATGAACACCAGGAACAGCGTGAGCGCACAGAAGTTGAAGAGCGTACGGGTGAGGATCAGCCAGTCCGGCATGAGCGCGCCGGTCTCGACGCTGCAGGCCGGAGGGTCACATGCAGGCACGACGAAGTAGAGCGGGAGCTCGGCCATCGCGAAGACGGCGCCGAGGATCGCGGCCACGCCGATCCAGCGGCGAGCCGTGGGCGGAAGCGGAATCTGTGTAAGCAATGAAGTGTTCATGGCATGCACAGTAACAACAACTGTGTAAGCCGTCTACTATTTCTCTCAGATCTTCGAGAGGATGCCGGCCATGACCCCACGCAAGAGCCCCGGACCCGACTCTGCGCGAGATCGCGCGAACGCCGACGACGCCGACTTCGGGGCGCTGCCGCCGGGCCTGGCCGCGGCCTGGGGCGTCGTCGACACCGGGGGGCGGCGCGGCCCGAAGCCGGCGCACAGCGTCGAGAAGATCATCGCGGTCGCGACGGAACTGGCCGACGAGGAGGGCATCGCCGCCGCCTCGCTGCCGAGGGTGGCCGCCCGGATCGGCGTCACCACCAACGCGCTGTACCGCTACGTCAGCTCCAAGGACGAGCTCATCGTGCTCCTGGCCGATCGTGCCTGGGGCGACCCACCTGCACTGCCGGACGGCGACTGGCGAGAGGCGGCCGCGCTGTGGGCCCGCCAGCTGTTCGAACGCTTCCTCTCACGCCCTTGGCTGCTGGACGTGCCGACGACCGTCTCCCTGACCCCGCACAACGCGGCCTGGCTGGACGCCCTGATCACCGTGCTCGGGTCGACCGGAATGGCGGCCCAGCAGACGCTGAACTGCGCGTACCTCCTCGACAGCCACGCCCGGTACGGCGCCAACCTGCGGCGCAACACCCCGACCCCGGCCGCGCTGCGCCGAGCGAACCCCGACCAGCAACGAGCCGTACGCGCGGTACGCGTGTTCCTGGACAGCCAACTCCGCTCCCGCAACCTGAACGCCGTCGCGGACGCGATCGAGGATCCGATGTTCCTCGCCGACGAAGCCCCGCTCGACGGCTTCGAATTCGGCCTTGCCAGGATTCTTGATGGCATCGAGGCATATGTGCAGCGATGAGAATCCCACGGCAGTCGGCCTGGTGTGACGGGACGTCGCCGTGTCATCAGGTTGCACTGGACCGGCCGCAAGCTTCTGGGGGTCTGCCCCGCCCCTGAGCGGGCAAGGCCTACGACGACGCACCGCCGCCCCTCTTCCGGCCCTGCCCGCCGCAAGTGAGTCAGTCCTTCTTCACTGGCAGTTCCGGACGCTCGTCGGTCCAGCCGATCGCCTGGAACGAGGTCGAGAGACGCAGCTCCGCCCGCCGCCCGTTCTCAAGCTTGGTGGTGTTCGTCCGCACTTCGGCGAGAAGCTGACCGGCGCCGGGGTCGACCACGAGCTGAACCTGGGCGAACACGCCCGGCTCGATCTCCTCCTGATAGGCGAGCGTCTCCCCGCGCCGGCCCAGCGGATCGGTCATCTCCCCCTCAGCCCGTATGCCGGGCAGCGACGCAAGGATCCGGTACGCGGACGCACGGGTCTCGGGCGAGGCCGGCAGCGTACTGATGATGTCCACACAGTTCCGGAGGAGGATGTGCGCCTTCGCCTCCTCCACGTCCATGCCGGATCCGGTCAGGTCCAGCTTGCCGATGCGCTCTTCCAGGTAGGTCCGGAGTGGCTCGGGATCGCTCGGGATCGCGCTCGCCTCCTCCCAGGTCAACGGTTTCCCTGCGAGCTCACCGACCATCTTCCAGTGAAGCTGTTCGCCGGTCCGCTCGCCTGCCGCCGTCTCCAGCGGCTTGGACGGGACGGAGAACAGGTTCTCCGTCCTCATGTCCTTGGGGTATCGCCAGCTGGTGGGCGCCCCCGCGTCCCGCCAGGCGGCCTCGTCCTGTGGTGTCGCGGGCTTGACGCCGAGGTCCTGCCAGACGCGCCAGCTCCGCAGATCCGGCCGCTTCGCCAGCCACACCTCCTTGGAGCGTCCTCCCTCAAGGACGTAGCTGCGGGTGGGGTCGGTCAACATCCACCGGTCGACGGTCGCGGTACGCCAGTAGTCGCCGCTCGCCGGGGCCTTCTCCACGGCGACGGCGGCGGCGAGCAGGATCTGCCGGGCGGTCGGCTCGCCCGTCACGGACACCGACGTACTGGGCCGAGGCGCGACAGAGATCGTCCTGTCGGACGACGTCGCGGGGACGATGACCGCCACCGCGGCGGCGGCCGCGGCCAGGCCGAGCAGAGAGCGGCCAGGAGAGAGCAGGCGCCGCCGCCGAGCTGGGACGCGCTCCGGCGCGTCCGTCCCCCCGACCTCCGTGGACGGCCGCGCGGTCGCGGCCGCGATGATCCGATCGAGCCGTTCCGGATCGTCCGCCGGCTTGAGCGACGCCGGACGAGTGGCCGCGAGCGACTTCATCACATCGGTCTTCTTCACCGGGTGGACTCCTTTGCAGATGGCAGCGGTCGGGAGGAGAACACAGTGCCTGTGCTCGCGTGGGGCTCTGCGGCGGCCAGTGCACGCTGGAGCCTGCGTCGGGCGCGATGCAACCGGACGAAATACGTGGCCGTGGAACAGCCGACGACCTTCGCCGCGTCCGCGGCTCGCAGACCATGCCAGGCGACCAGCGTGAGCAGTTCACGATCCTCATCGGAGAGCGCAGCGAGCCCCCGCAAAATGGCTGCCCTCTCGGTGACCGACTCGGCGACGTCGCGCACCGTCAGCTCCGTGGCCGAACTCCAATCCGCCAGTTCGTTCTCCAACGACTGACGCCGGGCCTCCGCCCGGTAGGACTCCCGCAGCACGTTGCGGGCGACGCCGAGCAGCCACGGAAGCGCCTCGTCCGGCACGTCGTCGATCCGCCGCCACGCGACACAGAACGTCTCACTCGCCACCTCCTCCGCGAGCTGCCGCCCCGCACGGCTGACGGCGTACGCGTACACGCTCGAATAGCAGGAGCTGTACAAGACGGTGAACCGGTCACGAAGACCAGGTTCGATCATGCGTCCTCCCTTCCCCTCAGTGGGCAACTACCAGGGAAGTGCGCAAACCGCCCGACTTCTTACACCCCGCAGGGATTTCGATCATGATCAGCTGAACGCGCACCATCGCGAGACCCCAGCAGAGGAGCCGGCATGACCTTGGACGTGGAAGCTGTGACCGCCATCGACCAGTACTTCGCCCGGTATGGAAGACGGCGCCACAGACTGACACGCCTGTATCGCGACATAGTGGAGTTCACGGTCGCCGATCACGGGATAGAGATCCTTGACCGGATGGAGATAGACATCCAGTGTCCATGCTGCGACGAGGAACAGGACCGCAGACGAACGTCTCACACGGGGTTCAGTTCAGGCGCCACTCGTCGGCCGGAATGCAGTCGTCCATGGTGTTGGCCCAGTCGTCGGGCCTCCCAAGAATCAGCCGGGTGAGCAGGATGTCGCCGGCTCGCTGCGCACGAGGGATCATCCCCAGCTCTTCTGAGCCGATGTCACCCTCAGCGGTGAAGCTCGCTTCTCTGCCGGATCCCTCCAGGTAGGCGCCGAGCTCGGCCGAAAGCTCTGAAGGCAGCCGACCTACGAGCCGGATCCCGTCCAATGAGACCTGAGGTCCGGACAAGGCGTCGGCAACAACACAGGTCAGTCCCTTCGAGCCGAGGTAGTAGGCCACCACATCCACCCGGTACATCGGAGCGTCCGCGGCGCGAAAGCGCGTGCGCAGCTGTTCGAAGGGGCCGACCTTACCGACCTGGGAGACGGCATCGGAGGTGAATCCCCGTACCTCCATCGCGGCAATCGCTTCCTGCGGGCTCATGCCGAAACGCAGTGGACCGACACGCTCAAGCGGCGCAAAGTCCCATCGCGCTCGATCAGCTTCTCCTACGACCGTCCACAGATCAGGCCACACGCCGGCAACTCCTTCGAAGCCATCCGGAACCAACCGCCCCCCAGGCCGCACGCCGCGGTGAACTCGTGTCGTAACGGCACGACGATCAGAGCTCTGATCCATTCGCCCACGGAGCCGCACGCATGAGCTTCAGAGCGCGACCCGCGAGAACTCTCAAACGCGCCCAAGTGGGATGACTCCGCAGCCCCTCGGAGGTCCACGGCTCCGGTCCTTCCTCCGTCAACTCTGCGAGGAGCCGATCGATCTCATCCAGATGCCCGGACAGCTCGTCGCCGATCCAGCCGGCCTCCCGCGCCATCCACGAGACCCTGTACGCGTGATCGAAATCCAGAGCAAGCTCATCAGGGCACATCACGGATCCGAGCCACGCGATCTGATCAGACGCCGGCCACGCCAAACGTTCCAAAGCCCCATGCAGTAGCCGCCAAGCCCCCATTCGCGCCTCGTCCTCGCCCGGCTGCCGCACCGGTTCATTCTGCCAAGCTCACCCGCCGACTGACACTTTACGAGGCCAAGACCAGTCCTGATCTGCAAACATCTCCTCATGGTGGATGCCCACGGCTCGGCGCGAATGATCGGCTACTGGTGGAGTCCCGAAGCTCCGGAACGGCCTCGTCCGCACGAGTTGATCGATCCCGACTGGGACCCCGAGGAGCGCGACCTGCTCGCTCTCTACCTGGAGAGCGGTCAACAGGCTCCCTACAGAGCAACAGGCCCTTCACCATGCCGGATCTGTAACGAGCCCAGCGGCAATCTGGAGCTCACGGACGGCGTGTTCCTGTGGCCGCAAGGGCTGGCCCACTATGTAAGAGACCACTCTGTACGCCTTCCCGCCGAGATCGTCCTGCGCGCCCAGCAGTGGGCCGAGCCTACGGAATGGGACGAGGACGAAACATGGTGGCGGGAGCCGAACCCATACGACGATCAGCCACCCGGCTCAGTGGGCCAGCGCTGACCTTTCACTTCTACAAGTGGCCAGCCCCACATGTGCGATCGCAGGACAGCGTCTGCGCGGCGACGTCACAATCCCGGCCCATGCGCTCCGTCGATACGGCGAACAGGCAGAAGGTCCGGAGCACGCCGCCGCGCCCAAACGCACAATCCGACCCCCTCAAAGCCGTCCCGTCTCGCTCCCCGAACGCCGCCACTCCACCGCCGCCGGAGACCTGATCAGGGATCTTCCGGTCGGGCCGCCTGGAGGTAGGTGAGGACTGCCAGGACGCGCCGATTGCCGTCCTGGGCTTGGAGGCCAAGTTTGGCGAAGATGTTGCCGATGTGCTTGACGACCGCGCCCTCGGTGACGTGCAAGCCTGCGGCGATGTGGGCGTTGCTCTCCCCGGTCGCCATCCGGCCCAGGACCTCGTGTTCGCGCTCGCTGAGCATGTCGAGCGCGTGCGGGCGCCCGGAGGACATGAGGTGCCCGATGACCTTGGGGTCGATGACGATGCCGCCGCCTGCGATGACGTCGAGGGACTGCATGAAGTCGGCGACCCTGCCGACGCGATCCTTGAGGAGATAGCCGGCGCCACCACGGCGAGGCCCGTTCGCGGGCTCGGCGATCAATTTGGCCGCGTAGGCGTCACCGAGATACTGCGACAGCACCAGGATGCCGATGTCCGGATGCTCGGCGCGGATCGCCAGTGCGGCCCGCAGTCCGTCGTCGACGTTGCGGGGCGGCATCCGTACATCGGTGATCACGACGTCGGGGCGGTGGCCGGCGACGGCCTCCAGCAGTTCGTCCGCGTCCTCGGCCGCGTGCACGACCTGGTGGCCGAAGCGTTGCAGCAGTGCTACCAGGCCTTCCCTCATCAGGGCCGCGTCCTCGGCGATCACTACACGCATGGTGCCATTGTGCGTCATGTTGATCAGTACGGACGTGGGATGTCGGCGATGATCCTCGTCGGCCCGGCCGGTGGGCTGTCGACGATGAGCTCGCCTGAGAGCAGGACGGCCCGCTCGTACATGCCGACCATCCCAGTGCCGTGCGCCGAATTCGCGCCACCGAGGCCGTCGTCGGACACCGTCAGCCTGATCCTGTCAGAAGTCTCTGCCAGCTCGATGTGAATGTGGTCCGGCGTAGCGTGCTTGATCGCGTTGGTGACGGCCTCGCTGGCGATGTAGTACAGAGACGACTCCACCGGCAGGGAGAAGCGCCCGACGCCCTCGGCGTCGACGGTGGTTTTGACGGGTACGCGACGTGCCAGCTCGCGCAGGGCGGCGCCGAGGCCGTCGTCGATCAGCGTGCGTGGCCGTAGCCCGTGTACGACGTCGCGCAACGTGTCCAGCGCCAGTTCGTTCTCTCTCCTGACCGCCTCCAGCGACTCCAGCGCCGAGTCCTGCTCCGGCCCTGGCGGGAGCATCTCTCGTACTTCCAGTTCGAGCATGCCCAGGCGCATCGCCGAAGTGGCCAGGTGCTGCTGGGTGCCGTCGTGCAGGTCGCGTTCGATCCGCTGCCGCTCGCCCTCGAATCGTTCCAGCTCGGCGATGTTGGCCCTGGCCAACGACGCCACCTGCGCCTGCAGTTCTTCGGCCCGGGGCGAAAGCAATGCCATGGCCAGCGCTCCCTGCGCGTAGGCCGCCAGCGTCACCACGTACGGCGAGGCGACCACGATCAGCAGCCCCACCAGCGCCAGCAACGGCGCTTGTGAGGGCTCCCGCATCAGCGGCACATCCACGCCCGCCAGCACGAACACTGACACCATCGCCGCGAAGACCAAGACGGGCCCTACCAAGAGGGCGACGAAGGAGACCCAGCCGATCAGCATGTGCGCCAGCGCGAACGCGATCTCACGCCACAGCAACGGCTCCTGCAGGCCGGGGAGCCCGGCTCCCGGCGGGCGGCTGGGAATCGGCCGGAACCCGGCCAGCCGCACCCAGCGGCGCTCAGCGGTGGCGAGCCAGTGCACCCAGTAGGGAATGGTGCCGATGAAGGTGAAGGCCAACAAGGTCACGAGGCAAAGTGCGGCGCCGATCGCCAGATATTTCAGCGACATCCAGGGCCAGCGCGTGAACCAGAACCGCACGGGAGAGCTTCGCAACGCGGCCAGCGCCGCCGATTCGTACATAACGGGAGATGCTACGCATTTCGTGATCTACGAGCAGTGAGGGCACCAGGACTCTTCTGGGTGGGCTTTTGCCTACCTCGGCCCTCGACGTACCTGCAGTGACCTCGGGCGGAGCCGTACGGTGCGATGTAAATCACGACCTCCACACCTGCGGTCACACCAGTACGGTCACCGTGCCCGGCGACGCTCCCGGCAAGACCTCTGCCGGGACCGGATCGGTTTCGTACGATCACGGCTCCTGGCCCTGCGCGACAAACTCCAGAGCGAACCCTTCAAGATCGACGGCGGCAAGGTCGCCGGCAGCGACTTCACCGCCCTCGCCATCCAGTCCTCCGACATCTGGCCGCTCACGGCACGGCTCATCGCCGGCATCGCCGCAGGTGACCGCTCGGCCGTCACCGACGCAGTCCCCGACGTCTCCAACGCGATGCGTCGGAGACGTCGGCTGAGTTCAGCGAGCGTTACAACGCCAAGATGGGCCTGGCCACCGCCTGCAACCTGGACATGACGCCACGAGACTTCGAGCAGGTATGGGCGATCCACAAGCCCCTCGTACGCCAGTTTTCGAGAGCCGGGCCGATGAGCCCCGAATACAGCGAGTGCACCGGCTGGCCGTACCAGGCACAGTCAGGGGCAAGCCTGGCCGACCTGAAGGCGCGCATGGGACACGACAGCGACCGAGCGGCGCTGATTTACCAGCACGCCACACGCGACGCGGACCAGAGAATCGCCGATGCCCAGAGCGCCCGCGTAGAAGCCGAACAAAAGAAGATCGCCATAGGCTAATGGCACGTTAATGGCACGAACGCCGCTTCTCATGATCAGAGAAGCGGCGTTTTGGCTGGTGGAGCCTAGGAGATTCGAACTCCTGACATCCTGCTTGCAAAGACGCACGCAGATCATGCTCGACCTGCGAAGACGCAGCTCCACGCTCTGATCGCGTTCCCCGTGACTCCCCGCTGTTCCCCCCCGTTTCCCATCCCATCGGGCACGCAACGGGCACGCCGTGCGAGTAGGGGGTGTGCCTAGGACCTGCGTCTGTCTCCAAGCTCCTTCATCTGACGACCCGCGCGGTTGACCGTTTTGAGAATGGCTTGGATCTCGTCTCTGTGGAAGCCCATGCGCGTATGCAGGTCGGCGTCATCTAGGTGGATGCCGTTACAGACCTCGTTGAGCGCGTTGTTGATCAGGGAGACATCGTCGCGGCTCAGAATGACGACGATCTCATCCTCGGTTATTGCGTTGATCTCCACATCCGAAGCATCGCAGACCTGCCCTGTCCGATCTTCCCGGTTACTGTCGCCTTCGGAGCGGTCTTCTTCTCTGGGGCGGATGACGGGAATCGAACCGTGCTGTCAGCTCGGGCACTGCATCGATCACAGCTTGATGAGGCGCTGAGCTGAGTCCTGAGAGACCGTGGTTGACCCCTCGTCGCCCCTCCCAATGGCCCGCTGATGGCCCTGTGCTTGCGGCGGGTGGCCTCACCGCGGCCATGACAAAGTGAGCAGTGTGGACAGGCCGACGAACGATCAGGACATAGTGGGGATCTTGAGGGCGGTTCGGGTCGGCGACAGCGTCTCGGGGACAATCACGCAGGTGGGACGTCCTCACGGGGTCTCGGTGAGGCTCGACGGGCGGCTGGGTCTGGCATCGGCGGACATCGGGCCTTTGGACGTCTCCTGGTATCGCAGGTCGGATGAGGTCATACAGGTCGGCCGGCGCGTCACCGCCGAAGCGATCGATGTCGATGAGGAACGGGGAAGGATCGGCCTGTCCCTGGCCGCGACCGAGAATCCCAAACTCTGGGCATTCCTGAAAGGACTCCGCCCTGGCCAGGTACTCGGCGGCGAAGTGGCGGACGTGCAGCGGTTCGGTGTGTTCGTGGCGCTGGATGATGGGCCGCCCCATCCCATCTATCCAGGAGTAGGTTTCATCACGATCCCCGAGCTGTCCTGGCGACATTTCGATGAGGTCTCTGAGGTCGTCGAGGTAGGGCAGCGGGTCACCTGTTCCGTTCTCTGCTCCGATACCCACCAGGGCGAAGCCAGGCTCTCCCTTCGCGCACTTCAGCCTGATCCTTTCCAGGAGTTCGCCGACGCGGCTCGCGAGGGACAAGAGTTCTGCGGAACCGTAACCAAGCTCGTCCCGTTCGGAGTCTTCGTCAGAGTCGTAGAAGGCATCGAGGGCCTGGTGCCCTTGGATGAGCTCGTCTCCATGCCTGTCGAGGCTCCCGAACAGGTCGTTCAGGTCGGCGACCACGTCACGGTGACCATCATCAGCCTGGATCGCGACGCCCGCCGATTGCTCCTCTCCCGTAAGAAGGCTGGTTCTGATCCTCTGTCGCCTTGATGGCACCTGAACGGGGGACAGCGCGCTCCGGGACCGATACGAGCGCGCCGGCCTCTCTGAAAGGGTGGGGTACGTACAGACAGGTGCCCGCTATCCGGTGGGCCGGGGCTGAGGAACGAAGTCCTGGACCTTCGATCGCCCCCAGCCAGCGTCGATGCTCAGCCATGCTGTGGCGATCGTAGGGCTGCATCTGTGCGGCGGCGTGGCAACTCTGATCGGCGCGTTCGGTTGGTACGGCGGGGTCGGCGTGCGGTGCCCGGCCCGGTGTCCCGCCGCCGTCCGGGACCGGCCCCCAGGCCGCACGCCCGGACGGCGGGCGGGCGGAGGGCCGGGGGTACGGCGGCGCGCCGCGCCGCCGCTTGATACCTAAAAGAACAACTCGGCAGTGCACGGTCTATGACGAGACATGCGACCTTGGCGCTATTCAAAGCGATGTGCGTTACGGGACTGCCCACTTTCAAGCGGACCGACTGCCCTGGCTAGATGTTCTGTCCTGTGAGGGTGGGGACGCGACTGGCGGCTGGTAGTCCGTTCAGCGCCGTGTGGCCGCGGTGGTGATTTTAGGTGTGCAACCAGGTCGGCAAGGCCCGATGAAGAAGGCCACGGCAGCCGATCGCCCCAGCCCGGAAAGCGAGCACCGAAGTGAGCGGTCACCACGGCTCTAGCTCACTTCGACGCAGTTCCTGATCGAAACCATGCGTGCCATCGAGTACCAACTCTGCCATCCGTCCGTCACGCTCATATCACTCTCATCATGCTTGGAGTCATTCTCTACAGAGGAGTAGCTGAGTCCATGCTTGCACAAGGCTCTCCACCGCCAACTCCTCTCCGCTTTATGCCAGAGTGACCCGCCCCGTGATCCACCCGTTACTGAACTCGCTTACTGTGTCGATCGTTATCGAACGGAGAGGCGTGAAGATCATGAGCACATCCACCAACAGGAATGGGCCCGATGCTGATGGACTCGACTTGCCGCCTCACGAGTCACAAGATAGCCCGATACGCCAGCTGAGAAGGTTGGTCGGCGTTCTCCTCCTATGTATATGCATACTCGGAGCTTACTTACTTTATACAAATCAGGACCCCCCACCACGGGTGGCACGGGAGTGGAAGCCAGAGCCTTTTGATCCACCCGTACAATACGCGTTTATTCCCGATGATTCGAAATGCCCTAGCCAACCTTCCAATCCAACGGACGAAGAAGTCAAGTCTCCGTTGATAGCTTGCACCGAGTGGCGGTTGCGCGTCAATTACAAGCTCGGCAGAGGAAGGCAAGATATTGGCATCCCGCATGGGGCAGGCTGCGGCGGTTACCGAAGAGGAGTTAGCGTCAGCGATGACGATTGCACAAGCGACATCACGCTTTATGACGCGGCAAGCCAGGTACAGCTAAGTGATACCGAGGGCCGCAACGTCGCACTCCGAATCACTCGCGATGGCCACCGCATTGCTTATTTGAGCAAGAAATACATGCAGTTTATAAGTTGGGATCTGCCGACAGCACAGCTAAAGCCGATCTCCCCGCGCCTCGACGCCCAAGCACTAGATGACTTACGCAGCCTAGAAATCTCACCGGACGGTGAATTTTTTGCTGTGTCCTTCGCCGGGGACCAACCTCGCGTGCTTGTCACAGAGTTCGCCACTGGCCAGACCACCAGCATTCAAGGATTCTGTGCAATCCTCGGCATAAGCCAGGATGCAGCCCGGATAGCGGCACAACGAACGTGCTCCGACTCCAACGAGGCGAGCACAGTAACCATTTTGAAGCGCAATGGCGCCGCCATCAGCGAATGGAGAGCCGACTTCACCGGAAGCCTCTCCCCCGATGGCCAATCCATCGTTCAGATACAGGCCAACTTCGACGATGGCGATGAGTATATTGTCGCCCGCGACGCCATGACCGGCAAGGTTACCAAGAAGCTCAAGCTTCATCTTCTGTCGGAACCGAGCGATGCGACTGGCCACGCCTGGCTGACTAATGACGAATACATCGTCGAAGCCGATACTCCTGAGTCGAGCGAATCATTCGGCTATTATCGAGTCAATGTCAAATCCGGAACCTCGCACAGAATTCGCGATCTCGGGCTAAACCCTGGCGACACCGTTTCTCTGGGGAGCGTCCTGATTCGCGATTAAGACCGTTACCGACTTGCCCGGCTCTCCGTGGGGCCGGCAGATTCCTGGCGCACAGTTCTGCGTGCGTTCATTGGTGCGGCGGGGTGGCCGAGCGGGACCGGCTAGAGAGGCCGCACGCCCGCCCGGACCGCCGGGTCGCCCAGCGGGCGGCTGGCCTCTGTGGAGACATTGATCATCTGTGCATGTGTCGGCGCTTCGAGCTGGGCGGGTGGTAGAACGCTCCCTGTGGATGAGCGGCGGGATCGGTTGAGGGCTCTGGGTGAGTTGCTGCGGAGGCTACGGCGGGAGGCCGGCCTCACTGGCAAGGATCTCGCGGTGCGGGTACAGGTAGCACAGCCTACGATCTCTCGGATTGAGACCGGGCAGTTGCTTCCGACACCCGAGACGGTAGAGCGCCTGGTCGGTGCACTCGGCTTGGATGGTGCTGGTAGGGCCGAGCTCGATGCTCTTCTCCTTCGGCTTCGGGAGGAGATCTCCCAGTTGAAGGGTGGGCTCGCCGGCCGGGAGGCAGCGAACGCTGCACGGCTGAGGACGGGGCGGCAACTCGTTTGCTTCCAGGCGGCCATGATTCCTGCCCCATTGCAGACTGCTGAGTACGCGCGGTTGGCGCTCGCTGTGGGCCATCACGCCGAAGAGAGCGAGGTCGCCAAGGCCGCGTCTGTGCGGGTGGAGGCTCAGGCCCTGCTCTTCGATGCAGGCCGGGAGTTCTCGTTTCTGCTGACCGAAGGTGCCGTGCGAACGTGGCCAGGGCCGCCCTCGTTGATGCTGGCACAGCTTGATCGGTTAGCTCAGGTGTCCACGCTCTCGCATGTGAAGCTCGGGGTCGTGCCGTGGTCCGTGCAGGTGCCGGCGTTTCCACTGCACGGGTTCACGATCTATGACGGAGCTGTGAGCGTGGTGGAGAGCCTGACCGGGGATCTGACTATGACCGATCCCGCTGAGCTGGCCACCCATCTCCGGACGTTCGAGGCGTTCGCCGGTGTGGCGGTGTACGGGGACGAACTCCGCGAACTACTACGAACCATCGCCGACGACTACCGGGAGCTGGTCAAGCGGCTAGAGAAGTGACGCATTTATGCGTCGAATAGCTTGAGGTACTTCTAGGCTCGCTCATACTCTGACGCCATCCGATGTATAGCCCCCTAGACGACGGAGCTCCTTCATGTCGGCTTGGCGCTTCTCCCGCTACTTCCTCGGCTCCGCCCCATCCATCACGGAAGCGCGGCGCTTCGTCACCGCGCTCCTGCAAGGCTCCCCGACCATCGACGAGGCAGAGCTTGTCGTCAGCGAGCTGGCCACGAACGCGATACGACACTCCGCGAGCGGACGCTTCGGCGGCCGGTTCCTGGTCACCGTCCAAGCCCACCCGGACCGGCTCTGGCTCGGCGTCCTCGACGAGGGAGGGTCATCCTCGCCAGAGGTCTCCTGTCCGTCGATGGGAGCGGAGGGTGGGCGTGGCCTGCTGCTCGTTTCCGCTCTGGCGCTCGACTGGGGTGTGTGGGGTGATGACGGCGGCCGGACAGTCTGGGCAGTGCTGCGGTACCAGACGCAGACGGCCTCCTGCTCATGAGCCTCTGTCCGTCCCCGCATGTGCCGCAGCCACAGAGTGATTGCGCAAAGCTCAACTGGTACCCGTCTCGGTGGGACGAGCGGTGCCGCGTGATGGACTGGACCTGCTCCTGCCAGAGGGTCTACTACGAGCTGTGCCAGGCCGGCGGGTTGGGCTACGTCCGGCGCATCACCCAAGGTGGAGACCTGGCGGCCGCAGAGACCCGGCGAGTGCGGCTCGCCCAAGCCCACGCAATGTGGCACGCACTGCTCACGGGCCTGGCACGATGAGCCCGAGAGGCGTCCCCAAGCGGCGATCAGCGATTCGTGCAGTCAGTTCAAAAACTGGCGAACCACTACAATTCGTTCTGTCAAGGGGGATAGACGGCATACCGTCTAGGGGCCTAGACTCGCGTGCAGTGATCAAGGGGGGACCTGTGCCGTCGAGCGACGTGGAACGCATTGCCGCGATCGAAGACCCGTTCCAACTGCTGCGGGTCGCGACCGAACGCCTCAATGCTGCACAGCAGGAGGTCACCGAGCTGGCCCGGCTGCGCCGCCGCGTGATCCAGGACCTCCACGCCCAGGGTTTGTCGTACGCCCAGATCGCCAAGGAAGCCGGACTCACCCGAGGACGCATCCACCAGATCCGCCACACCGGGCCGGCCCCTGAGGGCGCCTTCCTCGGAACAGGCACCGTCACCCTGGCCATCCCCCTCAAGCGCGAGGCGAACAACGCCCGCCCCGTGGTCGCGATGGAGGACGTCACCGCCGCCAAGCGCCTGGAAGACCTCGTCCGCGGCTTCGACCTGGCGATGGATCTGGAACACGTCCCACTCAACGGCGAACTCAACCTCAACCGCCCAAACCTCCTGGTCCTCTGCGGCCCTCGCCTCTCCCCTGTCACCGGTGCGCTGTACGAGTCCGACCCGGTCCTGAAATGGGTCAAGGACGACGTCTGGACGCTGCATGACACCCGTACCGACACGATCTACCGCTCCGGCTCCGACAGCGAACCCGCCCGGCCCGTCGACTACGCCTACCTGGGACGGCTTGCACGGCCGGACAACAACGGCAGCCTGCTCATCTTCACCGGCATCCACCCACAGGGCTCGCTCGGCGTGGTGCAGCTCCTCCAGACCGAGATCGCCACTCTGTGGGGACAGGTCAGCGATAAGCGCTTCTCCACGGTGGTCAGCGTCGAGTACGACCCGTCCACCGGCGAACCCATCAAGGCCGAGCTGGCCAGCCCGCTCTACCGGCACGAAGAGGAGTAAGCCGTGCGGGTCACCTTCGCCACCCAAGCAGCCCCCGGCCGGGCGAACGAAGACTTCGTCGCCGCCACCCCGGACGCCGCCGTACTCCTCGATGGCGCAGGCACACCCCCCGGCTCCGACTCCGGCTGCTCCCATGGCGTGGCCTGGTACTCCCTCACCCTCGGCTCCACCCTCATCGCCTCGATCAGCAAAAGTCCCAGCCCCCTGCCCGAACTGCTGACCGAAGCGATCAAGACGGTCAACTCACTCCACGACGACACCTGCGACCTGACCCACCCCGGCTCCCCCTCGGCCACCGTCGTCATGCTCCGCCGCAGGAACGAGCTGATCGAATGGCTCGTCCTGGCCGACTCCGTTCTCGTCCTGGACGTCATCGGCGCCCCGGAGCCGGTGGTCATCTGCGATGACCGGGAAGCCCAGGTCGGCGCCCACTACAGGGCCGAGATGGACGCCCTCGACTCCGGCAGCGACGCACACGTCTCCGCCCATCGGCGTTACGTCGAGACCCTGCGCTCCTACCGCAACCGAGACGGCGGCTTCTGGGTGGCCGCCACCGACCCTCTCGCCGCCGACCAGGCCCTTACCGGCAACATGCCCGCCGACCGAGTCCGCACGGCCGCTCTCCTCAGCGACGGCGCCTCCCGCCTCGTCGACCGCTTCCACCTGGCCACATGGCGCGAAACCCTGGACGCACTCGACCAGCACGGGCCGGCGGACCTCATCTCCAGAGTCCGCGCCGCCGAGCACTCCGACCCGCACGGGGAGCGCTGGCCGCGCGGCAAGACCTACGACGACGCCACCGCTGCTCATGTCTCATTCACTGCGGCGGAATAGGCATGTGATGTTGTCGTGGAGGTTGAAGGCGGATGGCAGGACGCTGGTGGCCATGTGCTCCAAGCGCCACCCGTGAGCCTCGATCGCCTCGATGAGCGAACCGATCTCGGGCAGGCTCCTCCCCTGAGACGCCTTATCCAGAGAGGCGCTGAGCCGGGCGACGAAGACGCGCCGCCCCGCTGCATGGGCTTGCCCGGCATCCTCGACGATCTGCTGCTGGCTGGGGTTAGGACCACCACGAAGCACCATTAATGGCACACCTTTCTGTCATTCACGGAGAGCTGCCTCGATATAGATGCAACGGGCATAATCCCAGCACAGGGCCCAGAACATAGCGGAAATTTCGACCATTTCACCGCAGCGTTCCAATCGCCATTCCGAAAACTCGCCCCATGGCGTTTACCCCCCTAGACAGTTGGGGGAGACTCTGGCTATCGTCCTCTGCATAGCCCCCTAGACAGTCCTTCAAAGCGAACCAGTCGCAACTGTCTAGGGGGATAGACGAAGGAGGTGGTGGACGATGGCACTCCAGGGACCGATCCCGGTGACGTTCAACATGGTCTTCCCGTACGGCTGCTACATCGTCGGGGACGTCGAGCCGGTCAAGGACTTCGACGCCTCGACGAACGGGCGATTCGTCCAGGCCCGTGACAAGCAGACCGCCGAACTGGTCTGGCAGGTCTCGGTCATGGACGCGGACCCGTCGCTCAAGGCCGCACAGAAGACGCTGGCGGTGAAGATCCTCAGCCCGGTGCAGCCGGCTCCCCTGCCCGCGATGCCGGGGCTGCCGTTCACCCCGGTCGAGTTCGACCACATGACCGTCACCCCGTACGTCAACGCCAACGGCAGGCTCGCCTACTCGATCCGAGTCCGCGAGATGCGCGCTCCCCGGCCGGTGGGCAAGCCCGCCGCCACGAAGGACGCGGCCTGATGGGGCGGCGGGCACAGGCACGCCCGACAGGCGTGATCACCCTCAACACCAGCTCCGGCGCCGACGCCAAGAACCACGCCTACCCGCTGCGGACCCCCGTCCTGGCTCTGGCCTTCGGGCTGGTGCAGGTACAGGTCACCACAGGCTCGACGGACAAGGTCACGGCGGCCGACGTCGAGTTCGCGCGCAAGCTCGCCCGACAGGCCCAGGACTTCGCCAGGTGCGTGGAGCGCATCCACAGGCGCGGGGTGGCGGCATGACGGCTGCTCTCCGCCCCTACACCTACGTAACGCTGACGGTGGAGCCGAACACCGCACCGCGCCTCAACATCGCCTTCCACACCGCCGACCTGCACGTCCGCACCAGCGTGCTTCACAAGTCGCGGCCATACCTGGAGATCTCGTCCACCGAGGCCAACGTATCGATCTCCACCACCGGGGCCGGCCACGTCACCGGCGAGGACCTGCGTGTCGCTCGCGAGATCTTCAACGCCGCCGCTCGCTACCTCGCCGACTGCGAGCGACTGCACCTCGACGCACCGGCCGAGGGCTCCTCGGAAGCGGTGGCCTGACATGCAAGACGGGGCCGCAGGAAGCGGTCACTTCCGGCGGCCCCTCGATCTTCCACACACTCCACATGCTTGGAAGGACTCCAGCCTAATGTTCAAGAAGATGCCCGGCGAAGAGCCGTCCCGCATCGTTTCCACCACGCCAGACACGGCGGTCGTGTTCAGACCCGCCGTCGTCAGGACTCCCGCGATCATCACCTTTATCATCCTCGGCTGGCGCGCCGTGGTGAGCCTGGTCCTCACCGTGTGGCGGCATCCGGTCGCCGTGCTGGTCGTCATCGTCCCCTGCGCCTTGTCGGTGCTGTACGGCTGGCGCACCACACTGCTCCTCGTCACACCGGCACTCGTCGGGATCGTCAGCTGGGGCATGCTCGACCGGCCGACCTTCATGCGCTGGATCGGCTGGCGGCTGCTCGCCTGGTGGCGACTGGTCTCGGTGTACCGGCGGCACTGGCAACCGGTAATGATCGTCTCCGGCCTCGGCAGACACATCCGGGGACGTGACTACCTGCCCAAGCTGGGCAAGGTCACCTGCACCTCGTGGGCCGACCTGGTGACCGTCCGCATGCTCACCGGCCAGGCGGTCAAGGACTGGGCCGACCGTACGGACAACCTAGCCAGAGGGTTCGGCGCGAGTTCCTGCCGCATCTCGGTCATCGAAGGTGGGCGGCTCCGGCTCACCCTTCCACGGAACGACCCGCTCGCCACTCCCCTGCCTGCCGTCCCGATTACCGAGACGGCCTCGGTCGGTCCAGTCGAGATCGGCAAGCAGGAGGACGGGCAGCCGTGGCTGCTCAAGGTGCATGGCACTCACGTCCTGGTCGCCGGTGCGACAGGGGCCGGCAAGGGGTCGATCATCTGGTCTGCGATCCGTGGGCTGCTCCCGGCCGTACGGGCAGGGCTGGTCGAGATCTGGGCGCTCGACCCCAAGCTGATGGAGCTGTCCTTCGGCCGTACGCTCTTCGGCTCCCGGTACGCAGCAGACCCCAGCGACTGCGCGGACCTGCTCGATGACGCGGTCAAGGTCATGCAGTCCCGGGCCGCTCGCTTCGCCGGTCACCGCAGGTCGCACACACCCACCGTGGACGACCCGTTCGTCCTGGTCGTCGTGGACGAGGTGGCGTTCCTCACCGCCTACCAGCCGGACAAGGAGCTGCGACGCCGCATCTCCGCAGCGCTGGCCACACTCACCACCCAGGGCCGCGCGGTCGGTGTCGGAGTCCTCGCGGCACTCCAGGACCCGCGCAAGGAGGTCATGAACATCCGCAACCTGTTCCCCGACAAGATCGCCCTCCGCCTGGACGAGTCCGAACAGGTGGACATGGTCCTCGGCGAGGGCGCCCGTGACAGAGGAGCGCTGGCCGATCAGATCTCGCCCAGGCCCGAGGTCGGCGCGGGCGTCGGATACGTCCGGCTGGAGTCATCACCGGATCCCCTGCGGGTTCGTGCGGCCTACGTCTCCGATGCCGACATCCACGACATGGCCACCACGTTCGGAGAGGAGGTTCGTTGAACAGTTCACAGATCCGGGGAGATGCGGCCCGCCGCTCGGTTCCCCGAAAGATCCGGATGGCGCAACCGCTCGCCCGCGAGGTCGCCGAAGAGGTCGCCAAGCTCAACGGCGTCTGCGTCCGTCCCGTCGCACTGCGGCGGCTCGACCTGGTCACCGGCAAGGACGAGATCATCGACGTCCCTTGCGGGGCTACGCTGGAGAGCAAGTGCCCCTCCTGCGCCAAGCGCAACCGGCAACTCCGGATGGCACAGTGTCGCGAGGGCTGGCACCTCACGGAAGAACCCATCGTCACCCCCGATGCGGCCACCGAGGAACAACGCTGGCTGGTCGAGTTCCGGGCCGACATGCAGGCACGACGAGATGCGGCCGAACGCGCGGGCGAGGAAACTCACGACTGGGACGCTGTCCTCGAAGGTCTCGACGAGGAGATCAACGAAGCGGGCATGCGAGGTACTGTCGTGGGCCGGACGGCACCCAAGCGTGTCCGCTCGACGAGGCGGCGGCAGGACGCTCCGGACCTGCCAAAGCGCAAGATGGCCAGTACCACCCTTGGGCGCACCTTCGAGGCTGGCGACGGCAAGGTCTACCGGCCCTCCCTGTTCGTCACCCTCACCCTGCCCTCCTACGGCAAGGTCCGCGACGGCGTCCCGGTCGATCCGGAGACGTACGACTACCGGCGGGCCGCCCGCGACGCCCTGCACTTCTCCAAGCTGGTCGATCGCTTCGTGCAGAACCTCCGCCGCGTGGCGGGCTACGACGTGCAGTACTTCGCCACGGTGGAGCCACAGAAGCGGCTCGCACCACATCTCCACATGGCGATCCGCGGCACGCTCCCCAGGTCGGAGGTCAAGCAGATCGCCGCTGCCACTTACCACCAGGTCTGGTGGCCGCAGGCCGACGAGGTGCGCTTCGAAGGCGAGCACCTGCCCGTCTGGGAGGAAGAGGCCGGCTACCTCGACCCCGACACCGGTGAGGTCCTGCCCACCTGGGAACAGGCCCTCGACCACCTCGACGCCGAACCCCTGCACATGATCCGCTTCGGCGACCAGGTGGACGTCAAGGGCGTGCTCGCGGGCACTCCCGACGCCGACCAGTCCATCCGCTACCTGTCCAAGTACCTGACCAAGAGCCTCGGCGAAGGTCTCGACAACTCAGCGCAGAGGCACCACACCGCCCGTTTTGTCGAGGCGCTGCGGTACGAGCCGTGCTCACCGACCTGCCCGAACTGGCTGCGCTACGGCGTCCAGCCCAAGGGCGCCAAGCCTGGAATGGCTCCGGGCCGGTGCCGCAGCAAGGCCCACAAGCCCGAACACCTCGGCTACGCGGGCCGCCGCGTCCTGGTCTCCCGTAAGTGGTCGAACAAGACACTCGCCGAGCACAAGCAGGACCGCCGCACCTGGGTCCTGGAAGCCCTCGGCCAGACCGACGAACCGACCGACCAACACCGCTACGTCTGGCGACCGGTCAAACCCGGCGACCCGGACCTCGCCCCGGTCGGCATGCGACTACTGCGCAGCGTCGCCGAACGCCAGCGCTGGCGCGCCCACCTACGAGAACTGGAAGCCAGAGCAAGTGGACAAGATCTTTCGGCAACCGAGCATGAAGGGAGGGCCGCATGACCGATGTCTCAACCTGTCTCCTTCCCGAGTGGGCTCGGGGCCGCCTCCTCACGGTGGAGGAAGCCGCCGAACGCCTGAATACCTCCGTCCGCTTCCCACGCCGCTTGATCGAGGAGCGGCGCATCGCGTTCGTCCACCTCGGGCGAAACGTCCGCATCCCGGAGGCAGCCCTTGAGGCGTTCATCTCGGCCGGGCTCGTCGAGCCGATCAGCGCGCGGCGTGGGAGTGCTGCGTGATGGCCGACACCCCGGCGGAGAAGCCTCGCCAGTCGAGCAAGAGGAAGCCCGTCAAGCGGCGTTTCGGACGGGTACGGAAGTTGCCTTCCGGCCGCTTCCAGGTCCGCTATCAAGGTCCGGACGGGATCGATCGGCCGGCACCGCAGACGTTCGCCACCAAGACCGACGCGGAAGTCTGGCTCACCAGGATCGAAGCCCAGATTCTCGATGACGAATGGATCAACCCGGACGCCGGAAAGATTTCTTTCGGCAAGTACGCGACCGACTGGATCAAGGAACGCCCCAAGCTGCGCCCCCGCACGATCGAGCTGTACGACTACCTGTTCCGCAAGCACCTCAAGCCCACCTTCGGGGACAAGCCGCTCAGCGACATCAAGGAGCCGCATGTCCGGCAATGGCGGAAGAAGCTGCTCGACGACGGCGTCAGTGAGGTGACGCTCGCCAAGGCGTATCGGCTGCTCAAAGCGATTCTGTCCACAGCTGTGGACGACCAGGTCATCAAGCGGAACCCATGCCGGATCAAAGGCGCAGGCCAGGAGAAGTCACCCGAAAGACCGGTCCTCACGGTCGCCCAGGTGTACCGGATCGTCGAAGTGATCGAGCCTCGCTACCGCGCCCTGGTGCTCCTCGGCACGTTCGCCAGCCTGCGATGGGGTGAACTGACCGGCCTTCAGCGGCGAGACCTGCACCTCGACGCCGGAACCGTCAAGGTGGAACGGCAACTCATCCAGATCACCGGCAAGGGACTCACCTTCACCGACCCCAAGTCGGCAGCGGGCAAACGTACCGTCGCCATCCCGGACCTGATCACCGACGAGCTCAAGACTCACTTGAGGTACTTCGCCATGGATGGCGACGACGGTCTGATCTTCGTCGGCCCCGACAACGGCCCACTCCGCAACACCAACTTCAACCGCCGCGTCTGGGCCAAGGCACTCCAGGACGCCGACCTACCGCAGATCCACTTCCACGACCTCCGGCACACCGGCAACACCCTCGCCGCCAGCGCCGGCGCCTCCATCCGAGAGCTGATGGCACGCATGGGCCACTCCAGCACGCGCGCCGCCCTCATCTACCAGCACTCCACCGACGAACGCCAACGCGAGGTAGCCCGCAAGCTCGACGAGTTGGCAAGGGGAGCCCTCAACACATCGGGCACGCAACGGGCACGACCCCAGAACAAGGCCCACTAAAGATCAAAAGCCCAGGCCATTGACCTGGGCTTTTGTATGAGTGGAGCCTAGGAGATTCGAACTCCTGACATCCTGCTTGCAAAGCAGGCGCTCTGCCAACTGAGCTAAGGCCCCTTCGACGAAGATAGCTTACCGGGCCGACGAAGCCACCCGCGTCGCCCCAAGGTCCTCGCTCAGCACCAAGCCCGGAAAGTCCGCGATGGAGTCCAGGATGTGTGTGGCTCCGCCCTTGAGCAACCGTTCCCGGCTGTGCACCCCGGTCATCACCCCAGCCACCACGGACGCCCCGGCCCGGCGTCCGCAGAGCATGTCGCTCTCCGAGTCGCCGACGACCGCCACGTGCCGTACGTCCTGCACGCCGAGTCGCAGGACGGCGTGCAGGACCATGTCCGGCCAAGGGCGTCCGCGGCCGCCGGCGTCCTCCGGGGAGATGGCCAGGTCGACCTTGTCGTGCCAGCCGAGGACGCCGAGCACGCGGCTCAACGTCGTACGGCTGAACCCGGTGATCAGGGCGAGCTTGATCCCGGTGCCGCGGAGCTTGTCGAGCGCTTCCACGACTCCGGGGACGGGCACCAGTCCGGCACGTTCCAGCGCACCCTCGTAGGAGCGCTCGAACGTCAGGTTCGCCGCCTGGGCCTGGGCCTCGTTGCCGGGGAAGATGCCCCGGAAGACATCGATCTTGGGACAGCCCCGGGACCGGTGCACGTGAACCATGGCACGCGCGTACGCTCCGGTCCCGGGCACTATGCCCTGGGTGGCGATCGCCTCGGCGAAGGCGCGCTCGACCATGGCGATGTCACCGACTGTGGTGCCTGCCAGGTCCAGGCACGCCAGCTCGATGGGGACGACGTCACTCATCGCCTCGCCGGTCGGTTAGTTCTCGCTGCCGGTCGCCTCGGTCCAGAGATCGAGCTCGGCGCGGTCGGCCTGCACCTTACGCCAGATCAGCAACCCCCCAAGGGCGATCAGCGCCAGAACGAGCAGCTTCTTCACGGTGTGACCCCACTTCTTCGACGGTCTCACCTGCCGGGGTGAGACCCAACGGTTGACATGCAGCCTAGCAAGGGATGGCTGCGCTCCTTGTGTCGCGCACGAACCTGATGTGTGGCTTGTGCGTAGAACGAGCCTTCAGCCCGGCCTGGATCATCCCTTCGACCCCGGCCTTTATCCATCCCGTCCTGGGCAACCTGCCAATCACTTCGGACAACATCCCGATCATGCCAAATATCCGGACGTCCCGCGCGCTCGACATACCTCAGGGGGTATGTTACGTTTCCGTCGCCTTCTGATATACCCCCCTCGGGTAATTACGGAACCGAAGGGCGTCATACCGCCCAGCTCACGGCGATCCTGGACGCGTCCAACTGCCGGAAATGCCGCAGGACCTCGACTTCTCGGCCGACGGGCCGACGGGCTGCAATGGGTGTTCAACGCCTATGTCGTGGTCTTCGGCGGGCGGGCAGGCGGCTGTCCGACCTGTTCGGGGCGTGAAGGATGTTCGTCACCGACTGAGCGGCGCTGATCGGCGAGGTCCGTGATCGCTGGCACGGCCTCGGTAAAGATCGCCGGGTGCGCGGTGCAGGGCGTCGGCGGGGCGCTCATCGCCCCCGCCGCGATGACCCTGCTCATGACGCTCTTCGTCCACAATCCCCGGGAGCCGGGCAAGGCCATGGCTCTGTACGGCGCTGCGGCCCCCGCGGGCGGCCCCGCAGCGTGCACCTCGAGGGACGGGCCGGCAACGGACCGGTCGCGGCCAGGGCGGCCAGGCCGATCGGGATGTGGATGACGAACCCCCAGGGCCGGCTCAGCTACTCGGTGATGCGTCGAGGGCGCGGTGGCGGCAGGCGTGGCGGTGGCGGCAGGCGTGGCGGCGGCGACCTCGTGAAAGCCGTTTCGGTCGCGGCCGGGCTGGTCGTCCATGCCATCGTCGCCGGAAGCCGGATCGCCGGGCTCGCCGGGCTCGCCGGGCTCGGCGGGCTCGGCGGGCTCGGCGGAGTCGGCGGGCTCGGCGGAGTCGGCGGGGTCGTCCTGTTCGCGCCGTTCCTGGTCGTCCAGCGGACCGCCAGGCAGGTGCCCATGACCGTGGCCCTCATGACCTTCATGGTCGGCGTCACGCCGAGGCCGCCCGGCAGGTTCGGCGTGACGCCGACCCAAGCCGCTGATCGTGACCGGACTCGCCGCCCCGGCCACGGACGTGACGAGGCTGCGGTTCACCAGCGGCTTCACCACGAACATGCTGCCGGCCAGCCTGGTCGCCGAGGTGAGGCGTCACACGACCTACCACTCGACCTGGCCGTAATGACGGCCCGCAGCCACCTCGAAGGGCCGGCTCACCGACGGTTTCCAGACCGCCGTCGCCGACGCGGCTCATGCGCGAACCGGCCGTACGCGAAACAGTGAGCTGAATCTCACACCACTCCGAAATACCCTAGGGGGGTACCGTGTTAGAGTGTATGCGACAGGAACCGGAACAACGCCGAAGGAGACCGTAATGAGCACCGCCACCTACACCGTCAAGGGCATGACCTGCGGCCACTGCGTGAGCTCGGTGAAGGAGGAGGTCGGCGGCGTGGCCGGCGTCACCGGTGTCGAGGTCGACCTGGCCAGCGGCCTGCTCACCGTGACCAGCGAGAGCAAGGTCGAGTCCTCCTCGATCGCCGCCGCGGTCGAAGAGGCCGGATACGAACTTGTCGGGCAGTCGTGAACACGGCCGCCAAACTCGGCTCCTACGTCCTGGGGCTCGCCGTCGTCTTCGGCGGGGCCCTGGGCGTGGGGCGGGCGGTCGGCCCGGTGTCCCAGGAGCCGCCGCAGGAGAACCACGCCGCCATGACGGAGAGCCGGCAGCATGACGCGCCGAAGCAGGCGTCCAGTGATACCCCTGGGGGGCTGCAAGTGTCGCAGAACGGATACACCCTCAACCCGCTGACCCCGGTCGAGACCGGGAAGGCCACCGACTTCCGCTTCACGGTGACCGGGCCGAACGGCCGGCCGGTGACCGACTACCAGATCGAGCACGACAAGAAGCTGCACTTCATCGTGGTCTCCCGCGATCTGACCACGTTCCTCCACCTTCATCCGGAGATGACCCCCGACGGCATCTGGTCGGTCGGGCTGACGTTGCCGGAGGCGGGGGCGTACCGGGCCTTCGCCGACTTCGCCCCGACGGGCGGCGAGAAGCTGACGCTCGGCGCCGACGTCCAGGCCGCCGGCGACTACCGGCCGAAGCCGCTGCCCGAGGCGAGCCGCTCCTCGAAGGTCGGCGACTACACTGTGAGCCTCGACGGAGACCTGGTCCCCGGGCGGGCGAGCAAGCTCACCCTCACGGTGAGCAAGGACGGCAAGCCGGTCACCGACCTGCAGCCCTACCTGGGCGCGTACGGTCACCTGGTCGCCCTCCGCGCCGGTGACCTGGCCTACCTGCACGTGCACCCCGAGCAGAGCAAGAAGGCCGGGCCGCAGATCACCTTCTACGCCGAGGTGCCGAGCGTCGGCGACTACCGCCTGTTCCTCGACTTCAAGCACGGGGACGAGGTCCGTACCGCGGACTTCACCGTCCGCGCCACGCAGGGCGACGCGGACGCCGCGGAGCCGTCGGCCCCCCACGGCCACTGAGACGCTGAGACGCTGGGAAAGGAGAGATGATGTCTTCCCTCACCGAGGAAAAGGCCGTCGAGCTCACGATCGGCGGAATGACGTGCGCGTCCTGCGCCAACCGCATCGAGCGCAAGCTGAACAAGCTCGACGGCGTGACCGCGACGGTCAACTACGCGACGGAGAAGGCGAAGGTCACCTTTCCCGACGGGCTCGACCCCCAGTCGCTGATCAGCGAGGTCGAGAAGGCCGGGTACACCGCCGCGCTCCCGGTCGCCAAGGAGCGGAAGGGGCAGGAGGAGCAGGCCGAGCCCGCCGACGAGCTGCGGCCGCTGCGCGACCGGCTGATCGCCGCCGTCACGCTGAGCGTGCCGGTGATCGCGATGGCGATGGTCCCGGCGTTGCAGTTCACGAACTGGCAGTGGTTGTCGCTGGTGCTGGCCGCGCCGGTCGTGGTCTACGCCGGCTGGCCCTTCCACAAGGCCGCCTGGACGAACCTGCGCCACGGCGCCGCGACGATGGACACGCTGATCTCCATCGGCACGCTGGCCGCGCTCGGCTGGTCGTTGTGGGCGCTGTTCTTCGGCACGGCGGGCACGCCGGGCATGACGCACCCGTTCGAGCTGACCATCGAGCGCACCGATGGCTCGGGCAACATCTACCTGGAGGCCGCGGCGGGGGTCACGGCGTTCATCCTGGCCGGGCGCTACTTCGAGTCGCGTTCCAAGCGGCGGGCGGGGGCCGCGCTGCGGGCCCTGATGGAGCTGGGCGCCAAGGACGTCGAGCTGGCCGACGGGCGGCGGGTGCCGGTCGAGCAGCTCAAGTCGGGCGACACCTTCATCGTGCGGCCGGGTGAGAAGGTCGCCACCGACGGCGTGATCGAGGAGGGCACCTCCGCGGTGGACGCCTCGATGCTGACCGGCGAGTCCGTGCCCGTCGAGGTGCGGCCCGGCGACGCGGTCACCGGCGCGACGGTCAACGCGGGCGGCCGGCTGGTCGTGCGGGCCACCCGGGTCGGCGCGGACACGCAGCTCGCCCAGATGGCCAAGCTGGTGGAGGACGCCCAGACGGGCAAGGCCGAGGTGCAGCGGCTGGCCGACCGCGTCTCGGGCATCTTCGTCCCGATCGTGATCGCGCTGGCCCTCGGCACGCTGGGCTTCTGGCTCGGCACCGGCAACGGCGCGGGGGCCGCGTTCACCGCGGCGGTGGCCGTGCTGATCATCGCCTGCCCGTGCGCGCTCGGTCTGGCGACGCCCACGGCGCTGCTGGTCGGCACCGGCAGGGGCGCCCAGCTCGGCATCCTGATCAAGGGCCCGGAGGTGCTGGAGTCCACCCGCCGCATCGACACCATCGTCCTGGACAAGACCGGCACGGTCACCGAGGGCAAGATGACGCTGGTCGACGTGCACCTGGCCGAGGGCGAGAGCCGCGAGGAGGTGCTGCGGCTGGCCGGCGCCATCGAGCACGCCTCCGAGCACCCGATCGCCCAGGCCATCGCCAGGGAGGCGAAGTCCGACGCGACCGTGGAGGACTTCGCGAACGTCGAGGGCCTCGGCGTGCAGGGCATCGTGGACGGCCACGCGGTCCTGGTCGGCCGCCCGAGGCTGCTGGCCGAATGGTCGCAACACCTGCCCGCCGACCTGGCCGCCACCCTGGAGGAGGAGCAGGCCAAGGGCCGCACGGTGGTCGCCGCCGGCTGGGACGGCAAGGCCAGGGCGCTGCTGGTGGTGTCCGACGTGGTCAAGGAGACGAGCGCGGACGCCATCGCCAGGCTGCGGACTCTGGGCCTCACCCCGGTTCTGCTGACCGGTGACAACGAGGCCGTCGCCCGGCAGGTCGCGGACGAGGTCGGCATCGACGAGGTGATCGCCGAGGTGCTGCCCGCCGACAAGGTCGACGTGGTCAAGCGGCTGCAGGGCGAGGGCAAGGTCGTGGCGATGGTCGGCGACGGCGTCAACGACGCGGCCGCGCTCGCCCAGGCCGACCTGGGCCTGGCCATGGGCACCGGCACGGACGCCGCGATCGAGGCCTCCGACCTGACCCTGGTCAGGGGCGACCTGCTGGTGGCCGCCGACGCGATCAGGCTCTCCCGCCGGACGCTCGGCACGATCAAGGGCAACCTGTTCTGGGCCTTCGCCTACAACGTGGCCGCCCTGCCGCTGGCCGCGCTCGGCCTGCTCAACCCGATGATCGCGGGGGCCGCGATGGCCTTCTCCAGCGTCTTCGTGGTGAGCAACAGCCTGCGGCTACGCCGGTTCAAGTGATCGCTGGGCCCATCTGACGGCCGGTGCCATCGTGGCGCCGGCCGTCATGAACGCCAGGCCCAGCAGCAGCCAGCCCACGGTTCCCCCGTCGAGCACGAGCGCGGTGAGCACGACCGGGCCGAGCATCCTCGCCACGGCCGTGCCGGTGCCGAAGAAGCCCTGGTACTGGCCCTGCCGGTCGTCGGGGGCCAATCCGAACCCGATCTCCCAGGCCCCCGCGGCCAGGAGCATCTCCCCGGCCACCTGCAGGCCGGCCGCGGCGATCAGGAAGATCCAGCCGTACGGGCTGAGGGCGAACACCGCGCACGCGGCGAACATCACGAACCCGGCCCTGCGGACGGCCGAGGAGGCGTCCCGCAAATCGCGCACCCGGCGGGCCACGCGTACTTGGAAGAGCAGCACGCTGCCGGTGTTGAGCACGAGCAGCACCGAGACCATCCACGTGGGCGCGGACGTGCGCTGCGCGATCCACAGCGGCACCACGAGGCTGAGCAGCGGCATGTAGAACAGCATGACCGCGTTGATCAGCGTGACCAGCGCGTACGGCCGGTCCCTGAGCACGGCCAGCCGCGGCCCCGGCGCGGCGGGCGCGGGCCGCACGGCGGGCAGCGCGCGCAGGACCAGCGCGGCCACCAGGAAGCTCAGGGCGTCCAGCGCGAACACCGCGGTGTATCCGGCACGGGTGCCGACGGTCAGCGCGACGCCGCCCAGCGCGGCCCCGACGGCCATGCCGCCGTTGAGCGTGGACTGCAGCACCGCCCGCACGACCGTGCGGCGTGCCGGCTCGATCAGCCCGGCCAGCAGGGCCTGGCGGGCCGCCGACAGGCCGGTCTGCGCGGTCCCGTACAGGCAGGCGACCAGCACGAACAGCGCGAACGAGTGGACGAACACGAACGAGCCGGCCGCCACCGCGGTGGTGAGCGCGAGCAGCACCGCCACGCCGCGCGGCCCGCGCCGGTCGGCCAGGTGCCCGAGGGGCACCCCCGCCACCGAGCCGACCGCCCAGCCCAGGGTGAGGCCGAGGCCGATCTCGGTGGCCGACAGGCCCACGACCTTGGCGAAGTAGAGCGCCGAGGTGACCAGGTAGGCACCGTCGCCGATGGAGTTGGCGAGCTGCGCGGCGGCGAGGACGCGCTCGCGTCTCATGACTTGTACGACTCCGGGGTCATACGGGTGGCGACGCCCATCCGGTTCCAGGCGTTGATGGTGGCGACGGCCACGGTCAGCGCGGCCAGTTGCTGCTCGTCGAAGTGCGCGGCGGCCTGGGCCCAGACCTCGTCGGTGACGTCGTCGGTGGACAGGCGGGTGGCGGCCTCGGTGAAGGCCAGGGCGGCGCGTTCCTCAAGGGTGAAGAAGGGGGCCTCGCGCCAGACGGCCACGGCGTGCAGCCTGGCGTCGCTCTCCCCCGCCTGCTTGGCGTCGGAGCTGTGCATGTCCACGCAGTAGACGCAGCCGTTGATCTGGCTGGCGCGCAGCCGTACGAGTTCGAGGAGGGGCTTGGGGAGGGTGCTCTGGGCCACGAATCTGTCCAGGCCGGCCATCGCCTTGTATGCCTCGCCGGCGAACTTCCCGAGTTCCATGCGTTCGGTCATGTGCCTATCTTGGCCGCCCTCTTGTCCCGATATAAGCTCCAATTTCCGCCAAGTTGATTGGGCCAAATTGGACGTTCACATCAGCCTCCAAGGGCGCGGTGACCTGGCCGCACAGGTCTACCGGCAACTGCTCGACGCCATACTCGACGGCCGGCTGCGCTCGGGCGAGCGGCTGCCGCCGACCAGGGAGCTGGCCCGCCGCCTGGAGATCTCCAGGAACACGGTGGCGGTGGCCTACGACCGGCTGGTGGCCGACGGCTTCCTGGTCGGCCGGGCGGGGGCGGGCACGTTCGTGTCGGCCGAGCCGGTGCGCGGCCGAGCCGCGCCCAAGGGGGTGGTCAGGCCGCGCGCGTTCTGGCGGGAGCTCGGGACGCCCACAAGGGAGCTCGGGGCGCCGGTCTGGGTGCCGCCCGCCCGGTACGACTTCCGCGTCGGCCTGCCGGACGCGCGGCTGTTCCCGATGGAGACCTGGCGCAGGCTGGTGGCCAGGGAGCTGCGGGTGGGCCTGGCGACGTACGACCATCCGTCCGGCTATGAACCTCTACGTGAGGCTATTTCGCGGCATATCGGGATCAGTCGGTCGGTTCATGCGGGGCCCGGCGACGTCCTGATCACCAACGGCGCGCAGCAGGCCCTCGACCTCGTCGGACGCGTGCTGATCGAGCCCGGCACGACCGTCGCCGTCGAGGAGCCCGGCTACCCGCCCGCCCGCCGCCTGTTCGGCTCGCTCGGCGCCCGCGTGGTCGGCGTGCCCGTGGACGCCGAGGGCCTGGACGTGTCGGCCATCCCCCGCTCGGCGAGCCTCGTCTACGTCACGCCCTCGCACCAGTTCCCGCTGGGCACGCCCATGTCGCTGGCCCGCCGCGCCGCCCTGCTCGCCTGGGCGGAACGCCGCGCCGCCGTCGTGATCGAGGACGACTACGACAGCGAGTTCCGCTTCGGCGAACGTCCGCTGGAACCCCTCCAAAGCCTCGACCGGGCGGGCCGGGTCATCTACGTGGGCTCGTTCTCCAAGACCCTGCTCCCCATGCTCAGGCTCGGCTTCCTCGTCGCCCCCGCCTCGCTCGGCCCGGCCCTGCGTGCCGCGCGGCAGCTCTCCGACTGGCACGGCGACGTGCCCACGCAGGCCGCGCTGGCCCGCTTCATCGACGAGGGCCTGCTGGCCAGGCACATCAGGAAGGCGACCCGCGTGTACGCCACCCGGCACGACCTGGTCACCAGGACGCTGGCCGGGGACGACCGGCTGCGGCTGATCCCGTCCGCGGCGGGGTTGCACGTGTGCGCCTGGCTGGCCCCGGGCGTGTCGCTGCGTCCCGCGCCGGACGTGGCCGTCGAGCAGCTCGACGCGTACTGCGGCGAGAGCCCGGCGCAGCGGGGCCTGGTCCTGGGCTACGGCGCGATCGGCCCGCACGACATCGGGCCGGGCCTGCGCCTGCTCACCGACAGCCTGACCGGCCCGTAGAGCCGGACGCCGTCAGTAGTGCCGGCGGCTCCAGAACCGCCGCGCCCGCTCCCCCGACAGCTCCGGATCGTCCGGCGGCGACGGCTGCTGCACGATGACGACGGTCGTCTTGGCGTGGCGGGCGCAGTACATGCTGGTGGAGGGCAGCAGGATCCGGCTCAGCAGCCTGCGCCTGCCCCGGCCGAGCACCAGCAGGTCGCCCTCGCGGGCCAGGTCGACGAGATGGTAGCCGGGGTCGCCGACCTTGCTGACCGTCGCCACGCGCAGGTCGTCGGGCATGCCGCCGGCGACGTCCTCGAACACGCCCGTGATCACCTCCGCACAGCGGGTCTCCTCGCCCTGACGGATCGCGTGCTGCACGGGCAGCGCCTCGGGGAAGGGATGGACGGGCGCGCGACTGACGTGAACGGCCACCAGAGCCATCCGGTGCAGCCTGGCCGCGCCGATGGCCCAGGCGAGTGCCCAGCGCGAGGCCGGGGACTCGTCCACCCCCACGATCAGCCTCACACCGCCAGGCAGATCCTGTTCCACGGTGCCTCCTGGAAATGAAGTACGACCATAGTGCGCCAACCGGCGAGTTACCGGGAGGTGGCACTTTGCGAACTCTGGAGTCCTCCGCGAACCCGGGCGTAGCATGCGGGGGTGGAACGCGGGTGGGTGCAACCCCGTCCCGCCCTCGACCGGCGGCTCGACGGGGCGCTTACGCACAGGCTCACCACGCTCGTGGCCTCTACAGGCTACGGGAAGTCGATCGCGCTCGCCGGTTGGAGCCACGCCGTCGGCGCGGTGCTGCACCTGCTCGGGCCCGCCGACCGCGACCTGCCGACGCTGGCGGGCTCGGTGGCGTCGGCGCTGGCCGAGGCCGTCCCGGGGCTGCCCGCAGACTTGCTGGCCGCGGCCGGCGCGCCGCTCGGGCCCGGCGCCGACGAGCTGTCCAGGGCCGCCGCGCTGGCGGGCGCGCTGGCCGAGGCACTGGCCCGGCGGCTGACCAGAGGGCTCGCGCTGGTCTTCGACGGCGTCGACGCGATCATCGGCGCGCCCGGCTCGGTGCGTTACGTCGAGACGCTGGTCCGCGCCGCGCCCCGGCACCTCCACCTGGTCACCGCCTCGCGGGCGCCGCTGCCGTTCCCGACGGCCCGGCTGCGCCAGGACCACGAGGTGCTCGACCTCGACGCCACCGACCTCGCGCTCACCCCGTCCGAGACCGCCGCCTGGGCCCGCGAGCGGCTGGGCGAGCAGGGCGCGGGCATTGCCGCCAGGGTGCACGAGGCCTGCGCGGGCTGGCCCGCCGCCGTCCAGGCCGCCCTCGACACGCTGGCCCGCGAGGAGCCGGCGGGCTGGCCGCGCACCGCGGCGAGCCTGACCGCCGGCTCGGCCACGCTCGAACACCTGACGCTCGCCGCGTTCAAGGACCTGCCGCAGGGCATGCGCGAGCTGCTGCGCGCGGCGACCGTCCTGCCGGTGCTGACCGCCGGCCTGTCCGCCACGCTCGGCGCGCCGCCCGACACGCTCGCGGCCCTGACCAGCCGCGGCCTGTTCATCGAGGCCGACCAGGACGGCCACCGGCTGACCTCCACCAGCAGGCACGTCCTGGCCAGGCACGCCCCGCTCGACCGGCACGAGGCCCACGACGTGGCCGCGGTCGCCGCCCGCTGGTACGTCGAGCACGACCAGCCCGAGCTGGCCCTGCGCGCAGCGGTCGCGACCGCCCACCCCGAGCTCGCCGCGTCGCTGCTCAACTCCCACGGCCCCCGCCTGGCCGAACGCGGTGACGTGATCGCGGCGCTCGACCTGCTGCCCGAGCAGGCCAGGAGCTCCCCGCCGATGCTCAGGCTGGCCGGCATCGCCGAGCAGAACCGCGGCCACTGGACCCGCGCCCACGACCTGCTGGCCCGGGTGGCGGGCAGCCCCGCCTTCGACGCGTTCGTGGCCAGGCGGCTCGGCTTCATCGACCACCTGCGCGGCGACCTCGACGCCGCCATGGCCATGTACGCCAAGGGCCACGCGTACGGCTCGCCGCCCGCCGACGCCGCCATGTGCGCCGCCTCCATGGCCTCGGTGCTGTGGCTGAAGGGCGACCGGGCCGGCTGTGCCGAGCTGGCCGACCAGGCGCTGGAGCAGGCCGGCGGCCTCGGCGACCCGGGCGCGCTGGCGATGGCCAACACGGTGCTGGCCATGCTGGCCGCGCTCGACGGCGACCGCCGCGCCAACGACGCCTACTACCTGCGCGCCCTGGAGTACGCCGAACGCGCCGGGGACATCGTCCAGCTCATCAGGATCCGGGCCAACCGGGCCTCCCGCCATCTCGACGAGGGCGCCTACGCCGAGGCGCTGGCCGAGACGGAGGCCGCCGGCCGGCTGTGCGACCTGGTGTCGTTCGCGCCGTACGCCGCGCTCAACGTGGCGAACCGGGCCAAGGCGCTGGTCGGGCTCGGCCGGCTGGAGGAGTCGGCGATCGACGCCGCCGACGCGGTGGCCAGGTGGGAGGCGATGGGTTCGCGGCTGGTCAGCGTCGGGCTGGTCAGGCTGGGCGAGATCCACGCGCTGCGCGGCGACCGCGGCCAGGCGGCCGCCGTCTACCGCCGGGTGATCGCCGAGACCGGCCCGCTGGGCGAGGTGCAGACCCGCTCAAATGCGCTCAACGCGCTGGCCGAGCTGCTCGCCGAGGAGGATCCCGAGGAGGCCGCCAAGGTGGCCGAGCAGGCGCTCGTGCACGCCGGTGGCATCGCCGGGGTCACCGCGCGGGTGGCGGCGGCGCACGTGGCCGTGGCCGCCGGACGCCGTGAGGAGGCCGTCCGGCTGCTCGACGAGACCGAGCCGGTCGCCGTGGAGCGCAGGGACCACGCGGCCCAGGCGGTGATCTGCGAGCTGCGGGCCCGGCTCGACGGCGATCCGGCGCAGGCCGACGAGGCGGTGCGCAGGTGGGCGGCGCTCGGCGACCCGATCGGGCGGGCCAGGGCCGAGCTGGTGCGGGCGGCCCTGGCCGACCCGGTGAGCGGGGGCGAGGTGGCCGTACGCGTGCGCGAGCGGATGCACGCGATCGGCTGCCGGGCGCTCGACGACCGGATCGACGAGCTGATCGCCCGCGCGGCGCCCGTGACGGGGGCGACGGTGGTGATCGAGACCATGGGAACGTTCCGGGTGCTGCGCGGCGCGGTGCCGGTCCCGCGTACGGCCTGGCAGTCGCGCAAGGCCCGCGACCTGCTGAAGATCCTGGTCAGCCGCCGGGGCGGCGCGATCAGCAGGGAACGGCTCGTGGAGATCCTCTGGCCCGACCAGGCGGACGACACGGTCGGGCTGCGGCGGCTCAACGTCATGGTCTCCACGCTGCGCGCGGTGCTCGACCCGGCCCACGAGCGGCCCGCCGACGACCTGGTGGTCTCCGAGGAGGGCGCGCTGCGCCTGGACCTGGCGCACGCCGACGTCGACGTGGAGCGCTTCCTCGACCTGGCCGCCGGAGCCGTACGGCTGGAGCAGACCGGCCGGACGGCCGAGGCGCTGGAGCTGTGGACGGCGGCCGAGAGCGCGTACGGCGGCGAGTTCTGCGAGGAGGACCCCTACGCCGACTGGGCCGTGGGCCTGCGCGAACAGGCGAGGCTGGCCTACGTGCAGGCCGCCGCCAGGCTGGCCGCGGCGCGCACCCGCGAGCGGCGCTACGACGAGGCCGCCCGCCACTGGCTGCGCCTGCTGGAGCGCGACGGCTACGACGAACGCGCCCACCTGGGCCTGGTACGCGTGCTCGACCTGGCTGGACGGCGCGGCGACGCCCGCAGGCGCTACCACCTGTACGCCGAGCGCATGCGCGAGCTGGAGGTCGAGCCCGCGCCCTACCCCACCTGAACCAGACCTGAACCGTCCGGGGAGATGGTGCTCCGATGAGGACGGTCATCGTACGGCTGGTCGAGCCCGAGCAATCCGGCGGCCAGCTCCGCGGGCTGCTCGAAGAGGTGGGGGGCGAGCCGGTGCCGTTCAGCGGTGCCGACGCCGTGATCACCCTGCTGCTGAACGCGGCCGGCCTGAACCGCGATCCCGCCTGAACCTCGCGCGAACCTCGGCTCGCCACCATCTGTGGTGAGAGGAGGCACGATGAGCGAGCAGCTGGGGAGCGGATGGCCGTTCGTCGGGCGAGGGGGATCGATCGCGACCGTGCGCGAGGCGCTGCGGTCGGGAGCCGGCGTGATGATCGCCGGTGAGGCGGGCGTCGGCAAGAGCAGGCTGGCCGCGCAGGCGCTGGCCGGGCTCGACGGGTACGAGGTCGTGCGCGTGCTGGGCACGGAGACCGCGTCGATGATCCCGTTCGGGGCGTTCGCCCACGTACTGACGGGTCCGCCGCACGGTGGCGAGAACCTGCTGCGCTGGGCCGCGCGGCACCTGCGCAGGGGAGGCAGGGGAGAAGGAGAACTGCTGGTGAGCGTGGACGACGCCCACCGGCTCGACGCGGCCTCGGCCGCGCTGGTGCACCACCTGGCGGCGGGTGGGGAGGCCAGGGTGCTGGTCACGGTGCGTACGGGCGGCCCGCTGCCCGCGCCGGTGGCCGCGCTGTGGAAGGACGAGCTGCTGACCAGGATCGAGCTGCCGCCGCTCGGCCAGGACGAGGTCGGCCAGGTGCTGGCGGGCGCGCTCGGCGGCGAGGTGGCGGCGGGGACCGTACGGCGTCTGGCGGACGTCACCGGCGGGAACGTGCTCTACCTGCGCGAGGTCGTGCACGCCGGGCGGACGTCCGGCTGCCTGGCCGAGAGCGGCGGCGAGTGGCGCTGGCGGGGCGAGCTGTCGATGACGACCCGGCTGCGCGAGCTGGTCGGCGCCCGCATCGGCCACCTGGACCAGGACGAGCGGGAGGTGCTGGAGCTGGTGGCGTTCGGTGAGCCGGTGGGCGCCGAGCTGCTGCTCGCGCTGACCTCGTCACGCGCGGTCGAGCGGGTCGAGGCCCGCGGCCTGGTCGCCGTCGCCGGCGACGGCAGGCGCGAGCAGGTACGCCTCGGCCACCCCCTGTACGGCGAGGTGGTCCGCGGCGACTGCGGCACGTTACGGGCCAGGCGGCGGCTGCGGACGCTGGCCGAGGCCCTGGAGGCCAGCGGTCTGCGGCGACGCGAGGACGAGCTGCGCGCGGCCGTCTGGCGGCTGGACAGCGGGTCGGCCGCCGCGCCCGAGATGTTGTTGTCGGCCGCGGACCTGGCCTGGGCCAGGCGTGACCCGCGGCTGGCGGCCCGGCTGGCCAGGGCCGCGATCGAGGCGGGCGCGGGCGTGGCGGCCGTCGCGCTGCTCGGCCAGGTGCTGATGGTGCTGGGCGACCCGGACGCCGCTCTGACGGCGCTGCGGCAGGCGGCCAGGAACGCCGTCACCGAGGGCGAGCGCGCGCAGCACGCCTTCAGCCTGGGCATGAACCTCGCCTGGGCGGGCGCGGACGGCGAGGCGTGCCGGGTGCTCGACCTGGCGGCCGAGGCGCTGACCGATCCGGCCTGGCGGCAGGAGGCGCACGTCTACCGGGGCGTCGCCGACTTCTTCGCCGGGCGGCTGACCGGGGCCGCCGGGTCGCTGGCGCGGGCGCGCGCGTGCGAGCCGATGACCGTGCGCGGCGCGGCGCACGCGACCGGGCTGGAGGCGTGGATCGACGCCTACTCGGGCCGTGCGGAACGTGCGCTCGCCGTGGTCGAGCGGGCGCTCACGACCATGGACGACTGGGACGACGACGCCCCGCACGCGCTGCCGACCCTGCTGGACGCGCGCTGCGCCGCCCAGGTGTTCTCCGCCCGGCTGGACGAGGCCGAGCGGACGGCCGCGGAGGGCATGGAGCCGGCGGCGGCCGAACCGGCGGTGTCGGGGTTCGGGGCGTACCGGGCGATGGTCGGCAGGCTGCGCGGCGACGCGGCCGGCGCGGCCCGCTGGGCCAGGGAGGACGCGGCCCGGCTGCCGGCGCGGACGCCGTACCGGGGGCGGTGCCTGGCCGAGCTGGCTCATGCGCGGGCATTGCTGGGGGAGACGGCGGCGGCTCGGGCCGTGCTGGCCGAGGCCGAGGAGTCGGCCTCGCGGTGGGCGTTCACCCGGCAGCCGGTGCTCCAGGCGGCGGTCTGGGTGGCGGCCTCGGCGGGCGACCTGGACGAGGCGGTGAGCCTGTGCCAGTCGGCCGCCGGGCTGGCCGAGCAGCACGAGCAGTTCGGGCAGCTGATGTTCGCGCTGCACGACCTGGTGCGGCTCGGCGCGCCCGCCCTGGCGGCCCGGCGGCTGGCCGCGCTCGCCGAACGCGTGGACGGACCGCTGGCCGGGCTGTTCGCCCGGCACGCGCGGGCCGCCGGCGACCCCGCCGAGCTGCGGGACGTCGCCGCCGAGTTCGAGCGGCTCGGCCTGATCCTGTACGCCGCCGAGGCCCTCGCCCAGGAGTCGGCGGCCCACCGCCGGGACGGCCGGGGCACGCTGGCCAGGGGGGCGCAGACCAGGGCGTGGGCGCTGGCCAGGCGGTGCCCGGGGGTCTCGACGCCCGCGCTGGTCGAGCTGGCCACGCCGGAGCTCACGCCGCGCCAGCGGGAGATCGTCAAGCTGGCGGCGGCCGGGCTGACGAACCGGCAGATCGCCGACCGGCTGACGCTGTCCACCCGGACGGCGGCCAACCATCTCCAGGCGGCCTACGAGAAACTGGGCGTCAACGACCGCACCCAGGTGGGCCGCCTCCTGGCTGCGCTGTGAACCGGAGGCGATCGCAGGCGACGTCTGGTGGGGGCAGCCTCAGACGAGGCCCAGGAGGCCGTCGTACAGGGCCTGGCGGTCGGCGGCCGTCATGGCCTCGTACGGCGCGGCGGCCCGCCGGTTCGTGTCCGCCTCGATCGTGTCCCGCAGCGGTCCGTCCCTCAGGGCGACGATCCCGGCCGCGGTCAGCCCGGCCGCGCGCCAGGATTCGGCGTGCGCGTCCGCCCGGTGGTAGCGCAGCGCGGCGAGCCGGTTGAACAGCAGCAACCCGGCGGGGGCGCCGTCCGGCTCGTACGGCGGCGCCATCACCTCCAGAGCGCCGCCCGGCACGCGTACGGCCCGGTCGAGCACGCCGCCCGCCGACGCGGCGAGAGCGGTCACGTCATGGCCCGCCCAGACGCGGCCGGCCGCCTCGGCGTGCGCGGCGTACAGGCCGTCCACGAAGGCCCGGCCCTGAGCCGTCAGCCGCAGCGACCCGTCGGCGTCCCGTTCGAGCGCCCCTTCACGCACGTGGACGTCGACGCCTTCGGTCACGTCGCCGTACCGGTGGACGGCGGCGAGCGCGGCCGTGGTCACCGGGCGCAGGGGCAGCACGAAGCGCAGGTCGTTGAGCAGCCCGGCGGTCAGGCCGGAGCGTTCGACCAGGTCAAGGAGGGCTCTGCCGGCGGCGGCGTGCACGTTGACGTGGGCGGCGTCGATGACGGGCGCGATCGCCGCCGCAAACTCCCCCAGGCCCTGAAATTTCGGCATTGAGCGTCATTATGACGCTGATTCCGTAGCTCATCAGCAGGAAACCATAAGCGCCCGCCTCCAGGGTGAGGTCAACCGTCCGGCGCCCGCCGGTGTTCTCCCACCGCCCGGTTCCTCCCTCCCCTGGAGTCCCTGATGTCCCTCCGTCCTCGCTGGGCGGCCCTGCCCGTGCTGCTGGTCGCGGTGTTCATGACCACGCTCGACTTCTTCGTCGCGAACGTGGCCATGCCCTCGATCCGCGCCGACCTGCGCGCGGGCGACGCGGCGAGCCAGTTCGTGATCGCCGGGTACGGGCTGGCGTACGCGGCGGGCCTGATCGTCTCGGGACGGCTCGGCGACCTCTACGGGCCGCGCCGCCTCTTCGCCGCCGGGCTGGCCCTGTTCACGCTCGCCTCGGCGGCCTGCGGCGGCGCGCCGGACACCGCCGCGCTCGTGCTCGCCCGGGTGGCGCAGGGCGTCGCGGCGGCGCTGCTCGCCCCGCAGGTCCTCACGCTGGTCGGTACGCTGTTCCCGGGCGCGGACCGGGCCAGGGCGTTCGGCTGGTACGGCACGGTGGTGGGCCTGGCCGGGATGAGCGGCCAGGTCGTCGGCGGGCTGCTGGTGGCCGCCGATCCCCTCGGGCTCGGCTGGCGGGCGTGCTTCCTGGTCAACGTGCCGATCGGGCTGGCGGCGCTGGCGCTGACCAGGCGGCTGGTCCCCGGCGTCGCGGGGGCCGGGGCGCGCGCCGGGCTGGACCTGGCGGGGGCGGCGCTGGTCGCGGCGGGGCTGGTGGGCGTCGTGCTGCCGCTGGTCCAGGGGCGCGAGGAGGGCTGGCCGCAGTGGACGTGGCCGTGCCTGGGCGGCGCGGCGCTCACGCTGGCGGCGTTCGTCCGGCGGCAGCGGCGGCTGGCGGCGACCGGCCGGGAGCCGCTGCTGGACCTGGAGGTGTTCCGCGAGAAGGGGTTCGCGACCGGGCTGGCGGCGGTCGCGCTGCTGTTCGGCACCTCGGCGGGCCTGTCGTTCGTGCTCGCCCTCCACCTCCAGGACGGGCTCGGCCTCGGTCCCCTGGCCGCCGGGGCGGTGTGCACCGCGCTGAACGTCGGCTTCTTCCTGGCCTCACCGCGCTCGGCCCGGGTGCCGCGCCCGGTCGGCCCGCTGGCGCTGCTGCTGGGGCTCGGGCTGCTCTACCAGGCGGGGGAGTCGCCGTACCTGGTGGCGGGCGCGTTGCTGGTGGCGGGCGCGGGGATGGGCCTGCTCATGTCGCCGCTGCTCTCCTCGGTCCTCGCGTCCGTACGCCGGGAGCGCGCGGGCGCGGCGGCCGGGGTGCTGGGGACGGTCCAGGAGACCGGCGGCGTGCTCGGCGGCACGATCACCGGCGCGGTGTTCTTCGGCTCCCTGGACGCCGGCTGGCCCGCGGCCACCAGGGCGGCCCTGCTCGTGCTCATCGTGGGCGCCCTGGGCGTGCTGGCCCATTCGGCACGCCGCCCGCGGTGTCCCGAGCCGGCCCCGGCGATGTCCCTGGAACCGCACCGCTGACCGCAGGCCCGTGACGTCAGCCGTACCGGCCGGTCGTGGGCGGACGGAGGGCGACGGCCAGGTCGTCGGCGAGGCGCGGAAGTTCGTCGGGCCCCAGCGTGGAGACCGTCAGGCGCAGCGCGGGCGGCGTCCGAACGCGGTTGCGGGCGCCGGGCGCGGCGGCCCAGCCGAGCGCCAGCAGCCGGGTGACCGCGGTGGTCTCGTCGGCGACCGGGACCCAGACGTTGAGCCCGCTGCGGCCGTGCGCCCGTACGCCACGCGCGGCCAGCGCCTCGACCAGGCCGTCCCGGCGTCCGGCGTAGGCGGCGGCGACGGCCGCGGTGTCCACGGCCTGCGCGCGCCACAGGTGGGCGACCGCGCGTTGCAGCAGATGGCTGACCCAGCCCGCGGCCAGCCGCTGCCGTCCGCGCAGCCGGCCGAGCGTGACGGGATCGCCCGTGACCAGCGCCAGCCGCAGGTCAGGGCCGAACGCCTTGGCCGTCGAGCGGGTGAGCAGCCAGCGGGTCGTCACGCCGGCCAGGGGATGGAGGGGGAGGTCCACCAGGCTCGCCCCGTGGTCGTCCTCGATCAGCACCACGTCGGGCCGGGTGTCCAGCAGGGCACGCAGGTCCGCGGCCCGCGACGCGGTGACGGCCGCGCCGGTGGGGTTCTGGGCGCGGGCCGTGATCACCACCGCTCGTACGCCCGCCCGCAACGCCCGGTCGAGCTCGTCCGGCAGCGGGCCCTCGTCGTCCAGCCGCATGGGGACCGGCCGCAGCCCCAGGGCGGCGACCAGGTCGAGCAGGGCCGTCCAGCCCGGGTCCTCGACGCCGATCGGATCGCCGGGACGAAGGTGGGCGATCAGGACGCGTTCCACGGCGTCGAGGGTGCCCGAGGTGATCGCCAGCGGCGCGGCCGGCACGCCGTCGGCACGTAGGCGGGCGGCGGCCAGCGAGAGGAGCTCCTCGTCGTCGCCCGTGCCGTACATGGCCGGACGCTGCTCGTGCACCCTGGCCGCGGCGGCGAGCGCGTCGTGCAGCGGCGGCAGCAGAGCCGGGTCCGGATTGCCGTGGGACAGGTCGCGCGCGCCCGGCGGCACCTCGATGCGGATCTCCTCGCGGGTCGTGGTGGCCGGACGCGGCCTGACCCGGGTTCCGCGCCGGCCCGCGGTCTCGACGACCCCGCGCTCCCGCAACAGCCGGTACGCGGCCGCGGCGGTGTTCGGACTGACCTCGGCCATGGCGGCCACCTCGCGCACGGGCGGCAGGTGCGTACCGGGGAGGAGCAGCCCGGCGGACACGGCGGCCTCGACGCCCGCCGCGATCTCGCTGGCCGTCCCCCCAACGATCGTGTATGTTCCTGACACAAAAAACATTATGTACTAATACAAACCCCGACGGGAGGGTTTCACGTGCTCATCCATCCTTGGGACGCGGCACGCGACGACGACGAGTGGCGGGCCTGGCTGGCCACCCGCGACTTCGGCCAGCTCGCCGCCAACGGCCACGACGGCGGCCCGCCCGTGGTCGTCCCCACCCACTTCCTCTTCGACGGCGGCACGGAGGTGCTGCTCCACCTGGCCAGGCCCAACCCCGTGTGGGCGGCGATCGAGCGCGATCCGCTGGTCCTGCTGAGCGTGCACGACGACTACGCCTACATCCCCGGCGGCTGGCGGAAGGGCGACCCCGAGACCGGCGTGCCCACCAGCTATTACGCCTCCGTCCAGCTCACCTGCCGGGCCGAGACGGTGGACGACCCCGAGGCCAAGGCGGAGATCCTGCGCCGCCAGCTCGCCCACTTCCAGCCCGACGGCGCCCACGGCGTCATGGCGGCCGGCGAGGGTCCGTACCACCGGCAGTTGCCCGGCCTGCGCGGGCTGCGCCTGGCGGTGGTGGAGGTGCGCGCCAAGTTCAAGTACGACGGCCACTACCCTGCCGAGGCCCGCGAACGGGTGGCCGCCCTGCTGGCCGAACGCGACCTGCCGGGCGACGCCGGAGCCAGGGAGCAGCAGCTCAGGAGGATGGCAGGGCGCTGAAGCAGGTGCGCAGCATGCGGATGAGGGCCCGCTTCTCCCGGTGGGTGACGGTCAGCCCGTAGTGGTGCTTCACCGTGATCCAGGCCCTCACCCCGCGCCCGGACGACCGAGGTCGGCTCGGGCAGGACCAGGGGGAGCAGCAGCATGACAGCGATCACGGATTCAGCATGAGCAGCCCGCCGTCGCCACTCCCGGTATTTGACAGCTCGCGAAGAGTGATGTCGGCTGGGATCGCGACGCAAGGGGAGGTCTTACATGGAGGCGCCGGACGGCCCCGGCCGGGAGCAGGTGCTCGACTGGGTCGAGCGGGTGGCGGACTTCGTCTCCGAGGAGTGGGGTCTGGCTCCGATCACCGGCCGCGTCCTGGGCTGGCTCATGGTCTGCGACCCGCCCGCGCAGGCCGCGTCCGACATCGCCGACGCCATCGGCGCGAGCCGCGCGTCGCTGACGACGACCATGCAGCTCCTGACGTCGATCCGGCTCGTCCACAAGCTCCGCAGACCGGGGGAGCGCAACGTCTTCTACCGGATCGAGGACGACGCCTGGTCGAAGGTGCTGCGCCAGAAGCTGGCCGCGTTCACGGCGTTCGACGCGCTGGCCGAGGAGGGCCTGCGACTCGGCTGGACGGACGAGGCCCAGACCGCCCGCATCCGCTCCGCGCACGACTCCATCGCGGCCGTCGCCGCCGCTCTCGACAGCCTGTGGAAAACCGACGCGCCTGTGGATAACTAGCCTTCGGGGTCTGGATACTGGAAGACGTCGTCCAGAGGCACCCGGAACACCCTGGCGATCTGAAAGGCCACCTCAAGAGAGGGTGAATAGCGGCCCTGCTCAATGGCGATGACGGTCTGCCGCGTGACGCCGATCCGCTGGGCCAGTTCGGCCTGCGTCATCTCGCCGTGCGTGAACCGCAGAGTCCTGATGGAATTGGTGACCTTGGTCGGCTTGCCCATCCCTACAGGCCCCTCCGATAGGCGATGAGCCTCAGCGGGGTGGCTACCAGGGCGGACAGGACGAGTGCCGCGTAGATGGCGTTGGCGATCCAGAAGTGGTCGGCTTCCGCCATGGTCAGACCAAGGGGGACCATCATGGAGACCCCTAGGACAACGCCCCCGACATGTTGGGCGGAACGGTTGATTTCCCTGTCTCGCACGTCGCTCTGGTGACTCTCGCTGGGCTTCACGATCTCGACCACGATACGGCCCGCGATCGACAGGCCGATGCTTATGCCGATCGCCCACACCATCGGCGCGACGTAGGGGACGGCGCTGAGCGGACCGCCGCCGGCCCTGCCCAGGATGACGATGACGTAGGCCACGTAGGTGCCCACCGTCGCCACGAGATAGACCCAGGCGCCCTTTTCCTCGTACGACATCACAAGAAGGGAATGTAAAACGCTCTGTACATCATGTCAATGATTTCAGACTTCTCCACCGCTGTGGACAACCGTCCCCATCCTGTGGATAACTTTCCGCCAGAGAGCCCGTCCACAGGCCGCCGGTAGCACCGCCGCGGCGAAAGAGCCACCGCCGGGCGGACCCGTCCAGCATGCTTGCTCTTGTCCCAGGACAGGAGGCCCACCGTGCGCTACTTCCTTGAGGTTCCCCTCGACGACGGCGGCACCGTGCTCGTGGAGGTCGACGAGCGGCCCGGCGACGAGCCGCTCCCCGCCGGGCGGGCGCGCGCGGCCGTCGAACGCATGCCCGAGACGCTGGGCGCGGGGCTCCAGCGCGTCCAGACCTTCGCCACCGACGTCCTGCGCCGCATGCGATCATGCCCGGAGCCGCCGGACGTGATCGCGGTGGAGTTCGGGATGAAGCTCACCGCCAAGGCCGGCGTGGTCGTCGCCGAGTCGACGGGCGAGGCGCACCTCAAGGTCACCGCAGAATGGCACAAGCCGACCAGCTGACCGTTCGGCAGGCCCTGTTCACGGCTTGATGGCGGTGCCCTGTGCCGAGACGAGCCGCCAGCTCCCGTCGCCCCCGGACGCGTACACGTGCGTGTACCGGCTCCCGGCGCTGAACGTGCTGCCATCGGGGTTCGTGAAGTTCATCCCGGTACGCCCCACGACGATCCCCACCTGCCCGATGACCCGCACGATCGCCTCGTCCGGGAACGAATCGATCTTCGGGAACCGAAGGCTTCCAGAGGCCACCAGATCGAGCAGGACGCCCTTCCCGGCGACCGCCCCGTCCTCGACCCCCACCAGGACGAAGTCGTCCGTCAGCAGGTCGTTCAGGCGGTCGTGGTCGTTGGCCACCAGGGCGTCGAAGAAGCTCTGGTCCAGGTCGAGCAGGGTGGTGCGGGACGTGCTCATGGGTGTGGTCGTCCGTTCCGGTCGATGGGCGGGCGACGAGGGTAATCGTTGACGCCAGCGACAAGGTCAAACCGTCAGGCCACGAACCGCCTCAGAAGCAGCTCAAGCCGGCGGTCGTGGTGCTCCCGCGGCAGCCGCTTGCCCCTCGTGAGCGTGACCAGCCCGTGCAGCGCGGCCCAAAAGGTCTCGGCGAGCAGAGGCAGGTCCTCCTCACCGGCGTGCGGGCGAAGCCCCTCGACCAGCTCGCCGAACGCCGCATGCAGGGCCGCGGGAGCCTGCGGCGTCGCGAACGGCAGATCGACGCTCAGGTTGAAGATGACGTCGTAGAGCGCCGGACGCCGCTCGGCGAACGCCGTATAGGCCGCGCCGACGGCCGCGAGCGCGCTGCCGGCGTCCGGAGCCGCGGTGCGGGCCTCGCGCAGTTCCTCCGCGAGGACGGCGCATCCCTCGACGGCGACGGCCGCCATGATCGCGCCCTTGCCCTTGAAATGGCTGTAGAGCACCGGCTGGCTGTACTCGATGCGCTCGGCCAGCCGCCGCGTGGTCACCGCCTCCCAGCCCTCGGCCTCGGCCAGCTCGCAGGCGACGGTGATGATCAGTTTCTCGCGTTCCGCACGCTCGCGCTCCCGGCGCGCCTGGATCGTCATGCTCTCGACTCTAGCACCGCTAGCGCATCTGTCATCGTTCTGCTAGCGTCATCCTCGTTCCTAGCACCGCTAGCTTTCTGGAGACGGACATGCTCACCACCATTGCCTACGGCCTCGCCATCGTCCTCAACCTGATGGTCCTGTTGATCGGCGCTCGCTTCCTGTTCGTCCCGCGCGCCGCCGCCGCCGGCTACGGCGTCCCCGCCAAGCAGGACGGTGACAGCGCCTACCTGACCATCAAGGGCCTGCGCGACGGCGCGTACGGGCTGCTCGGCCTGGCCCTGCTGGCCTTCGCCGGCGCCCAGGCGGAGGCCTGGTACATGCTGATCGTCGCGCTGCTGCCCCTGGGCGACACCCTGATCGTGCTTCGCAACGGGGGCACCAAGGCGGTCGCGTTCGGCGTGCACTTCGCGACCGCCGTCGCCGTCCTCGTGAGCGCCGCCCTGCTCTTCGCCCTGTGACCGGCCGCCTGCCGAGCCGCTACCCCGCCGCTGCCGCCGTCCGCACGTCCCGATCGATCTCCCGCCGGGACGTGCGCAACGGCGAGCACCACATCACCACCGGACCGGCCAGCATCCCGGCGGAGAACACCAGAAGGGTGCCCCGCATGCCGATCCCACCGGCCAGCGCCCCGGCGAGGACCGCGCCGACCGGCGTGGCCGCCCAGGTGAGCCAGCGGGACGTGGCCGCCAGCCGGCCCTGCATCTCCTTGGGCGTCAGAAGCTGCCGCAGGCTGCGCTGGGTGCTCTGGAAGACGAGCGTGACGATGATCAGCAACGTCCACGAGACGCCCACCACGACCTGCCCCGCCGCCCCCGGCCCCACCAGCCCGATCGACCCGCTGCACAACGGGTACGCGAAGGCGGCCCCGAGCAGCACGCGCGGCATGCCGTACCGGTCGGTGAGCGGCCCCGCGATCGCCCCGGCCGCCAGCCCACCGGCCATGCTCACCCCGAACACCAGGCCGGTGGCCAGGCCCGACCAGCCGAGCTCCCGCACCACGTAGTTGACCTCCAGCGCGCTCAGCCCGGCGATGCAGAAGCTCACCGTGGCCATGTAGAGCACGAGCGGCCCGATCACGCGATGACGCACGACGTACCGCAGCCCCTCCCCGATCTGCGCCCGCAGCCGAGGGGCCCGCTCCCTCCGCTCCGGCCTGGCCTCCGGAGCCCGGATCAGCGCGAGCGCGAGCGCGCCGCCGAGGTAGGAGAGCGCGTCGGCGAGCACCGCCTTGGCCGGCCCGAACAGCGAGATCAGCACGCCGCCGACCGGCTGCCCCACCATCCCCGCCACCGTGACCGTGCTGGTGAGCTTGGCGTTCCCCGCCATCAACCGCTCCGGCCCGAGCAACGTCAGCGAGTACGTCTGGTAGGCCGGCGTGAAGAACACCTCACACGTCGCGACGACCAGCGCCACCCCGTAGAGCTGCCACAACGTGAGCCCTCCGGCCACGGCCGCCACCGGCACGGTCGCCATCGCCACCCCGAAGACCAGGAACGTGACGATCATCACCGGCCGCTTCCGCCACCGATCACTCAGAGCCCCCGCCGGCAACGACGCGAACAACACCGGCAACCTGCGCGCCGCCGTCAGCAGCCCGAGCTCCATGGGAGACGCATTCAGCAAAAGCCCCGCGACCAGCGGTAACGCCAGATAGGAGATCTCATTCCCGAGCGAACTGGTGGTCTGGCTGCTCCATAGAAGCACGAAATCCCGCTGCCGCCACAACGACCCAGACCCCGACATCCGCGAAATTCTGCCACCACTCGAACCGCATAATCCCCGAATTCACCTCGACCAGGCCCGGTCCTAAATCGCCAACCATGTGAAATCCGGCGCCGGCACGTCGAGAACCACACCGTCGCGAACGTGTCAGCATCGTGCCTGCCCACGCTCGTCGGTGACCACGAAGACGCCTCGCGGGCGATCGCCGTCCTCATCGACCGGCGGCAGGGCCGCCAGCTGTTCGACCTGGGACCGGATCTCGTGGAGCGCGCCCTCCCTGACGTCACCTCCGTAGAACAGGTAGAGCGTCCAGTTGAACGGCTTCGCCGGCCATCCCCAGCCGCCGGAGTAGGGGTCGTCCCCGATGATGCGTTCGGCGTCCGGCCTCTGAGCGAAGTCCAGCTCGATCCACCCGCGCACCGAGACGTACATCCCCACGCGACCGATCCTACGGACCGTCGAAGCTACTCGAACAGGAAGCGAGGGCATCATGAGCGCACGACGCAGCCGGGGAGACGGCGGCCTGCACTGGGACGAGGCACGGGAGCGCTGGATCGCCTCGGTGACGGTCGGCTACACCCCGGCCGGAAAGCGCATCGTCAAGAAGGCCGGCGGCAAGACCAAGACCGAAGCCCAGTGAAGCTCAAGGAGATCATCAGGGACTACGACGACGGCCTGACCACGGCGGCGCACAACTACACCGTGGGCGACGCCGTACGGGACTGGCTGGAGATCGGGTTGAGCGGTCGGGAGGCTTCCACGGTCACCAACCGTCGCATCCTGGCCGAGCAGCACGTGATCTCCGCGTTGGACGCTCGCGAGCTCCGCGAGCTGTCCGCCGACGACGTGGACCGCTGGCTGGCAGCCAAGGCGAAGGTCCTGAGCACGGAGACGCTACGGTGGTGACGGAGAAGGTCTACCGGAAGCAGCTCCACCCAGTGCTGCTGGAAGGTGCCGAAGCAATGGACCAGATCTTCCCCCAGGCTTAAGCACTGTTCATGACCGAGTCTCGGCGTCCGCGTTGGGCTTGTCTCCGGCCCGGGTCGCGCCGGCGGTCAGGACGAGCGCAGCGACAGCGCCATAGAGCGGGATCACGAACCCAGGCCCCTGCGAGCCCTCAGGGCAGTAGGGGGAGAAGAACGCAATGGTCGACAGCGCGTAGTAAGCGGCTGTCGCGAATGCTCCGCCCGCTCCTGTCCAGGCGAGGAGCCGGCGCCTCCGGGGCAGTGATCGCCGTGCGGCCACGGCCAGCACCACCAAGGTAAGGGGAAGGAGCGTGGCCATCGCGCTGAAGCCCAGGCCGAGCACATCACGACCCGTGTATCCACCCTCGGTGTCCAAATAGGCGCAGATGTAGATCTCTGTATCCACTGGCAACGAAGCCCAGTTAGGAAGGGTGGACAGAAGGATGGCACCCATCCAACACAACAGTGCGCGGTGCTTCATCACCCATATCCCTGGGACCCACAACCGCTCATCCTTCGGGCGGACCTCGGGACGGGGAGGCTCAGTGTTCCGGCTGTAACTCGTGACCTTCGAACGAGATACGACTTTAGTCACTCAGTTAGTCACCCGGGAGACCAAAAAGGCCACTTCCCTTGATGGGAAATGGCCTCGGAGCTGGGTGGGGCTACCAGGACTTGAACCTGGGACCTCTTCCTTATCAGGGAAGCGCTCTAACCGTCTGAGCTATAGCCCCGCACACCGAACCGTATCGCATTCGCCTGATGGAGGCGAACCGGTTGTTCGGACGAGAAAAGCTTACCGTGTCCGACGGGCTGCTCGTGCCGTACCAGCCATCCCGGTACGGCACGAGCCCCCGCCCGAACCTGCTATTCGGCCTCGCTGAACGTCACCTCAACGCCCCCGACCAGGTCGGACGCGATGTTGTAGATGACCGCGCCCAGCGTGGACAGAGCGGTGATCAGCACCACGTTCACGGCGCCGATCAGGGCGGTGTAGCCGAGGATCCGCACCGGCTCGAACCACGAGGCGATGTTGATCGGGATCGAGCTCTGTCCCTGCTCGCCCTTGCCGAGCTGGTTGACCAGGTCGACGAGCGAGTCGAACACCCCCAGAGCCGACAGCACGCCGTAAAGGACGGCGACTGCCACGAAGAGCACCACGAAGCAGACCAGTGACACCACGAAGCTGAACTTCATGGCCGACCACGGCTCGATGCGGCGCAGCACCAGGTGTGCCTTGCGGGGAAGCCTGGACCCCGCGTTGTTCGACGACTTCTTCTTGGGCATCTCGACGGCCGGAGGCGCCTCGGAGGTGAGCGACGGACGGAGGCGCACCGTCTCGTTGCCCTCCGCCTGCGGCTCGTCCTTGGAACGAGGCTGAGCAGCGGCGCCCGGCCTGGGCGTCTTGTCCTGCTCGCCGTCGACCGAATTGAAGATTTCCGGCTCGTTGGACTTCTTCGGCTGCTGTCCGTTACCCGACGCCGCCTGGGCTCTGGCGGTGCCACCCTGGGCGCTCATGATTTACTCTCCTCCCCCGTCTTCCTCATTCTCCACCGGAGTCTCCATCGACTCCGCGTTCCGGGCGAGGGCAACCACGCTGTCGCCTTCGGCGAGGTTCATCAATCGCACTCCCATGGTCTGGCGGCCGGACTGCTTGATCTCGCCGGCACTCGTCCGGATCACCCCGCCGGCGGACGTGATCGCGAAGACCTCGTCCTCTGGGTTGACCATGACGGCTCCGACCAGCTTGCCACGGGAACTCACGATCTTCGCAGTCAGCACGCCCCTACCGCCACGTCCTTGAACTGGATACTGCTCCACTGGCGTCCGTTTTGCGTACCCAGCCTTCGTGGCGATAAGCACGTCTTGACCGTCGGCGATGCGATTCATGGCGAGAAGTTCGTCTCCTTCGAGGAACCTCATGCCGATGACGCCGCTGGTCGCGCGGCCCATGGGCCGCAGCGCCTCGTCGGAGGCGGTGAACCTGATCGACTGCGCGCCCTTGGAGACGAGCAGCAGATCGTCGGTCTCGGAGACCAGGCGGGCGCCGATGACCTCGTCGTCCTCGCGCAGGTTGATCGCGATCAGACCGCCCGACCTGGGGGAGTCGTACTCGGACAGGCGCGTCTTCTTCACCAGGCCGCTGCGCGTGGCCAGCACCAGGTAGGGGGCGACGTCGTAGTCGCGGAGGTCGAGAACTTCCATGACTGTTTCGTCGGGCTGCATGGCCAAAAGGTTCGCGAGATGCATGCCACGGGCGTCACGCCCGGCATCAGGCAGCTCGTACGCCTTGACCCGGTACACCCGGCCCTTGTTCGTGAAGAACAGCAGCCAGTGGTGCGTGGTGGTGACGAAGAAGTGGTCGACGATGTCGTCCTGGCGCAGCTGGGCGCCGCGCACACCCTTGCCGCCCCGCTTCTGCGCCCGGTAGAGGTCGGTACGGGTGCGCTTGGCGTAGCCGCCGCGGGTGATCGTGACGACGATCTCCTCCTCGGCGATGAGGTCTTCGATCGACATGTCGCCGTCGTAGGCGATGATCTCGGTCTTGCGCTCGTCGCCGAAGCGGTTGACGACCTCGGCCAGCTCGTCGCCGATGATCTCGCGCTGGCGGGCCTCGCTGGCCAGGATCGAGTTGTACTCGGCGATCTGGGCCATCAGGGAGTCGTACTCGTCCTGGATGGACTGCCGCTCCAGGGCGGCCAGCTTGCGCAGCTGCATGTCCAGGATGGCCTGAGCCTGGACCTCGTCGATCTCCAGGAGCCCCATGAGGCCCTGCTGGGCGTGCGAGGCCGACTCCGAGGCCCGGATGAGGGCGATGACGTCGTCGAGCCGCTCAAGGGCCTTCAGCAGCCCGCGCAGGATGTGCGCGCGCTCCTCGGCCTTGCGCAGCAGGTAACGCGTCCTGCGGACGATGACCTCGACCTGGTGGGCCACGTAATGGCGGATGAACTGGTCGAGCCGCAGCGTGCGCGGCACGCCGTCGACCAGCGCCAGCATGTTGGCGCCGAAGGTGTCCTGGAGCTGGGTGTGCTTGTACAGGTTGTTCAGCACGACCTTGGCGACCGCGTCGCGCTTGAGCACGATCACCAGACGCTGGCCGACCCGCGAGGAGCTCTCGTCGCGGACGTCGGCGATGCCCGTGAGCTTGCCCTCACGCACCAGCTCCGCGATCTTCAGCGCCAGGTTGTCCGGGTTGACCTGGTACGGCAGCTCGGTGACGACGAGCGCCTGCCGCCCCTTGTCCTCCTCGACCTCGACCACCGCGCGCATGGTGATCGAGCCGCGCCCGGTGCGGTACGCGTCCTCGATGCCCCGGCGCCCGACGATCAGCGCCCTGGTCGGGAAGTCGGGCCCCTTGACCAGCCTGATCGAGGCTTCCAGCAGCTCCTCGTCGTCGGCCTGCGGGTTCTCCAGGTACCACCGGACCGCGGCCGACACCTCGCGCAGGTTGTGCGGCGGGATGTTGGTCGCCATGCCGACCGCGATGCCGCCCGAACCGTTGACCAGCAGCTGCGGGAACCGCGCCGGCAGGACGTCGGGCTCCTGCGACTTGCCGTCGTAGTTGGGGCGGAAGTCGACGGTGTCCTTGTCGATGTCGCGCAGCATCTCCATGGCGATGGGCGCGAGCTTGCACTCGGTGTACCGCATCGCGGCCGCCGGGTCGTTGCCCGGCGAGCCGAAGTTGCCCTGCCCGTCGACCAGGGGGTAGCGCAGCGACCACGGCTGGGCCAGGCGGACCAGCGCGTCGTAGATCGAGGTGTCGCCGTGCGGGTGGTAGGTGCCCATCACGTCACCGACGACGCGGGCGCACTTGAAGTAGCCGCGGTCGGGACGGTAGCCACCGTCGTACATCGCGTAGAGCACCCGCCGGTGCACCGGCTTGAGACCGTCGCGCACATCAGGCAGCGCCCTGGACACGATGACGGACATCGCGTAGTCCATGTAGCTGCGCTGCATCTCCGACTGGATGTCCACCGGCTCGATGCGCTCAGCCGGGGGAGTGGTGTTCACGTCCGTCACAGGTTCAGGTCCTTCTTAAACGTCGAGGAAGCGAACGTCGCGCGCGTTGCGGATGATGAAGTCACGCCGCGCCTCGACGTCCTCGCCCATGAGCACGCTGAACAGGTCGTCGGCCTGGGCCGCGTCGTCGAGCGTGACCAGGCGCAGCAGTCGCGTCGCCGGGTTCATGGTGGTCTCCCAGAGCTGGCCGGCGTTCATCTCGCCGAGGCCCTTGAAGCGCTGGACGTTGTCACGCGGGCGCGGGTCTGCCTTGCCCTGCGCGATGCCGTCGTTGATGACCGCGTCGCGCTCGGCGTCGGAGTAGGCGTAGGAGGCGTCCTCGCCCTTCCGGTCCCACTTGATCTTGTAGAGCGGCGGGCACGACAGGTAGACGTGCCCGGCCTCGATCAGCGGCCGCATGAACCTGAACAGCAGCGTCAGCAGCAGGGTGTTGATGTGCTGGCCGTCGACGTCGGCGTCGGCCATCAGGATCACCTTGTGGTAACGCAGCTTGGCGATGTCGAACTCGTCGTGCACGCCGGTGCCCAGAGCGGTGATGAGCGCCTGGACCTCGTTGTTCTTCAGGACCTTGTCGATCCGCGCCTTCTCCACGTTGAGGATCTTGCCGCGGATGGGCAGGATCGCCTGGAAGCGCGAGTCGCGGCCGCCCTTGGCGGAGCCGCCGGCCGAGTCGCCCTCGACGATGAACAGCTCGCACTTCTCCGGGTCGTTCCACTGGCAGTCGGCCAGCTTGCCGGGAAGGCCGCTGCCGGACTCCAGCAGCGACTTGCGCCTGGTCAGGTCGCGGGCCTGGCGGGCCGCAATGCGGGCGCGGCTGGCCTGCAGCGACTTGTTGATGATGTCCTTGGCCTCGCCGGGGTTGCGCTCGAACCAGTCGCGCAGATGGTCGTTGCATGCCTTCTGCACGAACGACTTGGCCTCGGTGTTGCCCAGCTTGGTCTTGGTCTGGCCCTCGAACTGCGGGTCGGACAGCTTGACCGAGATGATCGCCGTCAGGCCCTCGCGGACGTCCTCGCCGGAGAGGTTGTCGTCCTTGCCCTCCTTGAGGAACTTCTGCTCGCGCGCGTAGCGGTTGACGATGGTCGTCAGCGCCGCGCGGAAGCCCTCCTCGTGGGTGCCGCCCTCGGCGGTGTTGATCGTGTTGGCGAAGGTGTACACCGACTCCGCGTAGGAGTTGTTCCACTGCATCGCGATCTCCACTGCGATGCCGTCGCCCTCCTCCTCGAAGGAGATGATCGACGCGTGCGCCGCCTCCTTCTTGGCGTTGAGGTGCTTGACGAAGTCGGCCAGACCGCCCTCGTAGTGGTATTCGACCGTGCGGGGCTCGCCGTTGACGTGGTCGGGACGCTCGTCGGCGAGCGTGATCGTCAGGCCCTTGTTGAGGAAGGCCATCTCCTGGAAGCGGCGCGAGAGCGTCTCGTAGTTCCAGGTGGTGGTCTCGAAGATCCCGGGATCGGGCCAGAACGTGATCGTGGTGCCGGTCTCGTCGGTCTCCTCGCCCTTGGCCAGCGGGGCCAGCGCCTTGGAGTTGACGAGGTTCAGCCGCCAGTAGTGGCCGTTCTGCTTGACCTCGACGTCCATGGCGGTGGACAGCGCGTTGACGACGGCCGAGCCGACGCCGTGGAGGCCGCCGGAGACCGCGTAGGACTGGCTGTCGAACTTGCCGCCCGCGTGGAGCGTGGTCAGCACGACCTCGACGGCCGAGCGCTTCTCCACGGGGTGGATGCCCGTGGGGATGCCGCGGCCGTTGTCGATCACGCGCACGCCGCCGTCGGCCAGCAGAGTGATGTCGATCCTGGAGGCGAAACCGGCCAGCGCCTCGTCCACCGCGTTGTCCACGATCTCGTAGACGAGGTGGTGCAGGCCGCGCTCACCGGTCGAGCCGATATACATACCCGGGCGTTTGCGAACCGCCTCAAGTCCTTCGAGTACGGTGATTGAGCTAGCGTCGTAGGACAACTGCGAAATCCTCCTGCCGCGGACACGCGGCGGGGGAGGCCATCAACCTGATGCTGCCCCTGCCGTGCCCGTCACCGTCGTGAGTGCCCCGATGCGCGGTCACCCGGGGGAGTCGGCTTGCTGCCGGGGTGACACGCAAGCGGACGTGTCCGGAATCCTTTTTCATTCTACCGCTTCCCGGAGCCCGTGGTGGCAATACACGCGCCTGTGATGCGCCCTAGCTCGTTTTGCCCCCCACTCAAGCATCCCCCCTTCGGAAAGGGGGCTTATCGCGTCTGCGGCTGTCTGATCGCCCCCGGCGCCTAACCATAGGTGTCGCCGGGCCCCCTGCTTCCGGTCACCCGCAATCCCCCTGTGGGTCGGGGCGCGTTCTGCGGCCCCCTGACCTTGACCTTTGTCACCGATCCGTCACCCAGCTCTTCGTTCAGCCTGCGGATGAGGGTGCGCGCGAGCAGTCTGACCTGCGTCGCCCATGCCGTGGAATCGGCCGCGATGAGCACCTCGCCCTCGTCGAACGACTCCGGCCGGGTGTGGGCGGCCAGGTCGGGGCCGACGATCTCCTTCCACCGGCCGAACACCGCGCCGACGGCCGCCGACCGCTCCCAGCCCCGGTCGGCCAGCAGGTCGGCGATGGCCCGGCCGAAGAGCTGCGGATCGCCGGCCTCCCGGCGCGGGCCGGCCTTCCGCCTGGGCTCGCGGCGCGGGAGCTGCCCGCGCTTGGCCGCGTCGGCCTTGGCCTGCGCCAGCTTCTCCCTCGCCATGGCGGCCCCCCTGGCCGCCGCGTTGTGCTGCTCATCGGACACGGGTCACGCTCCCCTCAGCGACGTCGAAACGGGCTCCCGCCAGCTCCTTCGGCACGTCGTCGGGCACGGCGGCGGTGATCAGCACCTGTTCGGCCGGCGCGACGATCTCAGCCAGCCTGCGCCTGCGGTGGCTGTCCAGCTCGGCGAACACGTCGTCGAGGATCAGCACCGGGTCGCCGCCGTCGGCCCGCAACAGGTCGTAGGCGGCCAGGCGCAGCGCCAGCGCGAACGACCACGACTCGCCGTGGCTGGCGTAGCCGCGGGCGGGCAGGTCGCCGAGGCCCAGGATCAGGTCGTCGCGGTGTGGGCCGACGAGTGTGACCCCCCGTTCCAGCTCGGCCTGGCGGACCTCCAACAGCCGGTCGCGGAGCTGCTGTTCAAGGGTTTTCCCCAAGTCTGTGGATAACGTCTGCGCATCGGGAGATCCCCGCTCACCGGCGACTTCGTCCTCCGCGCCGTCCCCACCTGTGGACAACGTGCTGCGGTAGGCCAGCGTCGCGGGGGCGCTCGTGGGGGCCAGCGCAGAGTAGGCCCCGGCGACCAGCGGGCGCAGCGCCTCGATCAGTTCGAGCCGCGCCTGCAACAGCTCCGCGCCGTGCCGGGCAAGGTGGGCGTCCCACACCTCCAGAGTGCTCAGCACGTCGCCGGCGCCCGCGGCGGCGAACGCGGTGTCGCTCTCGGCCCGCCGGGCGCTCCTGCTGCCTCTGCGGGCCTGCGCGGCCGTGCGCAGCAGGGCGCCGCGCTGCTTCAGCACCCGGTCGTAGTCGGCCCGGACCCCGGCGAACCTGGGGGCCCTGGCCACCAGCAGGTCGTCGAGGAATCGGCGGCGCTCGGACGGGTCGCCCTTGGACAGCGCCAGGTCCTCCGGCGCGAACAGCACCGTGCGCAGCAGGCCGATGACGTCGCGCGGCCTGGACACGGGGGAGCGGTTGAGCCGCGCCCGGTTGGCCTTGCCCGGGTTGATCTCCAGCTCGATCAGCGCCCGCCGATCGTCCCTGTGGACGGCGCACCGCACGATGGCTCGCGCGGCACCCTGACGCACCAGCGGCGCGTCGTTGGCCACCCGGTGGCTGGAGTGCGTCGCGACATAGCCGAGGGCCTCGACCAGGTTGGTCTTGCCCTGGCCGTTGGGCCCCACGAGAGCCGTGACGCCCGGTTCCAGACCGAGCTCCACGGACGCGTAGGACCTGAAGTCGGTCAGCGAGAGGTGGGCGACATGCACCCCACGAAGGTTAGTGCGCCGCGGGGGCCGCCCGCGTCACCGGCGTGCCGTCCTGTGGAAAACCCCGGGCTTCCCCTGGCCGCCTGTGGACTACTCGGCTTCGCGCGGCGGGGTCACGTCGGCGCCGGGCGAGTCGGCGCCCTTGCCGGTGCTGCCCTCGGTCGAGGTGATCGCGTGGCCGCCGAACTGGTTGCGCAGCGCGGCGACGACCTTCATCGCGGGGGAGTCGTCCTGGCGCGAGGCGAACCGCGCGTAGAGGGCGGCGGTGATCACCGGCAGCGGCACGGCGTGGTCGACGGCCGCCTGGACCGTCCACCGGCCCTCGCCGGAGTCCTGTGCGTAACCGCGGAGCTCGTCGAGGTGCTCGTCGTCGTCGAGCGCCCGGACCATCAGGTCGAGCAGCCACGAACGGATGACGGTGCCGGTGCGCCAGCTGCTGAAGGAGCCCCTGACGTCCTTGACGACGTCGGACGCCTCCAGAAGCTCCCAGCCCTCGGCGAAAGCCTGCATCATGCCGTACTCGATGCCGTTGTGGACCATCTTCGCGAAGTGGCCGGCACCGACGTCACCGGCGTGGACGAAGCCGTCCTCGCCCTCGGGCTTGAGCGTCTCGAAGATCGGCATGAGCCGGTCGACGTCGGCCTGCTCGCCGCCGCACATGAGGGCGTAGCCGTTCTGCAGCCCCCACACGCCGCCGCTCACGCCGCAGTCGACGAAGCCGATGCCCTTCTCGCGCAGCTCGGCGGCGTGCTTCTGGTCGTCCACATAGTGTGAATTGCCGCCGTCGACGACGATGTCGCCCTCGTCGAGCAGCTCGCCGAGCTCATCGACCGTCTGCTGGGTGGGCTTGCCCGCGGGAACCATGACCCAGACCGCACGCGGCGCGGACAGCCGTTCGACCAGCTCCTTCAGGCTGGCCACGTCGCTGATGCCAGGGTCGCGGTCGTAACCGACCACCTCATGGCCGCCGCGGCGCAGCCGCTCGGCCATGTTGCCGCCCATCTTGCCCAGTCCCACCATGCCGATCTGCATGACGCTCCTCTACCCCCTTGTCAGGCTTCCATCATCCCCGATGACGGGATCAGCCCGACAGGCGGATGGGCATGATCAGATAACGGTAGTCCGTACCTGCGCCTTCGTCCACAGGCTTGCCCCCGGTGAGGATGGCGGGCTTGGTCGAGGTCGTCATCTGCAGGCGTGCGATGTCGGAGTCTATGGCCCCCAGCCCCTCAAGCAGGAACTGGTGGTTGAAGGCGATGTTCATCTCCTCGCCCTCGTAGTCCACAGGCAGTGCCTCGACGGCCTGCGCCTCGTCGCCGCTGCCGGCCTCCAGCACGACCTCTCCGCTCCTGAACGCCAGGCGGACGGGGGTGTTGCGCTCGGCGACCAGGGCCACGCGCTTGACCGCCTCGACGAACGGGCCTGTGGACAGGTCGGCGCGCGCGGAGAACTCCGTCGGCAGCAGCGAGCGGTACTTGGGGAACTCGGGGTCGAGCAGCCGGGTCGTCGTGCGCCGGCCCGCGCTGGAGAAGCCGATCATGCCCTCGCCGGTGCCGCCGGCCGAGCTGAGCGCGATCTCCACCTCGGCGCCGGTGGTGCCGAGTGCCTTGGCGGTGTCGGCGAGCGTCTTGCCCGGGATCATCGCGATGGCGGCGAAGTCGGGCTGGCCCGGCTGCCACTTGAGCTCGCGCACGGCCAGCCGGTAGCGGTCGGTGGCGGCCAGGGTGACGGTGTCGCCCTCGATCTCCATGCGCACGCCCGTGAGCATCGGCAGCGTGTCGTCCCTGCCCGCCGCGACGGCGACCTGGCCGACGGCCGAGGCGAACACGTCACTGCCCACCCGTCCGGCGGCCGGCGGCATGGCCGGGAGCGACGGGTAGTCCTCCACAGGCATGGTCAGCAGTGTGAAACGCGCGCTGCCGCACGTGACGACGGCCTTGGCGCCTTCCACCACGAAGTCCACAGGCTGTGCGGGAAGCGCGCGGGTGATCTCGGCGAGCAGCTTGCCCGAGACCAGGACGACGCCCGCCTCACCGGTCTGGAGTTCGAGCGTGACCTCGGCGGAGACCTCGTAGTCGAACCCCGACAGCTTGAGCTGCTGTCCCTCCGTCACCTCCAGCCGCATGCCGGCGAGTACGGGCACCGACGGGCGCGCCGGGAGGCTGCGTGCCGTCCATGCCACCGCCTCAGCGAGGACGTCTCGCTCGATTCGGAACATCACGGTGATCAGCCTCCTGGGTTCGTCGTTGATTCAAGTGTTCACTCTCCCGCACCTCGGTTCGGGGAGAACCCCTCTATGGGTCTTTGATTTTCTTAGTAAGAGAGATAAGAGGTCATCACACTAGGGGCTGTGGGAACTGTGGACAACTGAAGTCCTCGCAGGTCAGCACCCGTATTTTCATCCACCGAGGGTGTGGGTGACGCCTGGGGGAAACTTCGCCGCCTGGGGATGAAGATTCGTTGCCCACAGGCCGTCCCCAGATCATGGTGTGTTCATCCACCGGTTATCCACGAGGTTTCCACAGGTTGTCCACGGGGTAAGCGGGGGCCTTCTGGAGTCCCAGATCGACTGTTCACAGGCCGTCCACACGTTATCCACGAGTCATCCCCAGGTTCTCCTCAGGATGTCCCCAGATTCGTCCCCAGCCCTTGTGGGCGGATTTTTCCCGGCATTGGTGGTCGTACCGACGGGCCGATTTTGCGTTTCCGCTGGTCCACAGTGTTTTCCACAGGCTGTGTACGACCATCAAGATCCACGCTTGCTCTGTTTGATACGCATTGTCAGCTCGTTGACCTGGTTGTACATCGACCTGCGCTCGGCGATGAGCGACCGGATCTTGCGCTCGGCGTGCATCACGGTGGTGTGGTCGCGGCCGCCGAACTGCTGCCCGATCTTCGGCAGCGACAGCTCGGTCAGCTCGCGCGCCAGGTACATGGCGATCTGCCGGGCGTTGACGAGCGCGCGGCTGCGCGAGGTGCCGCACAGGTCTTCGATGCTGATGCCGAAGTAGTTGGCGGTCTCGGTCATGATGGCCGCGATCGTGATCTCGGTGTCGGACTCCGAGGTGATCAGGTCCTTCAGCACGACCTCGGCGAGCTGCAGGTCCACACCCTGCCTGTTGAGGCTGGCGAACGCGGTCACCCTGATCAGGGCGCCCTCCAGCTCGCGGATGTTGGTGGAGATCCGGCTCGCGATGTACTCCAGCACCTCGGGCGGCGCGGCCAGGCCCTCCTGGATGGCCTTCTTCCGCAGGATCGCGATGCGGGTCTCCAGCTCGGGCGGCTGGACGTCGGTGATCAGGCCCCACTCGAACCGGTTGCGCAGCCGGTCCTCCAGCGTGATGAGCTGCTTGGGCGCCCGGTCGCTGGAGATGACGATCTGCTTGTTGGCGTTGTGCAGGGTGTTGAAGGTGTGGAAGAACTCCTCCTGCGTCTGCTCCTTGCCCTCCAGGAACTGGATGTCGTCCACAAGCAGGATGTCGATCGCCCGGTAGCGGCCGCGGAAGCCGTCGGCCTTGTGGTCGCGGATGCTGTTGATGAAGTCGTTGGTGAACTCCTCCGAGCTCACGTATCTCACCCGGGCGCCGTCGTACAGGCTCTGCGCGTAATGCCCGATCGCGTGCAGCAGGTGCGTCTTCCCCAGGCCGGAGTCGCCGTAAATGAAGAGCGGGTTGTACGCCTTCGCGGGGGATTCGGCCACCGCCACGGCCGCGGCGTGCGCGAACCGGTTGCTGGCACCGATGACGAATGTCTCAAATGTGTACTTCTGGTTGAGTCTGGCCGGTTCGCTGGGCTTGTTGCTCTTCGCTTCCCAGCGATTCGGCGCCGGCTCCGGCGCTTTCTCCACAGGCGGTGTGTACGGCTGCACCTGTTCAAAAGAGAACGAAGGCTGTGGATATTCGGTGGACGCGGGTGGCTGCTCAGGCTGTGGAGAATAGAACTGCGGGGGCTCGGATGCCTGGTAGTGCTGGGGTTGCACCGGCTGTGTGTAACGCGGCTGGCTATCCACACTCTGGGGATAGGGCATATTCACAGGCTGTTGATGGGCGTCTGGCAAAGGCTGCTCAGGGGCCGTGGTGTCGATCATCACGGCCAGCCGCATCGTCATCCCGAGTTCCTGCGACAGCGCGTGGGCCACCAGCGGGCGCAACTTGCCCTCGATGAGGTCCTTGAGGAAGTCGTTGGGGACGCCGAGCACGATCGTGTCGTCCGCGAGGGCGATCGGACGGACCATCGACAGCCAGGTGCGCTGCTGGATGGGCACGTTCTCGTTGAGGAAGTTGCCCAGGGCCCTCGCCCATACCGTGCCGAGGTCGACACCACTCATGGTGCGGCTCCCCTCCTTCCTCTCGCGGCCCCCCGCGATCGTTTATCCACATGTCCGTGGCCGCCCCGAGCGGTCGGCGACCCCTTCGTCCACAGCGTGGCGGCAGGGCTTCGTACCCAGGTCCTCCACAGGAGATCCACAGGCTGTGCACGGTGTTTCAGGTGGTCCAGAAGGGCCGACAGTATCCATGTGCACAGCTGTGTTCAAGACGTTGTCCACAGCCTAGTGGCACCCGGATGCACAAACTGTGGACGTGGGCCCGGCGGTGGAAAAGTCGCCTGTGGATCAGTGGATAACCCGTTCGGTTTGACCTGGGAGGCCGTTGGCCCGTAACGTACGACGGTCGGCTTGCCACGCGACGGCTATTTCGCGTGCCCTCGCTCCCACGGCAAGCCAGCCATGTGTGTATAAGCGCCCCTGGGCGCACCTTCAAGGAGCCCACCCGTGAGCAAGCGTACTTTCCAGCCGAACAACCGTCGCCGCGCGAAGACCCACGGCTTCCGGCTGCGGATGCGCACCCGGGCCGGTCGCGCCATCCTCGCCGCCCGTCGCCGCAAGGGCCGCGAGAAGCTGTCGGCCTGATCGACCCGCGCCCGAAGTCCGGCCCGTCGGTGTACCTCGCCGACGGGCGTTAGGCGTATACGGTGCTGTCCCGTCAATCCCGCATGCGGCGCGGGGACGAATTCGAAGCGGCGGTCCGGCGCGGAAAACGCGCCGGTCGTCCCACTCTGGTGGTGCATCTCAACTTTTCTGGGGAAGAGACACCTCTGGTTGGTTTCGTGGTGAGCAAGGCCGTTGGTGGCGCGGTGACCCGGAACAAGGTCAAACGACGGCTCCGACACCTGATGCGCGACCGTCTCGACCGGCTGCCGCGAGGTAGCCTGCTGGTGGTACGCGCCAATCCACCGGCCGCGTCCGCGTGCGTCGAGCAACTGGCCGCCGAGCTCGACGCCGCGCTGGATCGTTTGCTCAGGCGGCGCGAGTCCTCGACGGGTGGACACAGATGACGGAGCAGCCGCAAGGGATGCCGGGCCTCGCCGCCCGGGCGCTGATCATCCCCATTCGGTTCTACCGGGCGTTCATCAGCCCGATGCTCGGTCCACGCTGCCGGTTCTACCCGTCGTGCAGCGCGTATGGGCTCGAGGCGATTGCCGTACATGGGGCATTGCGCGGCACTTGGCTGACTGTCCGGCGCATCGGGCGGTGCCACCCATTCCATCCCGGAGGTATAGACCCGGTGCCCCCACGCCCGGTCCGGTCCCACGAAACGCAAGGGAGCTAGCTCGGTGGAGCTGTCCTGGCTCAATTGGCTGTACACGGCCGTCGCCCAAGTCATCACCTGGATCCACCAGGTCTACAGCACTTTCCTCGACCCCAACAGCGGGTTGACCTGGGCGCTGACCATCGTCACGCTGACCGTCTGCATGCGGATCCTCATCTTCCCGCTGTTCCTCAAGCAGATGCGGTCTTCGCGGAAGATGCAGGAGCTGGCACCGAAGGTCCAGGAGCTCCGCAAGCGCTACAAGAACGACAAGCAGCGCATGAACCAGGAGGTCATGGCGCTGTACCAGGGTGCGGGCGCCAACCCCCTCGGTGGCTGCCTCCCCGTCGTGGCGCAGTTCCCGATCTTCATCTCGATGTTCACCGTGCTGCGGGCCATCGCCGCCGACCAGGCCAAGTTCGGCATGTCGCAGGAGCTGGTCGACAGCGCCAAGCACGCGCTGATCATCAACGCGCCCCTGCCGGCCACGTTCTTCGAGGCTCCTGACATCGCCCAGAAGATCGTCATCGGCTTCTTCGTGGCGATCAGCTCGCTGACCACGTTCCTCACCGTCCGGCAGAGCGTCACCCGCTCGATGGCCCAGATGCCGGACAACCCCATGGCGCAGCAGCAGAAGATCCTGATGTACATCTCGCCGCTGTTCGCCTTCTTCAGCCTCAACTTCCCGCTGGGCCTGATCCTCTACTGGGTCACCACCAACCTGTGGACGCTGGGCCAGCAGCACTGGTTCTACAGCCGGCACCCGATGCCGCAGTTCGACGCCAAGGGCAACGCCATTCCCGTGACGCCCAAGCCCGGCCTGGTGGCCAAGATGCGCAAGACCACTCCCGAAGAGGCGGCACCGCCCGCCCCGCCGGAGCCTAAGATCATTAGGCAGCAGCCCAGCCGCCAGTCCCGCAGCAAGCGCACCGGCAGCAAGAAGTCTTGAACACGAAGGAGAGGCCGGCCATGACCGAGGCCGAGCAGGAGAAGGCTCCTGATCTCAACGCGCTTGAGCAGGAAGGCGAGATCGCTGCCGACTACGTCGAGGGCCTTCTCGACATCGCCGACATCGACGGTGACATCGACATGGATGTCGAGGGCGACCGAGCCATGGTCTCCGTCGTGGGGCTCAAGGGCAACGAGCTGGTCGGGCCCGCGGGGGAGGTCCTGGAGGCGCTGCAGGAGCTGACCCGCCTGGCCGTCCACCGGCAGACCGGGGAGCGGTCGCGGCTCATGCTCGACGTCGCCGGCTACCGCGAGCGGCGCCGGGCCGAGCTGAGCAAGCTCGGCACCGAGATCGCCATCCAGGTCAAGGAGAAGGGCGAGCCGAAGGCGCTGCACCCGATGACGCCGTTCGAGCGGAAGATCGTCCACGACGCGGTGGCGGCCGCCGGGCTGCGCAGCGAGTCCGAGGGTGAGGAGCCGCAGCGGTACGTGGTGGTCCTTCCCGCCTGAAACGTGAATTGTCAGCCGGTTCGGCCGTCTGTCGGCGCTTGGTTGCGCTGATGGGCGGCCGTTTCCGTATTTATGGCTGTACGTGCGGGTGGGCGAGCTTGTGTGGGCGGTTAGCGGGTTTGTGAGCGGACATCCAGACCTGTGCAGATCGATCCGGACTGTTGGTGGTCGGAGCGTTCTTCGGGGCCTTCGTGCGTTTGTGTGCGTGTTCGGGGCGGTCGGAGGGGCACGTGCGCATTTGTGCGGTGAGCTTGATGTTCGTCCATGAAGGTGCGCGTAAGGGTGTCTTTTGAGGGGTGTGCGCTTTATATCGTTTATTGGGGAGTTGGCGTCAGTGGCGGGATTGAGAGGTGCGCGCGGCGCGTGCTCGACGGTCACCTACATGCCAGCCCGCTAGTCTTCCAGTGTGATCTCACATCTAGCCTTGGGTGGACAGCGCCCCTAGAACGTCGGGACACCTACCGTCGAACGCCCACCGGCACCTCCGCCGAGCAGGCAACCTGAGTACCAACAGCATTTGAGACCGAGAAAGGCCAGCATCCAGTGAGCGAAGAGCTTCCGGCGCCGCCGGACATAGCGCGGGACGTCTTCGCCGGGGAGGCATGGGACCGCGCGAACGCGTTCGCCGCGATGCTGGCGGGCCCGGGTGTCGTCCGGGGGCTGCTGGGGCCGCGCGAAGTGCCGCGCATCTGGGATCGTCACCTGCTCAACTGCGCGGTGGTCGCCGAGGCCGTGCCGCCGGAGGTGCGTCTGGTGGACATCGGCTCCGGGGCGGGGTTGCCGGGGCTCGTCCTGGCCATCGTCCGTCAGGACATCGAGGTCACGCTGCTGGAGCCGCTGCTTCGCCGTACCGTGTTCCTGGAGGAGTGCGTCGAGGCGCTCAAACTGGACAACGTCGAGGTGCTGCGCGCGCGGGCGGAGGACCTGGCGGGGGAGCGGGAGTTCGACGTCGCCAGTGCTCGGGCGGTCGCGCCGCTCGACCGGTTGCTGAAATGGGCCATGCCTCTTCTGCGGGAGGGCGGCGAACTGATAGCCATGAAGGGCGAGCGGGCCGCCGGCGAGCTCGCCGAGGCGGAGTCCCAATTGCGGGCCAGCGGGGCCCGAACGGCCGAGCTTGTGACCGTCGGGCACGGTAAGGTCGAGCCGCCTGCAACATTGGTTCGGGTGGTAGCGGGTCGCGCGCCGGAGCGAGCCAGGCGGCGACGAAGGAGGTGACGGTTGTGCCAGTCGCGTCTTGCGGTCTTGGCTGGCCGGACAGCCGTCGGTCCGAGAGCCCAGCCGGGGTTGGATGGCCCGAAATGGGCGTGTCGCACAAGCAAATTCCCGGCACCGGCACACCACTGGTTGAAAGGATGGCCAACGTGACCCAGACCCCCCTGAACCCCGGTGATTCGCCGTTGGTACGAGAGGCGCTCAGTTCAGTGGTTTCACGTGAAACGCCTGCCGCCCAGCCGGCCGCCACCCCGCCACCTGCCGCGCAGCCTGCTGCCCAGCCCGCCGCCCAGAGAGGCGGCACCGGCAGCGAGGGCGACGGCTCCTGGCCGCGTCCGGCGCAGTGCAGGGTGATCGCGGTGGCCAACCAGAAGGGCGGCGTCGGCAAGACCACCACTTCGGTGAACATCGCCGCGGCCCTGTCGATGCATGGGCAGCGGGTCCTCGTGGTCGACCTTGACCCTCAGGGCAACGCCTCGACGGCGCTGGCGACCGAGCATCGCGGTGACGTACCGGATGTGTACCAGGTGCTCGTCGACGATCTGCCCATGGCGGACATCGTCAAGCAGGTCCCCGAGATGCCGAACCTCTACTGCGCCCCCGCCACGATCGATCTGGCCGGTGCGGAGATCGAGCTGGTCTCGCTGGTGGCGCGGGAGGCGCGGCTCCGGCGGGCGCTGGCGGCGTACGAGGTGGAGTTCGACTACATCGTCATCGACTGCCCGCCGTCCCTCGGCCTGCTGACGGTCAACGCCCTGGTCGCCGCGGAGGAGGTCATGATCCCGATCCAGTGCGAGTACTACGCGCTGGAGGGCCTGGGGCAGCTCCTCAGGAACGTCGACCTGATCAAGGCGCACCTCAACCCGACCCTGCGGCTCTCCACGATCGTCCTGACGATGTACGACGGGCGTACCCGGCTGGCCTCGCAGGTCGCCGACGAGGTGCGGTCGCACTTCGGCGACACGGTGCTGAAGACGGTCATCCCGCGCAGCGTCCGGCTGTCGGAGGCGCCCAGCTACGGGCAGTCGGTCATGACGTACGACCCGGGTTCGAGCGGGGCGATGGCGTACATGGACGCGGCCCGCGAGATCGCTCACCGCGCCACTGTGGCCTGACCCCGGTTGCGGATCTTCCGCGTACGCGCGAGAGGGCTCCTGGTGAGGTCGTGTCGGTTGTGGGCTCGTCATGCCCGCGCCCTGGGTGGTCTGTGTGGAATCACCGGCCGGCTGCCGTTGGGTGGGGCCGGTGGCCGGGTGGTCTTGTTCGTGGCCCGTCGTGAGTTACGCAGATTTGTAGCCGTGTCGGCGTAAATCCCACAGGACTGTGTGTGGCGTGGGGGCACCCCGTTGGGCCTGCAACGGTAACCTCTCCTGGAGTGACCGGAATCGACCGGCCGGATTCGACCGGCTGGATGAGGAGACGCAGTGAGTCAGCAGCGGCGGGGATTGGGCAAGGGACTCGGGGCGCTCATCCCGACCGGACCCATCGTTGACGGCCCGGGTACGGCGCCCGCTCCCTCGAACGGTTCCTCGGCCGAGGCGGGCCCTCAGCCGATCGCTGGAGCGTACTTCAAAGAGGTCGCGCTGACCGCGATCGTGCCCAACCCCCGTCAGCCGCGTGAGGTGTTCGACGGCGAGCGCCTCAAGGAGCTCGCTGACTCCATCCGCGAGGTCGGCCTTCTGCAGCCGATCGTGGTGCGCTCTGTGGGCGGCGGCCAGTACGAGCTGATCATGGGGGAGCGGCGTTGGCGGGCGTGCCAGCAGGTCGGTCTTGACCCGGTTCCCGCGATCGTCCGGAACACGCAGGACACCGATCTCCTCCGGGACGCGCTCATCGAGAACCTTCAGCGCGAGCAGCTGAACGCTCTGGAAGAGGCGGCCGCCTACCAGCAGTTGCTGGACGACTTCCAGGCGACCCACGAGCAGCTGGCCAGCAAGGTGGGGCGCTCCCGATCCCACATCACCAACACGCTCCGGCTGCTCAACCTCCCGCCGGAGGTTCAGCGCCGCGTGGCCGCCGGCACCATCAGCGCCGGGCACGCTCGCCCCCTGCTCGGCCTGAGCAGTGTGGAGGAGCAGGTTGCGTTGGCCAAGCGCATTGTGGCGGAGCTTCTGTCCGTGAGGGCGGTGGAAGAGATCGTCGCCATGGGCAGCGCGAAGGCTGCTCAGAAGGCGCCGCGTGAGCGGCAGGCGCCCAAGCCTACGGCTCCTGGCCTGACCCATCTGGCGGACCGGCTCTCCGACCACTTCGAGACGAAGGTCAAGGTCGACTTGGGGCGGCGTAAGGGGCGGATCGTGGTGGAGTTCGCGACGATCGACGACCTTGAGCGCATCATCGGGACGATGGCGCCTGAGGCGGCTCGGGTGATGCGGGAGCGCGAAGACTGAACCTCACGTGTTTCACGTGAAACGTGCGTGCTCCTTGGTGATTGTTGGCTCCCTGTACGAGCGCGTCTAGGCCGAGTGGCGTGGTGGCTCGCGTGAGACTCCGCCCTCGTTTCTCTCTCTTTCTTCGTTGAGTCTCGTCTTCTCTCCTGGGCGCTGCCGTCTGTCTTGTTTCACGCCCTCGGGTGGGCGCTGTTTCACGTGAAACCCTGTCGGTTCTGAGCGGTGGGGAGGCGGTGTTTCACGTGAAACGGCGCCGGGCGGCTAAGGGGTCGCTGCCTTGTAGAGGGCGGCCAGGAAGTCGTCCACGTGTTCTTCGGTGGTGTCGAAGGCGGTCATCCAGCGGACGGTGCCTGCGGGCTCGTCCCAGTAGTGGAAGAGGTAGTGCTGCCGGAGGGACTCGCTGATGGCGTGGGGGAGCGTGGCGAAGACGGCGTTGGACTCCACGGGGTAGGCCAGCGTCACGCCGGGGACGTCTGTGAGGCCGTTCGCCAGGCGGAGTGCCATCTGGTTGGCGTGCGAGGCGTTTCGGTGCCAGAGGCCGTCGGTCAGGAGGGCGGAGAGCTGAGCGGAGATGAAGCGCATCTTCGAGGCCAGTTGAAGCGACTGCCGTCGGAGGTACGGCACTGCGTCCGTCAGGGACGGGTCCAGGACGACCACCGCTTCGGCGGCCATGGCGCCGTTCTTGGTGCCGCCGAAGCTGAAGACGTCTACGCCTGCGTCCGTGGTGATGGCTTTCAGGGAGCAGTCGAGATGGGCGGCGGCGTTGGCGAGGCGGGCGCCGTCTACGTGGAGGCGTAGGCCGGCGGCGTGGGCTGTTTCGGCCAGAGCGGCGATCTCGGCGGGGGAGTAGCAGGTGCCCAGTTCGGTCACCTGGGAGATGGAGACGACCGTCGGCTGGGGCTCGTGGTGCTGGCCGATGAGGTTCAGGTGGGCCTTGATGTCGTCCGGGTGAAGCTTGCCCTGAGGGGTGGGGACGGTTCGGAGCTTCACCCCTAGAAGGCGTTCCGTGGCGCCTGTTTCGTGGGTGGCGATGTGGGCGGTGTCGGTGCAGAGGATGGCGTCGTAGCGGCCGAGCATGAGGGCCAGGCCGACCATGTTGGCGCCGGCTCCGTTGAGTACGGCGAAGCCTTCTGCTGTGGGGCCGAACGTTTCCTTGATCTTCTGCTCGAAGGTCGAGGTCCAGGTGTCGTCGCCGTAGGCGGGGGCGTCTCCCTGGTTGGCGGTGGTCATGGCGTTGAGGATGTCGGGGTGCACGCCTGCGTGGTTGTCGCTGGCGAAGCTCTTGGGGTGGGCGGGATTGATCGGCACACCGTAAGGCTATGCAAGGTGCTGGGGCGGGGGCGGGGAGGGGCGGGGTGGCTTCCGGGGGTGTTCTCGCTTCAGATGCCCGGTCCGTCCACGGTGGTGGTGTCGCCGTTGGCGTCGTGCTGACGCTTCAAGAGGGCAGGACGGCGTTGCCTGAAGCCTTAGGGCGGTTACGCGCAGGGGTAGGCGACCGCGAGCATCAAGGCACCGCAAGACGGTGGTGTCTGTCGGTGTGGGGGTGGAGGCGAGGTCGCCCTCGCGGTTGGGACGGAGATGGCGGAAGGCTGGTGACGCCGATGGCAACGGCTATGGCGCGGGTGGGAACGCGATGGAGACCACGGGGCGAGGCTTCAGGAGAAGGCGTGCTCAGATAGGTGCGCAGGCGGGCTGGGCGGGAAGCGTCTGCACGCGATCCGGAAGACCTTTGGGGAGAGGCGCGCTGAACCGGCGCCCAGTACAGGCGGGCGAAGAGAGCGGCGGCGCAGCGGCGTTCGTACATGACCAGGCGCGCGGACGCATCTCTGCGAGAAGTAATCAAGATTTCCTGGAAGGATCGCATGCTTGCGGGCAAACAAGGGTGTGATCACTGCTCCCGACGTCTTCGAGGTCGTCTTCGAAGCCCATTACGAGGAGATCCGGCGCTACATCGGGCGCAGGCTCGACCCCGGCGTGGCTGAGGATCTCGCCGCGGAGACGTTCCTCATCGCCTTCAGGCAACGTGAACGCTTCGACTCGGCCATGGGTGCGGTCAGGCCATGGCTGTACGGCATCGCGACCAACCTCATCGGCCGCCACCGGCGCGCCGAGGTGCGCAGGTACCGCGCCATGGCCCGGACGGGGCCGCCGCCTGACGACGAAGGACACGACCAGCGGATCGTGGACAGGCTCAGCGCGAGCGTGACGGTCGACCGGCTGGCCGGGGCGCTGGCGCGGCTGTCGAAGGGGGAGCGCGACGTGGTGCTCCTCATCGCGTACGGCGGGCTGGGCTACGACGAGGTGGCGGCGGCGCTCAGGATCGCCTCGGGGACGGTCGCGTCCCGGTTGAGCAGGGCCAGGACCAAGCTGCGTGAGGTGTTGGGATGAACGAGTTCCAGGTCATCGACTCGGTGATGCCCGATGTGCCGCCCCCGTCGGCCGGCCAGCTGGCGGCGGCGCGGGAGCGGGTACTCGCAGCCACCCGGGTGCCCCCTGCGTCCGGAGCGCGGGTGGGTAGACAGTCGTGGACGGGGATGGCGCTCGTCGCGGCGGCCGTCGCGCTCGTGGTCGGCGTGGTGGTGGCCCTCGTACCTCGACCTGCGGTGGAGCCGGTCGCGGTCACTCCCCTGCAGAAACTGGAAGCTGCGGCCGCCAGCTTGGCGGCGACGCCGGAGGCGAAGGGCCGCTATTGGCGACGCGACACCGAGCAGGTCATGCGGACGAAGAACGGCTATGCCTACAAGGTCGAGGAACGGGCCATGGAGGTCCTCGCCTTCGGGCCCGACCGCGAGGTCTACGGCTGGCACGAGCCGATCTCGTCGAAGCCGTACACGGCCGAGGGACTGAACGCGTGGCGACGGGACGGCTCCCCCCGGCTGTGCCCCGCGCGGGGGTGCGACAGGAACATGCCCGCATATTCCTCGGTGGACCTGGATGCGGGACTGGAGCTCGCCGATGGGCTGAACCCGACGCTGACGCAACTGCGGAGCCTCCCCGAGGAGCCGGCGGCGCTCAGGGAACGGCTGCTGGAAAGCTACGACCCCCATGCGGCCGCCGAGCGTGAGTCCTGGCTCGCGGGGGCCGCCTCGCGGCTCATCAACTCACCGGCGACGCCCGGCACCAGGGCTGCCGCCTATCTTCTCCTGGCGAAGGCGCCGGGCATCAAAGTGGTCGACGATGTTCACGGGACGTTCCGGCTCGACGGGCTGGCCCTCCAATCCAAGGAGGAGCAGATCGTGATCGACCGCAGGACCGGCCGATTCCTCGGGAGGCAACGGCTGACTCCGGAGGGCGTCGCCTGGAGCGCCGAGATCGTCAGGAAGGCGGGCTGGAGCGATGTGCGGCCGGCGCCGCCTGCCAGATGCGTCCGCTGTACGGCCCGGCTCTAGAACACGCGTAGTGGATCGCGGTGCGGTGAGCACTGCGTCCCGGCTGGGCGGGCGAGGGGGTGCGGACTCGCGAGAGAAGCTGGGGCCCGGGAGGTGAGAGCCCGGGCGAGCCCGCAATCCCCGCACGGTCAGGGGCGGGGGCGGTTGGCGGCGTTCTGGAGGAGGGTGCGGCAGAGGTCGCCGAGGTCGCGGCCCGCCGCCTCCGCCGCCATCGGCAGCAGCGACGTCTCCGTCATCCCCGGCGCCACGTTCACCTCAAGGAAGTGCGGGTCGTCGGCCGCGTCCACGATCAGGTCGGTACGGGAGATGTCCCGCAGCCCCAGCGCCGTGTGCGCCGTCACGGCCATCTGCGCGCAGGCTTCGGCGGCGGCCGTGGAGAGGCGGGCGGGGGCGAAGAACTCGGTGTGCCCGGCCGTGTAACGAGCCGCGTAGTCGTAGACGCCGGCGTCGGGGACGATCTCCACGGCGGGCAGCGCCACGGGCCCCTCGCCCAGGTCGACGACCGAGACCGACACCTCGACCCCCTCGACGTACCGCTCGATGAGGGCGGTGTCGCCGTAGGCGAAGCAGCCGACCATGGCGGCGGGCAGGTCTTCGGCCGTACGGACGATGGAGGCCCCGAGGGCCGAGCCGCCGCGCGCGGGCTTGACGAACAGCGGGAGGCCGAGCCGGTCGATGATGCGGCCGAGCACGACGGTGGCGCCGAGGTCGTGGAAGGTCTCCCGGGGGAGGGTGACGGACTCGGGGGTGCGCAGCCCGACCGAGCGTACGACGGCCTTGGCGGTGGGCTTGTCGAAGGCCACCCGGCAGGCGTCGGGGCCGGCGCCGACGTAGGGGACGTCGAGGAGTTCGAGCACGGAACGGATCGCGCCGTCCTCGCCCGCGCCGCCGTGGAGGGTGACGAACACCGCCTCCGGCGGGTCGGCGAGGATGGCGGGCACGAGGGAGGCGTCGGTGTCGCGGGCCTCCACGTCGATGCCCGTGGCGCGCAGCACCTCGCTCACCCGGCGGCCGGAGCGCAGGGACACCTCCCGCTCATAGGAGAGGCCCCCGGCCAGCACGAGCACGTGGCCCAGATCGCTCATCACATCTCCTCCGCTGATCGTACGCGTCCAACCGTACCGGCGGCTGGCGGCGAATGGTGTAGGTGAGGCCCGCACACGAGTACGGCCGGCGTCCCCGTCCCCGGGGAGCGCCGGCCGTACCGAGGAAAGCTAGGCCAGTTCGGGCCCCGGAGTGTCGACGCCGACCCGATCGGGACCGGAGCCGGTGCCGAACATGTCCCGGAGCTGCATCTCCTGCTCGATCACCCCGGACAGGCGTCGTACGCCCTCGCGGATGCGGTCGGGCTCGGGGAAGCAGTAGGACAGGCGCATGTGCCGGGCGCCGCTGCCGTCGGAGAAGAACCCGGTGCCGGGGACGAACGCCACCCGCTCGGCCACGGCCCGCGGCAGGATCGCCTTGGAGTCGAGCCCCTCGGGCAGGGTCGCCCAGACGAAGAAGCCGCCGGCCGGACGGGTCCAGGTGACCTCGGGCGGCATCAGGGCCTCCAGGGAGTCCAGCATGGAGTCGCGCCGCTCGCGGTAGAGCTCCTTGAAGGACTTGATCTGCTCCCGCCACGGCTGCGTGGCCAGGTATTGGCCCACGGCGAGCTGCGTGAACACCGAGTGCGACAGCACGGCCGACTCCATGGCCAGGATCAGCTTGTCGCGGATGGCGTGCGGCGCGAGCGCCCAGCCGACGCGGAAGCCGGGGGCGAGCGTCTTGGAGAACGACCCCAGGTAGACCACGCCGTCGGGGTTGTCGGCCCGCAGGGCGCGCATGGGCTCGCCGTCGAAGCCGAGCAGCCCGTAAGGGTTGTCCTCGATGACGAGGATCCCGGCGCGCTGGCAGATGTCGAGCACCTGCTGCCGCCTGGCCAGGTTCAGCGTGACGCCGGCCGGGTTCTGGAAGGTCGGGATCGTGTAGAGGAACTTGACGGGCGCTCCGGCGGTCTCCAGCGCGTAGATGGTCTGCGCCAGCGACTCGGGCACGATGCCCTGATCGTCCATGGCGATGTGGACCACTTTGGCCTGGTAGGCGGAGAACGTCCCAAGGGCCCCGACGTACGAGGGGCCCTCGGCGAGCACGACGTCACCCGGGTCGATGAAGATCCGGGTGATCAGGTCGAGCGCCTGCTGTGAACCGACGGTGACGACGACGTCGTTCGCCCCGGCCTCGATCCCCTCCAGCCGCATGACCTCGCAGATCTGCTCGCGCAGATGCGGGTCACCCTGGCCGGAACCGTACTGCAGCGCGACCGTGCCGCGCGTGGTGACCAGGTCGGAGACCAGCTCGCCGACCATGTCGAGGGGGAGCGCCGTGACGTACGGCATGCCGCCGGCGAGCGAGACCACCTCGGGTCTCGACGCGACGGCGAAGAGAGCTCGAATCTCGGAGGCGACCATCCCGGTAGCTCGTGCGGCGTACCGGTCGACGTAGGCGTCGATGCGCGACCCTTGGGTCGCGGGTGTCTGACCGTGATTCAGCTCTTCCGTCACGGCCCACCTCCTAGGTGTCATATCGGACCGAAATACCAGATTACGCCAGTCGGAGATGTCCTTCGTGACCGGGCTCGACCGTCGTGGTATCCGCTGGCTGCATCTTCACTGAGCTACCATGCCACCAACGGACGCGGTTTTCGCGCGCTTTTCTGGGTCGACGATAGGGGCCGTAGTTGTCGCGCCGGCTGGTCAACATAACCCTGGACAATCTCGAAGATCTGCCACGCCGTTGCCGGCGGTGCGTGTTCTGGGAGCTGGATCCCGTCAGTGGCGAGCGCGCCGTGCACTCGGGCGACTCCGGGCTGGAGAAGGAGGCCTGGATCTCGGGCACGCTGCTGGAATGGGGGAGCTGCGGGAAAATCGCCTATGTCGACGGGGTTCCGGCCGGGTTCGTCCTCTACAGCCCGCCGCTCTACAGCCCGCGTTCGCTGGCCTTCCCCACCTCGCCGGTGAGCGCCGACGCGGTGCTGCTGATGACGGCCCACATCATCCCCGAGTTCTCGGGCGGCGGGCTGGGCCGGATGCTCATTCAAGGCGTGGCCAAGGACCTGACCAGGCGCGGCGTGAAGGCCATTGAGGCGTTCGGCGACCTGAAGTGGGAAGAGCCTAGTTGTGTAGTTCCTGCTGAATACTTGCTTTCTGTGGGTTTTAAGACGGTTCGACCGCATTTGCGGTTTCCGCGGTTGCGTTTGGAGCTGAAGAGCGCCATCTCGTGGCGTGAGGACGTCGAGGTGGCCCTCGAACGCCTTCTGGGGTCCATGAGCCCGGAGCGCGCCCTTCGTCCCGTCTGACGGCTCTTGGGCGCCTGAGAAGGGCAAGCGAAAGCCCCCCGCGGGCACCGCCGCAGGGGGCTTCGACAGGAGGGCGACTAGATGATGCCTTCGAGCTCGCGCAGCAGCATGGCCTTCGGCTTGGCGCCGATGATCTGCTTCACGACCTCGCCCCCCTTGTAGACGTTCATCGTGGGGATCTGGAGCACACCGTACTGACGGGGAACCTCGGGGTTCTCGTCGATGTTCAGCTTGACGATCTCAAGCTTGTCGCCGTGCTCGTTCGCGATCTCCTGGAGGATGGGCGCGACCTGACGGCACGGGCCGCACCACTCGGCCCAGAAGTCGACCAGCACAGGCTTGTCGCTCTTGAGGACCTCGGTCTCGAACGTGGCGTCGGTAACTGCCTTCACGGTGCGCTCCTTACTTCTCGTTGTTGGCCAGCCAGCGCTCGGAGTCGAGCGAGGCGGCGCAGCCGGTGCCGGCCGCGGTGATGGCCTGGCGGTAGGTGTGGTCGACGACGTCGCCAGCCGCGAACACGCCGTCGATGTTGGTGGCGGTCGACGGCGAGGCGACCTGGATGTACCCGTTCTCGTCGAGGTCGATCTGGCCCTTGACCAGGTCGGTGCGGGGGTCGTGACCGATGGCCAGGAACAGCGCGTCGGTCGCCAGCTCGCACTCCTCGCCGGTCTTGACGTTGCGCAGCTTGACCGCCTCGACCTTGGTGTCGCCGAGCACGTCGACGACCTCGGAGTCCCAGACGAAACGGATCTTCTCGTTGGCGAACGCGCGCTCCTGCATGATCTTGCTGGCGCGCAGCTCGCCACGGCGGTGCACGACCGTCACCATGCGCCCGAACCGGGTCAGGAACGTCGCCTCCTCCATGGCGGTGTCGCCGCCGCCCACGACCACGATGTCCTTGTTGCGGAAGAAGAAGCCGTCGCAGGTGGCGCACCAGGACACGCCGTGGCCGGACAGGCGCTTCTCGTTCTCCAGGCCGAGCTCGCGGTAGCCGGAGCCCATGGTCAGGATGACCGACTTGGCGTAGTAGGTGTCGGTGTGGGTCTTGACGACCTTGGGGTTGGCCTCCAGGTCGACCTCGACCACGTCGTCGGCCACCAGCTCGGCGCCGAAGCGCTCGGCCTGCTTGCGCAGGTTGTCCATCAGGTCGGGGCCCATGATGCCGTCGGGGAACCCGGGGAAGTTCTCCACGTCGGTGGTGTTCATGAGGGCGCCACCCGCCGTCACGGAGCCCTCGAAGACCAGCGGCTTGAGTTCGGCGCGCGCGGAGTAGACGGCCGCGGTGTAGCCCGCAGGGCCCGACCCAATGATGATCACGTTACGAACGTCGCTCAACGCTCCCACGCCTTCCTCGTCTGCTGTTTGCTTCGGGCTCAACAGATCCTAGGCCGCGCTGATTCCCGCCCCTGCCAGCGAAACGAAAGAGCCCGCCGAAGCGGGCTCTGACGTGGGCTTTCGATTACCAGCGGCCCAATGTGGGCTTCCGCAGGTTCTTGCAGTTGAACGGGTCGACGATGTCGATGCGCAACTTCTTGGCGGCCTCGTCCTTCCAGGAGGCCACGACCAGCGCCTCCTGGCCGTTGTACTGGCCCTGGTCGACGGCGAACGTCTGCAGCTTGGAACGGGCGGCCACCTTGGCGACGCATCGGTCGACCCTGGCGGTGTCCGGGGAGCCTTCGAGGGCGGCCGGAGCCGCGCCGAAGTACCCGAGCAGCGGCTGGCGCAGCTCCCGGTCGCTGTAGTTGTAGTTGCTGTCGGTCAGGGCGTAGGCCCTCGCCCGCTGGTGGGACGGCTTCGACGATGTCGTCGACTCGGCCACCGTGGGCCCGGACGAACCGCCCGGTCCGCTTCCACCGGCCAGCAACCCGCCCGAGAGCGCCAGCGTGCCGACCACCACCGCGGCCGCCGCCGACGCCGCCACGGCGGGCATGGCCCACCTGCGCCGCCTGGAGGACCTGGTCCGGGCCGGGACGATGGTGCCGTCGTCGGAGACCACCCCGAGACGCGCCGGCTCGGGGACCTCCGCCGCCGGCTGCTCCCACGGCGCGTCCCGCATGAGCCTGTCCCAGTCAGGTGCCTCCACGAGGCCGACACCCCCGCGGGGGGACTCCGCCTCGGCGGCCAGCGCCTTGTCGATGCGCAGTGCGACGCCCATCGGCATTGCCGGTGTAGCGGTCGCCGCGAGCACCTCGCGAACCGCCGCCAGGTCTGCCAGAAGCTCCCCACAGGGGTCGCAGACCGCGAGATGCTCGCGGACCCGGCGTGCCGTCGCGGCGTCCAAGAGGTCCTCTGCCAGCTCGGCCAGGACCTCAAGATCGTAGTGCGTATCACCCGTCACGAAGTTCTGCTCCCTTCGCGGATGAGACGCGATTGAGGTCCGAACGGTTCCGCAGATGCGAAAGAATTGGGGCAAGTTTCGCGCGGCCCCGCGCGCATCTGCTCTTCACGGTGCCGCTGGGCACCTCAAGCACTTGAGCTGCGTCTTCGACTGAATAGCCCATCATGTCCACGAGCACGAGAGCCGCCCGCTGGTCGGTGGGCAGCAGTTTCAGAGCCGCCGAAACCTCCATCGAGACCTCGCGCTCGACGGTCTGGTCGGGGAGCGGGCTGTCCCGCTCGGCGGCCTCGATCAGTTCGTCGTCGGCCACCGGCCGGACGGACTTGCGCCGCATCCGGTCGAGACAGGCGTTGACGACGATGCGGTGGAGCCAGGTGGTCACGGCCGCCTCGCCTCGGAACGAGGCAGCCTTGCGATATGCGGAGACGAACGCGTCCTGAACGGCGTCCGCCGCTTCGTCAGGGTCACCGAGAGTACGCAACGCGACCGCCCACATGCGGTCACGGTGCCGTTTGACGATCTCGCTGAACGCGTGTGGATCCCCGTTGATGTGCGCGGTGAGCAGCTCGGCGTCTGTGATCGCCGGCCGTTCCGCTGCTGAGGGTGTCTCGGGTGGGGAGTTCACAAGAGAGATTCCTGATTTATGCCGATCCGGGAGAATGCACCACTACTTCATAGATGGTGCCACGAAACTGGCCTGCATCCGCCGGAACGCGCGTAAACCAGATCAAAACGTACCGACCGGTTGCCGGTTCCCCGGGAGTGAGGGTGGTCTTGCCCGAGGCGGACTTCTCGGTCGCCACGGTCTTGAGTGAACCGAGTTCGGGGGAGTCGCCGACCTTCAACTCGACGCTCGCGCCCTCGGTCTTGGCCAGCGTAGCCACCACGTCGCTGATCTGCATGGACTTGCCCATGTCGAGCAGCAGGCCGACGCCCTTCTTGAGGTTGCCCAGCTCGGCGCTGCCGTAGCTCTGGGTCGTCCAGGCCGTGCCGGGCTTGCCGTCGATGGCCTGGCCCGCGATGTCGGACTTCTCGTCGCCGTCGTCGCCGAGCGGGTCGAAGCCCTTGGCCTTGTCCGGCTTGACGGCCTGCGTCGAGGCCGCGGCGGAGGACTTGCCGGTGGTGGGGACGACCGACGCCTCCGGTGTGGCGGGGCTGCCGAGGCTGCGGCCGATCGTCCAGGCCCCGACGCCCACGGCGGCGATGACCAGCAGCACCACCAGGGTCATCAGCACCCGGTTGAGCACGTTGCCGCCACCCTGGTTGGGGGGACGGCGCGGCACGGTCGGCAGGGGCGGCGGCATGGTGCGCTGCTGCCGGTGGGCGATGTCGAGGCCCTCGGTGTGCGAGGCGGAGGCGACCGCCGGCGTCGAGGGGTAGGAGATCGCGATCGGCATGGGCCTGGCCACGTCGGCCAGCGCCTCGGCGACCTCGGACGGGCTCGACAGCGCGCCCTGGCCCTTGCGCGACTCGGGAAGGCAGGCGCGGACGGTAACCGTGTCCAGATAAGTCGGGACACCGGCGGTGACCTGTCGCGGCGAGCAGAAGTGGCCGTCGCTCATGGGGGCGGCGGGCAGGCCGCCCTCCTCCTCGTCGCCGGGCCAGTGGCCGGTCAGGCCGGCGTACAACAACCGGCCCAGCCCCTCGGCGTCGTCGAGGGCGGGCTGGTCGGTGGTGAGCCCGGACAGGGCGGCGTCGACGGCCACGCCGAGCACCTTGACCGTGTTGCCCGTCGTCCACACCAGGTGGGACGGGCGCAGGCACAGGTGGTAGAGCTTGGCCTCGTGGGCGTGCGCCAGGGCCTCGGCCGCCTCGGCCACCAGGCCGGCCGCGCGTTCGGGCTCCAGCGGGCCGCCGGCCAGCAGGTCGGTCAGGGAATCGCCGGTGACCCACTCGCTGACCACGTAGGAGTGGTCGTCGTCCTCGGCGGCGTCGAACACCTGCGTCAGGCGCGGGTCGGTGAGCCGGCTCGCGGCACGGGCGGCGGTGACGACCTCGTGCACGCGCGGGAAGTCGGGGCCGAACGTGTGCACCGCCACCGGCCGCGCGAGGATCTCGTCGATCGCCTTCCACAGGGTCGCGCCGTCGGACTCGCTGACGCGGTCCTCCAGCCGGAAGCGCTCGGCCAGTCGGGTGCCGGGTTCCACGGCCGACGTGCTCACAGGCTCTCTCCGCTAGGCCGATCGGGCGTGCTCATGACTCGACTCACCTGCGTGGTGGTGTCCCACGTAGGCACGCTATGCCGGGTGGATCCGCCCACGCCCCTCCTGCTTCCATTCGCGCGCGTAGGGCACCATGGTAGTGCCGAGTCGATTCCGCCCGCGTTCTTTGCCAACCGGAAACTCGTCAGCCGTCGTGGTCAAGTCCGTCCATATGGCGGATTTCCCAATTACTACCGACCTACGCGTCTCGCGACCATACCAACGAGTGAGTTGACCTCCGCTATGCGCATCCTGTGGGCGACGGCGAGATAGAGCAACAGGCCCAGGCCACCGCCCACCGCCAGGACGATCAGCGAGTTGACGAAGCCCAGACCGCCGAAGATCTGCGTGACCACCCAGACCGTGAGCAGCCCCAGCACGGCCGTGGGCAGGGAAGCCAGGTACATCCTGGTCAGAGCCGTGCCGATGGTCCAGCCGCCCAGGCCCTGCACCCGGCGGCTGGCCAGCGTCCAGGCCAGGACCGCGCCCAGCCCGTACGCGATGGCGTACGCGAGCGCCAGCCCCATCACGGCGTAGCGGGCGGGCAGCAGGACGAAGAAGATGATCATGAGCAGTGCGTTGACCGCGGTCGTGCCGGCCCCCACGAACACCGGCGTACGGGTGTCGCCGAAGCTGTAGAACACCCGCAGCAGGAGCTGGAACACCGCGAACGGCACCAGCGCCAGGCCGTAGACCTGGAGGACGTTCCCGATGTAGACGGCATCGGCGACGCTGTTGGCGCCGTGGCCGTAGATCGGCACGGTGATCGCCGGCCCGAGCACCATCAGCAGCAGCGAGACCGGCACCATGAGCGAGCAGATGAGCCGCACGCTCGACCCGAACTCGGTGCGCACGTCGTCGAGCCGGCCCTCGCCCACCGCCCGGCTCATCCGGGGCAGCATCGCGGTGATCACCGAGACGCCGATGATCCCGTACGGGAGCTGGAAGAGCTGGAACGCCAGCGTGTACGGGCTGATGCCGTGCCCGGCCACCTCGTTGCCCGCCGAGCTGGCCAGGTTGGTCGTCAGCATGAACCCGAGCTGGGTGACCACGACGTAGCCGATGGTCCAGACCCCGGCCCTGCCCATCTCGCCCAGCCGCGCGTTGCGCACGTCGAAGCGCGGCACGAACGAGAACCCCACGCGCCTGAGCGCGAAGATCAGCACCACCGCCTGGGCGACGATGCCCGCCGTGGTGCCGAGGCCGAGCAGCGCGAGGTCGCCGGTGGTGACCGCGTCGATGTCGGAGCCGCTGCCGACGACGGCGTAGGCCAGGAACACGCAGATGACGACCAGGTTGTTGAGCACCGGCGCCCACATGGGGGCGCCGTAGCGGTCGCGGGTGTTGAGGATGGCGCCCGCGACCGCGCCGATCCCGAAGAAGGCCAGCTGCGGCAGGATGAACCGGGCCAGCATGACCGCGGTCTCGAACTTGGGGGTGCCGCGGTCCCAGTCGGTGTAGAGGTCGATGAGCAGCGGCGCGCCCAGCACGGCGAGCGCCGCCACCACGACCAGCACGGCGGTGGCCAGCGTCAGCAGGCGCTGCTCGTAGGCCCGCCCGCCGTCGGCGTCGTGCTGCTGCGCCCGGACGATCATCGGCACCACGACGCTGCTCAGCACGCCCAGCAGCAGCAGGTCGAGGATGCTGTACGGGATCGCGTAGGCCGCGTTGTAGGAGTCGCCCAGCGCCGCGGTGCCGATGGCGTAGGCCAGCACCATCGTGCGGGCGAACCCGGTGACCCTGGACACCATCGTGCCCGCCGCCATGATGGCGCTGGCCCGCAACATACGGCTCATACGGTCTCATTCTCCCGGGATTTGCCCGCCCGCGCGAGCCGTCGCTCCGACCTTCGGCGCAGGATCCGCGTCACGACGGCGGCGAGCATCACCGTCAGCGCGGCGCCCACGATGACCAGGGCGATGCCGGTGTAGCCGGTGGTGCGGATGGTCAGTCGCTGCGGCTTGCCGTAGGGCAGGTTGTCGACTGTGCGCAGTTGCACGGTGACGGTGGCGTCGCCGCTGGTGGTGGCGTTCATGCTCACCTGGAGCGTGCCGCTCTGGTTGCCGCCGATCACCAGCGGCTCGATCGGCGCCGGCGGCGACAGGATCTGCAACCGCGCGCGGTCGTTGGACTTGACGTCGATGTAGAGGGTGACGGGTTTGTCCAGCGAGTTCTTCACGCTGATGGGCACCACGCCGTTGCTGCCGGCGAGCGTGCGCGGCGCGTCGGTGATCTGGATCTTGTCGATCTGGTCGTCGACCGCCGTGCCGACCAGCTTGGTCACCACCCGGCCCGCGCGGGTGTTGTTGCGCCAGGCGGACGAGGTGAGCCTGAGCACCGCGGCGTCGAAGGCCGTGGGCGCCTTGGCCCCGGTGATCGACGCGGTGAGCTGCGCCTGCGACGCGACCTCCCGGACGGGGGCCAGGTACTTGGCGCTCAGCTCCTCCTTGCGGTCCTGCTCGGTGTACGTGAGCCCGGCCCGCGGCGTCGCCGTCTTGCTCGGCTTGATCGAGTCGAGCGTGGTCATCGACAACCACGGCAGTTTGCGGGCGGTCTTCAGCAGGCTGGTGACCAGCGTCGGGTTGGGGTCCCAGCGGCGCGACGGCGCGACGACCAGCGACCGCGGCTCGACCTGCCCGGCCTCGGCGGCGATCATCGCGGTCTCGGCGATGAAGCGCTGGGTGCTGAGCAGGACCGTGGTGGGCGCGGTCGGCTCGAACAGCCGGCTCAGCTCGGCGTCGGCGACCAGCGCCTTGACCGGCCCGGCGACGGTGTCGAGCATGGCGGCGGCGTCGGGCGTGTGGGTGACCGGCGGCTGCGGCGGCAGGTTGGTGGAGTTGAGCAGGACGGTGGTGACCTTGCCGGGGCTGACCGAGAGCAGGTCGAGGGCATCGGCATCGAGGACGCCCGCGGGCGGCCAGTTGATCGACGTCTGCGTGTTGCGGTTGAGCAGCGCCCTGGCGGTCTGGCCGCCGAGCTCGATGGCCCGGCCGGGCTGCGCGTCGAGCCCCTGATGGGCCAGGGCCGTCACGTCGGGGTCGGCGTACGGGGTGGCGATCACGGGGGAGGCGGCCAGCGCCGTGCTCATGGTGGTCAGCCAGGTGCCGGCGGTGTCGTTGGCCGGCTTGCCCTCGGTGCCGTCCTTGGTCTTGACGTGGTAGCCCTTGGTCATCGCCTTCAGGTCGTCGAGCAGCGACGGCTCGACGAACCAGGTGACGCTCTTCGGCGCCTCCTGCGCGATGCGGGCCAGGTCGGCCAGGCGGCCCTTGCCGCTGAGCGACTGGCTCAGCTTGTCGTCGACGAACAACGTCTCGTCGGAGCCCCGGTGGGGCTGGTCGATGACGGGCAGGGCGACGGCGAGCTTGTTGCGCGGCGGCTTCGGCGTGGTGGGCGGGGCATAGGTGAGGAACGTGCGCTGCGCGCTGATCGGCACTTCGTTCTGGGAGACGTCGACGGCGACCCGGTAGACGCCGAACGCCTGGTAGCCGAGCTGGACCGGGGTCGCGGTGAACGTCCAGGTGGCCTGCCCGCCCACGGCCAGGGCCGGGACGTCCATGGCCGAGGTGCGGGACACGTTGGCGGGCAGGGTGGCGATGTTCTGGTCGCTCTGGTAGGCGGCCATGGAGGCGCGGTCGAAGAAGCGTTCGCCCGTGTAGCGCAGGCGTACGCGGAGGGGGCCGAGCGCGGTCCCGGTGTCGTTGCGGACCGTGCCGGTGAACTTGATCTCGTCGGTCGGACTGGTCGCCACCTGTGGCGTGATCGACGTGATGGAGACGGAGAGCGTCTCCCGTGCCGCCGCCGTGGCGGCGGAGTCGGGCGCCGCCGCCACCATGGCAGCGGAGTTCGGCGCCGCCGCCACCAAGGGGGCGAGCGACGCGGCGGACATCACGGCGAGCAGCGCGGCCTTACGGATCACGCGCATGCCAGGGCTGGGGTACGACGGCGCACGCCCGCAATGGTACGGGTTCAGTGCCGCGGCGCGACCGCCTCGCGGGTGCCCCGCGGTCGCGGCACCCGCAGGTCGACCGTCTTGCCGGTGAGAAGATTCAGCAGGTCGAGCGCACGAAGACAGAGCGCGGTGTGCCTTTCCCCGGTGGCGGTGAAGACGGCCGCGTCGTCGGCGACGAGCCGGTCGTCGATGAGCACCGGCAGCGACTCCGGCAGCAGCAGCGGGCAGACGAGCCCGCCGGTGTAGTCGGTGGCCGAGTTGACCAGGAAGGCCGGGGCCGGGCGCACCTGGCGGGCCCCCAGCAGGCCCCCGACGACGCCGGGCTGGGGCGGGGCCGCCGCCGTGGAGACGACGGCGACGACGACCTCGCTGCCGATCCTGGTGGCGACGTCGAACACGGTGACCACGACGCACCGCCCGGGTGCCGCGGAGACCGTCTCCGGCAGTTCCTCCGCGCAAGTCATGGGGCGCGGAAGGCGTACGATCTCATGATGGACCTGGTGTGCGAGGAGCCAGCGGTGGATCGCGAGGGCGTCCTTCATGAAGTCCTCCTCCGTCTCGCCCTGTTCCATGGCCCCCGACGGTCCCCAGACCGACGGTAACCCGGACCTGATGTGGCTCGGGGGATATGTTCCGGAATCGAAGGACCGACAGGGTTTGTCCGACTCAACAATGACCGAAAGCCAGCAGCGGGCGATGCACGACCTGTTCCGCAAGATCGCACCGGTGGCCGACGAGCTCGGCCGCCTGTTCGCCGACCACGGGCACGAGCTGGCCCTCGTCGGCGGGCCCGTGCGCGACATCCTGCTGGGCCGCGTCGGCAACGACCTCGACCTGACCACCGACGCCAACCCCCACAGGGTGCTCGACGTCGTCAGGGACTGGGCCGACTCCGTGTGGACGATCGGCATCGACTTCGGCACCGTCGGCCTGCGCAAGGGCAACTGGCTGATCGAGATCACGACGTACCGGAGCGAGTCCTACGACCCCAAGTCGCGCAAGCCCGAGGTCGCCTACGGCGAGACCCTGGAGGCCGACCTTGAGCGTCGCGACTTCGCGGTCAACGCCATGGCGGTACGCCTGCCCGGCCACGAGTTCGTCGACCCCTACGGCGGCCTGAACGACCTGCGCGCCAAGCTGCTGCGCACCCCCGGCACCCCCGAGCGCTCGTTCGCCGACGACCCGCTGCGCATGCTCAGGGCCGCGCGGTTCGCCTCCCAGCTCGGCTTCGGCGTCGACCGGGCCGCCCTGGCGGCGATGACCGCGATGGCCGAGCGCATCGAGATCGTCTCGGCCGAGCGCATCCGCGACGAGCTCGACAAGCTGATCTGCGGCGCCAACCCGCGCGAGGGCCTGCGCCTGCTGGTGGAGACCGGCCTGGCCGCCCACGTGCTGCCCGAGCTGCCCAAGCTGCGCCTGGAGATCGACGAGCACCACCGGCACAAAGACGTCTACGAGCACTCGCTGACCGTCCTCGACCAGGCCATCGCCCAGGAGGAGGACGGCAAGCCCGACCGCATCCTGCGCTGGGCCGCGATCCTGCACGACATCGGCAAGCCCAAGACCCGCCGCCACGAGGCCGGCGGGCGGGTGTCGTTCCACCACCACGAGGTGGTCGGCGCGCAGATGACGAAGAAGCGCATGACCGAGCTGAGGTTCCCCAAGGACGTCGTGGCCGACGTCTCCCAGCTCGTCGAGCTCCACCTGCGCTTCCACGGCTACGGCACGGGGGAGTGGACCGACAGCGCGGTGCGCCGCTACGTTCGCGACGCCGGCCCCCTGCTCGGCCGCCTGCACAAGCTGACCAGGGCCGACTGCACCACGCGCAACAAGCGCAAGGCGGCGGCGCTGTCGCGCACCTACGACCAGCTCGAAGAGCGCATCTCCCGGCTGGCCGAGGAGGAGGAGCTGGCCAAGATCCGGCCCGAGCTCGACGGCAACGAGATCCAGGCCGTCCTCGGTGTGGGCCCCGGGCCCGTGGTGGGTCGGGCGTACAAGTTCCTGCTCGACCTCAGGCTGGACAAGGGCGTGCTCGGCAAGGAGGCGGCCACCCAGGCGCTGCTCGACTGGGCGAGGTCACACGACCTGGGAGCGTGAGGACGACGTCGTGACCATCCGGTAGACCAGCGCCGCCACGGGGTAGCCGACCGCGATGATCACGACGGCCAGGTACGACTTGCCGTTGGGCGGCAGGATCGCCGCCGAGAGCGCGGCGGCCAGCACGTACATGCCGTTGAAGAGCATGTCGTAGATCGAGAAGGCGCGGCCGAGATAGGCGTCCTCGACGTCGCGCTGGACGGTCGTGTCGGCGCAGATCTTGACGCTCTGCCCGGCCACGCCCAGCACGAAGCCGGCCACCGGCAGCCCCCACGTCTGGAACGGCAGGACGAACGCCCCCGCCAGCACGCCGGCCGAGGACAGCGCGATGACCACCCAGCGGCCGATCCCGAACCGCTCGGTCGCGTACGGGGTGATGATCACCGCGAGGAAGTAGCCGAAGCCGGAGGTGGCCACCACCAGGCTGATCCCGCGCAGCGCGGCGTCGGGATCGCCGTCGGTGAAGTAGTAGCGGTAGAGGATGATGCCGAGGGCGGTGGCCATGCCGTACAGGAAGCGGTGGGCGGCCATCGCGCCCATGGTCGCGGCGGCGTCGCGGTGGCTCGCCAGGTGCCTGGCGCCGTCGACCAGGCCCACGACCACGTTGCGCAGCGCCTCGCGGGCCTGCGGCTGGCCGGGGTCGTAAGAGGGGCCGAGCAGCGCGCGGTCCATCGTGCGGGCGACCAGGGCGCTCAGCCCGAACATCACGCCCGACACGACCAGCAGCAGCGCGATGCCCGCGTCGCCGTCGCCGAACACCTCACGCAGCAGGAACCCGACGCCCGCGCCGACGAACGTGACCACGGTGCCGCAGGTCGGCGTCACCGCGTTGGCCGCCATCAGCCGGTCGGACGGCACCACGTGCGGCAGCGAGGCGCCGAGCGCGGCCAGGAAGAACCGGTTGACGCCGAGCACGCCGAGCGCGGCCGCGTAGAAGACGGGGTCGGGCGCGTCGGCGGCGACCAGCCCGGCGGCGACCAGCAGCAGCCCCCCGCGCACGAAGGGCGCGATGACGAGGATCTGCCGCCGCGACCACCGGTCGATGAACACCCCGACGAACGGCCCGAGCACGCTGTACGGCAGGAACAGCACGGCGAGGCCCGCGGCCACCGCAAGGGCGGTCGTCTGCTTCTCGGGGCTGAAGAACGCGAAGTTCGTGACGCCGAACTGGAAGATCCCGTCGGAGAACTGGGAGACCAGCCGCGTGCTGAACAGCCGTCGGAAGTCACGGCCTTGAAGGACGACGCGGAGATCGGCGACGAATGACACCCCGTCAGCCTAGCCCCGAGTGCCTGAACTAGGATGCGCCGGAGGTTGGTACGGCAGATGCCCGGCGGGTTACGAACGTGCGCCGGGATCTCGTACGCTTCGAAGCGTGACCACTGAGGAACACGTTGTGCTGGTCGACCGCGAGGGGCACGCGCTCGGCACCGCGCCCAAGACGTCGGTGCACGGCCAGGAGACCCCGCTCCATCTAGCCTTCTCCAGCTACGTCTTCGACCCTGAAGGCCGCGTGCTGCTCACCAGGCGGGCGGACCACAAGATCACCTGGCCGGGCGTCTGGACCAACAGCTGCTGCGGCCATCCGCTGCCCGGCGAGAAGCCCGCCCAGGCGGTCCTCCGCAGGCTCTCCTACGAGCTGGGCCTCGACGCCGGCCGCGCCGACCTCATGCTGCCCGGCTTCTCCTACCGCGCCGTCATGGGCAACGGCATCGTCGAGCACGAGCTGTGCCCGGTCTACCGCGTCACGGTCGACACCCCGGTGGCGCCCAACCCCGACGAGGTGGGCGAGGTGCGCTGGATGCCGTGGAAGGAGTTCGCCGAGGGCGTGCTGAGCGGCCTGCTGGCGATCTCGCCGTGGTGCAGGGAGCAGGTGCCGCTGCTCAGTGAGCTGGGCGCCGACCCGCTGGCCTGGCGTCCCGCCCCCGACGACGAACTGCCCCCCGCCGCGCGCGGCTGAGCCGCGGCCGCGAGGGGCCACCGGTCAGCGCTCGACCTCGCCCCTGATGAACTTCTCGACGTACTCGCGGGCCTCGTCGTCGGAGTACTGCTCCGGCGGCGACTTCATGAAGTACGACGAAGCCGACAGGATCGGGCCGCCGATGCCCCGGTCGAGGGCGATCTTGGCGGCGCGCACGGCGTCGATGATGATGCCGGCGGAGTTGGGGGAGTCCCAGACCTCCAGCTTGTACTCCAGGTTCAGCGGCGTGTCGCCGAACGAGCGGCCCTCCAGGCGCACGTACGCCCACTTGCGGTCGTCGAGCCACGGCACGTGGTCCGACGGGCCGATGTGCACGTCGGCCTTGCCCATCTCGTGCGGGATCTGCGAGGTGACCGACTGCGTCTTGGAGATCTTCTTCGACTGGAGGCGCTTGCGCTCCAGCATGTTCATGAAGTCCATGTTGCCGCCGAAGTTGAGCTGGTACGTGCGCAGCAGCTCGACCCCGCGGTCCTCGAACAGCTTGGCCAGCACGCGGTGCGTGATCGTGGCGCCGACCTGCGACTTGATGTCGTCCCCGACGATCGGCACGCCGGCCTCGGTGAACTTCTCGGCCCACTCGGGGTCGGAGGCGATGAAGACCGGCAGCGCGTTGACGAACGCCACCTTGGCGTCGATGGCGCACTGCGCGTAGAAGCGGTCGGCCTCCTCCGAGCCCACCGGCAGGTAGGACACCAGGACGTCGACCTGGTTGTCGCGGAGCACCTTGACCACGTCGGCGGGTTCCTCGTCGGACTCCTCGATGATCTCGCTGTAGAACTCGCCCAGACCGTCGAAGGTGTGACCGCGCATCACGGTCACGCCCGTCGGGGGCACATCGGTGATCTTGATGGTGTTGTTCTCGCTGGCGACGATCGCCTCCGACAGGTCGCGGCCGACCTTCTTGGCGTCCACGTCGAAGGCGGCGACGAACTCGACGTCGCCCACGTGATAATCACCGAACTTCACGTGCATCAGGCCCGGCACTCGCGCGGCCGGGTCCGCGTCCTTGTAGAAGTGGACACCCTGGACCAGCGAAGACGCGCAGTTGCCGACACCGACAATGGCCACGCGAACCGAACCCATCGCACTCGCTCCCTTACTCATCAGTTGACGTGGTATCTCTCTCGGGCCCTTCCGAGGCCCGCCGCTCCGTGGCGATCAGCTCGTTCAGCCAACGCACCTCGCGTTCGACCGACTCAAGCCCATGGCGCTGCAGCTCGAGCGTGTAGCTGTCGAGCCTCTCCCTGGTACGGGCCAGCGCCGTGCGCACGCTGTCGAGGCGCTCCTCCAGGCGGCTGCGGCGGCCTTCGAGGATGCGCAGGCGCACCTCGGCCTCCGTGTGCCTGAAGAAGGCGAAGTGCACACCGAAGCTCTCGTCCTCCCAGGCTGACGGGCCGGCCTGGGTCAGCAGCTCCTGGAGGCGTTCCTTGCCCTCGGCGGTCAGCTTGTAGACGATTTTCGACCGGCCGCCGACCATCGTGGCGGGAGCGGGCTGCTCCTCCACGATGAGGCCCTGGGCCAGTAGCGATCGCAGACAGGGGTACAGCGATCCATAGGAGAACGCACGGAACATGCCCAACAGGGCGTTGAGCCGTTTGCGCAGCTCATAGCCGTGTAGCGGCTGTTCGTGCAGCGACCCGAGAACGGCGAGCTCCAGAACTCTGCCTTGTCCGCTGGCCACTGGAATCGCCTCCTCTCGCGTCGATGTATCGAGTCGATACATCCAGAGGATACGTCGATTCGCTATAAGGCCGCAATCAAAGGATTTGCCAAGCCGTTGGGATGATTCGGTAAAACGCCGTAGTCTGGCGCTCATGTGGTCACAGCGGAGGGTGGTGGACTACGGCCTCGCCAAGCGGGCAGCGGTCCGTTCCCTTGAGGTGGGCCGCGCCTCGCGCGGAGACCTCTGTGACGCACAGCCGTACCTCCTTCGCGCAGCCCGCGTGTTCGGCGAGTCGACCGAACGTCTCTGCCCGGTGTGCGAGAGGGAGAACGTCACCAACGTGACCTATGTCTACGGCGATTCGCTCGGGCGGCATGCCGGTCAGGCAAAGGCCACGTCAGAGCTTGTCGAAATGGCCCATGATTACGATGAGTTCCGGGTGTACGTCGTCGAGGTCTGCCAAGGTTGTTCCTGGAACCACCTGACGGTCTCGTTCGTCCTCGGCAACGGACCGCCAGACCTCGTCGGCCAACCGTGAACACCGAGGGCGGCGAGTCACCTCACGCCCATACGCCGTTTTTATCCGACGACGATGCGAGGACGTGTGAGTAACAGCATGAATGAGGGGACGGCCCGCCCGGGAAGGCGCCGTCGCTCCAACTCATCCCGTTCTGTGCCCCCAGGTTCTCCTCCCCAAACCGGCGACTCCGATTGGGGTTCGACGCAGTCGCCGCGTCGTCCTGAAGCCGCCTATGAGCAGACCGGCGCGATGTCCGCGCAGTCGTACAGCGACCCCGCCTCCGGGCCGCAGCCCCGGCGCGGGGCGCCCCAGGGGCGCGAGGAGCCGCCGCCGCGCGCCCGCTCCCGGGCGCGGCAGGACACGCGTTCCGTGAGCAACCAGGAGACGATGGTCGGCGAGGCGCCGCCCAGGCGCTCGCGCCGGGCGAGCGGGCAGGACGAACCCCCGGAGCCGCCCGGGCCGCCGACCAAGAGGCGCAGCGGCTGGCGCCGGTTCGTGCCGAGCTGGAAGATCGTCGTGGCCAGCGTGGTCGTGCTGGCGGCCGGCATCTTCGGCATGATCATGGTCGCCTACAACCTCACGCCGGTGCCCGAGGCCACCCAGGCGTCGGCGGTCGCGCAGCAGAGCACGCTCTACTACCGCAACGGCAAGGTCCTCGCCAAGCTCGGTGTGCCCCGGCAGACCGTCGACTTCAAGGACATGGCCGACACCGTCAAGGACGCCACGGTCGCCATCGAGAACAAGACGTTCTACGAGGACTCCGGCGTCTCCCTCTCCGGCATGGCGCGTTCGGTGTGGATGACCGCGACCGGCCAGCAGCTCCAGGGCGCCTCGACCATCACCCAGCAGATGGCCCGCGGCTACTACGACGGCCTCAGCCAGGAGGTCTCCGTCAAGCGCAAGCTCAAGGAGATCTTCGTCGCGGTCAAGCTCAACCAGGAGCTGACCAAGGAAGTCATCCTCGCCCGCTACCTCAACACCGTGAACTTCGGCCTCGCCTACGGTGTCGAGGCCGCCTCGCAGGCGTACTTCGGGAAGAGCGTCCACGCCAAGAGCCTGACCCCCGAGCAGGGCGCCTACCTGGCCGCGCGCATCCAGCGCCCGAGCTGGGGCCCCGACGACCCCGGCCTGCGCGAGCGGTGGAGCACGACCATCAAGTACATGGCCGAGCAGTGGCCCCAGAAGTACGGCGACCTGCCGGCGAAGGCGAAGTTCCCCAAAATCTACAAGGGCGACGCCAAGGAAGCCTACGCGGGCCTGCGCGGCTACATGATCACGCAGGTGCTGGAGGAGCTGAAGCAGCGCAAGCTCACCCCTGACATGGTCAGGAGCGGCGGCTACCAGATCACCTCGACCTTCGACGAGAAGCTCATGAAGGCCGCCAAGACGGCGGTCGAGGCCACGACGGCGAACATGTCGAAGGAGTTCCACGCCGGCCTGGCCGCCGTCGACCCGAAGAACGGCCGCGTCCTGGCCTTCTACGGCGGCCGCGACTTCCTCACCGACCCGTTCAACGAGCCCTTCGACGCCAGCAAGCAGGCCGCGTCGGCGTTCAAGCCGTACGTGCTGGCGGCCTGGCTGCAGGCCGGTTACTCGCTCAAGAGCTACGTGCCGGGCAACCAGACCGTGCCGAAGATCATCCCGGGCCAGCAGAAGGACGGTTTCCGCAACAGCCACAACGTCGGCCAGGCCGTCGACGTGATCAAGGCCACGGCGCAGTCCGTCAACACCGCGTACGTGTCGATGGCGTTCAAGCTGCCCAGGCAGCTCGAAGACGTCAAGGAGCTCGTGGAGAACGCCGGGTTCGACAAGGGACGCATGGACCAGGACGTCAGGGAGCACCAGTTCCAGTTCGCCATCGGCAGCGCCCTGGTGAAGCCGGTCGAGCAGGCCGCCGGGTATGCGATCTTCGCCAACGGCGGCAAGTACACCAAGTACCACGTGGTGCAGGACGTCAAGCTCAACGGGCAGGTCGTCTACCCCGAGCAGCGGACCTCGACCAGGGTCATCGACGCGGAGGTGGCCGCCGACTCGACGACCGCCATGCAGGAGGTGCTGAGGAGCGGCACCGCAGCGGGCCAGGGGCTCGGCAACCGGCCCGCGGCCGGCAAGACCGGCACCAACAACAACGAGAAGGAAGCCTGGTTCGTCGGCTACACGCCGCAGATCTCCACGGCTGTCGGGTTCTACCGCGAGCGCTGCGTGACCAAGACGGGCAAAATCGTCCAGCCCCTGCATGCCAACTGCCCGGAGACCCCCGGCGGCAAGCCGAGCAAGAAGTACGGCCCGAACAACAAGTACACCAAGGCCGAGGAGGCCCCGCTCGGGTTCGAGGGCGCCGGCCCGCCCACCGCGACCTGGCGGCGGTTCATGCTCGCCGCGCACGAGGGCAAGCCGATCGAGCAGTTCCCGCAGAAGGCCGACATCGGCCTGCCGGAGAACATCGTGCCGCGCCCGGTGCCGACGCCGACGCCGACCGCCACAAGCCCGCTCGACGACGGCTCGGGCAACCCCTTCGACGACGGCAACCAGCAGGACTGCCTGGTCGCGCCCTGCAACGACGATGGCGGTGACGTCACCGACGACTCCCAGCAGGACACCGGCATCCCCGAGGCCGACGACCACGGCATCCTGAGCGGCGGCGGAGGCGGCAAGGTGCCCGACTCCCGCCCGGCCGGCACCCACCAGATGAACGCCAGACACGAGGAGTGGTGACCACGACCGAGGCACGCGTCCCTCTGGCGGCGCGTGCTGTGCCGTTCCTCCCCCTGGGGCTGATCGCCGCCCTGGGGGCCGTCCTCGCCTACGTGGTGCGGCTGCCGTGCCGGGCCGGCGGATGGAACGACCAGGTCCAGACGTACACGAACTTCTGTTACACCGACATCTACCCGCTGTACTTCGACCGGCAGCTCGCGACCCAGAACCCGTACTTCGCCGACGTGCCGTTCGACAAGCAGGTCGAGTACCCGGTGGTGCTGGGCGAGGTGATGCAGGTCATCGCCTGGATCTCGCGGAAGCTGGACCTCGACCAGGTCGCCCAGGCCGTCAGGTTCTACGACCTCACGGTCCTGCTGCTCGGCATCTGCCTGGTGGTCGGCGTCCTGCTGATGGCGGCGGTGGCCGGGCCCACCCGCCGGTGGGACGCGCTGTGGTACGCGATCTCGCCCGCCGTGATCCTGGCCGCGTACATCAACTGGGACCTGGTCGCCGGCGCGCTGTCGATGGGCATGCTGCTGGCCTGGGCGCGCAAGCGGCAGGTGCTGGCGGGCGTGCTGCTCGGCCTGGCGATCGCGACCAAGTTCTACCCGCTGATGTTCCTTGGCGCGCTGTTCCTGCTCACGCTGCGGACCGCCCGCTGGCGGCCGTTCCTGGTGACGCTGGGCTCGACCGCGGGGGCCTGGCTCGTGGTGAACGTGCCCTTCATGCTCTTCGCCTGGGACGGCTGGCGCCGCTTCTACGTCTTCTCCCAGGAACGCGGGATCGACTGGGGATCGCCATGGCTGTTCTTCCAGCGCAAGGGCTGGGGCATCCTGGGCGAGGCCGACGTCAGCACGCTCGGCATGGTGGCGCTGGCCGTGTTGTGCCTGGGTATCGCCGTGCTCGCGCTCGCCGCGCCGCGCCGGCCCCGGCTGGTGCAGATCTGCTTCCTCGCCCTGGCCGCGTTCATGATGACGAACAAGGTGTGGTCGCCGCAGTTCGTGTTGTGGCTGGTGCCGTTCGCGGTGCTGGCCAGGCCCAGGTGGAAGCCGCTGGCGCTGTGGCAGCTCGCCGAGGTCTGGTACTTCGCGGCGATCTGGCTCTACCTGCTCGCCCAGCCCCCGCTCAGCCGCGACGACCTGGGCATCGGGGACGACACGTACTTCACCGCGGTCTGGGGACGGGTCATCACCATCGGGATCATGATGGCGTTCGTCGTCCGGGACATCCTGCGCCCGGAACGGGACGTGGTGCGCCAGGGTGACATCGACGACCAGGCGGGCGGGGTGTTCGACGACGCCCCCGACCGGTTCGTACTGAAGACACCATGATCACGCGCTCGGCCGGCCGGGACGCGCTGCTGCTGTGGCTCGGATCGCGGGCCGGGCTCCTGGTGTCGACGCTGCTCGGCGTGACCCTCGCCGAGTACGCCGGCAAGTGGCGCCAATGGGACGCCGGCCTGTTCGTCACGATCGCCCAGTACGGGTACGACGGAGAACCCGGCAAACCGCACGACGACGGCCTGCCCGCGTTCTTCCCCGGCCTGCCGGTCGTGCTGCGGGCCGTGCATCTCGTGGTGCCCGACTGGGCGATCTGCGGGATGCTGATCTCGCTGGTCGCCGGGGCGGTGGCCATGGTCGCGCTGGCCAGGCTGGCCGAGCTGGAGGGCGCGACCGGCTGGATGGCGGTGCTGGCGCTGCTGCTGTTCCCGATGGCCGTGTTCCTGTCGGCGGGCTACAGCGAGTCGCTGTTCCTGGCCTTCGCGATCCCCGCGTGGCTGGCCGCCCGCCTCGGACGCTGGCCGCAGGCCGTCCTGCTGGCCGCGGGGGCGTCGTGCGTGCGGATCACCGGGTTGTTCCTGGCGGTCGCGCTGGCGGTGGAGTTCGTCAGGAGCAGGGAGTCGTGGCGGCGGGCCGGCTGGCTGGCGGTGCCCTTCCTGCCGCTGGCGGCGTACTCGTTCTACCACTACCGGCGCTCCGGGGACTGGCTGGCGTGGAAGCACGCGCAGGAGGCCGGCTGGGGTCGCGACTTCGAGTGGCCCTGGCAGGCGTGGCGGACGACGTGGAGCTCGGCCATGGGCACCGACGACTTCGCGGTGGCCTTCCGCATGGAGATCGCCGGGGCCGTGCTGGCGGTGGGCGTGCTGGTGTGGCTGCTGGCGCTGCGCAGGTGGAGCGAGGCCGTCTACTGCGGGTTGCAGGCGGCGGCGCTGATGACCTCGGCGTACTACCTGTCGATCCCGCGCTCGCTGCTGCTGTGGTTCCCGCTGTGGGTGCTGGTCGCGAAGGTGGCGACCAGGAAGCCGTGGGTCATCGTGCTGTACGCGCTGATCTGCGGGCCGCTCATGTACCTCAACGCGGCCCGCTTTCTCACGGGCGCCTGGGCGGGCTGAAGTCTCTACCCGTTTCTTCGCCTCGGTAATCCAGGGAAGTTATCCACAGGCTGTGTGTTTTCGGTCCAGAGGCTCCCGCGCGGCGTTCCGAGGCCCCAGTGCGGCGTTCCGAGGTTCTCGCGCCGCGTTCAGAGGTTCTTGCGCAGGAACGCGATGTCGTCGGCCTGGCCCTCGCCCGGCGTCTCCACCACGACCGGGGCGCCGGCCGCGCGGCAGACCGCCAGGATCAGCTCGGGGTCGATCTTCCCCTGGCCCAGGTTGGCGTGCCGGTCGGCGCCGGAGTCGAAGTCGTCGCGCGAGTCGTTGCAGTGGACGAGGTCGATCCGGCCGGTGATCGCCTTGACCCGCTCGACCAGGTCGACCAGCTCCTCGCCGCCCGCGTGCGCGTGACAGGTGTCGAGGCAGAAGCCCACGTCGAAGCCGTCGAGCGCGTCCCACAGCCGGGCGATGCGCTCCAGCTTGCGGGCCATCGCGTTGCCGCCGCCCGCGGTGTTCTCGATGAGCACGGGGATCGGGCACTCCATGCGCTCGAACACCTTGCGCCAGTTGTCGAAGCCCACCTGCGGGTCGTCGCTCTTGTTGACGTGGCCGCCGTGCACGACCAGGCCCTTGGCGCCGAGCCCCGCGGCCGCCTTCAGATGTTGTTCGAGCAGCTTGCGGCTGGGGATCCTGATGCGGTTGTTCGTCGTGGCGACGTTGATCAGGTAGGGCGCGTGGATGTAGACGTCGACGCCCTCGACCGGCTTGTCCGGCAGCACCGGCTTGGCGTAGCCCTGGGGATCGCCGAGGAAGAACTGCACGACCTCCGCGCCGACCCGTTCGGCGTGAGCGGCGGGATCGTCCTGGTCGACGTGAGCTCCGATACGCAGCATGTCAAGGAGCTTATCCGTTTGGCGGGACCGCCCCCGGGAAGACGCCCGGCACCCCCTACCCCCGAGGAGAACGCATATGACACGCTGGCGGCTGCGGGCGCTGCTCTTATTGGTCTACGTGATCGTCGGAATCTACGTCGCCTGGATCTACGACTACATCACCCCGGGTCTCCTCCGGGACGTCGCCGAGGCACTGCTCGCGGTGTTCCTCTGGTTCCTGGTCCTGCTCGGCATCGACCTGCACATCGGCAGGTGAGCCGCGGACACACGACGGCCCCGGGCGTCACCGGGGCCGTTCGCCGTACGGGGGCCCGTCAAGGATGCGGCAGGAAGCCGCCGTGGGCGATGCCGAGCACGGCTCCCACGAACGAGGCCACCAGACCCACGATGTTGACCGAGCGCTGAGGCGTGGTCACCGAGATGTACTGCGAGTAGAGACCGGTCCCGAAACCGAGCGTGCCGAGCCAGGACGAGATCACGTGGGCGGCGGGGAAGAACGCGGCGACGAACGCCACGAGACCGCACGCCAGTGTCGCGACCGCCAGGCCGTTCTCCACCGGGTGAGAGCGTCCGTCGGTGTTGAGCGTGAGCCTGAACCGCTCCCTTTCAGAGGGATGAAGCACATGTGGCACAGCCGCCACCCCCTTGCTTTCTTACATGCTTTCCCACCTACTCGTGGCTGGTAACCTGGGCAGCGCTGCGTTGTGATGGGTGATCCATCGACCCGGGGCGCCGAAATGGGGCGCCGCGGCCTGACGTCAGCGTCCTCCTGTCACGGCAGAGTGTCGTGACCGCAAGAGTCCAGAGGAGGTTGGAGTCCCGCATGCGTCGTTACGAAGTAATGGTCATTCTGGACCCTTCGCTCGATGAGCGCACTGTCGCGCCGTCCCTCGACCAGTTCCTCACCGTGGTCCGCAACGACGGCGGCACCGTGGAGAAGGTCGACGTCTGGGGCCGTCGTCGGCTCGCCTACGACATCGACAAGAAGTCGGAAGGCATCTACGCCGTCATCGACCTGTCCGCGGAGCCCGCGACGGTCAAGGAGCTCGACCGGCAGATGAACCTCAACGAGGGCATCCTGCGCACCAAGGTCCTGCGCCCGGACGTGCACTAGCAGCAGGAAGGCCGCGAAGCGGGCCGCCGTCCCGGTGGCGGGCCGACGAGCGGGTTTCTTGTTGACGACCACCGGCTTTTTGTCGGAGAGCACCCGTACTCTGAGCCGTAACCCAAGCGAAGGCGTGCAGGAAGGCGAGCGCTAGCCATGGCAGCAGGCGACACCGTAATCACCATCGTCGGCAACCTTGTCGACGACCCGGAGCTGCGCTTCACCCCGACGGGTCAAGCGGTGGCTCGATTCCGCATCGCGTCCACTCCGCGGTTCATGGATCGCCAGACCAACGAGTGGAAGGATGGCGAAAGCCTCTTCCTGACCTGCAACGTGTGGCGGCAGGCGGCGGAGAACGCCGCCGAGAGCCTCCAGCGCGGCATGCGGGTCATCGTGCAGGGGCGGCTCAAGCAACGGTCTTACGAGACCAAGGAAGGCGAGAAGCGCACGGTCTATGAGGTCGAGGTCGACGAGGTCGGCCCGTCCCTGCGCAACGCCACGGCCAAGGTCAACCGCACCACCCGTCAGGGCGGCGGCGGCGGTGGCGGCGGCTTCGGCGGCGGCCCTGCCGACGACCCGTGGGCCTCTGCCTCGCCCGCCCCGCCCCAGGGCGGCGGCTACCAGGGCGGTGGCGGTGGTGGCGGCGGCTTCGGCGGCGGCGGCAACCAGGGCGGCGGCTTCGGCGGCGGCAACGACTTCAGCGACGAACCGCCTTTCTAACACCTGTCCACAAGCCCGAGTCCATTCCCGCCCGAAAGGCGGGGCTCTGAGAGGAGCACCACGATGGCTAAGCCGGCACTGCGCAAGCCCAAGAAGAAGGTTTGCCTGTTCTGCCACGACAAGATCTCATACGTCGACTACAAGGACACGGCGCTGCTTCGGAAGTTCATCTCCGACCGCGGCAAGATCCGTGCGCGCCGGGTGACGGGCAACTGCACCCAGCACCAGCGCGACGTGGCGACCGCGATCAAGAACGCCCGTGAGGTGGCTCTGCTGCCTTACACGAGCACCGCGCGCTAAGGAGGTCTGTCGACATGAAGCTCATCCTCACCAACGAGGTCTCCGGCCTCGGCGCCCCTGGCGACGTCGTCGAGGTCAAGGACGGCTACGGCCGTAACTACCTCATCCCGCGCGGCTACGCCATGCGCTGGACGCGTGGCGCCGAGCGCCAGATCGAGACCATCAAGAAGGCTCGCGACGCTCGCGAGATCCGCGACATCGGCACCGCCAAGGAGGTCGCCGGCCAGCTCGGCGCCCTGCGCGTGCGGCTGACCACCCGCGCGGGCGAGTCGGGCCGGCTGTTCGGCTCGATCACCACGGGCGACATCGCCGACGCCGTCAAGGCGGCCGGTGGCCCGACCCTCGACCGCCGTCGCATCGAGATCCGCAACCCGATCAAGAGCGTCGGGTCGCACAAGATCTCCGTCAAGCTCCACCCCGAGGTGTCGGCGTCCGTCGACGTCGACGTCGTGGCCGGCTGACGATCGCTGATCAAGCCCCTCTCCGCAAGGAGGGGGGCTTTTTCGCGTTCCCGTGCCCGCCGCCCGTGGCCGGTGTCCTTTTCCGGTCCTTACGGCTGCGCCAGGTCCGGCCACCCGCCGTGCTCCGGCCGAGGGCCCTCCAGGGGAACGGCCGCTGACCCTTCACCGGCGGGCCGCCGTGACGCGCGCCCACGCGTGACCGGCTGCCGTGGTGACCTGCGCACTTGTTTCCCGTGGGGGCCGCGTAGAATGCCTGCGTTCTTTGTGTGTGTTTCCCCCTGGAGGCTCTGCCATGGCCCGTTCCACGATGCTGCTCGCGATCGGTGTGCTCGCGGTAGGGGCCGTCGCATGTGCCCCGGCGGACCAACCGGCCCCCGCGGCCACGGCGACCGGCTCCGCGGCTGCCGACATGTGCACGAAGGACCAGCTCAAGCTCGTCAACGGCGGCAAGCTCACTATCGGCACCGACAAGCCGGCCTACGAGCCGTGGTTCAAGGACGACGACCCGAGCAACGGCCAGGGCTTCGAGAGCGCGGTGGCGTTCGCGGTGGCCGGCGAGCTCGGCTTCGACCGGACCGAGGTGCAGTGGAGCACGATCAAGTTCGACTCCGCGTTCGCGCCGGGGGCCAAGCAGTTCGACTTCGACGTCAACCAGGTCTCGATCAACCCCGACCGGGCCAAGGCGGTCGACTTCAGCAAGGGCTACTACACGGTCAAGCAGGCCGTCGTGGCGATCAAGGGCAGCAAGTTCGCCGAGGCGAAGAACGTGGCCGAGCTCAAGGACGCCAAGTTCGGCGTCCAGGTGGGCACCACGTCGCTGGCCGGGGTCAAGGACGTCATCAAGCCGTCCGCCGAGCCCAACGTCTACAACGACCAGGTCGACGCCGTGAACGCGCTGAAGAACAAGCAGGTGGACGCGATCGTCGTCGACCTGCCCACCGCGTTCTACGTCACGGCCGCCCAGGTGGACAACTCCAAGATCGTCGGCCAGTTCAGCTCGACCGCGGGCACGCCGGAGGAGTTCGGCCTGGTCATGGAGAAGGGCAGCGCGCTCAAGCCGTGCCTGGACAAGGCCGTCGACTCCCTGAAGTCGAAGGGCGACCTGGCGAAGATCGAGCAGGAGTGGCTGGGCTCGGCCGCCGGCGCGCCTGAGTTGTCGTGAGCCCGACGAGTAAGCCCGCCAGCGAGCACGTCCCCTCGCAGCGGCAGCTTGAGCGCGAGCGCGTCCGCAGGTCGCGGGCGCGCCGCTCGGGCTCGATCGCCACGGCCTCGACGATCGTCTTCATCGTCCTGGTCGTGGTCCTGGTCACGAACTCGCCCGGTTGGCCCCGGGTTCAGGAGGCGTTCTTCGCCCCCGAGTGGTTCGTCAAGGCGCTGCCCCACGTGCTGGACGGGTTCCTGCTCAACATCAAGATGTTCCTGATCGCCGAGCCGCTGATCCTGATCGTCGGGCTGCTGGTGGCGCTGGCCAGAGGCATCACCACGCCCGCGTTCTTCCCGATCAGGGCCCTGGCCACGCTCTACACCGACGTCTTCCGCGGCGTGCCGACGATCCTGGTCATCTACCTCGTCGGCTTCGGGTTGCCCGCGCTGCGGCTGCAGGGCATCCCCACGGACCTGGCCACGCTCGGCGTGATCGGGCTCACGCTCTCGTACGGCGCGTACGTGGCCGAGGTGTTCCGCTCCGGCATCGAGTCGGTGCACCCCAGCCAGGTCGCGGCCGCCCGCTCGCTGGGCCTGAGCCACGTCAAGACCATGCGGTTCGTCGTGCTCCCGCAGGCCACCCGCCGGGTCGTGCCGCCGCTGCTCAACGACTTCGTCTCGCTGCAGAAGGACACCGCGCTGGTGGCCACCATCGGGCCGCTGGAGGCGCTCAGGCAGGCCCAGATCATCGCCTCCAGCAAGTTCAACTACACGCCCTACCTGGTCGCCTCGCTGCTGTTCATCCTGCTCACGATCCCGATGGCCAGGCTCACCGACCACCTGGCCGCCCGTACGCGCAGGAGGCGTGGCGCATGAGCCTGCTGACCATCGAAGGGGTGTGGAAGAACTTCCACGGTCACAGCGTGCTGCGCGGCATCGACCTGGAGGTGCGCGCGCACGAGGTCGTCAGCCTGATCGGCGCGTCCGGGTCGGGCAAGTCCACCCTCCTGCGCTGCGTGAACCTGCTGGAGACCGTCGACGACGGCGCCATCCACCTCGACGGCCAGGAGATCACCGACCCCCGCGTGGACGTCGACGACGTGCGCAAGCGGCTCGGCATCGTGTTCCAGGCGTTCAACCTGTTCCCGCACATGAGCGTGCTCGACAACGTCACGCTCGCGCCCCGGCGGGTGCTCAGGACGTCCAAGGAGCAGGCCGAGGAACAGGCGCACGAGCTGCTGACCAAATTCGGGCTGGCGGCCAAGGCCGGCGCCTACCCCGACCAGCTCTCGGGCGGCCAGCAGCAGCGGGTGGCGGTCATCAGGGCGCTGGCCATGCAGCCCAGGCTGATGCTGCTCGACGAGGTCACCTCGGCGCTCGACCCCCAGCTGGTGGTCGAGGTGCTGGGGATCGTCAGGGAGCTCAAGGAGTCGGGGATGACCATGATCCTCACGACCCACGAGATGAGCTTCTGCCGCGACATCTCCGACACCGTGTGCTTCCTCGACGACGGCGTCCTGGTGGAGAAGGGCCCGCCGGAGAAGATCTTCGCCTCGCCGGAGCAGCCGCGGACCAGGGAGTTCCTGCGCAGCGTGCTCGAATCCGGACGCCTCTAGCGGCGGTGGCGGCCCCGGCCGGGTTCGGCCGGGGCGTCGCGCGGGGTGGCGAGCAGGCTGTGGCGGCGGCCGTACAGAAGGTAGACCAGCAGCCCGAAGGCCATCCACAGGACGAACCACGCCCAGGTGAGCACGCGCAGGTTGAGCATCAGCCAGAGCGTGGCGACCAGCGAGAGCGCGGGCAGCAGCGGCGAGAGCGGCACGCGGAAGCCGCGCTCCAGGTGCGGCATGCGCCGCCGCATCACGATCACCCCCGCCGCCACGAACAGGAACGCGAACAGCGTCCCGATCACCACCAGCTCCTGCATGGTCAGCACCGGCACGAACTCGGCCAGCACGATCGCGATGAACCCGATCAGCAGCGTCACCCGCGTCGGCGTGTGGTACCTGCGGCTGACCGTGGCCAGGCCACGCGGGATCAGCCCGTCGCGGGCCATCGAGAACAGCACGCGCGTCTGGCCCACGATCAGCACCAGGATCACCGTCGTCAGCCCGAGCACCGCCCCCGCGTCGATGACGTGCACCATCCAGTCCACGCCCACGGCACGGAACGCGCTCGACAGCGGCGCGTCCCCGCTGATCTTCGTGTACGAGACCATGCCCACCATGACGAGCGCGACCGCGAGGTAGATGACCGTGGCGATCACCAGACTGCGGATCATGCCCTTGGGCACGGCCTTCGGCGCGTTGACGCTCTCCTCGGCCGAGGTGGCGACGATGTCGAAGCCGATGTAGGCGAACGCGATCGCCGAGGCCGCCGCGAAGACGCCGAACCAGCCGAAGGCCATGCCGTGCCCGGCGAAGAGCTCGATGACGGTCCGCGGACGCACGGGCAACACCTTGGGCTCGACGTAGAAGTCGCCGTAGTTGGCCACGTCGATGTGGGTCAGGCCCACGACGATGACCGCCCCGATGGCCAGCAGCTTGGCCGACACCATGATCCACAGCGCCCGCAGCCCGACCCGCGCGCCGAGGGCCACGATGCCCGTCAGCAGCACCAGGATGACCAGGACGAGCACGTCGTCCACGGACTGCGGCACCCGTACGCCGAAGTCGGCGACCGCCTTGACCGCGATGGACGCCCAAGCCCTGGCCACCACCGCGGCGGCGAACTGCAGCTCCAGGATCAGCGCCCAGCCGATGATCCACGCCCAGACCTCGCCGAAGATGACGTACGTGAAGGTGTAGGCGCTGCCCGAGGTCGGCATCGTGGACGACAGCTCGGCGTAGCACAGGCACGCCAGCAGGCACGCGATCCCGGCGATCATGAACGAGAGGATCACGCCGGGCCCCGCGGTGGTCTGGGCCTGCTCGCCGGCGACGCTGAAGATGCCGGCTCCGATGATCACACCGAGCCCGAGAACCACGAGGTCGGCCGGGCGATAGACCTCGGACAGGCTGTGGCGGGCGCCGGTGCGTAACCCGGTCGCCTCTGACGGCGGCAGTCGTCGCAGAATCGTGGACACGGAACACCCCGCTCAGGGAACTCGCCCATGCTGTCTCACCAGTTGGACAACGGCAAGCACAAGACGATTACGGTGACCCGGACTCCGGCCGTCCGCCGGGGTGACGCGGCAGGTCGGATCGGCTACGCGCCGGTCACCAGCCAGGCCGTGCCGGCCGCCCGCCGGGTGAGGGTGACCAGCCGGGCGATCATCCAGACCCCGAGCGCGCACCAGAGCGCGACCAGGCCGAGCTCGGCGGCCAGGAAGGCCGCGGGCAGGTACGCCAGCGTCGTCCACACCCCGGCCCAGGCCAGGTAGCGCTGGTCGCCCGCGCCGATCAGCACGCCGTCGAGCACGAACACCACCCCGCAGATCGGCTGGAACAGCGCGACCGGCCACAACACGGCCAGAAGCTCGTCGGTCACCGCCGGGTCGGCGCCGAACAGGCCGGGCAGCAGCGGCCTGGCCGCCACGACCGCCACGCCGAGCGCCAGGCCCGACCACAGGCCCCACTGCATCATCCGCCTGGTCGCGGCCCTGGTGACGACCGTGTCCCCGGCGCCGAGCGAGCGTCCGGTGATGGCCTGGCCGGCGATCGCGATCGCGTCGAGGGCGAAGGCCATCAGGTTCCACACCTGGCCGGCGATGGCGTACGCGGCCAGTTGGGCCTGGCCCATCCTGGTGGCGACCACCGTGCCCACGATCAGCACGATCCGCAGGCACACCGTACGGATGAGCAGGGCGAGACCGGCCGTACCGGCCTGCCGGACGCCCGCGAGGTCGGGCGTGAGCGGCGTGCCGAGCCGCCGGGCGCCCCTGACCACCACGACCAGGTAGACGACGGCTCCGAGCGTCTGGGCCAGTGTGGTGCCCCACGCCGACCCGGCGATGCCCCAATGCAGCCCGAGCACGAACCAGGCGTTCAGCGCCGCGTTGAGCGCGAACGAGCCCACGGCCACCACCAGCGGCGTGACCGTGTCCTGCAGGCCGCGCAGCACCCCGGTGCCCGCCAGCACGACCAGCATCCCGGGCGCGCCGAGCAGGCTGATCCGCAGGTACGTCACGGCCAGCTCGGCCTGGTCGGGAGCGGCTCCGAACAGGTCGACCATGGCCGGCGCGAGCGGCCAGCCCAGGGCGATGAGCACCACGCCGATGGACAGGGCCAGCCAGATGCCGTCCACGCCGTTGCGCATGGCCCGCGCGTGGTTGCCGGCGCCGCTCTGCCGCGCCACGGACGCCGTCGTGCCGTACGCGAGGAAGACGCAGAGGTTCACCAGCGTCGCCAGGACCGCCCCCGCCACGCCCAGCGCGCCCACGGCCGTGGTGCCGAGGCCGTGGCCGACGATGGCGTAGTCGGCGAGCAGGAAGAGCGGCTCGGCGACCAGCGCGCCGAACGCGGGCAGCGCGAGCCGCAAAATCTCCCGGTCCTGGGGTGTAATGGGCATTTGTCTATTATGGCCATTACACGGCGTGTCGGGCCAACTTTCTTTCCTCCACAGCCGGTGGACACTGTTTGCCCAGGTCAGACGATGATCGGTGCATATCCGAAAGAGTTATCCCCAGGCTCGTCCACAGAGCTTTCACACCCTGGGCGCGCTGGTGCACAGCTCACCCACAGCGTTGTCCACAGGCCGCGTTGCCCTCGCGCGCCGAACCAGCGAAACTGTCACACCGGTCGACTACAAGTGGGGGTGGTGCGACCGCCTGCAAGGTTGTTCGAGGGGGCGCGGTGAGCATTGACGAAGAGGGCGGCGGAGGCCCCGGTTTCGATCGCACCCCGCCGCACAACATCGAGGCGGAGCAGTCCGTGCTCGGCGGCATGCTGCTGTCGAAGGACGCCATCGCCGACGTCGTGGAGATCCTGCGCTCCGACGACTTCTACCGGCCCGCCCACCAGATGGTCTACGAGGTCATCACCGACCTCTACGGCCGAGGCGAGCCCGCCGACGCCGTCACCGTCTTCGACGAGCTGCAGAAACGCGGCGAGATGGCCAGGGTGGGCGGCGCCGCCTACCTCCACACGCTGACGGCGGTCGTCCCCACGGCCGCCAACGCCGGCTACTACGCCAAGATCGTGCGCGAGCAGGCGATCCTGCGCCGCCTGATCGAGGCCGGCACCCGCATCGTCTCCTTCGGCTACGGCGGCCAGAACGAAGAGGTCGACGACCTCGTCGACCGCGCCCAGGCGGAGATCTACAAGGTCACCGAACGCCGCACGTCGGAAGACTACGCGCCGCTGGCCGACATCATGCCTGGCGCCCTCGACGAGCTGGAGGCCATCGGCAGCCGCGGCGGCCAGATGGTCGGCGTCCCGACCGGCTTCCAGGACCTCGACCAACTCACCAACGGCCTCCACCCGGGCCAGATGATCGTCGTGGCCGCCCGCCCGGCCATCGGCAAGGCCCTGGCCCTCGACACCCCACTGCCCACGCCCACCGGCTGGACGACGATGGGCGAGGTCGAGGTCGGCGATGAGCTGATCGGAGCCGACGGCAGGCCGACCCGGGTCGTCGCGGCGACCGACGTGATGGACGACAGGCCGTGCTACGAGGTGGAGTTCAGCGACGGCACGGTGATCGTCGCAGACGCCCAGCACCAATGGCGTACGTCCTCGCGCGCGGCCAGGAGGGCGGCCGCCACGCTGCCGTCCCTCTACTGGACGGCGGCGGCGGCGGTCCGGCGGGTCGAAGAGGCCCGCGACGCGGCGTTCGGACATCCGGACAGGCCGGTGACGCATCGCGAGGCCCTTGAGACCGTGGGGGAGGAGTTCCGCAACGTCCTCCACACCGTCCAGCGGCAGGTCGGCCCCATGGGGAAGGTCCCCACCGCCGTCGGCGGCCCGATCAGGAGCTCTTCCTGGCATGCCCCCGCCTATCCGGCGGGCGAGCTCCACAGCGCTCTGCACACGCGGATCACCACGCCGAAGAACGCCGCCACGACCGCGGAGCACCAGCACGTCGTGACGACGGAGGAGATCGCCGCCACCCTCCGCTGCACGACGGCCGACGGGCGGCCCAACCACGCGGTGGCGGTGGCGGCGCCCTTCGCGCTGGCCGAGCGGGAGCTTCCGCTGTCCCCTTACGTGCTCGGCGTGTGGCTGGGCGACGGCCACAGCACGGGCGCGCGGTTCTCCACCGTCGACCCGGAGATCATCGAGAACATCGAGGCCGAGGGCATCCGGGTCACCCGCGTGGGCTCCTCGATCGCCTACCAGATGACCCTGCCGGAGCCGGCCGCGCCCACGTGTCCCGACTGCGGTCGTCCCTCGAGCGGGCTGCGGCGGTGTCGGGCCTGCCCTCTCGACCACGGCACCGTCCAAGGACTCCTCCGCACTCTGGGCGTCCTCGGTGACAAGCACATCCCGGCGGGCTACCTGCGGGCCTCTGAGGGACAGCGACGCGCCCTGCTGGCCGGGCTGCTCGACTCCGACGGCCACGTCAACGCCGCTGGGCAGATCCAGTTCGCCGTCACCAGCCGTCGCCTCGCCGCCGACGTGCACGAGCTGGTGCTGAGCCTCGGCTACAAGGCGACCATGCGTACCAAGCCGGTCAGAGGCAGGACCGAGGAGAGCTCGACCTGCTACATGATCAGTTTCACGACCTCCGACAAGCTCTTCCGGCTGCCGAGGAAGGCGGCCAGGCAGGTCGATGCCGCGCATCCCAAGACCCGGGTCCGCTACATCGTCGATGTGCGGAAGATCGAGAGCCGTCCGGTGCGCTGCGTCGAGGTCGACAACGCCGACCACATGTACCTGGCGGGCCGCACCTGCATTCCCACTCACAACAGCACGCTGGGTCTGGATTTTGCGCGTTCTGCGGCGATCAAGCATGGAATGACCACTGTCATCTTCTCGCTGGAAATGTCCCGCAACGAGATCACCATGCGTCTGCTGTCCGCCGAGGCCAGGGTCGCCCTGCACGCGATGCGTTCGGGCATGATGGGCGACGACGACTGGACCCGCCTCGCGCGCAGGATGAGCGAGGTGGCCGAGGCGCCGCTGTTCATCGACGACTCGCCCAACATGTCGATGATGGAGATCCGGGCCAAGTGCCGGCGGCTCAAGCAACGCAACGACCTGCGGTTCGTGGTCATCGACTATCTCCAGCTCATGAGCTCGCCGAAGAAGACCGAGAGCCGCCAGAACGAGGTCTCGGAGATCTCGCGTGCGATCAAGCTGCTGGCCAAGGAGCTTGAGGTGCCGGTCATCGCCATCTCGCAGCTCAACCGTGGCCCCGAGCAACGTACGGACAAACGCCCCGCAGTTAGCGACCTTCGCGAATCGGGATCTATCGAGCAGGACGCCGACATGGTCATCCTGTTGCATCGCGAGGACGCCTACGAGCGGGAGTCGCCCCGGGCCGGTGAGGCCGACCTGATCGTGGCCAAGCACCGTAACGGCCCGACCGCCACGGTGACCGTGGCCTTCCAGGGTCACTACAGCCGCTTCGTGGACATGGCCCAGCACTGACGCCAAACGACGGTCAAGGTGTGACAAACCAGACAGCCGCGGAAGGGATGGGGATCGATCATCAGGGCGCTCTACCCGATGACGTAAGCAAAGGGGAGAACGCCATGACCATCCTGATCGCCTACGACGGCTCGGCGGATTCGCGCAGCGCCATCGAGTTCGCCGCCAAGAATCTGGCCGCTCAGCCGACCGTCGTCGTCACCGTGTGGGAGCCGCTGCTCGTGCAGATGAGGAAGTACCCGCTGGCAGCGGGGGCGATCTCGCCGGAGACCGAGACCGAGGCGCAGGCCCAGGCCGAGTACTACGCCAAGGAAGGCGCCGAGCTGGCTGTCGCCGCCGGTCTGCCCGAGGTGACCCACCGCGCGGTCGCCGACAACGAGTCCATCTGGAAGACGGTCGTCGACGTGGCCGACGAGATCGACGCCTCGCTCATCGTGACCGGCTCGCGGGGCCTGGCCGGGGTCAGGTCGGTGCTGCTCGGCAGCGTGTCCAACCATGTGCTCCACCACGCCCACCGGCCGACGCTCATCGTTCCGCCGGTTGCGGCGCCGAAGGGCTGACGCAGCAGACTTTGGGCGGGGACAGCCGGGTGTCCATGCGGCGGGCGCCCGGCCCTTCCTCGCCGAGCCGGTCGTAGGGGTTGGCGACCGGGCATCGGTCGAGTGACAGGCAGCCGCAGCCGATGCAGTCGGTCAGGTCGTCGCGCAGCCGCTGGAGCTGCTCGATGCGGTCGTCCAGCTCGCCGCGCCAGGCGGCCGACAGCCTGGCCCAGTCCTCCCGGTTGGGGGTGCGCCCGTCGGGCAGTTCGGACAGCGCGTCCCCGATGGTCGCGAGGGGGATGCCGAGCCGTTGCGAGAGCCGGATGAAGGCGACCCTGCGCAGGGTGTCGCGGTGGTAGCGGCGCTGGTTGCCGGCGGTGCGGCGGCTGGAGATGAGACCCTTGGTCTCGTAGAAGTGCAGCGCGGAGACGGCCACGCCGCTGCGTTCGGCGAGCTGTCCGACCGTCAGTTCTTTGCTGTTCCAGGCGACCATACCTGAAGCTTACTTGAGGGTTCGCTCGAAGAACGTCTCCAGCACGACGATGGTCTGGGTGCCGGTCACGCCGTCCACCTCGAAGATCTGGCGCAGGACGTCCTGGAGCTCCTTGGTGCTGGACGTGCGCACCTTGACCAGCAGCGACGCCGGCCCCGCGATGACGTGGGCCTCCTCCACGGCGGGGATCGCGGCCAGCGGGCCGGCGGTGTCGCCCATCCAGGTCGCGCCGTCCACCAGGACGTAGGCGGTCACCGTGCGGCCCAGGGCGTCCTGGTCCACCTCGATCGTGGTCCGTCTGATCACGCCGCGCTCGCGCAGCTTCCGTACGCGTTCGTGCGCCGCCCCGCTGGACAGCCCCACCGCCTTGCCGAGCGCCGCGTACGACTGCGTCGCGTCCTCCAGCAACAACCCGATCAGTGACCTGTCGATCTCGTCCATTGCTGAATCCTATACGGCGGAATGTCGATATGACCGAATGTCGTATGGTGGTCGTCATGGACACGATCCCCACCGAGTTCGAAGCCCTCGACGAGCGTTTCGCCGGCATCGGCGGCGACGACCGGCTCGAACGCCTCCACACGGGCACCCGATGGGCCGAGGGCCCGGTCTACTTCCCGGCCGGCCGTTACCTGGTCTGGAGCGACATCCCCAACGAGCGCATGCTCCGCTGGGACGAGACGACCGGCACGGTCGGCACGTTCCGGCAGCCGTCCGGCTACACCAACGGCAACACCATCGACCGCGAGGGCCGGCTGATCTCCTGCGAGCAGGGCAACCGCCGCGTCACCCGCACCGAGCACGACGGCTCGATCACCGTCATCGCCGACCGCTGGCAGGGCAGACGCCTCAACAGCCCCAACGACGCCGTCGTGCGCTCCGACGGCTCCGTCTGGTTCACCGACCCCCCGTACGGCATCACCAGCAACTACGAGGGCGTCGTGGCCGAGCAGGAGATCGACGGCTGCCACGTCTACCGCGCCGACCCGGTGACCGGCGAGGTGCGCATGGTGGCCGGCGACTTCGTCCGTCCCAACGGCCTGGCCTTCTCCCTCGACGAGAAGCTCCTGTACGTCGCCGACACCAGGGCCAGGCACCTGCGCGTCTTCGAGGTCGGCGAGGACGGCACGCTGTCGGGCGGCAAGGTCTTCGCCGAGGGCACCCCGGCCGACAACTTCGACGGCCTGCGCCTCGACGACACCGGCCGCGTCTGGGCCGCGGCCGGCAAGGCGCTGCTCTGCCACGACCCCGACGGCACCCTGATCGGCCGGCTCAGGCTGCCGGAGAACACGGCGAACCTGGTGTTCGGCGGGCAGAAGAGGAACAGGCTGTTCATCGCCTCCTCCTCTTCGCTCTACTCCCTGATGACCAACGTCACCGGCGCCCGCCCGGTCTGGGCCCGCCGCTGACGTCCCTACTCCCACCGGAACAGCCGCACGGCCAGGCCCCCGAACACCGCCAGCCCTGCGGCCATCACCACCACGTGCAGGAGTTGGGGGGCCTGTCCGGCCCAGGTGTCCTTGAGCGCCTGGGCGAAGGGCCCGGCCACGGAGAAGTCGCTGACCTTGCGCAGCGCGTCCGGCATCATCTCGCGCGGCAGCCACATGCCCCCGACGAACATCAGCGGGAACATCACCGCCGACCCGATCCCCGAGGCCGCCTTCCCGTTGGGCGCCAGCGCCGCGATCACCAGGCCGATGGCCATCAGCGCGGCGGTGCCGAGCAGGAAGACCAGCACGAACCCGAGCCACTGCCTGGGCGCCGACGTCCCGAACGCCGCCATCCCGGCCACGATCAGCACGACCGTGGACACGGCCCCGACGGTCAGGTTGACCACGAGTTGCACGGCCAGCAGCCGTCCCGGATGCACCGGCGTGGTGGACATGCGCCTGAGCACGCCCTGCTCCCGGTAGCCGGCCAGCACGGTGGGCAGCACGCTGCAGGCCAGCGTCAGCAGTGCGAGCAGGGTCATCATGGCCGGCATGTGGGCGTCCACCGACCGCAGCCCGGATGCGTCGGGCTTGGTCATGTCCGGCACGCTGAGCCCCAGCACCAGCAGCAGGCCGACCGGCAACCCGATGGTGAAGATCATGAACGGCCAGTCGCGCAGGTGCAGCTTGGCCTCCACGAGCAGGATCTTCGTCATGACAACTTCCTTCCGGTGAGCGCGAGGAACGCGTCGTCCAGGGTCGCCTGCTCGATGCGCAGGTCGGCGGGGATGATCTGGTGCTGGGCCAGGGCCAGCGTGACCACATGGGCGAGGTTGCCGGTGCCCGAAACCGAGACCTGCCCGCCGTGCCTGACGACCTCGCGCACCTCGGGCAGCGCCAGCAGCACGGCGTCGTCCAACGGGCCCGAGGGGCGGAACCGTACGTGCTGCTCGGCCCCCACCTGGGCGATCAGCCCCGCGGGCGTGTCGGTGGCCACCACCTTGCCCGCGTCGATGAGCGCGAGCCGGTCGCAGAGCCGCTCGGCCTCCTCCATGAAGTGCGTGACCAGCACGATCGTCACGCCCGAGTCGCGTACCTGCTCGATCAGCTCCCACGTGTCCCTGCGGGCCTGCGGGTCGAGGCCGGTGGTCAGCTCGTCGAGCACCGCCACCCGCGGCCGGCCCACCAGCGCCAGCGCGACCGACAGCCGCTGCCGCTGGCCGCCGGAGAGGTTCTTGAACGTGGCGTCGCGCTTGTGCCCGAGACCGACGTGTTCGAGCAGTTCCCTCCAGTCGGCGGGGTCGGGGTAGAAGGAGGCGTACAGGTCCAGGGCCTCCCACACCTTGATCTTCTCCGGCAGCGCGGCGCTCTGCAGTTGCATGCCGAGCACCTGGCGCAGCTCGTCCCGGTCGCGGCGTGGGTCCAGGCCCGTCACGCGTACGGTGCCGCCGTCCGATGAGCGCATGCCCGCCACGCACTCCACGGTCGTGGTCTTGCCGGCGCCGTTGGGGCCGAGGATGCCGAAGATCTCACCCTCGGCGACCTCGAAAGACACGTCGTCCACCGCGAGGTGGTTCGGATACTGCTTGCGCAGGTTCCTCACTTCGATCACCTTCATGGCATCGACGCTAGGAGTCCCGGCTTTTCCGCGGAATCGCGGTAGATGCCGGGCAAGGGTGTATCTAGGTGCAGTGTTCCCGGCGCGGATGTTGGCGCAGACTGGGAGCATGCTTCAGAGGTTCGGGCAGGTCGCGGCCCTGTACGCGCTGCTGCTGGTCGAGATCGTGCTGATCCCCTTGGCCGGCGCCATGATCACGCTGTCGTTCGGGCTCGGGATGGTCTTCTTCTTCCCGTGGCAGGCCCGGATGGTCCGGCGCACGGCCGAGAAGCACCGCGGCCTGCTGCGCGCGTGGACCGGCATCGAGATCGAGCCGCCCTACCTCCCCAAGCCGCCGCCGCCGGTCCCCATGTCCGACGGCCTCTACCGCGTCGACCGGACGCTGTACAAGTCGCCGCGCATGCCGGCCTGGAACGACCGGTTCAAGTGGCTGCTCACCGACCCGGCGACCTGGCGCGACACGCTCTGGCTGGTGCTCGACCCGATCGTCAAGGTCGGGCTGCTGCCGCTGTTCGTCGTGTTCCCGGGGCGCGGCCTGCGGCTGTACGCCCTCATGGTCCGCCTCCTGCTCGGCGCCACCTCCGCCAGCCGCCTGTCCGGCCAGCTCATCCATCTCAGGCAGGTACGCAACCTCGCCGCCGACTCCCAGGCCGCCGAGATGCGCAGGATCGAACGCGACCTGCACGACGGCACCCAGGCCCGCCTGGTGGCCATCGGCATGACGCTGGGCGCGGTCGAGCAGCTCATCGACGACAACCCGGCCGCCGCCAAGGTCCTGCTGGCCAAGACCAGGGACGCCTCGGCCGAGACCCTGACCGAGCTGCGTACCGTCATCCGCGGCATCCACCCGCCGGTGCTGGCCGAGCGCGGCCTGGCCGACGCCGTACGCGCCCTGGCCATGGACAGCCCGCTGCGCGTCACGGTGGACGTCGAGCTGCCCCAACGCCTGGAGCCCCCGGTGGAGGCGGCGGCCTACTTCGCGATCAGCGAGCTGCTCGCCAACGCCGCCCGGCACAGCGGGGCCGAGTCGGCGGCCATCGACATCAGCGTCAACGGCGCGGCCCTGCGCATCACCGTCCGCGACGACGGCATGGGCGGCGCCGACCCGGCAGCGGGCAGCGGCCTGACCGGCATCGAACGCCGCCTGGCCGCCTTCGACGGCGTGCTGGCCCTGCACAGCCCGCCCGGCGGCCCCACCGTCGTCACCCTGGACATCCCGCACGTGCTCCCCGACCAGGCCGAGCAGACCAAGCTGCCCCCCAGGAAGGCCGCCACGATCGCCGTCCTGTACGCCACGGCCTGGTGCCCGCTGTTCCCCCAGGGCCTCGTCACGGCCGTCTTCAAGGCGGCCCACATCGACGAGCGGAGCTGGTTCCTCGCCCTCTACCTGCCCGAACCCCTGCAATGGCCGCTGATCGTGTTCAACATCGCCATTGGCACCATCATGTACATTGCGGCCATGCGTATCCGGCTCGTCCACAACAGAAGCCTCGTACTCGGCCGCGTCGGTGGTCTGGGGTCCTGCTGATGAAGCGGGTGCTGGTCGCCGAAGACCTCTACCTGCTCAGAGACGGCCTGGTCCACCTGTTGCAGGCGCACGGCTTCACGGTCGTCGCCGCGGTCGAGAGCGGCCCCGAGCTGCTGAAGGCCCTGCTGGAGCTGCGTCCCGACGTCTCGGTCGTCGACGTACGGCTGCCGCCCACGTTCACCGACGAGGGCCTTCAGGCCGCGCTGACCGCCCGCGCGCAGGTGCCGGGGCTGCCCGTCCTCGTGCTGTCGCAGCACGTCGAGCAGCTCTACGCCCGCGAGCTGCTGGCCGACGGCTCGGGCGGCATCGGCTACCTGCTGAAGGACCGGGTGTTCAACGCGGAGCAGTTCATCGACGCCGTGCGCAGGGTGGCCGAGGGCGGCACCGCGATGGACCCCGAGGTGATCGCCAAGCTGCTGGCCAGCAACGCCAGGAACGAGCCGCTGGCCGCGCTCACGCCGCGCGAGCGCGAGGTGCTGGAGGCCATGGCCGAGGGCCGCTCCAACGCCGCGATCTCCCAGCGGCTCTACCTGAGCGAGAGCGCCGTCGCCAAGCACACGGCCGGCATCTTCGCCAAGCTCGGCCTGGCCCCCTCCGACGACGACAACCGCCGCGTCCTCGCCGTGCTCGCATACCTGAACAGCCGGGCCTGACGCCCTTCCTGCCCCACCAGGCTCAATGGTCACTGGCCGCCCAGTCGTGCCCGGTCTCAGCCGGAGTTGTCGGTGGGAGCGGCTATTTTCATAGAGGCACGGCGCGACGAAAGGGTGGATCCTCGTGAAGATCCGGGTTAACCGCGATGTACTGGCAGATGCGGTGGCATGGGCCGCCAGAGTCCTGCCCAGCCGCCCGGTGGTGCCCGTACTTTCCGGGTTGCTCCTGGAGGCGGGCGACGAGCTGACCCTGTCCGCCTTCGACTACGACGTCTCCGCGCGCGCCCGGGTCGACGCCGACGTGGCCGAGCCCGGCAGCGTGCTCATCCCCGGCAAGCTGCTCGCCGAGATCAGCCGCAGCCTGCCGGCCGAAGACGTCGAGATCGTCACCGAGGGCGCCGAGGCCGTGCTGACCTGCGGGAGCGCCGAATTCGGGCTGATCACGATGCCGGTCGAAGACTTCCCGGCCCTGCCGACGATGCCTCCGAGCATCGGCGCGATCGGCGGCGGCGTGTTCGCCACCGCGGTCAGCCAGGTCGCGCCCGCGGCCAGCCGCGACGACACGCTGCCGATGCTCACCGGCATCCGGGTCGACATCGACGGCGAGTCCGTGGCGATGGCCGCCACCGACCGCTACCGCATCGCCGCCCACGACTTCGTCTGGCGTCCGGCCGCGCCGGGCGTCGCCGTCTCGGCCATGGTGCCGGCGAAGGTGCTGGTGGAGGTGGCCAAGTCGCTGCGCGGCGGCGAGGTGTCGGTCGCGATGGGCGACGGCGTGGCCGGGTTCGAGAGCGTCGGCCGCAGCACCACCGTGCGCCTGCTCGACGAGCAGTTCATCGACTACCGGGCCAGGCTGACCTCCGACTGGTCGATCAGGGCCGACGTCGCGGTGACGCCGTTCGTCAACGCGATCAAGCGAGTGGCTCTGGTGGCCGAGCGCAACACCGCGATCCGGCTGTCGTTCTCGCAGGGCCAGGTGCTGATCCAGGCGGGCGGTGGCGACATCGGGCGCGGCACCGAGGTGGTCGGATGCGACCTGCGCGGCGACGACATCCAGATCGCCTTCCAGTCGCAGTTCCTGCTCGACGGCCTGACCGGCATCGAGACCGAGCTGGCCAGGATCAACATGGAGTCGCCGACCAGGCCCGCCCTCATCCAGGACGTCCCGGGCGACGCCCAGCCCGCCTTCCGCTACCTGGTCATGTCGCTGCGCCTGACCTGAGCCGTCATCCCGCCGCGCCCGTCTGCCGCTCGGCGACCAGCTTGAAGACCCTCTTGAACTCCGCGTACGCCTGCTCGCCCACGGCCTGTGCGTGCGCGGCCTCCATCTCGGCGATGATGGCGTCCGACCTGGTCATGTGGTCCAGCGCCTTCTCCGTGGGCACGATCAGCTTGGCCCGGCGGTCGGCCGGGTCGGGCTGGCGTTCCACGTAGCCGAGCGCGACCAGCTCGTCCACCAGCGTGCCGATCACCTGCTTGTGCTGCCCCGACTGCGCCGCCAGGTCGGTCGCCCTGCTGCCCTCCTCGTCCAGGTAGGCCAGCACCGCCCCGTGCCGCGGCCGCAGACCCGGATGCCCCTGCTCGGCCAGCTTGGCGAAGAGCTCGCCCTGCAGGGCGAAGAGCGTGCGCCCCGCCAGGACACCGAGGTCTGGTTCGTCCTGCTTGCGATGACTCCTGCGCACGTGTCGGCCCTCCATTTAGTCACTAATTTTGACTGTCACTGATTCTTACTATATTGTCGTGGCATGACGACGACGGTGGAACTCACCAGATTCAGAGTGTCCCCGGAGCGTGCCGACCAGTTGCTGGCGGCCCGCCCGGACATGCTCGCCGACTTCGCGGCCGACCGCGCCGGCTTCCTCGGCGCCAGGCTCGTCCGCCTGTCCGACGACGAATGGCTGGACATCGTCGACTGGCGCTCGGGCGACGATTTCGCCGCCTCCCGCGCCAAGGGGGCGAACCTGCCGGGCATCCAGAAGTTCTTCGACCTGATCGACGAGTTGATCTCCGCAGAAGAGGGGACATTGCGATGACCATCCTGATCACCGGTGCCACCGGCACCGTCTCCGGCGCCGTGCTGAGGTCCCTCGGCGACCTGACCGACGTGCGCGTCCTGGTGCGCGACGCGGCCAAGGCCCCCGCGGGCGTCGAAGTGGCCGTCGGCGACCTCGACGATCCCGCCACGCTCGACGCGGCCTTCGCGGGCGTCGACACCTTGTGGCTGTTGACCGCCATGGGCCCCCAGGCGCCCCACGCGAGCATGAACGCCCTCTGGGCGGCCAGGAAGGCGGGGGTGCGTCACGTCGTGCGCCTGTCGGCCATCGGGGCCGCCCACGACGCCCCCACCCGCAACGGCCGCCTGCACGCCCTGTCCGACGTCGAGCTGGCCGCCTCGGGCCTCGACTGGACCGTCATCCGCCCGGCCTTCTTCATGCAGAACCTGCTGGGCTCGGTCAACGGCGACACCCTCTACGGCGGCACGGGGGAGGGCAGGATCGGGTTGATCGACGTCCGCGACATCGGCGACTTCGCCGCCGCGGTGCTGCGCGACCCGGCGTCGCACAAGGGCCGCACCTACACGCTCACGGGCCCGGCCAGCATCTCGCTGGGGGAGGCGGCCACCGCCCTGACCGAGGTCTACGGCACGCCGATCGCCTACCAGCCCGTGGCACCCGACGACGCCTACCGCTCGATGCTCGACGCCGGCCTGCGCGAGTGGGACGCGGCCGTCACCAGGGAGTACCTCAACGCGTACTCCGGGAACTGGGGCGACCTCACGACGACGGCCTTCACCGACGTGACGGGACGCCCGGGCCGGTCCTTCACCGAGTTCGCGAAGGACCATGCGGCCGAGCTGCGTCCCGCCGCCTGACAGCCGGTCAGGCGTCGGTGAGGGCGATGAGGATGTGCTCCATGCACGCGTGCCCGGCCCGCTCGGCCGCGGTGGCGTCCCCGGCGGCGATGGCACGGGCGATGGCGTCGTGCGGGATGTAGCTCTTGTTGAACGACGTGCCCGCAGCCGTGATGCTGGCCCGCAGAGCCGCCGAGAAGTCCTCGTAGAGGTCGATGAGCACGAGGTTGTGGGTGGCGTGCGCGACCGCCATGTGGAAGGCGAGGTCGGCCTCGACGAAGAAGTCGGGGTCGTCCAGCTCCCAGGCGCGGTCGCGTTCGGCCAGCGCGGCCTCGATGCGGCGGATGTCCTCGTCGGTGCGGCGGGTCGCGGCCAGCCGGGCGGACTCGACCTCCAGCGCGCGCCGCACCTCAAGGATCTCCAGCTGCTCGGCCTGGCGCAGCCGGCGCAGCATCGCCCCCGACAGCTCACTGGTCGCCCGGACGTAAGTGCCGTCCCCCTGACGGCACTCCAGCAGCCCGGCGTGCGTCAACGCACGTACGGCCTCGCGAACGGTGTTGCGCCCCACCCCGAGCTGCTCGGCGAGCACCGTCTCGGTGGGGATCTTGCCGTTCATCTGCCACGACCCTGAGGTGATCTGCTCCTTGAGCTGATCGATCACCTGGTCGACGAGCGAAGCCCGCTGCGCCGTACGCAGACTCACAGTCCGCCTCCTCCGGGGAAACCAATCATCCTATGAGTCAATGACTGGTAGACCCTAATTATTCCAGACTCAAAAGTCCAAATCTGGAGCTCCCGGAGGTTCAGTGCGCGACCGTGGCGTCTACCGTCACCCCTGCCAATGCCGAGCGAACTCCGGCAGCTTCAAGGGCTTTACGATATGCCGCGGTCTGCTGTGCTCTCGCCCCGACCCTGCCGTAGAGGTCACCCAGCTCGCGCCAGCAGCGGGCGGCCTGCCTGTCGGACCCGAACACCGGACGGTCGAGCGAGTCGAGCATCTCGTGCGCGGTGCGGAGCTGCGTCGTGGCACTGCCGTCGAGGTCGAGCGCGACGGTGGCGAGCAGAAGGTTCGCCTCGGCCGGCGTGGTGCCCGAACCGTCGTGGGCCAGCCCCAGCGCCGTGGTGGCCAGCTCGGCGGCGCCCGTCTGGTCGCCCGCCCGCAGCCGGACCCGCGCGTGCGCGATCAGGCTCTCGCCGTGCTCACGGACGCTGCCGGGAGAGGCGGCGAAGGCGCGCGACGCGGCGGCGGCCAGCCGCTCGGCCTCGTCGAGGGGCGCGGTGACCAGCCTGGACCAGTGCATGGCCGCCCGCGCGAGCTGAAGCGCGAGCCGGGCCTGACGGCCCGCCATGATGGCGTCGTCGGCCAGGCGCACGGCCAGCGCGGAGTCCTCCCCGGCGGCGGCGGCGGAACTCGCCTGCCACAGCGCGTGGATTTCCTCGGAACGGTCCATAACTTCAGGAACGCCGCTGTTGTCCAGCACCCTCTTGACGTACTCGAGCTCGGGGGAGTCGCCCTCACGCTCGCTGCGCGCCTCGACCAGAGCGGTGGCCAGGTCGACCGCGATCTCGCCCTGCGAGATGGACAGCCGCTCGGCCTGCTCCAGCGCGGACGCGGCCAGGTCACGGGCCCTCAACCGGTCGCCGGCCCGCTGGTAGCAGCGGCTCAGCGCGATCGTGAGCGGCAGGTCGGCCAGGCGCTCGGGATGCGCGGCGGCCTCCCTGCGCAGCCGCTCGAACGCCTCGACGGCCTGCCCGAGACGCCCCTGCACCTCCAGCGCACGGGCCCGGCCGAACCGGGCGTGCGCGGTGAGCATGGCGTTCTCCTCGTCGGCGGCCTTCACGATCTCCGTGAAACGGTCGGCCGCAACCGCGGGGTCGCCGTGCTGCAGCTCCAGCTCGGCATGGCGGAGACCCAGCTCGGTGTCGATGCGCTGCCTCGGCTCGATGCCGTGCAGGAGGAACTCGGTGGTGCATCCCAGCCGCTCGGCGAGGAGGCGGGCCACGACAGGAGTCGGCGTACGCTTGCCCGACTCGATGAGCGAGACATAACTGTCAGACAGGTCGGGTCCGGCCAACTGGGCCTGGGACATCCGCCTGTTCAGCCGCAGTCCACGGACGCGGTCACCGATGGTTCCCTGACTCGGCATCTCATCTCTCAAGGCGGGGAAGGGTCAACAACACGCAATGATTGCATGAAGTGGCCGAATCTGGTATCCCCGCGTGAAGAATTTGCCACGTCGAGATTAATCGTCGCTCTCGTCCTTGCTGGGAAAAAGCATCTGGCAGACCTCCAGGTAGAGGGTCTCCGGATACGGAATGTACTCGACCGTTGACAGAGCCTGGTCCTGACCAGCGGACTCGAGGATGAACTCGCCGTAACCGAGCATGCGCCCCAGGAGAGATCGCTGGAAGCTCATGTCGGTGACCTTGCCGAGCGGCATCATCGCGACCTTGCGCGTGATCAACCCTGTGGTGAGCAACATGCGCTTGGACGTCACCACAAAGTAATCGACCGACCACTCCGCGACTTTCCATACGAAGCGGACGAGCAGCAGCAGCCACAGCCACCACACCACGACGAGCGCGGTGCCGCCGGACTCCCCACCACCGAAGAACTTGCTGAGGAGCCCGGCGACGACCAGGCCGCCGAAGACCTCGGCGACCGGACGCAGAAGTACGGCGGGATGACGCCGCACCATGATGACCTGTTGTTCGTTGGGGAGGAGGTAGCGGTTGACCGACGACGGAGCAGAGTCCCCGTGGGTCACCAGTCTCATGCGAGATTGTTCACAAATTGGGCCAGAGAGTCGGCCGCGTTGAACACCGTGTCGAACGCTCCCTTCACCGCGTCTGCGGCATCAGCTGGTCGCGCGAACAGGTAGTACGCCACAAACGCGATACCACCGTATGTGAGGACTTTTTTGACCTGCACTGTCGCCTCCGTGCCACTAACCCACTCCACCCGCCGTATACATTACCCACCCGCTAGCCGGGGTAAAGGTAACTTGGCGGGTTAGTTTTGATCTTGCTTAGCCACGTTCGCTGGCGACCAGCGCCAGGACGTGAAGGTGCTTCCGGGCGATGCGTTCCACAAGGCTCGGATGCGCATAACCGGTGACTTCCAGCGCGCCGTAGTGCGCTGCTTCCACACAGCGCGTTACGGTGGTCGAGGAGTGCACGCCGGCGAACTCGTCGCGGAGTGCGGCCTCCACCTCCGCGTACGGAGTCGGGTCCGCCTCGGTGTGCTCGCTCATGCGCCCTCCTGTGCTGGTCGCATGAGACGGGGCACTGCTGTTGCCGGGTGCTCGCTCATTCACGAGGACCCCTTGACACCGGGCATGTCGCTCATCGTGCTTCCCCCACGCGCATGCGGAAGTTCCCTTCCTGTCTCTTCGTACCCACCCAACCACAGTATGTAACGAAGTGACGACCCAGCGTAAGGAGAAGGGGAGCCGATGGAAGGGTCAGACCACGCCGTAGAGGCGGTCGCCGGCGTCGCCGAGGCCGGGGACGATGTAGCCGTTCTCGTTGAGCCGCTCGTCGAGGGCGGCGGTGACCACGCGGATGGGCTTGCCGGAGTTGGCGAACACCTTGTCCATGTACGCCAGGCCCTCGGGGGCGGCCAGCAGGCAGATGGCGGTGACGTCGACCGCGCCCCGGTCGAACAGGAACTGCACGGCCGCGGCGAGCGTGCCGCCCGTGGCGAGCATCGGGTCGACGACGAAGCACTGACGCCCGGACAGGTCGTCGGGCAGGCGGGTGGCGTACGTCTCGGCCTGGAGGGTGGACTCGTTGCGGATCATCCCGAGGAAGCCGACCTCGGCGGTGGGCAGCAGCCGCGTCATGCCGTCGAGCATGCCGAGCCCGGCGCGCAGGATGGGCACGACCAGCGGCTGCGGCTTGGCCAGGCGCACGCCGTGGGCGGGGGAGACCGGGGTCTGGACGGTGACGTCGGTGACCCGTACGTCGCGCGTCGCCTCGTACGCCAGCAGCGTCACCAGCTCGTCCGCGAGCCTGCGGAAGGTCGGCGAGTCGGTGCGGACATCGCGCAGCGTGGTGAGCTTGTGGGCCACGAGCGGATGGTCGACGACGAGGGTTTCCATAGAGGCCAACGGTATCCGGTGGACGGAGTGGTGGCATCTCGGGCCTTTGGTTTTGATCACAATTTGGTCGGAGAGGCACACGCCGCGTGGCCTGTTCTGGAACGATTGGGGCCTGGTGCGAACCTGTCGTGTCAGAGGCTCGGGTGGGGATGACGATGACAGACGAAGATGCGCTCGACTTCGCCATCGTGATTTATCGCGAGGACGAGCGGTGGCACGCGGAGTTGTTGCCCGTCACGCTCACGTCCGACCTCCAGGGCCTGATCCAGGCCCTCAGGCAGCAGCCGAGCGAGAGCGGCACGATCGGCCTGGTCGCGGTCGGCGACGAGTTCTTCGTGGCGCTGCGCGTCCTCGGTGACCGGGTCGACGTCTTCCTGTCCGACATCGCCGCCTCCTGGGACTTCCCGCTCGCCCGCCAGGTGCTGCGCTACCTCGACGTGCCGGTCCCCGACGAGGAGGAGCTCGACGAGATCCTCCAGGACGAGGAGACCGTGCTGCCGGCGGGAGATCTGTCGATCTTCGCCGATCTCGGGTTGGACGAGATGGAGCTGGGCATCCTCTCCGGCGACATCGATCTCCTCCCCGAAGATGTGCTGTCCAGCATCGCCGCGCGGCTCGGCTTCTCCGAGCCGTTCGAGCGTGCCATCGAAACGGTCTTCGGCTGACCCCCCTGGAGTGCGGGCATGGCGTCCAACACCTTCTCTGCGGCTTTTGTCAGGACTTCCGACGGCTGGACCGGTGCAGAGGTCGACCTGCGCCACGCGGAGATCGTCGACGACTTCGGCGATGCCGTCATCGAGGCCCTGGGCCTGACGGGCGACGAGCTGGCCCTGCTCTGCGTCGAGGTCGAGGACGAATGGTTCGCCATCGCCCGCTACCGCGGCGAGGACGAGCCCCGGGTGTTCCTGTCGGACGTGCACGCGATCACCTCCAACGGCATGGGGGAGCTGTTCGCCGAGTTCGCCGGCGTGGCCCCCGACAAGGAGGGCAACGGCCTCGGCATCCGTCCCGCCGGTGACTTCGAGCTGCTCAGCGACCTCGGCGTGAGCTCGGAGGAGCTGCTGGAGCTGAGCATGGAGGAGGGCCTGCTGCCCGCCGACGTCCTCTCGGTGATCGCCGAACGGCTGTCGTTCGCCGACGAGCTCGACCGGTTGCGTTGACCCACGAGAAAGTGACCCACGAGGAAGCGGCCCACGAGGAAGCGATGCGCCTGGCCCTGGCCGAGGCCGTCGCGGCCGGGGGCAGGGGCGAGATCCCCGTCGGCGCCGTCGTCCTCGGGCCGCTCGGCGAGGTGCTGGCCGCGGCGGGCAACGATCGCGAGTCCGCCGCCGATCCCACCGCGCACGCCGAGGTGCTCGCGCTCAGGCGGGCCGCCGCGCTGCGCGGGCAGTGGCGGCTGGCCGGCTGCACACTGGTGGTCACCCTGGAGCCCTGCACGATGTGCGCGGGCGCGGCCGTGCTCGCCCGGGTCGACCGGATCGTGTACGGCGCCGTGGACGAGAAGGGCGGCGCCGTGGGCTCGCTCTGGGACGTCGTACGTGACCGGAGACTCAACCACCGGCCCGAGGTCGTCATGGGTGTCTTGGCCGAAGAGTGCTCCGCTGTCCTTAAGGAGTTCTTCGCCACTCGCAGAATCCGGTAAGCTCGTCCGCGGTGGTGTCGCCTAGTGGCCGAGGGCGCACGCCTCGAAAGCGTGTGATGGGGCAACTCATCCGTGGGTTCAAATCCCACCACCACCGCCATCGGGCCTCCGACGACCTCGGAGGCCCTTTTCTTTTGCCCTCAGGGCTGCTGGGTGGGCCCGTCGGACGGCGGGTTCAGGTTGAGCTGGATGTCGGGCGGGCTGTCCTCGACGACCTGCGTCTGGACCGTCTCGCCGGCGCGGGACTCCGGGCGGCCGTCGTCGGTCAGGACGAAGAACAGGGCGCCGCAGGCGCTGAGGAGCAACAGCGGCAGCCCGATCGCCAGCAACACGATCAGGTTGCGATTGTCGATGGGCCCCGGCTCCTCGAAGTACTCCTGGACCGGCTGGTGGGAGTAGTGCGGCGGGCCGTATCCGGGTGGCGGCCACGGCCCATGTGGCGGTGGATACGACACGGCATTCTCCAAAGGATGTCGAAAGACGCGGACGTGACGCACGGCACGTCGATCAGGTTGACACATGAAAAAGGGAGCCGCGAATGACGGCTCCCTTTTCCGGCGCGTTTCAGCTGGGCAGATCCAGGACTCTGGCGTGCAGGATCGACCGTTGGTGCAGGGCCGCGCGCAGGGCCCGGTGGAGGCCGTCCTCCAGATAGAGCTCGCCCTTCCACTGCACCACGTGCGGGAACAGGTCGCCGTAGAAGGTGGAGTCGGCGGCGAGCAGCGAATGCAGGTCCAGCATGGCCTTCGTGGTGATCAACGAGTCGAGTCGGACCTGCCTGGGAGGGATCTGCGCCCACTCTCGGTTCGTCAGACCGTGTTCGGGATAAGGGCGTCCGTCGCCGACGAGCTTGAAGATCACCCACCTCATTTTAGGAGAGAATTCGACCCCGTGCGTTCTCCGGGGCTATCGGCCCAGCTCAGACTGTTCACAGTCGCCGGGCCGGCCGTTTTGGTAGCCGCGCTGGAAGGCGTTGACGCGTTGCTCGGACGAGCCGTGCGTAAACGATTCGGGATCGATTCTGCCGCTCGTGCGTTGCTGGATTCTGTCGTCGCCCACGGCGGCCGCGGCGTCCAGGGCCTCGGCGATTTCCGACTGGGTGAAGGGCTTTTCGTAGAAGCCCGTCTTGACCGCGTTCTGCGCCCAGACGCCGGCGTAGCAGTCGGCCTGGAGCTCGACGGGGACCGAACTGCCGGTGTCGGACTGGAGGGCGCCGCGCAGGTCCTGGACGTGGTGGCCGTATTCGTGGGCGATCACGTAAGCCTGGGCGAAGGGGCCGCCCTTGGCACCGAACTGGCTGTGGAGCTGGTCGAAGAAGCTCAGGTCGAGGTAGACACGCTGGTCACTGGGGCAGTAGAACGGGCCGACGGCGGAGCTGGCCGCGCCGCAGCCGGTACGGAGGCTGCCGGAGTACAGGACCGTCTTCGACGTCCGGTAGCCGGAGATCTCCTGCTTCCAGTAGTCCTGGATGCTGTTGACCACGCCCACGACGCGGCACTTCTCCGACTGATCGGCGTCCTTGCCCGTCTTGCACTCCTGGGAGAGCTTGGCCGGAGGCTGCTTCTGCGCGGGCTCGCCGTCGCCACCGCCGCCGCCCAGGTTGTTGAGCACGAACACCAGCACTAAGGCGATCAGGCCGACGATCCCGCCGCCCCCGAGGACCATGCCGCCGGGGAAGCCGCCGCCCGAGAACCCACCGCCACCGCGACCACCGACGTCCTCGACCTGCGACGAATCGAGGTTGACGTCGTCCTTGAAATCCATATCTGACGTCCCTTCTGGGGTGCTGCCCGCTACAGAGCTTCCCCAACTGGCCGCCTAGATGCCATTCGAGAAGGTGTCACATCTCTCCGGGACGCCGGTGTCGTACCCGACGCCGAACCACTTCTCGCGTTGCTGCGAGGTGCCGTGGGTGAAGGCGTCGGGGGTGACGCGGCCCTGGGAGCGGCGCTGGATGCTGTCGTCGCCGACCGCCGCGGCGGCGTCGAGGGCCTGGTTGATGTCGGCCGGGGTGAAAGGTTCGCGGTAGAAGCCGGTCTTGACCGCGTTGTGCGCCCAGACGCCGGCGTAGCAGTCGGCCTGCAGTTCCAGGCGCACGGACGCGCTGTTGGCGCCCGGCCTGCTGTTGTTGCCGACCTTGTCCATGGTGCCGAACAGGTTCTGGACGTGGTGGCCGTACTCGTGGGCGACCACGTACGCCTGGGCGAACGGGCCGCCCTCGGCGCCGAAGTCGCGCTGGAGGGTGTCGAAGAAGGCCAGGTCCAGGTAGACCTTGCGGTCGCTCGGGCAGTAGAACGGGCCCACGGCCGAGTCGGCCGGACCGCAGCCGGTGTTCACGGCCCGCGAGAACAGCACGGTCTTGGCCGGCGTGTACTCCTTGTCGCGCTCCTTGAACGCCTGCCGCCAGTAGGACTGGATGCTGTTCACCGTGCCGACGATCCGGCAGTCCTCCGCCTGGTCGGCGTCGGCGCCCGTACGGCAGCGTTCGGCGAGGTTGCCGCTGGGGGAGAGCTGGCCGGGGGCGCTCGGGTAGCGTCCGCCGCCCTGCTCGCCGCCCTCGTCGCCGCGGAAGGGCGAGGGGGCGAGCTTGAACAGGAACAGCCCGGCCACGGCCAGGACCAGCAGCAGGCAGCCGCCGCCACGGCCGCCGATGGGCAACATGCAGCCGCCGCCCGGCATCCCGCCCCAGCCACCGCCGCCGCCGCGGCCGGGCTGGGAGCCGGAGGCCCGGACGTCCTCGACCTGTGAGGGGTCGAGTGGGGTGTCATCGTCGAACTGCATACCCTGCTTCATCCCCCGTAGTCAGGTGATTACGCAGAGCACTATGTGCGAGCGTGATTTTTCCGCATTTGTCGGTTAATCTGCCGCCATGACGGGTGGGTTGATCGGGATCGCGCTGGTGTCCCTGGGCATGGTTCTGACGCCGGGGCCGAACATGATCTATCTGGTGTCCCGCTCGATCAGCCAGGGGCCCCGCGCCGGGCTGATCTCGCTCGTGGGCGTCGCGCTGGGGTTCATGACGTACCTGACGGCGACGTGCCTCGGACTGACGGCCGTGTTCGCGTACGTGCCGGTGGCCTACACGGCGCTGAAGCTGGCCGGGGCCGCGTACCTGCTCTGGATGGCCTGGAACGCGATCAGGCCGGGCGGCGCGTCGGTCTTCCAGCCACGGGAGCTGGAGGTCGAGCGGCCGCGGAAGCTGTTCGCCATGGGCTTGCTCACCTGCCTGCTGAATCCCAAGATCGCGATCCTGTACCTGTCGCTGCTCCCGCAGTTCATCGACCCGGCCTTGGGTCACGTGCTGCTGCAGAGCCTCGCGCTCGGCTCGGTGCAGATCGCGATCGGCACGCTCGTCAACGCACTGATCGCGGTCTCGGCCGGCGGCCTCGCCGCCTTCCTCGCCAGTCGTCCGGTGTGGCTGCGGGTGCAGCGGTACGCGATGGGCACGGTGCTCGGCGTCTTCGCCGTACGCATGGTCGCCGACCGCTCGAAGGCCCTCGTGCCGGCCTGACGGGCTCTACCGGCTCACCTGGGCCCTGAAGCGTTCGTGGGCCGCCTGTTTGGAGATGCCCATGGCCTCGCCGATCTCCGTCCAGGAGGCGCCGTTCTCGCGCGCTCCGGCGACGGCCTGGTCGAGCAGTGTGCGCTGCCAGCTCTCCAGCTGGGACAGCAGGGTGAGCGCGGCCAGCGGACGATCAGCGGAGAGCTTCACGACCTGCTCGCACAGCAGGTTCGACTTGGTCACCAGCCAGGCGGGCGGGGCGGCGGCGAGCAGTGGCGGCGTGTGCCTGCTCCACCACCGGTACTCCGCCTCCTTGGCCCCCTCGGGCGTCGCCGGATACCGCCGCCGATCGGCCCACCCGCACGAACACGCGGCCTGGTATCCGACGTACGACCTGGTGAAGGCGCTGGACGTCGAGGCCAGCTCCCCGTCGGGCAGGACGGGCGCGGCGAAGCCCTCGTGGCCGGGAAGATCGGCGATGCTCAGAGTCATGACCGTCAAGATATCCTGACGAATTCCGTTCTTGCCACCCGTTCCGAGGATCGCGTCATTCCGTCCAGGTTTCCTCGGCGCAGACGACCCGGGCGGCCTCGTGGGGTTCGGCGTCCCGGACGTGGCGACGCCCGTCCTCGGTGTGGAGCACCGTCACGATGCCCGAGGCCAGCACCCGGCCCTCGTGGACGTCACGCAGGTGCACGATCCTGCCCGTCCGAAGGTGTCCGTCCGGCGGGCGGCCGTCGGCGGTCCACGTCTCCCAGCGCCACATCCGGTAGGTCTCGCCCGGGTTCCGGTCCGAATCCACGGAAGCCGGGAAGGTGGGCACGTGATCGGGGTTCAGCGCACGTGAGACCGGATCCTGCTGAAGCAGGCTGAACTTGCGGGCGATCGGATCGGCGCCGAGAAGATCCTGCGCCGGGGCCGTCCACGACACGCTTTCCTGCGGGGACCTGAACCTGTCCTGCCGCATCGCCGCCCACTGCCCGGCCTCCGTGACGGGAACGGGCACCCGGCGGTGCTCCAGCGCGGCTCCGGCCGGTTCCTTCGGCCTCATGTGCACGAGCGGGTCGAAGACATCCCGGATCGGCCAGAACCGGAACACCCAGCGCAGCATGTTCGCGCTGTGGACGTGCACGGTCAGGCCGTACTCGAACCAGGGCGGACCGATCAGGAAATCACCGCCATTGCCGTCCAACACCCCCATCTGAACGACTCCGGTCGCGGCCGTGAAGCCCGTCTGCTCGATCGCTCTCCAGTCGGGGCCCGGCTCCGGCGGCTCGACGTCCCATGCCTCCAGGCGGACGGTCACCGTCTCGTGGGTGGCCTCCGACTCGTCGTCGCTGAACTCCGGGATCTCGGTGCCGCCGTACAGGCAGAGCCTTCCGTAGAACAGGCGAAGCTCTTCATCGAGGTGGCGAAGCATGCGGGCCACGGGTGTGTCCTTCGGGTCGGGGATGCCGGAGCGCTTGATCACGCCGGGCTGGACCAGCGTAAAGAAGGCCGTTCGGCTTGGGGGGACCGCTCTCTACCCACACGAAGTGCGACCTCCGGCCTGCAGGGAATTGGACTCCAGACACTTGTCGCGGGCCGTCGCGCGAGGCAAGCCCGCCACCTTGGGCTGTTCGAGCACGGCCGCCCGAACCGGATGCTCGACGAATGGACCGCTCCCGCCACCGAACGTCGATCGAGGACAGCCTCAAGCGACTGGGCGTCGACCGGCTGGACATCGTCTGGGTGCACGATATCGTCCAGGACTTCCACGGCGACGTGTGGCTGCAGAAGTTCGAGGAGGCCCGTACCCGGGCGTTCCGGGTGCTGGCCCGGCTGCGAGACGAAGGCGTGATCCGGGGCCGGGGCCTGGGCGTCAACCGCACCGAGCCGATCGAGCTGACCCTCGCCCTGGACGAACCCCAGCCCGACGGCTTCCTGCTCGCCGGCCGCTACACGCTCCTCGACCACGAGCACGCCCTGCAACGGCTGCCGCCGCCCATGGCCGAGGAGCAGGACGTCAGCATGGTCGTCGGCGGGCCCTACAGCTCCGGCGTCCTCGCCGGCGGCACCCATTTCGAGTACCAGCAGGCGCCACCGGAGATCGTCGAGCGCGTCGGCCAGATCAAGGCCCTCGCCGAGCGGTACGGCGTCAGCATCAAGGCGGCCGCCCTGCAGTTCTCCCTCGCCCATCCGGTGGCCGTGGCCGCTGTGCCAGGGGCCACCCGTCCCAGCCGGATCGCCGAGGACGTCGCCGCGCTGAACGAGACCGTGCCCGCCGCGTTCTGGGAGGAACTGCGCGCCCTCGGCCTGGTCAGCCCGGCCGCCCCGCTCCCCGGCGGCGCCTGACCTCGCCCGTACCGCCACGATCCAGGAGAACGACCACCAGGAGAACGACCACCAGGAGAACGACCACCAGGAGAACGACCATGGCAACGACCTCGGTCAGCCGCGTCCTGCCCGCCTCCCCGGAGCGGGTCTGGGATCTCATCGGAGGGTTCCACGCCCTGATCGACTGGCTTCCGTACATCCCCGAGAGCACCATGCTCGAAGGCGGCCGCGTCCGCCGGCTGACCAACCCGGACGGCGAAGTGATCGTCGAACGCCTCATGGACTTCAGCGAGGCGGAGCGCCACTACACCTACGCCATCGTCGAAGCGCCCTTCCCCGTCACCGGCTACCTCTCCACCCTGCGCGTCCACGCCGTTCCCGGCCGCGAGGACGCCTCCGAGGTGCAGTGGTCGGGATGCTTCACGCCGGTGGGGGTGAGCGAGGGCGAGGCGGTCGACCTGTTCACCACCATCTTCCGCGACGGCCTCGAAGCCCTGCACAACGTCCTGGCCACCTGAGTCAGCGCCCGGGCCGCCTGGCGACCAGCACCTCGGTGGTCAGTCGCTGCTCCCACCGGCCTGTGGGATTGTCGTCGAGGAGCGCTTGTCGCAGTGCCTTGACGAAGGCGGGCAGACGGTCGCCGAGGCGGGCGGGCGAGCTGTAGGAGTAGGAGAGCTGGAGGCCGATCAGGCCGTCCACATCCCAGGTCAGCCTTCGGGTGAACACCTGGGACCCCAGGATGCTGAAGGGGGAGGCGGCCAGGACGTCGTCGTGGTGCTCGCCGGTGGCGTGGAAGGAGTTGGCGGCGGTGTGGATGTCGAGCCCGAACTCCTCGCAGACCCGCCTCTCGACCGGCTGCCACGGTTGCGCGTCCGGCTGCCACGGCCCTCCCGGTCGCCGCGCCGGGCCGACAAGCGCCACCGCGCCGCCGGGTGGCAGCAGCTCGTCCAGGTCCACCAGTACGGACCTGCGGTCCATCCAATGGAACGACCGGCCCATCACCACGTGCTCGAACGGCGGCAACGCGCGCAGTACGGTCGAATCGCCGTGCAGCCAGGTGATATTGGTGACCCCCTCGGCCCGCCGTCTGCCCTCCGCGAGCATTTCCAGCGACGGGTCCACGGCGACTACCGCCTTCATCCGGCGGGCCAAGGGGATCGCGATGGTCCCGGGGCCGCAACCGAGATCAAGGACGCGCCCGTCCGTCCCGAGCGTCGTCGCCAGGTGCTCCGTCGTCGCCGGGCCGTGGTCCGGGCGGTATCTGGCGTAGTACGGCGCAGCGCTTCCGAACAGGTCCTCCATGAACGGAACCATAGAAGAACACCAGAACCTCGAAGCCGCCCCCAACCGGAGCCGGAAAGCCGGAAGGGGTGTGCCGTGATCACGGCACACCCCTTCCGAACTGGCGGAGGATAGGGGATTTGAACCCCTGAAAGGTTGCCCTTTACACGCTTTCCAAGCGTGCGCCCTCGGCCACTAGGCGAATCCTCCGCCGACGAGCTTACCGGACTTCCAGCACTGTGGTGACCGCGATTTTTCCGGGACGCTCTTGGCCCGAACCGTGGAGCGAGCACTGCTGAGGCCGGTTAGACTGTCCAGGGACCCCTCGCGCGGCGTCATCCTGTGAACCTCCCCAGGGCCGGAAGGCAGCAAGGATAAGCGGGCTCTGGCGGGTGTGCGGGGGGTCTCTTCGTTGAGAGCCCCCTCGCAGGCGGGATGGTCGCATGAGCCTTGCGCTTTACCGCAGGTATCGACCCGGGACCTTCGCCGAGGTCAAGGGTCAGGAACACGTCACAGATCCGCTGCGGCAGGCGTTGCGTACGGGCCGCATCAACCACGCTTACCTGTTCAGCGGCCCCCGTGGATGCGGCAAGACCTCCAGCGCGCGGATTCTCGCCCGCTCTCTCAACTGCGAGCAGGGCCCGACGCCCGACCCCTGCGGCACCTGCGAGTCGTGTGTCGCGCTCGCCCCGACCGGCCCCGGCCACCTCGACGTCATCGAGATCGACGCGGCCTCCCACGGTGGCGTCGACGACGCCCGTGACCTGCGCGAACGCGCCTTCTTCGCGCCCGTGTCGGCGCGCTACAAGATCTACATCATCGACGAGGCGCACATGGTGACCCGCGAGGGTTTCAACGCGCTGCTCAAGCTCGTCGAGGAGCCTCCGCCGCACCTGAAGTTCATCTTCGCGACGACCGAGCCGGAAAAGGTCATCGGCACCATCAAGTCGCGTACGCACCACTATCCGTTCAGGCTGATGCCGCCGGCGACGCTCAAGGTGTTGATGGAGGAGATCCTCACCTCCGAGGGCGTGCCCTTCGAGCCGCCCGCCCTGCCACTGGTCGTACGCGCGGGCGCCGGCTCGGCACGTGACTCGCTCTCCATCCTCGACCAGCTCCTCGCCGGGGCCGAGGAGGACGGCATCACCTACGCCAAGGCCGTCTCCCTGCTCGGCTACACCGACGGCGACCTGCTCGACGAGGTCGTCAACGCGTTCGCCGCGCGTGACGGCGGCCAGGTGTTCCAGGCGGTCAACCGGGTGATCGAGGGCGGCCACGACCCGCGCCGCTTCGCCTCCGACCTGCTGGAGCGCTTCCGCGACCTGGTGATCCTGGCCAATGTGCCCGAGGCGGCGTCGAGCGGGCTGCTCGACCGTCCCGCCGACGAGCTGGAGCGGCTGGTGCAGCAGGCGTCCTCGATGGGACCCGCCGAGCTCACCCGCGCGGCCGAGATCTTCAACGCGGGGCTCACCGAGATGCGCGGCGCCACCTCGCCGCGCCTGCTGCTCGAACTCATGTGCGCGCGCGTCCTGCTGCCGGGCGCCTCGCAGGGTGAGGCGTCCCTGCTCGCCCGGCTCGAACGCCTGGAGCGCGGCGGCACGGTCGCCCAGATGGCCTCCAGGGCGGGCGCGGTGACGATCCCGCGTCCGGCGGCTTCAGGCGGCCATGACGTGCCCGTTCCCGCCGTCGCTCCTCCGGCCGTCCAGGTCGCCGCGCCCGTGGCCGCCGGTCACGACGCGGTGGCTCAGGAGCCCGCGACGCCCGTCGACGGTCCCGCGCCTGTGAGCGGAGGGGCCGACGACTGGCCCGAGCCCGTACGTCCCGGCTCGGCGGCGGCCCAGGTCTCCGGCGCGCCCGCACCGGCCCCCACCGCTCCGGCTGCGGCTCCGGTCGCGTCCGGCCCGGTCGCGGGCGGGGCGGGCGGCATGCAGCAGCAGTGGCCCGCCGTGCTGGCCGCGCTCAAGCAGCGCAGCATCGTGGTCTGGGCCAACGTCAGCACGAACGCGCAGGTCGTAGGCGTCGAAGGCAACCTGGTCACGCTCGGGTTCAGCCAGGTCGGCGCGATGAAGAACTTCACGGGCGGCGGCAAGGACGCCGTCGTGGCGACCGCGCTCGGCGACGTGCTCGGCGGCACCTGGCGGGTCGAGGCGGTGGTCGGCGGCTCACCGGCGCCCCAGGCCACCCGCGGCCCCGCACGCCAGCAGCAGCCGTCCGGCGGCCACGCCGCCCCCGCGCCGCAGGCGGCCCCGGCCGCCGGTCAGGCGACGACCAGTCCGCAAGGCGGGGCCGGCGTCCAGGCGACCTCCCAGGGGCGATCCGGCTCCCACGGCGGCTCCCAGGACGACCAGGCATCCCCGGACCCGGGCCAACCTCCGGCCGCCGCGTCCGCGCCCCCGACCACCGACGAGTCCTGGCCCGACGCGCCCGACGACCTCAGCCCCGGTTCCCCGCCGAGCCCCGACCCCACCCAGACCGTGACCGCCCGGCAGCCCGCCGGTGCGCCGGCCGGAGCGGGCCTGGCCGCCGCGCGGTCGGCTGCCAAGGCGGCCGCCCAGGCGGGGCCACGTGCCCCCGCCTCGCGCGCGGGCGGCGCGGCGGCGTGGCCGAGCGCCATCCCCGGTCGTGACAAGGCCGCCGACGCCGACGAAGTCGACCCGCTGAACGACGCCGACGCCGACGTGGACGCCGTCTCCGGCATGGCCCTGCTGCAACGCGAACTCGGCGCCCAGGTCATCGGCGAGATCGACCACACCTGACGACGGCCGCCCGGGACCGGCGTGGTCAGGGGAAGAGACGGGCGCGGGCGGCGGCCGAGCGCGGGTCCGTCGGTGGCAGGGCCGACAGGCGTTCGAGCACCTGGTAGTCGTCGCGGCCGTTGGGAGTCTGGGCGTACGTCCACAGGTCCTCGGGGGAGCCGTGGCGCAGGAGGCACGCGCGTACCTGGGCTTCGAGTTCCTCGCGTTCGCGCCGGATGTCCGGCGACTCCGAGCGCGGCAGGAGCGGGCCGGGGTAGGAGCGGGCCAGGGCGGCGGTGTCGCCCGACGCCAGCAGCCGGCGAAGGCCGAGGAAGTCGGCCTCGACCGGGCACACCAGCCGGTACGGCTTCGCCGCCAGCACCTCCCCGAGCTGGCTGCGCAGCCGATGGATCTCGGCCCGGATCGTCACCGGGTTGCCGTCGTCGCCGTACAGGTGGAACGAGAGCTGGTCGGCCGACAGGCCCTGGGGGTGCAGGGCGAGAAGGGCGAGGATCTCGGCGTGGCGCAGTGAGAGCGGGTGCGCGCGGTCGCCGAGGTCGGCCGTCGGGGGGCCCTCGCCGAGGCAGGTCAGGCGGAGGGTGGGCGGCGTCGCGGACGGGGTGTCGCGCAGGAGGTAGCCGTCGCAGAAGGGTTCAAGGAAGGCGACGCTCCCGTCGCGCAGGATCATGCGCTGGCCGGACAGGGACAGGCGGGTGCCGAGCCGGCCCATGGGATCGCCCGAGATGACCCGGCCCGTGGGGGACAGCAGAATGCCTCCCCGGTTGCGCAGGGACTCGTAGCGGCGGCGCAGGCGTTCGTCGCGCTCGTGCATCCGTACGGCGAGCTGCGACTCGGCGAGCTTGGCCGTCGCGCTGACCAGGGCGACCGTCGCCGGATGCAGGGAACGCGCGATGCCGCTGACGTCGACGCAGCCGATGACGTCGCCCGACTCCGGATCGCTGATCGGCGCCGCGCTGCACGACCAGACGTGCAGCACCCGCATCAGGTGTTCCTCGGAGTAGACGTGGACCGGCCGGCCGGTGGCGAGCGCCGTGCCGATGCCGTTGGTGCCGGCCATGCACTCGCCCCAGTGGTGACCGTCGGCCAGGCCCACCTGGTCGGCGTCGCGCAGGATGCCGCCTTTGCCCTCCCGCCAGAGGACCCGTCCGTCACGGTCTGTGACGATCATGACGTGGTCGGTCTCGTCCGCCAGGCCGGAGAGGGTCTGGGCGAGCAGCGGCAGCAGCGGTTGCAGCGGATGAGCCTCGCGGATCTCGTCGATGTCGGCGGACTCGCAGACCAAAGGAGCACTCCGGCCATCCGGGTCGATCCCCGCCGCAAGCGATCGCCGCCAGGACGCCGTGATCAGAGTGCGAGGCGAATCGGGGGAACTCTGTCCCGTAGTCGCCGCTTCGTGTGCTCCGCGTAGAAGGCGGGAGTACGCATCGAGATGGCCGTAACTCATCGGTCACTCCAAGTAGTCAACAAGAGCATCCGTCCTGGCGGCGATATGCGCAAGCCGTTCAGGGGGATTGCGAAGGGTGATTGAATGAACGCAACGTGTGTGCAACGTTGGTCGCACTAGCGTTCCGAAACACGCGTCGGCGTGGTGCGGCCGCTCCGTCCGACGTGATGGCCGGGTCTCGGACACTGGAGGGGGGCCGAGATCCGGCCATGACCAAGGACCGTGACGTGTCTGGAGGGAAACATGGGGAGCCCTCCCAGTACATGACGCCGCCCAAACACCGTAGGCTCGTGGCAGTCAAGAACCGGAGCCACGAGGAGCGCACGACGGTGAACCCAGGGGATGTCAACCTGCAGCAGCTGCTGGAGCAGGCTCAGCTCATGCAGCAGCAGCTTGTGAGCGCCCAGCAGGAGCTCAACGACGCGCAGATCGAGGGCTCGTCAGGCGGCGGCATGGTCACGGCCGTCGTCAACGGCTCAGGTGAGCTGCTCGAACTCAAGATCGACCCGAGCGTGATCGACGCGGCCGACCCGCAGGACACCGCCGACACGATCGCCGACCTGGTGATCGCGGCCGTCCGCGACGCGGTGCGCGCCGCCGCCGACCTGCAGCAGGAGAAGCTCGGCCCGCTCGCCCAAGGTCTGGGCGGCGGCGGACTCGGACAGCTGCCAGGGTTCTAGGCATGTACGAAGGGGTCGTCCAGAACCTGATCGACGAGCTCGGCATGCTGCCCGGGGTCGGTCCCAAGAGCGCGCAGCGCATCGCGTTCCATCTGCTGTCGGCCGACCCGGCCGACGTCAAGCGGTTGGCGCACGCGCTGCTCGAGGTCAAGGACAAGGTGCGCTTCTGCCGGGTGTGCGGCAACGTGGCCTCCGAGGAGGAGTGCCGCATCTGCCGCGACCCGCGGCGCGACACGCACGTCATCTGCGTGGTCGAGGAGTCGAAGGACGTCGTGGCGATCGAGAAGACGCGCGAGTACCGCGGCACGTACCACGTGCTCGGCGGCGCGATCAGCCCGATCGACGGTGTCGGCCCCGACGACCTGCGCATCCGCGAGCTCATGACGCGCCTGGCCGACGGGCGGGTCACCGAGCTCATCCTCGCCACCGACCCCAACCTCGAAGGCGAGGCGACCGCTACCTACCTCGCCCGTCTGGTCAAGCCGATGGGCATCAAAGTGACACGACTCGCCAGCGGCCTGCCGGTGGGCGGTGACCTCGAGTACGCCGACGAGGTGACCCTGGGCCGTGCTTTCGAAGGACGGAGGCTCCTGGATGTCTGATATGTGGGATGTGCTCGCCGAAGAGATCGCCGCGCACGCGCAGAACTACGTCGACGGCCTGACCAGGGTCGCCGGCGGCGAGGGCGGCGACGCGATCTGGTCGCTGCTCCTGGTGGAGGTCGCGCAGGTGAGCCTGGCCGGGGCCAAGCTCGGCGCCAACCGCGACGTGATCCTCTCGGGCAACTACGAGCCGCCGATGAGCGAGGACCCCGACATCGACGGCGTGCGCACGGCGCTGGCCGAGCGGCTGGAGGCGGTCGACGACTACGCCGAGGTGTTCGACCCGTACAAGGACACGTCGGTCACGCCGTACCGGCTGTCGGACGATCTGACCGCGGTGGCCGCCGACCTCATCCACGGGCTGCGTCACTTCCACGCCGGCCGTCCGCACGAGGCGTTGTGGTGGTGGCAGTACTCCTACTTCAACACTTGGGGCAACCATGCGGGCGCGGCGATGCGCGCGCTGCAGGCCCTCGCCGCGCACTCGCGGCTCGACGTGGCGGAGGAAGCCACCACCGTGTGATGATCATCCACATAGTGGTATGAACCATCAGCCCCATGAGAGGCCCCCAGTAGACTGGCAGTTCACAGTCCAGACCGGGAGACTCTCGTGGCGCTCGTTGTGCAAAAGTACGGTGGTTCGTCCGTCGCCGACGCGTCCTGCATCAAGCGGGTCGCGCAGCGGATCGTCGCGACGAAAAAAACCGGCAACGACGTGGTCGTGATCGTCTCCGCGATGGGCGACACGACGGACGAGCTGCTCGACCTGGCCGAGCAGGTGTCGCCGCTGCCTCCAGGCCGCGAGCTCGACATGCTGCTGACCTCCGGAGAGCGCATCTCGATGGCCCTGCTGGCCATGGCGATCGCCAACCTCGGCCACGAGGCCCGTTCGTTCACCGGCTCGCAGGCCGGCGTGATCACCGACTCCACCCACGGCAAGGCCCGCATCATCGACGTGACGCCGGGCCGCATCCGTGAGGCGCTCGACCAGGGGCACATCGCGATCGTGGCCGGGTTCCAGGGCGTCTCGCAGGACACCAAGGACATCACCACGCTGGGCCGCGGCGGCTCCGACACCACGGCCGTCGCGCTCGCGGCGGCCCTGGAGGCCGACGTCTGCGAGATCTACACCGATGTCGACGGCATCTTCACGGCCGACCCGCGCATCGTCCCCGTGGCCCGCAAGATCCCCAGGATCTCGTACGACGAGATGATGGAGATGGCGGCCTGCGGCGCGAAGATCCTGCATCTTCGCTGCGTCGAGTACGCTCGGCGGTTCGACCTGCCGATCCACGTACGCAGCTCGTTCAGCACCAGGGAAGGCACGTGGGTCGTCTCCGACCCTTACACCGAAGGAACCGAGATGGAGCAGCCGATCATCTCCGGCGTCGCGCACGACCGGAGCGAGGCCAAGATCACTGTTGTCGGGGTCCCCGACAAGGTCGGCGAGGCTGCCTCGATCTTCAAAACGCTGGCCGAAGCCGAGATCAACATCGACATGATCGTCCAGAACGTCTCGGCGGCGGCCACGGGCCGTACCGACATCTCCTTCACGCTGCCCACGGCCGACAGCCAGGTCGCGCTGACGGCGCTGAAGAAGATCCAGGGCCGCATCGGCTACGAGTCGCTGCTCTTCGACGACCAGATCGGGAAGGTGTCGCTGATCGGCGCGGGCATGCGCTCGCACCCCGGCGTCACGGCGACGTTCTTCGCGGCCCTCGCCGACGCGGGGGTCAACATCGAGATGATCTCCACCTCGGAGATCCGCATCTCAGTGATCGTCGAGCAGGACGGTGTCGACGCGGCCGTGGCGGCCGCCCACCGAGCCTTCGATCTCGACGCCGACCAGGTCGAAGCCGTGGTGTACGGAGGTAGCGGACGATGAGCAGGCCCAATCTCGCACTGATCGGCGCCACCGGCGCCGTGGGCACCGTCATGCGGGACATCGTGTCCAGCCGGGAGGACATCTGGGGCGAGATCCGTCTCGTCGCCTCCCCGCGCTCGGCGGGCAAGGTGCTGCGCGTGCGCGGCGAGGACGTCGTGGTCCAGGCGCTGGCGCCCGAGGTCTTCGACGGCATCGACATCGCCATCTTCGACGTGCCCGACGAGGTGTCGGCCGTGTGGGTGCCGATCGCGGCCGAGCGTGGCGCGATCGCGATCGACAAGTCCGGCACGTTCCGCATGGAGCCCGACGTGCCGCTGGTGGTGCCGGAGGTCAACCCGCTCGACGCGCGCGAGCGGCCCAGGAACATCATCTCGACCCCCAACTGCACCACGCTGTCGATGATGGCGGCCATGGGCGCGCTGCACGCCGAGTACGTGCTCACGGAGCTCGTCGTCGCCTCCTACCAGGCGGTGTCGGGCGCGGGCGTGGCGGGCTCGGCGCGGCTCTACGACGAGGTCGAGGCGCTGGCCGGCGACCGTTCGGTCGGCCAGACGGCCGGCGACGTGCGCAACGTCCTGGCCGACAAGCTGCCCGGGGAGTCGCCGTTCCCGGCGCCCATCGCGTTCAACGTGGTGCCGTGGGCGGGCTCGTACAAGGACGGCGGCTGGGCGTCCGAGGAGCTCAAGCTCCGCAACGAGTCACGCAAGATCCTCGGCATCCCCGGCCTGAAGGTCTCCGCGACCTGCGTCCGCGTGCCGGTCATCACCACGCACTCGCTGGCCGTGCACGCCCGCTTCGAGCGGGAGATCACGGTCGAGGACGCGCACCGAGTGCTGTCGGCGGCGCCGACGGTGGTGCTGATGGACGACCCGGCCAACGGCGTCTTCCCGACGCCGCTCGACGTGGTGGGCAACGACCCGACCTACGTGGGCCGCGTCCGCCAGGCGATAGACTTCCCGAACACGCTCGACCTGTTCGTCTGCGGCGACAACCTGCGCAAGGGGGCCGCGCTGAACGCGGCGGAGATCGCCGAACTGGTGGCCTCCGAGCTGTAGGCCCGGCCGACTCCGTGGGGACGCCGTGCCAGTCGCGGCGTCCTTCGCCTTTTCACGGAGAGTCGCCTGTCACGGAGAGTCGCCTTCTCAAGGAGAGCTCCGGCGGCGCGACGGCGGGCGGGGCCTGTCACCGGAACAGGATGTCCCAGTGGCTGTTCTCGTTGGCGAAGACGGTTCCGGTGGCGGAACGGTAGAGCGCGGCGCCGTCACCGCGGACCCCCGTCTTGCGGTGGTTCCTGGTGATGTAGCGGTCGATGCACGCGTTGTGCGTGATGTCGAGCTTGTAGCCGTTCCCGTGGCTGTACTGGCCGGGTGCGTGGCCCGTCTCCGTGCCGCCGGTCACCATGACCGGGCAGCCGCTGTCATGCTTGAGGTCGATGATCCGGGCGATCGTGCCGGCCCTTACGGAGTCGAGCGAGGTGCAGTGGTGCATGTGGCGGCTCGTACAGTGGCCCGACGACTTCGTGCGCAGGCCCGAGCTCTTCAGCCAGCGGGCGGCCAGGGCGTGGGTCATGTGCATCGCCGCCTGCCTGGGCACCGTGCGCGCCAGATCAAGCTGAGATCGCTTCTGCGCCCTCTGTGGCCGGAACTGAGGCACGACGGCCTCCTCGACGCTCGCGGGCCTCGTGGCGGCCTCTGAGCGCTCGGCGCGATCCTGGGCGTACGTCTGCTCGACGAACGCCTCCTCGGCGTCGGCCCAGGCGTCCTCCGCCTCTTCTGAGTCCTCCCTCCCCAGCTGCGACTCGGCGGCCGTGGGGTCCGCCTGGTGGTGCTCAACCTGGTATGTCTCCGCCATGGCTGCCTCGACGGCGGCCTGCCGGATGTTCGTCCACGGCCCGTCGATCCCCTCCGGGAACCACAGGGACAGGTCGATCCCCCCGGTCTCGTCAGGACGGTTGAACGGTGTTGGCGCCTGAGCCCGCTCTCCACCTGATGGGTGGGAGGCGGCGGAAGCGGCCGACGCCAGCGCGATTATGGTGATCTGAATGCCGAGGAGCGCCACCACGAAGGTGCGCGCTGTTCCACGTATCCACATGTCGATGCCTTTTCGCGGAAAAGAGCCCTTCCGCCTGAAACGACAATCCCACCATTCCCAGGAGATAACTCATGTCTCATAGCCATCTTTGCCCTGTGGCGGCGATCACCGTGCCACTCCATGACCCACCGCGCTTTCAAGACGTAAAGTGACGAACGTGTCCGAAGCCCGAAACAGAGGATCGGAGAGCACCCGAGAGGTCATCGTCGAGACGGCCTTGCGACTGTTCCGTGAGCGTGGCTTCGACGCGACGACCATGCGCGCCATCGCCGCCGAGGCAGGGGTGTCAGTGGGCAACGCCTACTACTACTTCGAGAGCAAGGAGGCGCTGATCCAGGCCTATTACGACCGCGCGCAGGCCGAGCACGAGCAGGCCTGCCGGGAGTTCCTGGCCACGGAGAGGTCGTTCGCCGCGCGGCTGAGCGGGGTGCTGTGCGAGTGGGTGCGGGTGTCGGAGCCGTACCACGAGTTCGCGGTGAAGTTCTTCAAGCACGCGGCCGAGCCGACGAACCCGCTGAGTCCGTTCAGCGCCCAGTCGTCGCCGGCGCGGGAGGCGTCCATCGGGATCTACCGCGACGTGGTCGAGGGGTCGAAGGACCGGATGAACGCCGAGCTGCGGGCCGAGCTGCCCGAGCTGCTGTGGTTGTTGTCGATGGGCATGGTGCTGTTCTGGGTGCACGACACCTCGCCGGGGTGCGTGCGCACGTACCGGCTGATCGAGGTGACGGTGCCGCTGGTGGATCGGCTGGTGGGGTTGTCGCATCTGCCCGGGTTGCAGGGGATCACGAAGGACTTCATCGCGGCGGTGCACGAATTGCGGGCCTGAGGGGCTCCTGGTAGCGACATACCGCTTGGTATGGTCGGCTCACCGTCATCGAACCGGAGGCCCTGAATGACGCCGAACTGGGGCATGACCATCCCCTTCTACGACCGTTCCCTGGCGAAGTCGCAAGAGCTGATCGCGGAGCTGCCGGGCCTCGGCTACACCGACGCCTGGTCGGCCGAGGTCAACGGGAACGACGGGTTCGTCCCGCTGGCGCTGGCCACGCAGTGGGCTCCGGGGTTGCGGCTCGGGAGCGCGATCGTCCCGGTCTCCACGCGGGGGCCGGGATTGCTGGCGATGTCCGCGGCCACCTTGGCCGACCTGGCGCCCGGCCGGTTCGTGCTCGGCATCGGCTCCTCCTCGCCGGCGATCGTCGAGCGGTGGAACGCCGGGGAGTTCGCCAAGCCGTACGCGCGCACCCGAGACACGCTGCGCTTCCTCAGAAGGGCGCTGGCGGGGGAGAAGGTCTCCGAGCGGTACGAGACGTTCGAGATCAAGGGATTCAGGCTGGAACGGGCGCCGAAGACCGCCCCCAGGATCGTGCTGGCCGCGCTGCGGCCCCGGATGTTGCGCCTGGCCGCCGAGGAGGCCGACGGCGCGATCACCAACTGGCTCGCCCCCGAGGACGTGCCCAAGGTGCGCGCCGAGATCGGCCCGGACACCGAGCTGATCGCCCGCCTGTTCGTCTGCGTGAGCGAGGACGCCGACAAGGTGCGCGAGATGGCCCGGCGGATGCTGGCCGGCTACCTGACCGTCCCCGCGTACGCCGCCTTCCACGACTGGCTGGGCCGGGGCGAGGTGCTGCGTCCCATGCACGAGGCGTGGGCGGCGGGCGACCGCCAGGCCGCGCTCAAGGCCATCCCGGACGAGGTGGTCGACGCCCTCGTCGTCCACGGCGACGCCGCCACCTGCCGGGCCAGGATCCGCCGGTACGTCGACAACGGGCTCGACACGCCGGTGCTCGCGCCCATCCCCGGCGGCGAGGTGCCGATCGAGCAGGCCGTACGCGACCTGGCCCCCATCCGGGAGGGCTGATGGACGACGTGCTGCGGCTCGACGCCGTCGGCCAGGCCCAGGCGGTCAGGGACGGGCAGGTGTCGGCCCGCGAGCTGGCAGAGGCCGCCATCGCCGCCATCGAGGCCCACGACGGCGAGCTCAACGCCGTCGTCCACCGGCGGTTCGAGCGGGCGCTGGCCGAGATCGACGCCCTTCCGGCGGACGCGCCCTTCCGCGGCGTGCCGATCCTGCTCAAGGACCTGGGCTGGCGGCAGGCGGGCGAGCCGTACGGCGCGGGCTCGCGGGTGCTCGACGGCCTGGACGACGCCCAGGACGGCCACGGCGTCGTCCGCCTGCGCCGGGCGGGATTCGTGCTGCTGGGCCGGACGAACACCCCCGAGTTCGGCAGCACGGTCACGACCGAGCCGGCGGCGTTCGGCCCCACCCGCAACCCCTACGACCCGGCGTACTCGGCGGGCGGGTCGAGCGGCGGCTCGGCGGCGGCGGTGGCCGCCGGCATGGTCGCGCTGGCCACGGCGAGCGACGGCGGCGGTTCGATCCGCGTCCCCGCCTCGCTGTGCGGTCTGGTCGGGCTCAAGCCGACGCGCGGCCGGCTGAGCATGGGCCCGTCCGCGGGCGAGGGCTGGAGCGGCTTCTCCTGCCCGGGGTTCGTGAGCAGGTCCGTCCGCGACACGGCGGCCGCGCTCGACGCGGTCTCCGGCTACGAGCCGGGCGACCCCTACGACGCCCCGGCGCTGCCCGGCCCGCTGACCGCCGAGCTGGACGCCGACCCCGGACGGCTGCGCGTCGGCTTCCTGACCGCCCACCCGCGGCAGGACGTGCCCGCCGATCCCGACCTGGCCGAGGCCGTCACCAGGGCGGCGGCGCTGCTGGAGAGCCTCGGGCACGACGTGGCCCCCGGCGGCCCGCGGGCGCTCGCCGAACCGGAGTTCGCCCGGCACTTCGGCGCCATCGTCGCCAACAACCTCGCCGCGCACGTGCTGAGCCTGGGCGCGGCCCGCGGCAGGCCGGTGGAGCCGGACGAGCTCGAACCGCGCAACGCGGCCATGGTCGCCGCGGCCCGCGCCAACAGCGCGGCCGACCACATCCTGGCCACGCAATGGGTGGACGGCTTCCGCCGCCGCATGGCCTCCTGGTGGGCCGAGGGCAACGACCTGCTGCTGATGCCGTCGTCGGGGGCGGCGCCGTTCCCGCTCGGCTGGATCCCGCCCGCCGACCTGAGCACCGCGTTCGGCAGGACCGCGCAGGTGGTGGCCTACACCTCGCCGATCAACGCGACCGGCCAGCCGGCGATCTCGCTGCCGCTGCACAGGAACGCGGCGGGGCTGCCGGTCGGCGTGCAGCTCGTGGCGGCGGCGGGCCGGGAGGATCTGCTGATCCGGGTGGCCGCGCGGATCGAGCAGGTCAGCCCGTTCGTGCATGCCGCCATGCGGTGACCGTCAGGAACCCCTCACCCGGCTGACGCGTTATGTCGTGAGAAGCCGGGGGTAGGAGGTTCCTCATGATGGCGAAGGCAGCACGGGCAGCGGCGGCGTGGCGGACGTACCGCGAGGTGACCAAGCCTGGCACGCCGGGAATGATGACCAGGGTGCGGGCGATCCCGCGCATGATCGGCGCGGTCACGCGCGGCCGCTACGACGGCATGGGCAAGGGCAGGCTCGCCCTGATGGCGCTCGGCGTGGTCTACATCCTGTCGCCGATCGACGTCATCCCCGACTTCCTGGTGCTCATCGGGGTGGCCGACGACTTCGGCGTGTTCCTGTGGCTGATCGCCTCGCTGCTCGGCGAGAGCGGTCGCTACGTCGAGCACGAGCGCAAGGTCATCCAGGCCAGGCTGGTCGAGGACGAGGGTTAGATCTCCTCCATCCGCAACCAGGCGCGCGAGGGCAGCGGATGCCCGAACAGGCGGGCGGCGTTGCCGTAGGCGACCCTGGCGATGTCGGCGGGCGGGAGCGCGCCGAGGTTGCCGGCCACGGCCTTCTGGGTGTCGGGCCACGTCGAGTCGGAGTGCGGATAGCCGCTCTCCTGCAGCACGTGGTCGAGCCCGACCGCGAGGCGCACGCCGGACAGCGCGTGGTCGTCGAGCGTGCCGAAGAAGAAGTTGCGGCGCAGCACCTCGCTGGGCTTCAGGCCGCCGTCCCAGGCGGCCTCGCCGGCGACCGGGTGGTCGAGCGCGTAGTCGGCGCGCTCGGCCAGCATCGGCAGCCAGCCGACCCCGCCCTCGACGATGAGGATGCGCAGCCCGGGGAAGCGCAGCGGCAGGCCCGACCAGAGCCAGTCGGCGCAGGCGAACATGGCGCTGGTGGGCATCAGCGTGGTGATCGCCTCGATGGGCGTGTCGGGAGAGGGCACGGGCGACCAGGAGGAGTCGCCGGTGTGCAGGGCCACGACCGTGCCGGTCTCCTCGCAGGCGGCGAAGAACGGGTCCCAGTGGCCGGTGTGGATCGACGGCAGCCTGAGCCGGGTCGGGAACTCGGGGAAGACCACGGCCTTGAAGCCGCGGGCGGCGTTGGCCCTGATCTCCTTGGCGGCGATGTCCGGATCGGGCAGCCAGGGCAGTTGCAGGCCGATGATCCGCTCGGGGTAGGTGCCGGCCCAGACGTCGATGTGCCAGTCGTTCCACGCCTTGACCAGGGCCAGGCCGAGCTCCTGGTCGCGGGTCCTGGCGAACGGCATGCCCGCCTGGCCGGCCAGCATGCCGGGGAAGCAGAGCGCCGCCCAGATGCCGGCGACGTCCATGTCCTGGACGCGGGCCTCGATGTCGTGGCAGCCGGGACGCATCTGCTCGAACCTGACCGGATCCAGGGTCCACTGCTCGCGCGGCAGCCCGGCGCCCACGTCGATGCCCGCGCACGGGTACGTGGCCCCGCCGTAGCGCCAGACCTGGTGACCGGCGTCCGTCTCCACGACCTTGGGCGCGACGTCGGCGTATTTCTCCGGGAGCCTGTCCTCGAAGAGGTCAGGAGGCTCGATCAGGTGATCGTCGGCAGAGATGATCACATAGTCGCGCCGCCGGGGATCAGGGTCGGGGAGCAGCGGCGTAGTCACGCAGGTAACCGTACGACGACGGCATAACGTCGAACAAGCTGCGACGTATCCGTTGGGTATCCATACGTTCGTACCCGGGACCGCCTGGAGGGGGATGGCGGCGGTCCCGGGCCGTGGGGTCCTTGAGGATGCTGCCCCTTGCGGACCCCGGCGGCTTCTACCCGCGGGAGATCGAATCAGTCAGGAGATTTCGGCGAAGTTCGGCGATGGTGGACCGCTCGACCTGGAGGACGCCGGTGACGTAGCGCTCGACGGAGCCGTGCCGCTCGATCAGGTCGTCCAGGAACAGGCGCATGGCCTGGGCGGGGGCCTGGCCGAACCCCGGCCACATCAGGGCGTCCGGATGCCTGGTGTGCCGGTCGGCGATGAAGCGCTCGGTGGCCAGGCCGGTCAGGGCGTAGTCGGCGACGATGTCGTCCTCGGCCACGCCGGCCAGGGAGAGGATCAGCGCGGTGAGCAGGCCGGTGCGGTCCTTGCCCACCGCGCAGTGGACGACGACCGGCGCGTTGTCGTCGACGGCGATCGTCTCCACGGCGGTGCGCAGGTTCGCCACGCCGTCCTCGGTCATCTCCAGGTACCGGTCGGCGAGGTAGCGCTCGACGCCGAGCTCCTCGCTGAACTCGGCGATGTTCCAGGCGCGGCCCTCGATCGGCAGGTTCCGGTAGGTCAGCCCTTCGGTCTCCGGCACCCGGCCGGACCTCTCGACCTCGGAGGAATGCCGCAGGTCGATGACAGTGCGCACGCGCAGCGCGTGGAAGGCGGCCAGGTCGTCGCCGGACAGCCAGCCCAGGGAGTCGGCCCGGTAGAGCCGCTGCCACCGGACGGTACGCCCGTCTTCGGTGGCATATCCACCTACGTCACGAAAGTTGCGGAGATTGGTGAACTCAATGTGGCGGATCACCCTTCAACCTTAGTTGGCGGCGGTTTCCGCCTCCGGGGACGCCACGGGCTCGCCGGAGGCCTTTCCGGCCTTCCGCTCGGCCACCTCGCGCCGGATCAGCATGATCCAGCCACCGATGGCGATGCCGATGAACAACCACCACTGGACCCCGTAGGCCAGGTTGAGCCCGCCGCCGGAGCCGACGTCGGGCGCGGGCACCGGCGCGGGTGCCGAGCCGGACGCCGGCTGCTGCCCGGTGAGCTCGACATAGCCGCCCACCAGCCGGTACGGCCACCGCTTCCCGATCTTGTCCGCGTCGATCAGCAGCACCTGGCCGTCCGGCAGGCCGGACCGTTCGCGGATGCCGGTGGAGTCTTCGGTCTCGTTCAGACGTAGCCGTCCGGTGACAGTTACCTGTCCGGTGGGCGGGGCGGGGACCGGGGGAGCCGCGTCGGCGCTGGCGGCGGCCGGGATCCAGCCGCGGTTGACGATCACCGCGGCGCCGTCGCCGGTGACGAGGGGGGTCAGGACGTAGAAGCCGTTCTGGCCCTCCTGCGGGCGGCGGCGTACGAGCAGGCCGTTGGCGGCGTCGTACGTGCCGGAGGCGACGACCGTGCGGTAGCGGTCGGCCTCGCCGACCTGCCGGCCGGGAGCCGTGAGCCGGTCGAGCGGGGTGGGGGCGGCCTCGATGTTGGAGGTCACCCTGTCCTTGTTGTCGGACCGCTCCTCGAAACGCCCGAACTGCCACCTGCCCAGGAACACGAACGAGGGGATGACCAGCAGCACCACGACGTGGAGCGCCAGCCACCGGGGCGTCAGCAGGAACCGGTACACGCTTCAAGGTTAGGCACCGGTGCGGGTGCTCCCTCACGCGGCCGTCCGGCTAGACGCTCCGCAGCCCGGGGCCCGGGCCGGGCACCGGCGTCACCTCGCGCGGACCGGCCACCTCGTGGCCCTCTGCGCAGCGGAAGCGCAGCTCGACGGGGGCGCCGCAGTCGCGGTGGGTGAGCCGCACCGGCGGGCCCTCGTCGTCGGCCAGGTACTTGTCACCCCAGTGCATGAGCGCGACCAGCAGCGGATAGAGGTCGCGGCCCTTGTCGGTGAGCCGGTATTCGTCGCGCTGGCGCTGGCCGGGCTCGCGGTAGGGCTCCTTGCGCAGCAGGCCCTCGTCGACCAGCCGGGCCAGGCGGGCGCTGAGCACCTGGCGGGGGGCGCCGGTGATCGCCTGCATGTCGGCGAACCGCCGTACGCCGCGGAACGCCTCGCGCAGCACCAGGAATGTCCACTTCTCGCCGACGATGTCCAGGGTGCGCTCGATCGAGCAGTTGTCCACCCGGAAGCCCAATCGGAACGGCACGTTCATCTCCCCATCATATCTGAGTTCAATTGACAGACCCAGCTGTGAAAGGCACGCTGAGTCTATGCACGGAACTCAGATCCGCCCGGTCCGCCCGGACGACGAGGAACGGATCAGACGCTTCCTGACCGGGTTGTCTCTGCACACGCAGACGTTGCGGTTCTTCACCGGCCTGGCCGTCCCGGCCGCCCACCTCGTACGCACCCTGCTGACCCTGGACGAACGCCGCGACGCGCTCGTCGTCACCGCCGGGGACGAGATCGTCGGGCACGCCATGAGCTACCGGGGCGGCTGCGCCGACGTCGAGATCGCCGTCGTCGTGGCCGACCGCTGGCAGGGGTGCGGGCTCGGCCCGTGGCTCGTCGACGCCTTGCTGCTCAGGGCCGCCGGGCGGGGCGCGCGTACCGTGGGGATGGACGTGCTGGGCGAGAACCGGCGGGTGCTCGGGCTCGTCCGCAGGCTGTGGCCGGACGCCAGGATGAAGGTCGCGTCCGGGACGGTCGAGGTGACCGCTATGATCGATCTGGCCGGAGTATTTGCGGAACAAGGTTCTGGTAGCACACCATTGACAGTGTGAAGAGTGTCAAGAACGGACGCGACGGCCGCACCCGCATCATCGAGGGTGCCCTCCGCCGCTTCAGCCAGGACGGTGTCTCGGCCACCACGCTGGCCAGTCTGCGCGAGGAGAGCGGTGTAAGCGTCGGCAGCTTCTACCACCACTTCGCCAGCAAGGAACATGTCTACGGCGTTCTGTACGCCGAGATCCTCGACGCCTACCAGCAGGCGTTCCTCGCCGAGCTGGTCGGTCACGACGACGCCCGCGCCGGCATCGAGGCCGTGGTCGCCTTCCACATGCGCTGGGCCGGCGAGCACCCCGAGCGGGCCAGGATCCTGGTCAGCGAGCGCCCGCCGCGCAAGCACGAGCCGGGCGGCGCGGAGGTCGCCGAGGCCAGGCGGGCGTTCTTCCGCCAGGTCTCCGACTGGTGGAAGCCGCACATGAAGAACGGCCGGCTCCAGCCCGTCCACGCCACCATGTGCTACGTCCTGTGGCTCGGTCCCGCGCAGGAGATGTGCCGCCTGTGGTTCGCCGGGGCGCACACCCCGACAGAGGAAGAGATCAAGGGCCTGGGCGAGGCGGCCTGGCAGAGTCTCCGCCAGCGCGGGGAGCAATGATCTGAGTACCGTCTGTGGTGTTATTGTCCAAATGTGAGAAGACCTCGGGCTCTGGTACTGCCCGACCTGCCGGAGAGCGCGCTCGCCCGCCTGGGCGAGGTCGCCGACGTGGCCGAGGCTCCTCCGCGGCCCAGCGTCGGCTTCACCGACGAGCAGCTCGCCGACCTGGTCATCGAGACCGGCGCGAACGTGCTCATCACCGACGGCGACCAGGTTCGCACCTCGGTACTCGGACTTCACATCGACATCGTGGCCAGCCTGGGCGCCCCCACGGGCGTGGACCTGCGCCTGGCCGCCGAACGCGGGGTCACCGTCCTGCACGCCCCCGACCGCGACCCGGAGGCGGTGGCCGAGCTGACGCTCGCGCTGCTGTTCGCGGTCAGCAGGAACATCGTCACCGCCGACCGTGAGGTGCGCAGGGGCCGGGCGCACCGCGGCAGGGTGCCCCCGGCCCAACGCCACCGCGGCAGACGGCTCACCGGCCGCACGCTGGGCATCGTGGGCCTCGGACGGATCGGCCGGGCCATGCGCTGGCGCTGCCAGGGGCTGGGCATGCGGGTGGTCACCTGCGACCCGTTCGTCCCCGAGGCCACGCACACCCTGCCCGCGCTGCTGGCGGAGGCCGACGTGGTGTCGCTGCACGTGCCGCTGACCCCGGACACGAGGGGCTTCTTCGGCTACAGCGAGTTCGGCGCGATGCGCCACGGCGCGATCTACCTCAACACCTCACGCGGAGCCCTGCACGACCTGACCGCCCTGGTGGACGCGCTGCGGCAGGGCCAGGTCGGCGGCGCCGGGCTCGACCACTTCGAGGGCGAATGGCTCGATCCGGCCCACCCGCTGACCAGGCTGCCGAACGTCGTGCTCACGCCCAGACTGGGCGAGGCCACCGGGGAGAGCCTGGAGGAGCTGGCGGAGGCGCTGGTGGAGGACATCGCGCGGCTGCTGCGGGGCGAGCCGCCCGCCTACGCGTGCGCGCCGGTCAGGCCGGTTGCCGGATCCGCGTCCTGACCTGCCAGCGGGAGCGGTCGAGGGAGATGTCCAGCCGCAGGTCGCCGCGCTGCCTGCGCAGGCCGGGCACGCGCACCCGGTCGTGGACGTCGAACCTGCCGCGCGAGGGATAGCCGAACCCCAGCTCGCCGGGCAGCACCCGCAGGTCGTCGCGGTTGCCGCAGCGCGGGCAGGTCCACGAGACGAGGTCCAGGCCACGGTTGTAGTCGGAGCAGGCGTTGAAGTACTCGTCGGGCCCGAATCGCGATTCGCAGGCCAGGCAGGGGATCAGCATGGTGGCGCGCTCCTCGGTGCGGCGTCTTGCACCCTTAGAGATACCGCCACCCACTTGTCCATGGCTTGCAGAACGCTTGGGGGTGTACGTAACAGTATGAGCACTGTCGGTGGCTGGTGAAAGGATGGTGTCCGTGGAACGACTGCGCCATCACCTCCTCGAAACCGGCTACACGATCGACGGCGTCCGCGACCGGCTCGGCGCCATGGCGGCCTCGGCCCTGGCGCGGGAGGAGCTCGTCCCGGCCCTGCGGGCGACCGCCGACGGCGACCCCCTGGCCACCCTGATCAGGCTCTGGTGGCTCGGCGTGCCGGTCCCGGCCAGGGCCGTGCCGGCCGCCGTCCTGGAGTCGGGCCTGGTGTCGGCCGACGGCGACCTGATCAGGGCGACCGTGCACCTCCAGCCCTGGGAGACCGGCGGCTACGTGGTCTCCGACCGCAAGGTCCGGCCCGGCGACCCGGCGCTGCGGGCCGACCACGTCGTGGGGGCGGGCGGCGCCTCGGCCAACCTGGCCCAGCTCGTCACCAGGCGTGCCGTCCCGCGCGCGCTCGACCTCGGCACCGGCTGCGGCGTCCAGGTGCTGCACCTGGCCGGCCGCGCCGAGCAGGTGGTGGCGACAGACCTCAACCCGCGCGCCGTCGAGCTGGCCCGGCTGAGCTGGGAGCTGTCCGGCGTGCCGGGTGTCGACGCCCGGGTGGGGTCGATGTTCGAGCCGGTCGAGGACGAGCTGTTCGACCTGGTCGTCAGCAACCCGCCGTTCGTCATCGCCCCCGGGGCCGAGCGCACGCTGACCTACCGCGAGTCCGGCGGCGAGGCCGACGACTTCTGCCGCGACCTCGTCCGCCGCACCCCGCGCCACCTGGCGCCCGGCGGACAGGCCCACTTCCTGGCCAACTGGCTGCACGTCGAGGGCGAGGACTGGCACGACCGGGTGGGCGGCTGGCTGCGCGAGACCGGCTGCGACGCCTGGGTCGTCCAGCGCGACGTCCAGGACCCGGCCGAATACGTCGAGCTGTGGCTCAAGGACGCCGCCGAGCAGGGCACCAAGGGCTACACCGACCACTACGACCGGTGGCTGGCCTGGTTCGACGAGCGCAAGGTCGAGGGCATCGGCTTCGGCTGGATCACCATGCGCAACTCGGGCACGCTCGACCCGGTCGTGCGCGTGGAGCACCTTCCCCACCAGGTGGCCCTCCCGGTCGGCGACTACGTCGACGACGTGCTCGACGCGATCGCCGCCGCCCACCGGGCCGCCGACCTCGACGGGGCGCTGCTGCGCACGGCAGAAGGGGTGCTCGACGAGCGCGTCGGCCTGCCCGGCGCCGAGGACCCGATCCGGATCGTGCTGCGCCAGACGCAGGGGCTGCGGCGCAGCAGGGAGGTCGGCACCGTCGAGGCCGCGCTGGCCGGCGTGTGCGACGGCGACCTGGCGCTCGGGCCGCTGCTCAACGTGATCGCCGAGCTGGTCGGCGACGGCGAGATCCCCAACGCCGACGCGATCCGGCCGCTCATCGCCGAGGGTTATTTCCTGCTTTGATTCACCGTTGATCCGACGTTGACCCCCCGGGTGGAAGCTCTTGACCGAGACGCGGGCCTGGGGGGTTCAAAGGTCCCGTGTCGAGTCCGGCCGGTCGTCTGATGTGAGGCGGCTAGCCGTCACGCGAAGCATCCGGATGACCGGGCCCCCTGGCGACGCGTGGCGGTCAGGATGACCGGCCGGGCTGCCATCGGCATTGACGAAGGACAGCTGTGATCAACCATGTGTGGATGACACGTCTGGACGACGAGCTGTACTCAGGACTCGACGACGGACCGTTCGACGGCGAAGCCGTCCAGCAGGAGTTTCAGGTCGCCGGCTTCGGGGGCGCCGAGCCTGGTGAAGACGTCGTAGGCCTGCCGGAGGCAGTCCAGGCTCCGCCCGGTGCTGCCAAGTCCGCGTAGCGCCCGGCCGAGCACGGTGAGCGAGAGCGCCTCGCCGTACGGGTGGCCGATCTCGCGCGAGACCACGAGGGCCTGCTCGGCGTGGCGTACGGCGTCGGGGTAGCGCCCGGCGGCGATGAACGTCTCGGCCAGCCGGGAGCACACGCGCTGCTCCCAGACGCGCTGCTTGCTGGAACGGAAGAAGGCCAGGCACTCGGCGTGGTGGTGCACCGCCTCGGTGAGCCGGCCGACCCGGCTGAGCACGATGCCCAGGTGGTAGCGGGCGCGGGCGGTGCCGGCGCCGCTGCCGATCTCGGTGAAGATGGCCAGGCCCTTCTCCGCCGCCGCGATGGCGTCGTCGGCGTGGCCGAGGCCCAGGTGGTCGCGGGCCGAGTAGCTGAGCACCAGGGCCTCGCCGGCGGGCACGCCGTTCTCGCGGTAGTAGCGGGAGGCGGCGTCGAACAGGGCCAGGGCCTCGGTGTGGCGGCGCTGCCGGCCGACGACGACGGCCAGCGCGTTGAGCACCTCGCCGGTGACGATCTTCTCGTGGCGGGCGTCGGAGAGCTCGTACACGCGGCGGAAGTGCGTCTCGGACTCCGAGAGCCGGTTGCTCGCGAACAGCACGCGGCCCAGCACGTAACGCGAGCGCAGCTCGCTCGCCTCGTCGTCCAGGCTCAGCGCGGCGGCGAGCACCGCGCGGGTGCCCTGGTCGAACTCGCGGGTGTGGGTACCGGCCTCCAGCAGCGGTTCCATGGCCACCAGCATGTCGGCGGCCGGTAGCAGCTGCTCGCCCGTGGGGGATGCGGTCGCGGCCTGGTTGATGGCCGCGAACAGCGAGTCGCCCTCGGAGATCAGCCAGGCCACGGCCTCGTCGACGGAGGTGAAGGTGAGCCCGCTGCCGACCACGGCCAGGTTGTCGGGGATCATGCTGCCCTCGTAGGCCAGCTGATGGGCGGACCGGGACGAGGCCAGGTAAAAGCCGAGCAGCCGGCGCAACGCCAGCGACTTGTCCTCGGGACGCTCGGTCTTGTCCAGGACGCGCCTGGCGAACAGCCTGAGCAGGTCGTGGAAGCGGTAGCGGCCGGGCGCGGTGGCCTCCAGGAGGCTCATGTCGACCAGCGACTCCAGCAGCTCCTCGGCCTCGTACATGGTCATCGCCAGCACGGCCGCGGCGGCGCCGATCGAGATGTCGGGGCCCTTCGGCAGGGACAGCAGGCGGAACGCGCGGGCCTGGGCGGGTTCGAGCTGGCCGTAACCGAGCGCGAACGTGGCCTCGACGGCCAGGTTGCCCACGCGCAGCTCGTCGAGGCGGCGCTGCTCGTCGGCCAGCCTGGGCACCAGCGAGGCGACCGTCCAGGAGGGGCGGGCGGCCAGCCGCGCGGCCACGATCCGGACGGCCAGCGGCAGGAATCCGCAGGCGGCGACCACGTCCATGGCGGCGCCGTGCTCGGCCGCCACCCGCTCGGGACCGGCCACGGTGGAGAACAGCGACAGCGCCTCGTCCGGCTCCATGACGTCGAGGTCGATCAGCCTGGCCGCGGGCAGGTCGGCCAGCTTGGCCCGGCTGGTGACGATCGTGGCGCAGCCCGGCGAGCCCGGCAGCAGCGGGCTGACCTGGTCGGCGTCGCGGGCGTTGTCCAGCAGCACGAGGATGCGCCGGTCGGACAGCAGCGAGCGGTAGAGCGCCGAACGTTCGGCCAGGCCGTCGGGGATGACGTCAGGGGGGACGCCGAGCGCGCGCAGGAAGCCGCCGAGCGCCGACTCCGGCGCGGTCACCTCGTCGCTGTGACCGCGCAGGTCGGCGTAGAGCTGGCCGTCGGGGAACAGGTCGTCGGCCGTGTGCGCCACGTGGACGGCCAGCGTGGTCTTGCCGACGCCGCCGATGCCGCACAGCGCCACCACCGGCACGCCCTCCGCCGACGACTGCGAGGACAGCAGGGTGTGGACGCGGACGGCCACCTCCTTGCGCCCGGTGAAGTCGTTGACCGCGGCGGGGAGCTGCGCGGGACGCGGCAGTTCGAGCGCGGGCGGCTCCTCGGCCTCGTGCTCGTCGGCGGCCTGCTCGGCCGCGGACGGGGGAGGCGTGAGGGCGAGCGCCGGGTCGGCGGCCAGGATGCGCTGGTGGAGCGTGGTCAGCTCGCTGCCGGGCTCGATGCCCAGCTCGTCGATCAACGCCTCGCGCGTCTCGGTGAACACGTTGAGCGCGTCGCCCTGCCGTCCGCACCGGTAGTAGGCCAGCATGAGCTGGGCGCGCAGCCGTTCGCGCAGCGGGTGCTCGGCGGTGAGCGCGATCAGCTCGGACACGACCGCGGCGTGGTCGCCCAGCTCCAGGTCGAGGTCCATGAGGGTCTCGATGACGCTGACGCGGCGTTCGGCCAGGCGGTCGCGCTGGTGCTCGGCGTACGGGCCGACGGCTCCGGCCAGCGGCTCGCCCTCGAACAGGGTCAGCGCGGCCCGCATGCCCTCGGCGGCGGCGGAGAGGCGGCCGGACTTGCGCGCGGACTCGGCCTCGGCGATGCCACGTTCGAAGCGGGTCAGGTCGAGGGCGTCGTTGGGCAGACGGAGCGCGTAGCCGCGGCCGATGGAGGTCAGCAGCTCGGGGCGGGAACGGGCGGGCCTGTCGGGTTCGAGGACCGTGCGCAGGCGGGAGACGTACGTGCGCAGCGCGCCCAGGGCGCGGGGCGGCGCGTCCTCGCCCCAGACGGCGTCGATCATCTCGGCGGGCGTGACCGCCCGGCCCTCCCGCAGGAGCAGCATGCCGAGGATGGAGCGTTGCAGCGGGGTGCCCAGGTCGAGTTCCTGCCCCTCGCGCCACGCGCGGACGGGACCGAGCACGGCGAACCGCAGCCCGCCCTCAACGCTCTGACCAGCCATGCCGTCTGTCTCCTGGGCAATGGAACGATTTGTGTCCAAATGATAGATCCAGCACTACTCACCACCTAGAGCTGGGCTGATCACCGAACGACCCGTTGATCCGCCTTTGATCCGGTGTTGACCGCGCCTCCGCATGCTGATGGTGGGCCGGACATGACACACCGACACGGGGGCGTGTCATGTAGAGCCGATGGGGACGCAGAAAAATACAGGCCCCGCCCGGAAAAGTATGGGCGGGGCCGTTGCCGATGTTCCTACGCTGCCTCTACCAGTCCGAGCCGCATGGCCAGCCGTTCTCGGACGAGCGGCCATTCGGAGTTCAGGATCGAGTAGAAGGCCGTATCTCGGACCGTGTTGTCGGCGCCTCGGCTATCCGCTCGCCGCACCCCGTCGAAGTGTGCGCCGAGGGCCTCGATGGCGGCCCGGGATCGGACGTTCCTGACATCTGCCTTGAGTGTGATGCGGTGGACGTTCCAGGTCTCGAAGGCGAGCGAGAGCATGAGGAACTTGCTCTCCCGGTTGACGCCCGTGCCCTGGGCGCAGGCGCCCAGCCAGGTGTAACCGATGTCCGCCACGGACGGGATGTCGCCCACCGCACCCCGTGTACCCGGAGGCCAGGGCATGGGGCCCTGCCAATACTCCAGGTGCATGAGACGGGTGGCACCGACCACGCGGTCGGTGTTCAGCCACCGGATGGCGAAGGGCAGCGTGCGGCCCTCCGCCTGCTCAGCCATGGCGGCCTCCACATAGGAGACCATCTCGTCCCGGCCGTCCGGGACGCGAGTGAAGGCGTAAGTGGAGCGGTCTTCACTCGCCGCGGCGACGAGATCGTCGATCACCGCGTGGCTGAGAGGTTCCAGGCGCACGGAGCGCCCGGACAAGGTGACAAGAGCGGGCATGAGCACATGATGAGGCTCACGCGGGGCGCGTGTAACCAGGCTCTCGGCACCATCTTTCCCGGGTTTCTTGATGTGCGGTGTTTCCGCAGGTCAGAGGGCTGATTTGGTGGATGGTAAACCAGCTCTTGGGGAAAGATTCGCCTAACCGTGACATGGCGCCGGGACCAGCGCCGGGTGCCGTTCACCGACGACGCCGTGACGGACCAGGGACAGCTCCTTCAAGCCCATGGACAGATGGTTCAGATTTGCCGCGATCCACGGGAGTTGAAGGGGATCGGTGCTGGTCAGGGCGGTCATGCGCTCTTCGGGCGTGTCGCCGTAGAGCAGGCTCACCGCCACGCGTACGCGGGCGGCCGACGGGTCGTCACCGAAGGCGTGTCCGGGAAGGACGCCGATGCCGTGCTCGTCCAGCAGGATCCTGGTGAGGTCGGCGGAGCCGCCCAGCCTGAGATGGCTCAGGTCGGGATAGAGGTAGAAGCCTCCCTGAGGTCGCGGCACCGAGGCGCCGATCTCCGTGAACCGCTCGTGGACGGCCCGCGCCACGATGCCGTGCAACCGGCGGCTGGCGGCGACGCGGTCGGTCAGCTCGCGCGGCTCCTCGAAGGCGTAGGTCGCGGCCTCCTGGACGGGCGCGGCCGGCGCCGACCAGATCTCGCTGGCCACCGCCAGCAGCCGGGTACGCAGCGCGTGCGCGCCCTCGGGCAGCCGGGCCACGCCGATCCGCCACCCGCCGAGCGCCAGGCTCTTGCTGAGCCCGGTGGTGATGATCGTGCGCTCGGGCGCGAGGTCGGCCGGCGAGGTGTAGACCGCCGACTCGTCGTGGACGAGGTCGCGGTAGATCTCGTCGGAGATCACGATCAGGTCCAGCTCGCGCGCCACGGCCGCCAGGCGGGCGACGGTCTCCGGCGTCGCCAGCCGGCCGGTGGGGTTGTCGGGCAGCGTGACCAGCAGGGAGCTGACGGTCCTGCCCTCAGCCCGCGCCCGGCGGACCGCCGTGACGACCAGGTCCGGGTCGGGGACCCCGCCCTCTCCTGGCGGTGCGGGCACCAGGATGGGGCGGGAGCCCACCAGATCGGCCTGCGCGGCGTAGCTGACCCAGCTGGGCATGGGCAGGACGATGTCGCCGCCGATCGCCAGGAGCAGGCCGTACAGCAGCGATTTGCTGCCCGGCCCGCAGACGACCAGCTCGGGCTCGGTCAGGAGCCCCCGTCGTGTCCAGTAGCCCGCTGCCGCGGCCCGGAGCCCGGACGCCCCCGCGACCGGCCCGTAGCCGTTGCGCTCGGAGGCGGCGGCCAGCTTGTCGCGCAGCGCCGGGTGGACGGGCAGGCCGGCCTCGCCGAAGGCCAGGTGCAGCACGCGTTCCCCGGCGCGTCGTCTTCGTTCGATGTCTTCGTTCGCCGCCAAGGTGGCGGACAAGGTCACCGTCATGTTTGTCACGTTCCCAGGGTGGTTGTATGAAGGCATCAGGACAAGCGAGGCTTTTTGTGGGTAGGCATAAGGAAGTCTGATGCTCGAATTCCGGCGTTTGGCACTGATCTGCGAGTTCGCTCGCCGTGGCAGCATCGCGGCCGCCGCCGAGTCCCTGGGCTACAGCCCGTCGGCCGTCTCCCAGCAGCTCGCGGCGCTGGAACGGGAGACCGGCACCGCGCTCATCGACAGGACCGCGCGCAGCGCGGAGCTGACCGATGCGGGACGCCGGCTCGTCCAGCACGCCGAACGCATCCTGTCAATGGTCGAGGAGGCCGAGTCCGACCTCTCCGCCCATGCGGGCACCCCTTCGGGGCGCGTCGTCGTCACCGCCTTCCCCACGGCGGCCGTGGCATTCGCGCCGGCGCTCGCGCGTTCGCTGCGCCGCCACACCGAGCTGACGCTCCGACTGGGCCAGAGCCGGTCAGGCCGGGGGATGCGGGAGGTCCAGTCGGGCGAGGTGGACATCGCCCTGGTGGACGACTGGTACGGCGCGGTCCGCGAGAGCGAGAGCCTGCGGGTCTTCCCCCTGCTGCGCGACCCCATCGTGCTCGTCGTGCCGCGCAGGCACCGGCTGGCCGACCCCGACGTGCCGCTCGACCTGCGCGAACTGCGCGACGAACCGTGGATGGCCACCCCCGACGGCGAGCCCTCGCGCCTGGCGGTGGACCGGCTGTTCCAGGACGTCGGCGGCACCCGGCCGACGCCCTGGGAGTTCGAGGGGCTGGGGACGATCCTCTCGCTCGTCGCCAAGGGCATCGGCATCGCGGCGGTGCCCGCGCTCGCGCTGGCCGCCGGGGTGCGGGGGCTGTCGGTGCGGGAGTTCCCCGGCAGCCCGGTCGGCCGCGACGTGCACGCGGTGGCCCGCAGGTCCAGCGTGCACCGGCCGTCGGTGTCGGTGACGTTGCGGGCGATCCACGTGGCCGCCCGGTACATCGCGGGCGATCTGGAACCGGTGACCCCGGCCGAGCGGTAGCGTCTGCGCATGGCGCCGACGTACGAGATCGAGCAGCTCCTGCTGTCCATGCCGAGCACCCGCACGGTCGCGGGCGTCGACGAGGTGGGCAGGGGCGCGTGGGCGGGGCCGGTGACGGTCTGCGCCGTCGTGACCGACCTGTCCGAGCCGCCGCCCGGCCTGACCGACTCCAAGCAGGTCTCGGCCGCCAAGCGGGGGCCGCTCGCCGACGAGCTGACCGCGTGGGCGGCCGGCATCGGGTTCGGCGAGGCGAGCCACGCCGAGATCGACGCGCTCGGCATGACCGAGGCGCTGCGCAGGGCCGCCCGCCGGGCGCTCGAAGCCCTGCCGGTGCGCCCCGACGCCGTGATACTCGACGGCAAGCACGACTACATCGGCGCTCCCTGGCCGGTCCGCCTGGAGATCAAGGGCGACGCGGCCAGCGTCTCGGTCGCGGCGGCCTCGGTCCTGGCCAAGGTGCGGCGCGACGCGTACATGGGGCTGATCGGGCATGAGGAGTACGGCTTCGCGGAGAACGCCGGATATCCCTCGCCCGCACACCAGGAGGCCCTGGCCCGGCTCGGCCCCACGCCGCACCACCGGCTCTCCTGGTCCTACCTGGACGACCTGCCGCAATGGCGGCATCTGAAGCAGGTCAGGGATCCGCTCGTGGGTGAAGGGCAGGCCGCGCTGTTCGGCTGAGCCGTAGGATCGGGGGAGTGCGGATCGGGATCTTCGTCATCGCGGCGTGCTTTCCCGGCCAGGATCCCGGGCGGGTCCTGCGGAACTCGGTGGAGCTGATCGAGGCCGCCGAGGCGGCCGGGTTCCACGACGCCTGGATCGCCGAGCATCACTTCATGTCCTACGGCGTGTGCCCGTCGGCCGTCACGCTGGCCGCCGTGGCCGCGGGGCGTACCAGCCGGATCGGGCTCGGCACGGCGGTGAGCGTGCTGTCCTCGCAGCATCCCGTCGCGCTGGCCGAGCAGGCGGCCATGCTGCACCACCTGTCGGGCGGGCGGTTCACGCCCGGCGTCGGCCGGGGCGGCCCGTGGGTCGACCTGGAGGTGTTCGGCACCGGGCTCGACCGGTTCGAGCGGGGGTTCGCCGAGTCGCTCGACCTGCTGGTCGAGGCCCTGTCAGAGGGGTCGGTGGCGGCCGAGGGGGAGTTCTTCCGGTTCAGGGAGGTCGCCCTGGTGCCACGGGCCCGGCTGCGGCCCGTGGTGGCCTGCACGTCGGGCTCGACGGTGGCGCTGGCGGCCGAGCGCGGGCTGCCGATGCTGCTCGGCATGCACATCGGCGATCGGGAGAAGGCCCAGCTGGTCGCCGAGCACGTCGCGCGCGGCGGGAGCCCGGCGGGGCACCTGGCGGCTGGGGTGGCCCACGTGGCCGACACCACCGAGGCGGCCGTCCGCGAGCTGAAGGAGTCGATGCCCGCGTGGCTCGGCCCTGGGCTGGCCGGCTACCTGCCGGTGGACGACCGGCCGCGCCCGGCACGGGACGTCGCCGCCTATGTCGACCTGCTGACGCGCATCCACCCGGTGGGCTCGCCCGCCCACTGCGCCGAGGTGCTGCTGCGCACGGCCGGGAGCACCGGCATCGAGCACGTCATCCTGACCGTCGAGGGCATCGGCGACCACCGGCGGGCCCTGGAGGACGTGCGCCGCATCGGCGCGGAGGTCCTGCCCCTGCTGAGGGGCTGACGGGCGAGCCGGGACGGCCCGGCTCGCCCGTGGGTTCAGCAGTCGACCAGCTCCGGTTTCTGGTTGAGGATCTGGGCCCGCGGGGTCACGAACTCGTCGAGGGCCTTGGTGGCCGACGGGTCGAAGACGGCGACCCGGTGGCAGTTCTGGAAGGCCAGCCGTACGCCGAAGTGGCGTTCGAGCGCGCCGCGCATCGCGTCGCTCGCCAGACACCGCAGGAGCTGGCCACGGGCCTCCTCGGACGGCGGTGGCACCTGGTTGTCGGCGAACTCGGCTCCGCTGCGCTCGCGCTCGGTGACCAGCTCACTGATCATCGACCACGCGTAGGGGAGCGAGTCGCGGACGCAGGCGACGAACGCGGCGTCGTCCACGTCTCCGGCTCGGGCCTGGTCCAGCAGATCGTTCGGGACGGTCAGCGACATGCTGTCTCCTCTCGAAGGGGATCGAATCTGACGTTATGCGGGGGAAGAGGGTCGCTCCAGATGCCTGGAGGTGTGGTTTACGGGCCGTAGACGAAGTCAGGATCGATCTGCTCGGCCAGGTCGGCTCCCGTACGGGCGTTGGCCCACGCGCGGGCGTTGCGCAGGTGGAACTCCGCGGTCTGGCGGCCGAAGCGCGCCCAGTCCTTCTCCTGCCCGTCGAGCGTCTTGCACAGGACGGCGAGCGCGTCGAGGTTGGCCGGCTCCAGGTCGTCGAGGGTGAAGTGGCGGCCCTGCTCCATGGCGCGCACCGCCGAGGAGTGCTCCATCCAGGTCAGCAGGTCGTCGCCGACGTGCTCGCGCAGGAACTCCACGTCGGACGGCCCGTGGACCTTGTTGCCGACCACGGCGAGCGCGACGTCGTACTTGGCGGCGTGGTCGCGGTACTGCTGGTAGACGCTCACGCCCTGCCTGGTGGGCTCGGCGACGAGGAAGGTCAGGTCGAAGCGGGTGAACAACCCCGAGGCGAAGGAGTCGGACCCGGCGGTCATGTCGACCACGACGTATTCGCCCTGGCCGTCGACCAGGTGGTTGAGCAGCAGCTCGACCGCGCCGACCTTCGAGTGGTAGCAGGCCACGCCGAGGTCGTCGTCGTCGAACGGGCCCGTGGCCAGCAGGCGCAGGCCATGAGGGGTGGTCACGGCGTAGTCGAGCGCGGCCAGGTCGTCGAAGCGCAGCAGGCGCGAGCCGCGGCCCGGCGGGGTGGTCTTGACCATGGTCTCGGCCGAGGCGATGCGCGGGTTGTCGCCGCGCAGCAGGTCTTTGATCGCGGTGAGGTGGGCCCCGAGCGGCTCGGGCTGGGCGTCGAGGCCGAGCACCAGGGCCAGGTGCTGGTTGATGTCGGCGTCCATGACGACCACCGGGTCGCCCTGGCTCGCCAGGTGCCGTGCGAACAGCGCCGAGATCGTCGTCTTCCCGCTGCCGCCCTTGCCGACGAATGCCACTCTCACGTGCGCTCCCTGAAATGACGATGAAAATCGTTTCCGTTGGGCCCGGGCACCATCATGCCACACTCCGTACACGGGTGATGGCTGTCGGGAAGGTGAGGGTTCAGCCGCAGGCGGCGTCGAGGCTGACCGGGCTCTCCGGGTCCTGGGTCGGCTCGGCGGAGTGGTGCGCGCTCGCCGACCGGTTGGCGGGGCGCTCGTCCAGGGACTCGGAGACCTTGCGCCTGATCAGGTACCAGTCGGGCGTGACGGTGCTGATCAGCGGCGGGACGAAGCTCAGGCTCCTGATCCTGGCGTCCTTCACCTTGTCCGACAGCTCGATCAGGGCCGGCAGCAGGTCCTGGGGCACGTCGCTGGAGATGGCCCGCTTGGTGGCCGCGGCCAGCTTCTCGAAGCTCTTGAGCACGGTCATCGGGTCGGCCTGCTTGGCGACCGCGTTGAGCAGGCACTTCTGGCGGCCCATGCGGACGTAGTCGTCGCTGTCGGTGCGCGACCGGCCGTACCAGAGGGCCTCCTCGCCCGAGAGTTTGCGGGTGCCCGCGGGGAGCAGGCCCTCACGGTACTTGCCGTACACGATGGGGTACTTGACGGTGACCCGGACGCCGCCCATCGCGTCGATGATCTCGGCGAACCCCTTCATGTCGACCATGGCGTAGTAGGGGACCGGGATGCCGAGGATGTCGCTGACGGTGCGCTTGAGCAGCGACGGGCCGCGCTTGCCCTTGGGGACGCCGGGGACCATGTCCGGGTGGTCCTCGGCGTACTGGAAGATCTCGTTGAGCAGGCCGGGGGTGTTGGGGCCGTCGCCGGTGAAGCCGAAGGGGAAGCGGCTCCGGGCCGGGCCGTGCGGGAGCTGGACCTTCTGCAGGTTGCGCGGCAGGCCGAACAGGGTGGTGGCGCCGGTCTCGGTGTCCACGCTGGCCACGGTCATGCTGTCGGTGCGCACGCCGGGACGGCCGGGGGCGGCGTCCGCGCCGATGAGGAGGAAGTTGACGCGCTTCGCGCCGTGCCACGGGTCCTGGGCGACGATGGGGGCGCTGTTGTCGGTGGGGGTGGAGAAGACGCTGCTGACGACGTCGCGGGACAGGTAGGCCAGGCGGGCCGCGTACGCGGTGGGGGCCAGGACGAGCGCGCAGAGGGCGGCTGCGAGCGTGGTGGTCAGGAAGCGTCCGGCGATGTCGGAGGAGTCGGGGCGGACGAGCAGGAACGAACGGATGATCACCGCGGTCCAGGCGAGCGCGATCACGACCAGCGCCACGGTGAGCAGGGTGAGCCAGCCGGGCTGGACCGCCAGCGACAGCAGGCGCGTGCTGAACGCCGTGAACACCGTGAGGATGCCGGCGAGCATCAGGACGTAGGCTGCCATCAGGGCGATGCCCATCCGATGGCGGTGGGTGGCCAGGTGCGCCACCCCCCAGAGGGCGGCCGACGCCACCGTCAGCGCAATGCTCGCGCCTAGGCCGAATTCGCGATGTTTCCCTGTCATGCCTGGTCAAACCCCCAATGCCAGCCCATCCAAGTCACCATAGTCATTGCGTTGCGGCTCAATTGAGGGTGAAGGGGCAGTGTTTGCTCAATTCCCGGTCAAGACCATCTTGAGATATAACGTGAGAGTGAGCACTCGACACGGTAGCTACGGATTCGACGCACCGTGGGCCCTCGGCGGACTGTCCTTCGGAGCGATCGTCCTGCTGGCTCTCGCGGTGGTCTCCTTCATGCTGGACATCCCCGCCGCCGGGATCGCCTTCGCCTTCGGCGGGCTCTACACGCTGGCCAGCGCGGCCAGCTACCTCTACACCACCCGCCGCGGCAAGTTCGCCGTCTGGGGCGAGCTGCTGGAGCCGCTCGAAGGCGGTGAGCGGGTGCTCGACCTCGGCTGCGGGCGCGGCGCGGTGCTGCTGACGGCCGCCGCCCGGCTCACGTCCGGACGGGCCACCGGGGTCGACCTGTGGAGCCCGAAGGACCAGTCGGGCAACGCCGCGGCCGTCACCCTGGCCAACGCCGCGGCGGAAGGCGTCGCCGACCGGGTCGACCTGGTCACGGGCGACATGCGCGCCCTGCCGTTCGAGGACGGCGCCTTCGACGTCGTCGTGTCGAGCCTGGCGATCCACAACATCCCCTCCGCCGAAGGTCGCGAGCAGGCCGTCCGCGAGGCCCATCGGGTGCTGCGGCCCGGCGGGCTCATGCTGGTCGCGGACTTCCGGTACGTGCCCGCCTACGAGGACGTCCTGCGCGGACTGGGCGTGATCGACATCCGCGTGCGCGACCTCGGCGCACGCCTGTGGTACGGCGGCCCCTGGTTCGGCACCACCCTGGTCGAGGCCAGAAAAGCCGCCTTGTAGGGAACGTTTGCCGTTCGTTTACCGGGTACCCAAGTGCCCTTATGAGCGACGTGGAAACCGGCACGGTAACTACCAAAGTGCCCGCACGGCTGGACCGGCTGCCGTGGTCCCGCTGGCACTGGATGATCGTCATCGGTCTCGGGACCGTATGGGTCCTCGACGGGTTAGAGGTCACCATCGTCGGCAACCTGTCCGGGCAGCTCGCCAAGCCCGGCAGCGGCCTGGACATCACCCAGGCGCAGGTCGCCGGCTTGGCCGCGGCCCTTTATGTCGCCGGGGCCTGCGTGGGGGCCCTGTTCTTCGGCTGGCTGACCGACAGGTTCGGCAGGAAGAAGCTGTTCCTGCTGACGCTCGTGGTCTACCTCGCGGCCACGCTGATGACCGCCCTGTCCTTCGACGCCTGGTGGTTCTTCCTGTTCCGGTTCATGACCGGTTTCGGCATCGGCGGCGAGTACGCGGCCATCAACTCCGCGATCGACGAGCTGATCCCGAGCCACCACCGGGGACGCATCGACATCATCATCAACGGCAGCTACTGGCTCGGCGCGGCGGGCGGCGCGCTGCTGACCGTGCCGCTGCTGAACGACCTGCCGGTCAACATCGGCTGGCGGGTGGCGTTCGGGCTCGGCGTGGTGCTCGGCCTGGCCATCCTGCTGGTACGCAGGAACGTCCCGGAAAGCCCCCGATGGCTGTTCATCCACGGACGCGACCGCGAGGCCGAGCAGCTCGTGGACGACATCGAACGCCGGATCGGCGGCGACCTGCCCGAGCCGCGGGAGTCGATGACCATCCACCAGCGCAGGTCGATCGGTTTCCTCAGGATCGCGCACACGATGGTCGCGCTCTACCCCAAGCGAACGGTGCTCGGCCTCTCGCTCTTCATCGGCCAGGCGTTCCTGTACAACGCGATCACCTTCGGGTACGCCCAGATCCTGACCACGTTCTTCAAGATCGACTCGCACACCGGCTACTACTTCGCCATCATCGCGGTCGGCAACTTCCTCGGCCCGCTGCTGCTCGGCAGGCTCTTCGACACCGTCGGCCGGGTCCCGATGATCACGGCGACCTACATCGGCTCCGGGGTGCTGCTGCTCGGCACCGCCTGGCTGTTCGGCCAGGGCGCGCTGACCGCGATGACGCTGACCCTCTGCTGGTCGGCGGTGCTCTTCGTGGCCTCGGCGGGGGCGAGCGCGGCGTACCTGACGGTCAGCGAGATCTTCCCGATGGAGACCAGGGCGATGGCGATCGCGTTCTTCTTCGCGATCGGCACGGCCGCCGGAGGCATCGCGGGCCCGCTCGTGTTCGCCTCGCTGGTCGAGAGCGGCGCGCCGGGCGACACGGCGCTGGCGTTCTCCATCGGCGCGATCGTGATGATCGTCGCGGGGCTGGTCGAGCTGGTCTTCGGGGTCAAGGCCGAGCGCAAGGGCCTGGAGGAGATCGCCGCGCCGCTCACCGCCGCGCGGGCCGCATGACGCGCAGCACCTGGGTGCTGTCGGCCAGGTACAGGTGCGGAACGTCCACGAACACCCGCATCGGGCCCCGGTCCAGCTCCAGGCCGCGGGCCATGGTCGCGTGCACCTCGGCGAGCGGCAGGTAGTTGAGGTAGCTGGTGAAGGCGTTCTGGGAGCGGAAGGTGGCGGTCATGACGAGCGCGCCGTCCCGGATCCGGAACGCCACGCCGATCAGGCACGGCACCGCGTCGTACGGCTCGCCCGGGGTGGTCAGCGAGATCCACGCGCTCTTGCTGTACGGCTTGACCCGCAGCAGGTCGGCGGCCCAGGCGAGCTGCCCCCTGATCCGCGCGCCGTAGCTGTACCTGAACGGCGGCACGACCACGTCCTCGCTGAACTTCCTGCTGTACAGGGCCACCCTCTCGGCGTCGCCGTACCGCGCGATGATCGGGTCGTCGCCCCTCACCTCGGCGATCTCGAACAGCACGGACGGCGCCTCGATCACGGGGCCGCGGTCGTCGTCGGCGAGGGTGCCCGCCGTCCAGACATGTCGCATCATCCACATCCACGCCTCCCCACATGACGCCCATGACGCAGGGCCGGGCATTCAGGTCTCCTGATTCGGGAACTCGTAGGGGTTGTGCGGGAGCCGGCGTCGCCTGGTCACGTTGCAGCGCACGTAGTAGACGGCGTAGTGGACCAGCGCGACCAGGAGGACGCCGAAGGTGAGCATGAGCAGGTTGGGCGCCTGCCCGCAGAGGCCCGTGAGGCCCACCGTCAGGTAGGTCGAGTTCGCCAGCGCCAGTGTCATCACGTTGATCCCGGGCCAGGCCAGCGGCGCGTACGTCTCCGGGAAGCGCGGGTCGGTCGGCAGGTTCGGGCTCCAGCCGAGCCGGTCCTTGAGCCTGGAGGCGTAGAGCAGGCGGAAGTTGTTGATCGCGCGGGCCGTCCTGGCGTGCGCGTCGACCGCCTCGATCAGCCGCAGGAACGGCAGCACGCTGAGCACCCCGAACGCCGTGACCAGGGCGAACAGGTACCACGGCACGCGCTGCCAGTCCGTGAGGCTCTGCGGGTCCACCACCTTGGCGCTGGTCAGGGCGATGGCCGCCAGGAACGGCCCCGACAACAGGCTCAACGCGAGCCTGGTCATCTTCAGCCGTTCTTCCTTCGCGGCCAGGTGGACCGCGTAGATGCCGGTGAAGTCCACGGCGGCGAGCTGGAGGAAGTGACTGGACTCAAGCCCGTCGTCCCGGATCATCATGCGAGGGGGGATCTTTCGCATGTGCGCTCCTGTAGTGCGTGACTCCAGTATTAGCGCGATTTGCCGGGTTGTGGAGGCGATTACTACCAATTGTTCCAACAAATCTCAACCGACGCCCGTCAACTGCGACGACATCCTCGCGACGTGGTCGATGTAGGCCGTCGGGAGGCCGTACAGGAGGGGCGCGATCTCCTTGTCGTGGATCACCGGCAGGGCGGCCAGCGCGTCGGAGGCCAGGCCGCGGCAGAACTCCAGCGTGTTGGGCACCAGGTCGCCCGCGCGCAGCCTGCGCAGCGCCTCGGCCACCTGCTCGTCGGTCATGTCACGGCCGAGCAGGTCGCCCAGGTCGGTGCCCGACAGCAGCAGCGGCAAGCTGTAGACGCCCTGCCGCAGGTCGTTGCCGGCCGGCTTGCCGAGCTGGGCGCTGGAGGCGGTCAGGTCGAGCAGGTCGTCCAGCACCTGGAAGAGCAGCCCGAACTTCTCGCCGTACGCCGCCACGCGGGCCCGGTCCTCGGCGGAGGCCCGCGCGCAGACGGCCGCCACCAGGCAGCCGGCCCGGAACAGCGCGGCGGTCTTGCCGGTGATCGAGCGCAATGCGCTCTCCCGGGTCCTGGCCGGGTTGAACAGCTCGCTCGTCTCCAGGTACTGGCCCTCGGCCAGCTCGACCACGGTGGCCGCGAGCACCTCGGCGACCGGCCTGGAGACCGCGGTAATGGCCGCCAGGCCCGCCCTGGCCAGCATGAAGTCGCCGATCACCAGCGCCTTGCCCTCGCCCAGCTCGGCGTTGAGCGTACGGGTGCCGCGCCGCTCGGTCGCCCGGTCCATGAGGTCGTCGTGCACGAGCGAGCCGGCGTGGATGAGTTCGACGCAGGCGGCGGCCGTGATCACCCGGCGGTCGGGGGCCCTGCCGAGGGCGAGCGAGGTCGCCAGCGTCAGCGCCGGACGCAACCGCTTGCCTCCGGCGCCGACGATCCGCCCGGCGCCCGCGTTGATCCCCGGCAGCGCGGACGAACCGCTGAGCCGCCTGATCCTGGCCTCGACCTTGAGCAGACCTTCGGCGACGGCGGGGCTGTTCACGAGTTGCTCCATGGGATCAAGCCTGCTCCTGAGCCGCTGTGCCGCGCCTGAGAGACGCTGAGGACGCTCTCAGCCCGAGGGTTGACCCTGACATCGTGTGAGCCGGTACGACAGGATGTCCCCCGGGCTTAGGAGGACATCATGGGAATGGCGGAGCGGGTCGAGGCGGCCCTGAACGCCGGCACGGCGCCCAACCTGCACGCGGTCGTGGTCATGCGGGGCGGCGAGGTCGTCGTCGAGCACTACGGCGCGGGCGTCGACCAGCGGATCACGGAGGAGCCCCGGCACGTCGTGTTCGACCGGGACACGCCGCACGACGTGCGGTCGGTCACCAAGAGCGTGGTCGCCCTGCTGTACGGCATCGCCCTGCGCGACGGGCTGGTGCCGCCGCCGGACGCCCGACTGGTGGAACAGTTCCCCGAATATCCGGATCTGGTGGCTGATTCCGAGCGGGCTCACCTCACCGTCGAGCACGCGTTCACCATGACGCTCGGGCTCGACTGGAACGAGGACCTGCCGTACACGAGCCCGGCCAACAGCGAGCTCGCGATGGAGCTCGCCCCCGACCGGTACCGGTTCGTCCTGGAACGCCCTGTGGTCGAGGAAGCCGGGAGGCGGTGGCGGTACTGCGGCGGCGCCTCGGCGCTGATCGGCGGGCTCATCGCGCGGGGCGCGGGCGAACCGCTGGAGGAGTACGCCACGAAGGTGCTGTTCGAGCCGCTCGGGATCATCCGGTCCGAGTGGACCAAGGGCGCGGACGGGGTGGCGATGGCCGCGTCCGGGTTGCGGCTGCGGCCCCTCGACCTGGCCGCACTCGGACGGCTCGTGCTCGGCGGCGGGCTCGGCATCGTCCCCGAGCAGTGGGTGCGTGAGATGACGCGGCCCCGCGTCGTCATCGACGGCACCTTCCGCTACGGCTACCAGTGGTACGTCAGCACCGGCGACCGGCCGTGGACCGAGGCCATCGGGAACGGCGGCCAGCGGCTGCTCGTGCTGCCCGGCGAGGAGCTGGTGGTGGCGGTGACGGCCGGCGACTACAACGGGGAGCAGGTGAGCGCCACGGCCGTGCTGGACGCCGTCCTCGACCGGTGAGCCGGTCACGGGACCAGCAGGACGCGGCCCGTGGCCGCCCGCGACTCCAGGAGGCGATGGGCCTCGGCCGCCTCGGCCAGCGGCAGGGTCCCGTGGACGGAGGCCCGGCTGCGACCTGAGCCGAGCCGGGCGAGCATCTCGGGGTAGTGCGTGCCGAACACCTGGCCCGCCCAGCCGGGGCCGCTGCAGCCCACGACGGTCAGGCCGCGCTCCATCAGATCGGCGGCCGTGACGGCGGCGGGCTCGCCGCTGAGCATGCCGTAGAACAACATCCGTCCGGTGCCGGGGACGAGCCGGTCGAGCACCCGCCGGGCCGACGCGCCGCCGATCGACTCGAAGACCACGTCGATGTCCGGCAGCGCGTCCGGCCAGGCCGGGTCGCCGTGGTCGACGGCCTGGTCGGCGCCGAGGTCGAGGGCCCGCCGCAGCTTGGCCGGCGAACCGGCGGTGGCGATCACCCGGGCCGCTCCGAACTCCTTGGCGTGCGCCACCACGTGCCCGCCGACCGCGCTCGTGCCCGCCTCGACCAGCACGGTCTCCCCGCCGCCGAGCCGGGCCCGGTGCAGCAGGGCGAGGGCGATCGCGCCGGGCGCGGCCCCGGCCAGGGCCTCCAGGGGCGTCACGTCTTCGGGGACGGGGCAGGTCATGGCGGCGGGCATGGCCACGTACTCGGCGTAGGCGCCGAGGCCGCCGGTCACTCCCACGCGGACGGTGCCGAGCAGGCCGCCATCCACGCCCTCGCCCACCTCGACGACCTCGCCGACCGCCTCCGCGCCGAGCACGGCGGGCAGCGGCAGCGGGAACGGCAGCGCGCCCGAGCGGATCTGCGTCTCGGCATGGCTGACGCCGATCGCCTGCGCGCGGACGACGACCTGGCCCGCGGCGGCGCGTGGGCGGGGCAGATCCACGGGTCGCAGGGCCTCGGGGCCGCCGGTCGCGTCGAGCTGGATGGCGAGCATGATTGTTCCTCCCATATCTGAACCGCTGGTCCAGTTAATATATGGACCTCTGGTCAACTTTGTCCATGGGAAACAATGACCGGATGGAACGTCGAGAGCGGGCCGACGCCGCGCGCAACAGGCGGGCGATCCTGCGGGCGGCCGAGGAGCTGCTGCGCCTGCACCCGCCCGAGCAGGTCTCCGTCGAGCGGGTCGCGGTGGCCGCGGGCGTGGGCAAGGGGACGGTGTTCCACCGCTTCGGCAGCCGTACGGGCCTGATGCGGGAGCTGATGAGCGAGCGGGCCCACGAGCTGGACCAGGCGGTGGCCGAGGGGCCGCCGCCGCTCGGCCCCGGAGCGCCGCCCGTCGAACGGCTGGTCGCCTTCCTCGGAGCGGTGGCCGAGCTGGCGGCGCGCAACGGCAACCTGGTCGCCGCGCACGAGCACGCGGTGGCGACGAGCAGGTCCGAGCCTCGCGAGGCCAACCCGATCTACGTCGGCTGGCACCGGCACGTCACCGCGCTGATCACCGAAGGACGGCCGGACGTGGACGCGGACGAGATCGCCCACCTGCTGCTCGGGTCCCTGCACATGGAGCCGATCGCGAGCCGGCTGCGCGCCGGGGACAGCGCGCGCCTCGCCCGCAGCTTCGCCGCCCTCGCCGAGGGGCTGCTCGGCAGGCCCGCGCCTTAGAGCCTGCTGACAAAGGCTTTAGCGCTCGTGGCTATGGGACCGTCGAGGGCTGGCCAGATCTTGTTGATGTCGCCCTGGTGAGACCATTGAGACGGCTGGACTCGGGAAGCTGTTGACGTTCTCGATCCCGAGGGTCTCGGCCGCAGCGACCAGATCCTTCGTCAGCAGGCCCTCAGGTTCATCTTGAGGAACCTTCGGTTCGCCTGAACTCTGGAATCTCCGCGGGGTCGACCAGCGTCGGAACAAAACGCGTAAGGCGGTCGCCTCGGCTGACCTTGGTGTTTCGTTCCGTCCCGATGTGTCTCCCACCCCTTCGGCAGCCATTCGCACACGCTCGGTGGGCGACAGTCATGCCGGGCGGCTCGTCGCCAGGTTGTGGATTCCTGTTCTGATGCGCTCGCGGGTCATCCCCGGAACGGTCAGGAGATGGTCGATGACGTCGGCGCGTAGTGCCGTGAACACGGCGTAGGCCAGGTACTTGGCGTCGACGTCGGGGGTGGTCGCGGCGAGTCGGCGGGTCAGTTCGGCGAGCCAGAAGCGGCTGGCGTTGTTGGCGTAGTAGGCGTCTGGTCCGAGGTACTCGAAGGCCCGGATGAGCGCCCGGTTGCGCCATACGAAGTCGAGCAGTGCCTCGACGTAGGTTTCCAGCGCTTCGGCTGGCGGGGCCCCTGGCCCGAGGGGTGGGGGACCGCTCTCAACCGCTTCGCGCAGTTGCGCGGCGCGGGGCTCCAGGATCTCCTGGATGAGGCCCGAGCGGTCGCCGAAGTGTCGGAAGATCGCTGCCTTGCTGACACCCGCCGCCTGCGCGATGTCCTGCACCGAGACGTTCGAGATGTCCTCTCGCGCGAACAGGGACGTGGCCGCGGCGAGGATCGCCGCGCGGTTTCTCGTCGCGTCCGCGCGGGCCTTGTTGGTCGGCAGCATGATCGTCCCCATTTGAAAATCGAACCGTCGGTTCGTATGCTACTGGAGCTGAAACAAACCATCGGTTCGTTTAGTTCAAAAGCAAGCCTCGATTCCGAAAGGCTCCGATGCCAGACAGCTATCAGGCAGTTGTGTTCTCCCGATATGGGGATGCGGAGGTCCTTGACCTCCTCGAGCTCGCCGTGCCCAAGCCAGGATGCGGGCAAGTACGTATCGGCGTCCGCGCCGCTGCCGTGAACCCGATCGATTGGAAGATCCGCTCCGGCGCGCTGGCCGACGTGATGCCCGTCGAGCTGCCACACGTACCCGGCATCGACGTGGCCGGCGTGATCGAGGCCGTCGGCGAGGACACACAGGGATTCGCCGTCGGCGACGAGGTACTGGGCAAAGCGCTCGCCGGCAGCTACGGCGAAAAAGCGCTGGCCCAGGTGGACCGGATCGCCGTCAAGCCGACGGGGCTCTCCTGGGAGCTTGCGGCCGCACTACCCGTTGCCGCAACGACCGCTCACCACGCGCTCGACGTGCTCAACCTCAAGTCCGGCGAGACACTGGTCATCAACGGCGCATCAGGCGGGGTCGGAACGCTCGCGGTGCAACTGGCCAGGCGGCGGGGTGCCACGGTGATCGGGACGGGCAGTGAAACCAACCACGACTACCTACGGTCGCTCGGAGCCACGCCGGTTCGCTACGGCACCAGCCTCGGCGAGCGCATCGCCGCGATCGCTCCTGGAGGCGTCGATGCCGTCCTGGACACCGCCGGCCACGGCTCGCTGCCCGAACTGATCAGCCTGGCCGGCGACCCCGATCGTGTCGTAACGCTGGCCGACTTCTCGGCTGGGCAACTCGGCGCCCGGTTCATCGCGGAGGAGCCCGGCGACATGCCAGCGATCCTCGCCGAGGTCGCGGGGCTTGCAGCCGCCGACGCGATCACGCTCCCGCTCACTTCCTACCGCCTCTCCGACTCCGCGGCCGCCCACCGCGCCAGCGAAACCGGCCACGTCCGCGGCAAGCTCGTGCTGATTCCTGACTGACACCTCCATGATCCCTGCGACGATCGGTGCCTGAAGCAGCTCAGCGGCCAGGAGCCCGTGTTGTGGTTTACACGCTCGCGTCCGTGGGCGCCATTGGTTGTGCTTCACCGGGGTGTCGATGTCGTGGCCGAAAGCCGTCCTACCCGGCCGCCATCCTCGGGATCGAGAACGTCAATAGCTTCCGCGTCCAGCTGTCCCAGTGGTCCCACCAGGGTTACATCAACAAGATCGGACCAGCCCTCTATGGCCCCATGCCCACGAGCACTTAAGTCTTCGTCAGCAGGCTCTTAGACCGGGCGCCGATCGGAGACGGAAGGCCGGTCAGAGGGGGAGGGTGGTGGCGGCGGCGTGGAAGGCGGCGACGGCCGCCCGGACCGCCGGATGGTCGCCGTAGCCGCGGCGGAAGGCGGCCCGCGTGCGGCGGCTCAGGGGAAGGCGGGTCAGCGAGACGCCGCCGGGCGGGGTGAGCGCCGCCAGCCGGGGCACGAGCGCGACGCCCTGCCCCGCGGCGGCGAAGGCGAGCACGGTGTCGAAGTCGTCGATGTGGTGCCGGACCCGCGGCTCGAAGCCGGCCGCCTGGCAGGCCCTGATCGCCATGGTGTGGCAGAGCGTGCCCGGCTTGCTCAGGATCCACGGATCGTCGCGGGCGTCGGGGACGCAGGCGCGGTCGGTCAGGTACATCGGCTCGGTGAACAGCGGTTCGGTCTCGATGGAGGCGTCGGTGACCGGGGGCACGAAGTCGTACTCGTGCACGAGGGCTACGTCGAGCTCGCCCGCCCGCAGCGCCGCCGAGACGTCGGCGGGGTCGATCTCGGCGACCATCGGCTCAAGGCCCGGGTACGCGCCGGTCAGACGGGCCAGCGCGGGCGGCAGCAGCACGCGGGTGGCCGTCGGGAACGCGCCGATCCGCAGCGGGCCCGACGGCCCGCCCCGGGCGGCGGCGAGCGCGGCCGAGGCGCGTTCGAGCTGTTCGAGCACGGCCTGCGCGTGCTCGACGAGCAGCAGCCCGGCCGGGGTGAGGGTGACCGTGCGGCCGGTGCGTTCCAGCAGCGGCACGCCCGCCTCCCGCTCCAGCGCGCTGAGCTGCTGCGAGACCGCCGAAGGCGTGAACGTGACCGCCTCGGCCACGGCGGTGATCGTGCCGCGCCTGGCCAGCTCGCGGAGCAGGTGGAGCTTGCGAGGATCGAGCATAAGTTCATCTTAAGCTCGAACGAAGAAATCCGAACTGGACCTAACAGGTCGTCGGGCGGCAGGCTCGGAGCATGCTGAGAGGAATCCACGTACCGCTGGTCACGCCGTTCACGTCGTCGGGCGAGGTGGCCGCCGACGCGGTCGAGAAGCTGGCCGGGCAGATGCTCGACGAGGGCGCGGCCGGGCTGGTGGCGCTGGGGACGACGGCCGAGGTGGCCGCCCTCGACCCCGCCGAGCGGGCGCTGGTGGTCGAGACCTGCGTCCGCGTGTGCGCCGGACGCCGGGCGGTGCTGACCGTGGGCGTGACCGGGAACGACACCCGGACGACGGCCGCGGCGCTGCGCGAGCTGCCCGCCGGGGTGGACGCGGCCCTGGTGACCGTGCCGTACTTCCTGCGGCCCGGCGAGCGCGGTGTGATCGCGCACTTCGAGGCGCTGGCCGAGGCGTCACCCGTGCCGCTGGTGGTCTACCACATCCCCTACCGGACGGGACAGGCCGTGGGAGCCGAGACCCTGCGGCGCATCGGGGCCCATCCGAACGTCGCGGGCGTCAAGTACGCCGCGGGCGGCATCGACCAGGACACGATCGACCTGCTCGCGGACCTGCCCGCCGGGTTCGAGGTGCTCGGCGGCGACGACGCGTTCGTCTCGCCGCTGCTCGCCCTCGGCGCCTCCGGCGGCATCCTGGCCTCGGCGCACCTGCTGACCAGGAGCTTCGTCGAGCTGGTGGACGCCTGGCAGGCCGGTGACGTGGCCACCGCGCGTCCGCTCGGGCACCGGCTGGCGCAGGTCTCCCGCGCGCTCTTCGCCGAGCCCAACCCGACCGTGATCAAGGGCGTCCTGCACGCCAGGGGCCTGATCCCCACGCCGGACGTGCGGCTGCCGCTGCTGCCCGCCTCGGCCGCCGCGGTGTCACAGGCCGACCTGGTGGCGGTACATCCAGGCCAGTGACTCCTGGCTCGCGCTCCGCTTCAGGAACATCGGCAGCATCAGGTCGCGGAAGACCCGGGCGACCGGGCCCGCGGCCTTGCTGTTGCTGATCGTCCTGGAGTAGGCCACCACCCGCTCGACCCTGGGCCGCCGCTCGGCCTCGAAGCGCTCGAACGCCTCGCGGTGGCCCTTCGCCTCCCGCAGGCACCTGGCCAGCACGACCGCGTCCTCGACGGCCAGCGAGGCGCCCTGGCCGGAGCTGGGCGAGGTGGCGTGGGCGGCGTCCCCGGTGAGCAGGACGCGGCCCTTGTGCCAGACGGGCACCGGCGGCAGGTCGTACACCGGCAGCGCCAGGTCGACCGGGCCGCGGCGGACGACGTCGGCCGAGACGTTCGCGTCGCCCTCGAACGCCTCCACCAGGACCGGCTTCCAGTCCGCCGGCACGTCGCCGAGCCGCCTGGGCAGGTTCGCGAACCACCACGTGTCGCCCGACTCGGCCACCGTGTAACCGAAGAAGGCCCGCTTGCCGAAGATCATGTTGTAGACGCCGGGCTCGCCGCCGACCCCGGCGTCCCGGACGATGCCGCCGAAGCTGTACAGACCGCTGTGGCGCGGGCCGGGCGCGCCGGGGTCGAGGAGCGAACGGGTGCGCGAGTGCACGCCGTCGCAGGCGATCAGCAGGTCGCCGGTGGCCGAGGTGCCGTCCTCGAAGGTGGCCACGACCTCGTCGCCGGTGTCCTCGTAGGAGACCAGGCGTTTGCCGTACGTGATGGGGATGCCGCGCCGGGCGGCCTCGTCACGCAGGGAGCCGTAGAGGTCGGAGTGGAGCACGGTGTGGCTGACCGTGCCGTCGTCGAGCCGCAGGCCGTTGGCCACCTCGCCGAGGCGCTTGCCGGTGCCGCTCCACATGACCATGCGCGGGGTGGGGATGGCCGACGACAGCGCCTCGCGGTGGACGCCGAGCACACGCAGGGCGGCCAGGCCGTTGGAGGCCAGGTTGAGGAACGAGCCGACGTTCTCGGCGCCCCGCCCGTACGCCTCGTGGATCTCGGGGTCGATGCCGACCGCCTGGAGGGCCATCGCCGTGACCGGACCGCCGATCCCGCAGCCTATGACCAGAGCCTTCATGGTGATATCCTTTCGTTCGACCGAACGAAATATATGAGAGCAGGCAGCGGGATGTCCAGAGATATTTCGGTGCATCGAAAGAAATTGTTGGACGAACTGGTCGAGGCGGGTCGCGAGAGCAGCAACGCCGCGGTCATGTACCACAGCGCCATGGGCGAGCGGCTGGGCCTGGGGATGACCGAGGAGAAGACACTCGACCTGCTCCAGCGCCAGGGCCCGCTGACCGCGGGGGAGCTGTCCCAGCACACCGGCCTGGCCCCGGCCTCGGTCAGCGGGCTGATCGACCGGCTGGAGGCCAAGTGGCTGGTCCGCCGGGTGCGCGACACCAAGGACCGGCGCCGGGTCATCGTGGAGATCAACTGGGAGCGGCTGGCCGGCTTCGGCGAGCTGTTCGAGCCGTTCGTGGCCGCGATGTCCGGCCTGTACGACCGCTACACCGACGAGGAACTGGCCCTGATCGTCGACTTCCTCCGGCGGTCCACGGCCCTGCAACGGGAGGCCACCACGGAACTGCGGGCCGAATAAAGGGCTGTACAAAGATCCCATTACGGGCTACCGTGTCCGGCGATATGGGTTACTGCTTCCTGTGATTCTCACGCCCGAGGCGCATCCGCGTTGAGCCGACAGCTACGCCGCGCCTCGTACCGGTCATATCCGCGTTGAGACAAGGAGGTGGAGCCTCTATGCGTACTGCTGCCCAATTGGCGCTGACCGAGATCACCAAGCGTTACGACACCCGGGCCGTCCTGGACCGCGTGTCGCTCACCGTCAGGCCCGGCGAGCGGGCCGGCGTGATCGGCGACAACGGCTCGGGCAAGTCCACGCTGCTCAAGCTCATGGCGGGCGTCGAACGTCCGGACAACGGCGAGCTGACCGTGGTCGCGCCCGGCGGCGTGGGGTACCTCCCGCAGTCGCTGGAGCTGCCGCCGCACGCCACCGTGGCCGACGTCGTGGACCTGGCCCTGGCCGAGCTGCGCGAGATCGAGGCGCGGATGCGCGCGCTCGCCGCCACCGACCTGGACGCCTACGCCAAGGCCCTCGCCGAGTTCGAGGCGCGCGGCGGCTACGAGGCCGACACCCGCGTGGACGTCGCGCTGCACGGCCTCGGCCTGCCCGGCCTGGACCGGGACCGCCCGGTCTCCACGATGTCGGGCGGCGAGCGGTCGAGGCTGGCCCTGGCCGCGACGCTGGCCGCCGCGCCGGAGCTGCTGCTGCTCGACGAGCCGACCAACGACCTGGACGACCAGGCCGTCGCCTGGCTCGAAGAGCGTCTGCGCGAGCACCGCGGCACGGTCGTGGCGATCAGTCACGACCGGGAGTTCCTCGACCGGGTCACCACGGTGATCCTGGAGGTCTCCGCCGGACGGGTGCGCCGCTACGGCGACGGCTACTCCGGCTACCTCACGGCCAAGGCCGCCGAACGGGCCGCGCACGTGCGGGCCCACGAGGAGTGGCGGTCCGAGCTGGCCCGGCACGCCGGTCTGGTGACGGCCAACGCCGGGCGGATGGCGGCCGTCCCGCGGGCGATGGCGAAGGCAGGGATGGGCACCGGCGCGTGGCGGGCGCGGTCGCGTACGCACGGTGCGGCCGGGCGCGTCCGGCAGTCGCAGCAGCGGATGCGGTGGCTCAGGGAGCACCCGGTGCCACCGCCGCCCGTCCCGCTGCGGTTCACCGCCTCCATCGCCACCTCCATCGCCACCTCCGTCCCGTCCCTCACCGACGTGCCGGACGGGCCGCCGTCGGCGGTCGTGCTCGACGGGGTGCGGGTGGCGGGGCGGCTGCGGCTCGACGGGCTCACCGTGCGGCGGGGGGAGCGGCTGCTGGTCACCGGGCCGAACGGCGCGGGCAAGACCACGCTCATGCGGGTGCTCGCCGGCGAACTGCGTCCCGACGCGGGCACCGTACGCCGGGCCGGGCGGGCCGGGCTGCTCCGCCAGGAGGAACAGGCGGCGCGGCTGGACCGTACCGTGCTCGCGGCCTTCGCCGAGGGGCGGCCGGGCAGCCCCGACGAGCACGCCGACCGGCTGCTCGGCCTGGGCCTGTTCCGGCCGGGCGACCTGCGGCGGCGGCTCGCCGACCTCTCGTACGGGCAGCGCCGCAGGGTCGAGCTGGCCCGCCTGGTCAGCGACCCGGTGGACCTGCTCCTGCTCGACGAGCCGACCAACCACCTGTCGCCGATGCTGGTGGAGCAGCTTGAGGAGGCGCTGGCCGACTACGAGGGCGCGCTGGTGGTCGTCACCCACGACCGCCGCCTGCGCGCCGCCTTCACCGGCGCCCACCTGGAGCTCCCCCCAGCCCCCCGCAACGGCCGCACCCCCTGACGGCCGTGCCCGCCCGGCTCAGAGGGCGGGCCGACCGACGGATGGCCGTGCCTCCCTCGGCCACCGGCCGCACTCCCCGACGGCCGGTGGCCGCCTCGCTCAGCGGTCGGATTCCCTGATGGCCGTGCCCACCTCGCCGACCCGGTCGGCGAGGAGGCCGAGGGCGCCCACGGCTCGGGTCATCGGGTCGTCGCCGTCGCCGCCCAGCGCCCTGGCCCGGAGGAAGGCCGCCTTGATCTCCGCCCAGCGCGCCGCCTGGGCGGGGGTCAGACGGCCGCGCAGCTCGGCCAGTTTGAGCAGGTTGGCCTCGGCGTCCTGGGTGAGGGTCTGCGCCTCGCCCAGGTAGTGGTCGTCGATCACCGCCTCCAGCTCGTCGTCGTTCATGGCGGGCACGATGCGCTCGGCCAGCTTGTTCATGTTCCGGTACGACCCCTGCAACCGGTACGGCGGCTCGGTCCTGGACGCCTCCGCCTGCGACGCCGACGCGATGTACGCCGCGTTGTTGGCCAGCACCACCTCCTGGACGCGCACCAGCTTGCCCAGCACGCCGAGCACCTGGTCCAGCTCGGCCTTCCCGTACGGGTGCCGGAGCTGGTCCGGGCGGACGGCCGGGTCGCCCTTGGCCAGGCGTACCAGCAGCTCGACGTCGCCCCCGTCGCGCCCCGAGAGGGGGGCCAGCACCGGGTTGGAGGTCAGCGCGTTGTCGACGTAGCTCAGCGCGAACAGCTCGTCCTTGCCGGAGAGCACGTCGCCCAGGTTCCACACGTCGGCGCGGTTGGCCAGCATGTCCGGGATGCGGAAGCGCTGCCCGGACTCGGTGTACGGGTTGCCCGCCATGCACACCGCGAACCGCTTGCCGCGCAGGTCGTACGTGCGGGTCCGGCCGTTCCAGACGCCTTCGATGCGGCGCTGGGCGTCGCACAGCGAGATGAACTTCTGCAGCAGCTCCGGCGAGGTGTGCTGGATGTCGTCCAGGTAGAGCAGGGTGTTGTTGCCGGTCTCCAGCGCGAAGGAGATCTTCTCGACCTCCTGCCTGGCCGTGGCGTCGGGCGCGTCGGCCGGGTCGAGCGAGGCGACGCCGTGGCCGAGCGCCGGGCCGTTCACCTTGACGAAGACCAGGCCGAGGCGGCTGGCGACGTACTCCATCAGCGTGGTCTTGCCGTAGCCGGGCGGGGAGATGAGCAGCAGCAGGCCCATCTGGTCGGTGCGCTTGCCCGCGCCCGCCGCGCCGAGCTGCTTGGCCAGGTTGTCGCCGATCAGCGGCAGGTAGACCTCGTCCAGCAGCCGGTTGCGGACGAACGCGCTCATGACCTTGGGCCGGTACTCCTCCAGGCGCAGCCGGCGGCGTTCCTGCTCGACCAGCTCGTTGCGGCGGCGCTGGTAGGCCCGGAAGGCCGGAACCCGTTCCCGCCTGAAGGCGCGTGCCCTGGTCAGCAGCTCGTCGAGCCTGACCCGCAGCCTGCGGTCCTGGACGCGCGGATGCGCGCCGAGCAGGCCCTCGACGGTCTCCTCGACGGCGGCGTCGGAGTCGTGGCGGGGCAGGTCGCACAGGTGCACGGCGACGGCCTCGGCCACCTCGGGCCCCTGGCGGTAGGCGCCGATCCAGGCGTGGGCGAGCTGGAGCCGCTCGGGCAGAGGGAGCGCGGCCAGCTCCTCCTCGAACTCGCGCGTCCTGGCCGGGCCGAGTGTCTGCCTGAAGCCGTCGAGCAGGTCGCGGGCCGCCTTGCCGGTCACGAAGCCGAACGGCGTCGCGCCCAGCTCCTCGACCAGGTACTCACCCGCCAGCGCGGCCGTGCTCTCCACGCCGGGGGAGAAGGCGGCGATCTGGCCGCCGAGTTCGGCGGCCAGGGCCTCCAGGGCGGGGGTGTGGCCGAAGACCGAGCGGGCGCGGACCAGGGAGGCGGCTCTGGTGGTCAATGTTTTACGTGAAACCTCGTCCGTGCCGAAGGCCCAGAAGAGCTGGGCCGCCGCGCGGGTCTCGGGCGGGTAGCGCAGGAGTCCGGCGCCCTCGCTCAGGCGGACCAGGCTCTCCAGGACGAGGATCGCGTCGTGGTCGTGGACGCCGCGCTCGTAACCCTCGTCGTATCGCTGCTCGGCGGCCTGACGTACCAGGTCGGCCAGGGGAGCCCCGGGCCGTACGGACTCCAGGAGGGAGGCGGCCAGGTGCTCGGCCCGGTACATGTCCGGCGTCTCCGACACCAGGAGCTGGTCCCAGAACGGCCGCGTGTCGGCGAACGAGGCCGGCACGGGCGCGCGGTAGTCCGTCCCCGTGATCGCGAAGTGCAGGTCGCCGTCGTGCGGGACCAGCGTCAGGTCGATCGGCTGGGTGTTGACGGCGAAGCGGTGACGGCCGAGGCGCAGCGTCTCGCCGCCGTCGGTGAACAGGTCCAGCCGGTCCCGCAGGGCGCGACCGGCCTCCTGCTGGGCCGCCTTGACCCGGCCGTCCAGCTCCTCGGCCCGTACGGCGTCGCCCAGGGAACGCAGCTCGGCCGCCGCCGTACGGATCCTGCCGACCATCGGATCGGTGGCGAAGTACGTGTTGACCTCGTCCATCGACCCCAGGGACGCCAGCCGCCCGGTCACACTGGCCAAAATGCGCCCGGCCGAGGCGAAGACCCGGTCGGCCCGCCGCGCCAGGCCGTCCAGCTGGGTCTGCTTCCTGGCCGAGAACGCCTCGTAGACCTCGTCCCGCCGGCCCGCGAGCTGGGCGGCGAAGTCGTCGAACTCGCCGAACCGGGCCTCCAGGTTCTCCACCTGGAGCATCAGGCGGCCGAGCTGCTCGTCGCACTTGTCCGGCGTGTCGGCCATCGCCAGCGCGCCCGTGACGGCCTGGCCGAACAGGACGAACTCGGCGGCGAAGGCCGCGCGGCCCTCCGAGCCCAGCAGCTCGCGCCGCCGCCCGTCGAGCAGGGCCCGCGCCCGGTTCACCCCGCCCAGCACCTCGGCGATCCGGCCCAGGATCGACGTGCGGACCGTGGCGTCGGCGATCTCCAGCGAGCCGACGACCTCCGTCACCACCTCCAGGCCCTCCGCCTGCTCGGCCAGCCGGTCCGCAACGGGCGCGGCCTCGGCCACGGTCGCGATCGCGGCGGCGTCGGCGGCCAGCCCTTCGACGGCCGCGTGGTAGGCGGTGAACGCCTCCGCGCCCTCCAGGAAGGCGACCGCGCGCCTGCCGGTCGCGGCCAGCTCCGCGGTCACGGCGGCGGACAGCTCGTCCAGGCGGGCGAGGTCCATGTGGCGGACGTCGCGCAGGGTCACCAGGCGGCCCTGCTGCCTGCGCAGGCCGGCCAGCGTGGTGACCCAGGCGTCGGCGGTGGCGGGGGTGTCGGCGGCGGCCTGGCGTACCAGGTGGGTGGTCTCCTCGGCCGCCGCCGTCAGCGTGTCGGCGGCCTGGCGGGTGAGCTGCTCGACGTTCTCGTACTCGTCGAGCACCTGCTCGGTGGTGGCCCGCACGTCGGCGAGCGGCCCGGCGAGCCCGTGCTCGCCGAGCCAGTGGTAGGAGTCCGCCGCGCGGGTGCAGGCGGCGATCAGCGCCTCGAACGTGGCCTCCGACGCCGCCATCTCCTCGACCATGCGGGCCACGGACAGGCAGTCGGAGATCCCGCGCACCAGCTCGGCGTTGCCGATGCGCTCCAGGGGCCCGGTCCCGGCGGGCTGGGCGGCGGCGTAGGTGTCGGACACGTACGGCGTCTGCCACACCTGCATCGGGTGGACCCGGGTCGGCTCCTCGGAGAGGGCGCGGAAGACCACCATCGTGCCGTCGTCGAACAGGGAGTACCCGTGGCAGACGATGGGGTTGGCCACCTCCTTCCTGATCACGTTGTACGGCAGCAGCAGCGAGCGGCCGTCGCCCCGGGCGTGGAAGACGTACAGGACGTCCTCGCCGTTGGGCGAGCGCACGACCCGCTCGAACTCCAGGTCCGTCACGTCCGTGTCGAACGTCTTGCTGACCCCGGTCGCCAGGTAGTAGCCGCCCGGGAAGATCAGCCCCTGGTCCTCGGGCAGCCGCTGGCAGGACTGGCCGATGCCGTCGAGCCTGGTCACCGCCTTGGTACGGGTGTTGAAGACCAGATGCCGCCAGTCCTGCTCCTTGTACGGCCTGATCCGCATGAGGACGAGCGGCCCGATCCTGGCGTACTCGACGTCGGCGTCGGCCAGCGACTGGAGGCGTTCGGTGACCGGCTCGGAGTAGACGCCCGCGCCGGTCTCCGTGTTGTTCTCGACCTTGATGGTCAGGTCGCCGCCGATCGTCTCGACGAAGACCTCGCCCTCGATCGAGATGTGCGGATGGCGGCCGAGCACGTGGTCGTCGCGGGTGGTCGGCGTCCACTCGAAGTCGTGGGACGGCGGGAAGACGTGGTCCCGCTCTCCCCGGTTGTCCAGATATCTCGGGACACCGCCGTTGCTGACCGCCCACCTGAGCACCCGCGTGTCCGCGGGGCCCGTCCGGAACACCGCCAGCAGCTTGCCCTCGACCCGCCTGAGCTGCTGGAGGCTGGTCTCCTTGTAGTACCGGTACAGCTCGGCGAAGTCCTTCCTGAACGCCGGCTCCTCCAGCGTCTCCAGCTTGCCGGTCTCGAACGTGAACGTGTCCCCGTCCCTGGTGAAGCGGTGGACGGCGAACACGTCGGCCACGGTCGTCTCCGGCTTGAGCCCGATGAAGACGTTGTAGCCGAACAACATCACCTCGCCCAGCGAGACGATGTCCCTCGGGACGCAGTTGTTCTCCGTCCTGATCCGCTCGGTGCCGAGCAGGCGCAGCTCCGCGCCGCCGAAGACGCGCAGCCGCTGCCCGTTGACCTCCTCCGCCGCGACCGCCAGGGCCTTGGCCTGCGCCTGGAGACGGTTCCTGAGAACCTCGTAGGTCCCGGCTTCCAGCTCGGTGGTGCTCACGTCAGCCCTTCGCCGCCGCCAGCGCGGCCACCGGGGAGTCGGCCAACCCGAGCCGCCGCGCGGTCTCCAGCAGCTCGCCGAGCGCCGACGACTGCGGGCCGCCGTCCTGGATGAGCCGCATGAGCAGCGCCGAGACGGTCAGGTTCTTGATGTCCTCGGTGCGCACCCCGCCGACCACGCTCGCGATGTCGGCCGCCAGGCTGGCCGTCCCGTTGAGGTACGGCTGCATCAGGGCCCCGGCCACCTCCGAGTGGCCGACGAAGCCGTCCACCGCCTTGCCCGTGGTGATCGAGCCGACGACCTTGTCGAAGAACATCGTGTCGCCGCCGACGATGTCGATGTTGGCCTTGGACAGGCCCGCCGCCAGCACGCTGGCCTGCGACTCGGCCACCTGGCGGGTGACGTCGATGTGCTTGAGCCTGATCTCCTTGTCGGCCTCCAGGCGCAGGCGGTACTCCTCGTGGCCCCGGCTGGCCTCGTCCAGGGCGGCCATCGCGGCGGCCTTCTGGGTCAGGCCCTCGGCCTCGGCCTTCAGCTTCTCGCCGATCGCGGTGGCGCCGGCCAGCGCCATGGCCTGCTCGCCCTCGGCCTGCGCCTTGAGCCGGTCGCCCTCGATCAGCGCCATGGCCCGCGCGCCCTCGGCCTCGGCCCGCAGCTTCTCGCCCAGGGACGCCGCCTCCGCGCGGCCGACCTTCTCGATGGCGTCCGCGTCGCGCTCCTTGACCTGCACCTGCGCCAGCCCGGCCGCCGCGGACTCGGCCTGGACGCCCTCCGCGAGCCGGATCTTGGCCCGCGCGTCCAGCTCGGCGGCCTGCTGCCGGGCCTCGGCCAGCACCAGCTCCTCACGGGCCCTGAACTTCGACGCCGCCTCCGCCGCCTCGGCCGCCTTGATGTCCTTGACCAGGTTCTCCTGAGCCTCCGCCTCGGCGGCGATGATCACCTGCTGGCGGGTGCGCTCGGCCTCCTCGACCACGCGCAGCCGCTTGATGCTCTCCTCCTGCTCGGCCACCGTCTTGTCGACCGCGATGCGCTCCCTGATGACCTCGGCGATCGACCGCTTCTCGGTCTCGACCTCCTTGTCCTTCGCGATGCGCGACAGCTCGGTCTCCCGCTCCCGGGCGATGACCTCCAGCAGGCGGTCCTTCTCGATGCGCTCGCTCTCGATCGCGATCACCCGTTCGCGGTTCTTCTCGGCGACCGCCACCTCGCGGGCCTGGTTCTCGCGCTGCACGCCGAGCTGCTCGTCGGTCCTGATGTCCGCCGTCTGCGCGCGCAGCCGCTCCTCGGCCTGCACGCGGGCGATCTCCGCCTCCTCGCGGGCCTTGACGGTCTCGATCTCGCGGCGCTGCTTGAGCTCGGCGTCGGCCTGGCGGCGCTGGAGTTCCAGGATGGCCTCGCGGGCGTCCACGTTCTGGCGGGTGATCTCCTTCTCCTCGGCCCGCTGGAACTCGTTGGTCCGTACGTGTTCCAGCGCGGTCAGCTCGGTGATCTTCCTGATGCCCTGGGCGTCCAGGATGTTGCTGGAGTCGAGCTGGGTGAGCGCGGTCTGCTCCAGGTAGTCGATGGCGGCGTCTTCGAGGCTGTAGCCGTTCAGGTCGGTGCCGATGAGCCGGATGATCTCGTCGCGGAACTCGTCCCGCTTGGTGTAGAGGTCGACGAAGTCGAGGTGCTTGCCGGCCGTCTTCAGCGCCTCGGAGAACTTGGCGCTGAACAGCTCCTGGAGCGTGTTCTCGTCACTGGCCCTGGCGGTGCCGATGGCCTGGGCGACCTTGATGACGTCCTCGGCGGTCTTGTTCACCCGGACGAAGAACGTGATCTTGATGTCGGCCCTGATGTTGTCCCGGCAGATCAGCCCCTCGCGGCCGGTACGCGTGATCTCGATGGTCTTCACCGAGATGTCCATGGTCTCGGCCTTGTGGACGACGGGCAGCACGATGGCGCCGGTGAACGTCACGTCCACCTTGTTGACCTTCGACACGATCAGCGCCTTGCCCTGTTCCACCTTACGGAAAAGGCGGCCGATGATGACGAGCAGGCCAATCACGATGACCAGGACGACGGCGAGAAATACGCCGAAGCCCGTGGAGATGACGTCCATCAGATCTCGCTTTCGTAGGGCATGACCCAGAAGAATTCGCCGTCTTTGTCGTATTGGAAGATGAGTGCCTTGTCGCCGCGGGCCAGGCGGTCCCCGCCGGTCGTGCGGACCTGGACGACGGCGGTCGAGCCGTCCTCGGCGGCGACCTCGGCCTGGCCGAAGTCGGGGGTGGCGGCCCCGGTGCGGATGACGCACGGGCGGCCCACGAGGTCGTCGCGCGAGTGGCGTCCGCCGTCCGGGAAGGCCCTGCGCAGCGGCCTGATCAGGGCGCGCGTGGCGAGCCAGGCGCCCGCCGCCGCGGCGAAGGGCACGGCGGCCAGCGCGGCGTCCGGCAGCACCTGGCCGCCGATCAGGGCCAGCAGCCAGGCGATCGCGACCAACAGGGAGATCGCGATCCCGGCGGGCACGCCCCCGAACCCCAGCCACGGCGCGTCGTGGTCGAGGTCGAGCAGGCCGGCGATGACGGCCAGCCAATAAGCCACGACGGCCACGAGGAGGAAAGTGAAAATAACCGTCGGAAAGCTCAGAGCGGCGTGGAAGAACTCGGTCATCAGCCCTCGGTTTGCCCATCCCCCGGTGTGTCCTGACGGACTATATACATATAAAGCGCGACTAAAGCGGAAAGTTCCCGACTTCATATCGAAAGTTGTCCGACTTGACCTCAAGCAGGGTTGAGGTAGCACGCTCGTCGGCATGAGCGATGTGATGAGGGCGGCGGCGTTCGCCGAGCCGGGCGGACCCGAAGTGCTGAAGGTGATGGAGGTGCCCGCGCCGCAGGCGGGCCCGGGAGAGGTGCGCGTACGCGTGCGGGCGGCCGGTGTGCAACCCTTCGACACGGCCGTACGGGCGGGGTGGCTGCCGCCGTACCTGGGGGACGTGCCCTGGCCGCGCATCCCTGGCAACGAGTTCGCCGGCGTGGTCGACCAGGTGGGCGACGGGGTCACCGGGGTGTCGGCCGGGGACGAGGTGCTGGGCTTCTCGCGGCTGTACGCCTACGCCGAGTACATCGTGGTCCCGGCCGCCGACGTGGCGCCCAAGCCCGCCGGGACGCCCTGGGAGGTGGCCGGCGGGCTGACGTCCGGCGTCCAGACGGCCGAGCTGGCCCTCGACAGCCTGGGCGTCGGGGCCGGCGAGACGCTGCTCGTGCACGGCGCGGCCGGGTCCGTGGGCACGGCGGCCGTGCAGATCGCCCGCATGCGCGGCGCCACGGTGATCGGCACCGCCAGCGAGGTCAACCACGACCACCTGCGCGACCTCGGTGCGATCCCGGTGGCCTACGGCGACGGGCTCGCCGACCGGGTGCGCGCGCTCGCCCCCGGCGGCGTGGACGCGGCCCTCGACGGCGCCGGCGGCCACGCCCTGGAGGTCTCGCTCGACCTGGTCGCCGACCGGGCGCGCATCGTCACGCTGGTCGAGCACGGCAAGGCGGCCGAGCTGGGCGTCAGGACCGTGATGGGCGAGCGCACCGCCGAACGCCTCGGCCGGTACGCCGCCCTGTACGCCGAGGGCCGGTTCGCCTTCCCGGTGCGGCGGACGTACCGGCTGGAGGAGGCCGCCGACGCCCACAGGGAGGTCGAGACCGGCCACGGCCGGGGCAAGGTCGTCCTGGTGACGGACTGAGGTTCCCCGCTCCTCGCATTCCGGGCGGGCCGGTTCAGTCGGCGTTCTTGTGACGCTGGTTGAACCGGCCCGCCTTCGCGCGGTTGCCGCACACCTCCATCGAGCACCACCTGCGGCTGCCGTTCTTGCTCACGTCCAGGAACCACAGGACGCAGGCCGGGTTCGCGCACTTGCGCAGCCGTTCGGGACGCCCGCGCAGCAGCGGGACGACGGCGGCGGCCGCCGTCCAGGCCGCCTCCCAGGCCGGATCGTTCACCACGACCGTGTCACGCGGCCCGTCGTCGCCCACCTGCGGTCTGGTCGCGCCCTCGCCGAGCACCGCGTTGAGCCGGTCGTGCCCGCGTCCTTCGAGCAGCCCGCGCAGCGCGTCACGTGCCAGGACGAGGCGGTCGCGGACGCGTTCCAGATCGTCCTCGCCCGGCAGGCCGTGGTCGCCGAGCCAGGCGCGCACGCCTTCCAGGTCGTCGAACTGGTCCACGAGGGCGCCCTGGTCCACCCACACGGTGTCCACCAGGTCCAGAGCCAAGGGCTCGTCGCGGAGCGGCCGTATCCTCACTGCCTCTAACCCCTCAAAGCGATTTGACTGGTTAACTTTCGCCATGCTATCACTTAACCAGCAAAACGGATTTAGCCGGTTAAGGAGAGTGTTGACATGACTGTTCAGTACCGCACCGCTGTGATCGACGGACTCGACGTGTTCTACCGGGAGGCGGGCGACCCCTCGGCGCCCACGCTGGTGCTGCTGCACGGGTTCCCGACCTCGTCGGTGGCCTACCAGGAGCTGATCGCCGAGCTGGCCGACGAGTTCCACCTGATCGCGCCCGACTACCCCGGATTCGGCCACAGCTCGGCCCCCGCCGCCGACGAGTGGGAGTACACCTTCGACCACCTGGCCGACGTCGTCGACCAGCTGCTCGACACCCTCGGCCTCACCAAGTACGCCCTCTACGTGCACGACTACGGTGCCCCGGTCGGCTTCCGCCTCGCCACGCGGCACCCCGAGCGCATCACCGGCATCGTCACCCAGAACGGCAACGCGTACGAGGAGGGCCTGACGCCCTTCTGGGAGCCGCTGCGCAAGGCGTGGGCCGACCCGTCCGAGGAGAACACCTCCGCGCTGCTCGGCCTGCTCACGCCCGAGGCCACTCACTGGCAGTACACGCACGGCGTCCGTGACGCCGGCCTGGTCAACCCCGACAAGGCGGTCCTCGACCAGGCCCGGCTCGACCGGCCCGGCAACCACGCCGTCCAGCTCGCCCTCTTCGTGGACTACGGCCGCAACCCGGGCCTCTACCCGGAGTGGCAGGAGTACCTGCGCACCCACCAGACGCCGGTGCTGGCCGTCTGGGGGCGGCACGACGAGATCTTCGGCCCCGACGGCGCCCTCGCCTTCGACCGGGACACCAAGCGCGTGCAGATCCAGCTCCTGGACGCGGGCCACTTCGCCCTGGAGACGCGCGGCCCCCAGATCGCCGCCCTGGTCCGCGACTTCCTCCGCCGCCTCTCCGACTGACGGGAGCCCCCGATGTCCCACCGCCGCCGCCGGAGCGTCGCCGCCGGCACCGGCTCGGCCGCCCCGGTGACCGCCCGTCCGCATGACTCCGCCGCGCTCCCGTCCCCGGCCGTCCACCGCGTACCCCCGCCACGGGGGCTCGCGGTGGGCCGGGCGGCGGTGACGCCCGAGCCGCCGCCCTCGCCGGCGGCGGCGACCTTGAAGAGGTACGTGCGGGCCGCTGCGTCGGGGGCGCCCGCACGACCGCCCGGAAGGGTGGTGGCCCTGGCCACCGTGGCAGCGCTGGCCGGGCTGTCCCTGCTGGCCCTGGTCACCACCCTTACCGGCCTGGAGCTGTTCGCGCTGCCGTTCGCGGCCTCCGCCATGATCGTGGCCCTGGCCCCCGCCGCGCCGTTCGCCCAGCCGCGCAGCATCCTCCTCGGCCATCTGAGCGCCTCGGCGCTAGCCCTGGCCCTCACCGCCCTCATCGGCCCCTCGGTGTGGGCGGCGGTCGCCGCGGCGGCGCTCTCCACGGCCCCGATGATGCTGCTGCGCGCCCCGCATCCCCCAGCGGGCGCCACTGCGGCGCTGATCGGGCTCACCGCCCCTGACCCCGTGTACCTGCTCGACCCGGTACTGGTGGCCGGCATCGTGGTGATCGCCGGCGGTGTGGCGCTCGGCAGGGCGCTGCCGGGCCACAAGTACCCCGCCTACTGGCGTTGACCGCGGGCCGGGCGTCACTGCCGGTGGCGCATGGCCTCGGCGATCACCAGGCCGACCTCGTTCAGCTCGCTCTCGCCGTCCTCGACGTCCCAGAGGGCGTTCTGCAGGAGGCGGCCGAGGGTCCAGCCGGCCGCCCTGGCCGGGTCGAGGCCCAGTCCGTCCACCATCAGGTCGAACCGCCGCAGCACGCCCTTGATCGGGTCGCCGGTGGCGACGACGGCCTCCCACCGGTTGTCCAGGGCGGGCCACAGGTCGAAGCCGGGGTCGCCGGCCAGCGGCTTGGGGTCGATGGCCAGCCACGGCTCCCGCTCGGCGGCCAGCACGTTGTCGTAGTGCAGGTCCCAGTGCAGCAGCCGGTCGCCGGGTTCGGAGACGAGCTCGGCGACCGCGTCCGCGGCCCACCGCAGCCAGAACCTGTCCTGCTCGCGGGGCAGCGCGGCCGCCGCCCGGTCGACGTCGGCCAGCATCTCCGTGGCGATGTCGCCCAACCGGCGCAGGCCCGGCGGGGCGGGGAAGGCGGTCAACCGGCCCAGCAACTCGGTCAGGATCTTCAGCGCCTCGACGTCGTCCGGGACGGCCGACAGCGGGCGGTCGGAGTCGAGGCGTTCCAGCAGCAGGGTGCCGGTCTCGGGGTCCTCGTCCAGCAGCAGCACCGAGCCCTTGCCGGCCCACGTGCGCAGGCCGGGCGCCTCGGTGGCGTTCTCGTCGGTGACGGGCTGGAGCTTGAGCGCCGCTCTGGTGCCGTCGTCCCGTACGACGGGCAGCACGAGGGAGACCACGCCGTGCATGGGCGGCCCCTCGTCCAGGCGCAGCCCCCACTCCTCCAGGTAGCGCTCGGCCAGTGCCGGCAGGCCGGCCGACCACGCCCGCCCCCGCTCCCCGTCGATCTTCACATGTGATTCGGTCAGTGCCTCGGGAACCTTGATCCGCATCACCCCAGTCTGCCTCTGACCGGGGAGCCCGTGGCTAGAAGTGCCAGGGGTAGGGCGACCAGTCGGGCGCCCGCTTCTCCAGGAAGGAGTCGCGCCCCTCGGCCGCCTCGTCCGTCATGTACGCCAGCCGCGTCGCCTCGCCCGCGAACACCTGCTGCCCGACGAGCCCGTCGTCGATCATGTTGAAGGCGAACTTCAGCATGCGCTGGGCGGTCGGCGACTTGCCGTTGACCTTGCGCGCCCACTCCAGCGCCGTGGCCTCCAGCTCCGCGTGCGGGACGACGGCGTTGACCATGCCCATGCGGTGGGCGTCGGCCGCGCTGTAGGTGTCGCCGAGGAAGAAGATCTCGCGGGCGAACTTCTGCCCGACCTGCCGCGCGAGGTAGGCCGAGCCGAAGCCGCCGTCGAAGCTGGCCACGTCGGCGTCGGTCTGCTTGAAGCGGGCGTGCTCGGCGCTGGCGAGTGTGAGATCGGCCACGACGTGGAGGCTGTGGCCGCCGCCCGCGGCCCAGCCGGGCACCACGCAGATCACGATCTTGGGCATGAAGCGGATCAGCCGCTGCACCTCCAGGATGTGCAGGCGCCCGGTGGCGGGGGTGCCGTCGGCGTACTGGTAGCCGTCTTTGCCCCTGATGCGCTGGTCGCCGCCGGAGCAGAAGGCCCACCCGCCGTCCTTGGGCGAGGGGCCGTTGCCGGTGAGCAGCACGCAGCCGACGTCGGTGGTCTGCCTGGCGTGGTCGAGTGCCCGGTAGAGCTCGTCGACCGTCTGCGGCCTGAAGGCGTTGCGCACTTCGGGCCGGTTGAACGCGACCCGCACCGTGCCCTGGTCGAGGGCCCGGTGGTAGGTGATGTCGGTGAAGTCGAAGCCCTCGACTACCTGCCACATCTTCGGATCGAACAGCTCGGAGACCATGGGAGCGAGCCTAACGGATCTGCCCCTCGGCCCACTCGGCCCACTCCTTCTGGACGGCGCCCAGCCGCAGGCCGTACTCCAGGGCCAGCCGGCCGTAGACCGACAGGTTGTCCTGGCCGCTCTCGACGAAGCCCTTGATGGCCTCCATGTGCTCCAGGTGCTTGCCCACCACCTCGGCCTGGCGGCGCAGGTACGCGCGGGCCTGCTCGGGATCGACCTGCCCGAGGAAGAACACGCGCAGCAGCATGTCGCTGCGCCCGACCCTGACCGGCTCGACCTCGGTGATCCAGCGGCGCAGCTCGGCGCGGCCCTCCTGGGTGATCGCGTACTCCTTGCGCCCCCGGGGGCCCTCGGCCGCCACGCTCACGAGACCGGCGTCGGCCAGCTTGCCGAGCTCGGCGTAGAGCTGGCTCTGCGTCGCGGGCCAGACGTTGGACAATGAGACGTCGAAGGTCTTCAGCAGGTCGTAGCCGCTGGCCGGCCCCTCGGCGAGCAGACCCAGCACGGCGTGTCTCAAGCTCATATTCCTATATTGACATATCTCCACAGGAGGTTCTACCTTCGACATGTCTACTTAGGAACGTCAAAGGAGTTGCGCGATGCGCGGTCTGCTCGGTTTCCTCCCCTGGGTCGTCTACGCGGTCATCGCCACCGGCGACGAATGGCGCTGGGGCGCCATCACCGGCCTCGTGATCGCCGTTGCTCTCGTGGTCGTCGACCGCCGCTCCGGGCGGGCCTGGGACGAGATCGTGATCGAGACGAGCGCCGCCGTCTTCTTCGCCCTGCTCACCGTGCTCTCCCTGGTGGCCCCGCACTCGCCGCTCACGCCGTACGGGCCCGCGCTGGTCAACGTGTGGCTGGCGGGCACCGCCTGGGGTTCGATGGCCATCCGCAAGCCGTTCACGCTGGGCATCGCGCGCACGATGGCGCCCAAGGAGATCTGGGAGACCCCCGCCTTCCACCGCGTCAACGTGGTGATCACGGCGGTGTGGGCGGTGGCGTTCACGCTCGCCGCCGTCTCGCTGACGTTCGTGCTGGCCGCGGCCCCCCGCGCCACCACGGTCGTCATCGCGATCAAGGTGCTCTCGTTCGTCGTCCCCGCCGTCTTCACCGCCCGTTACCCGAAGGTCGTCAGGCGTCGCGCCGAGGCCGCCGCTAAGTGACCTCCGCCCGCAGCTCGGCCAGGAGCTCCCCCTGGTCGGCCAGCATGTCGGTGAGGATGCGGCGGGCGGCTCCGAGCAGGTCGGCCAGCTCGGGAGTGGCCAGCGTGTAGACCACTGTGCTGCCTTCGCGGATTGCGCTCACGATCCCGGCCCTGCGCAGGACCGCCAGCTGTTGTGAGAGGCTCGACGCCTCGATGTCGATCTGGGCCAGCAGGTCTCTGACGGGCAGTGGACCTTCCTGGAGCAGCTCCAACACTCTGATGCGAGCGGGGTGGCCGAGCGTCCTGAAGAAGTCGGCCTTGGCCTGGTGGACCTCCACGTGCATATTGCAAGACTAATCGAGCGCAGTTGCATAATTCTTCAAGTCGTAACGTTGTTGGATAGCATGACAGCGGGGACTAGGGAGTAGCCATGGGCCGAGGAAGAGCCAAGGCGAAGCAGACGAAGGTCGCTCGCCAGCTGAAGTACACCAACCACAACATCGACTACGACCGGCTGCGCGAGGAGCTGGGCGCGGACACGCCGCGCGAGGAGATGTACCCGTCTACGGCGTCCGAGCAGGAGTCCGAGCGCGCGCATTGACGCGCGCCGGCTTCGCGGGGGCGTCCGCGACGTTCTTGGGCCGCCTGGCCTTCGGCGCCTGACCGGTCGCCGCGAGTTCCAGGCGGTGCTTCTGTGCCCGCCCGGTGGCGTGCCGCGGTGTGCGGCCACGCCGCCGTGGTGTGGAGGGGTCAGTCCGTCACCGCTTCGAGCAGGCGGCGCGCGTCGGCGAGCAGGCGGCTGGTGGCCGCCTCCGACACCGGGTCGGCGTTCTGCTGGAAGCCGTGCGCGAGGCCGGGTTCCCTGCGGCACGTGACCGGCACGCCCGCCTCGGCCAGCCGCCGGGCGTACGCCTCGCCCTCGTCCCTGAGGGCGTCGTGCTCGGCGGTGACGATCAGCGTGGCGGGCAGCCCGCGCAGGTCGGGCACGAGCAGTGGGCTCAGCCCCGGGTCGGCGCGCCGCGCCGGATCGGGCGCCCACTGCCGGACGGCCCAGGCGAGGAAGCTCTCGTCGAGGCCGTGACCGGTGCCCTTCTCCCGCACGCTGGGCTGCGAGAGCGTGAGGTCGGTGTTGGGGCAGATCAGGATCTGGGCGGCGGGCGACGGGTCGTCCGCGTCGCGCAGCTCCAGGCAGGCCATCGTGGCGAGGTAGGCGCCCGCGCTGTCCCCGGCCACCGCGACCGGACGGGCCGTGCGCAGCACCTCCACGACGTCCTCGACCGCCGCCGGGTACGGGTGCTCGGGCGCCAGCCGGTAGTCCACGGCCATCACCTCGACGCCGCACCCGTCGGCCAGCAGGCGGCAGATCCGGTCGTGTGTGTCCAGGCCGCAGAACACCCACGCGCCCCCGTGCACGTACACCATGAGCGGCCGCCGCTCCTCCGCCGGCCGGTAGTGCCGCAGCCGCAGCCCGCGCGGCCCGGTCAGCTCGGTCACGTGCGGCAGCTCGGGCCCCCGCGCACGCAGGTGCGCTCGCTCGGCGCTGCCCCTGCGCAGCTCATGGACGTCGGGATCGCTCATGGACGACGAGTGTAGGGATCACCCGACGGCAAAGGTCTCCCAGCTCCGGCGCAAAGACAGGCATGCCGGGAAGGCCGATGGGCAGGTGCCGATCGGGCCCGACAAGGAGATCGAGACATGCGCATAGGAATCGTGGGTGCGGGCAGGCTCGGCGCGCCGCTCGGCCGGCTGCTCGCGGCGGCCGGTCACGACGTGCTCTTCAGCGACGCCCGGCTGCCCCTGGCCGAGGAGGCCGCGGTCGCCGCCGAGGGGCAGGCGGGCGGCGGCTCGCCGATCGAGGCGGCGCGCTTCGGCGAGGTCGTCGTCATGGCGGTGTGGTGGGAGGCCTTCCCCACGGTGGTCGAGGAGCTGGGCGCGGCGCTGGCAGGCAAGATCGTCATCGACCCCAGCAACCCGATCACCGAACGCGACGGCGCCGAGGCGGTGGTGGCCGTCCCGGACGGGCTCACCAGCCCGCAGTACCAGCAGCACGTGCTCGGCCCCGAGGTGCGGGTGGTGCGCACGTTCAACACCAAGTACCCCAACGAGCTGCTGGAGCTGGGCACGGCCGGGCAGCGCGGCGGCCCGCGGGCCGACATGCCCTACTGGGGCGACGACGACGCCGCCAAGAAGGTCGTGGTGCCGCTCATCGAGGACGCCGGGTTCACCGCCATCGACGGCGGCGGGCTGGCCGACTCCCTGTGAGCCCCCTTGAGCTCCCTGTGAGCGGCGTCAGGCCGCGCAGGTGTCGTGGGTGGCGTCGAAGCCCTTGATCGCCTCGGTGTCGTCGGCGCGCAGCGGCTTGAGCCCCTTCCAGTCGTCGCCGATCACCAGCACCAGGTGGTTCGTCCGGGCGCCCGGGACCAGCCTCGGCGTGGCGGCCAGGAGGTCGTTGGTGAGGGTGGGCACCCGCGTCTCGGCGTTGGGGCCGTACAGCAGCGTGGTCTTCGGCTGGGGCTTCTTCGCCGAGTCGCCGATCTTGCTGATGTGGTAGCCGCGCTGTTCGAGGAAGGCGGCCACCTGCGTGCCGAGGCCGCCGCGGTAGGTGCCGTTGCGCAGCTCGATCTGGATCTTCGACCGCCCCACCTTGGCCTGGCCGCCCTTGACGCCCTGGACGCTCTGGTCCCTGGCCGCGATCTGGAACAGCCGGCCCGCCTGCGGCTGCACCCACTCGACGCGGCCCGGCTGGGTCAGCGAGTAGTGCCAGGGGGTGGTGATGAAGCGGATCTGCCCGGCGTTGAGGCCCTGGAGGCTGGTGGCGAGGTCCTTCATGACGCCGACCGACAGGTCGTCGTCGACGGTCACCGACTTGGTGCCGGCGTCGAGGAAGCCGAACAGCTTGGACGGGTCGGTGAGCGTTTCGCCGCTCATCACCTTCTTGAGCATGGAGGCGATGAACATCTGCTGCCGCTGGATGCGCCCGATGTCGGAGCCGTCGCCGAGGCTGTAGCGGGCGCGGACGTAACCGAGCGCCTGCTCGCCGTTGAGCGTCTGCCGCCCGGCGGGCAGGTGGAGCAGGGCCTTCTTGTCGTTCACCGGCGAGGGCAGGCAGACCTCGACGCCGCCCACGGCGTTGACCATGCTCTTGAAGCCGGTGAAGTCGACCTTCACGAAGTGGTCGATGTGGATGCGGGTGAGCGACTCGATCGTCTTCCAGGTGCAGGCGATGCCCCCGGAGTTGAACGACTCGTTGATCATGCCCAGGTGCGGCTGCTGGCCGGGCAGGCCGCCCGTGGCCCGGCAGGCGGGGAGCTGGACCAGCGAGTCGCGCGGGAAGCTGATCACCATGGCGTTGTCCCGCTTGGACGACACGTGCGCCAGCATGATCGTGTCGGTGCGCTCGCCCGCGATGCGGTGGCCGTACCTGGCGTTCTTGCCGTCGCGCTGGTCGGAGCCCACGATCAGGACGTTCATCGCCGAGGTGGCGACCTTGGGGGGCCGCGTCTCGCCGAGGTCCTCCTTGGTGACCGTCGAGCGCTTGAGGTTGCCGCTGAGTTTGGCGGTGACGCCGACGGCCACACCGCCGACGAGGAGGACGACGGCGACCGCGATCGCGATCACCCAGCGCAGCCAGCGCCGGCGGCGCCGCCTGGGGGCGCCGGGGTCGCTGGAGGGCGGAGCGTCGACAAGCCCGCTGCTCACGTGACTCCAGAGGGACGGGGGCCAAGGGGCCACCGCCCCGGGCCAAGAGCCTCGCCGTACAAGTCTCGGCCGTTGAACGAGCCCGAGTGTACTCAGTCCGGGACGGGTATGAGGAGGGACCGCGTTCCTTGACGGTCAAGCCTCGGGTCAGCGCTCGCGCGGGGTCACCAGGCCGGACTCGTAGGCGAAGACCACGAGCTGGGCGCGGTCGCGGGCGTGCAGCTTGGTCATCGCCCGGCTCACGTGCGTCTTGGCGGTGGTCGGGCTGATCACCATCTGGGCGGCGATCTCGTCGTTGGACATGCCGCGGGCGACCAGGGCGGTCACCTCGCGTTCGCGGTTGGTGAGCACGTCCAGGCCCTGGGGGTCGGGTTCGGGGCGGCGGGCGACGTACTCGCCGATCAGGCGGCGGGTGATGGCGGGGGAGAGCAGGGCGTCGCCGCGGGCGGCCACCCTGACGCCCTGGAGCAGGTCGGCGGGCTCGGTGTCCTTGACCAGGAAGCCGCTCGCGCCGGCGCGCAGGGCGTGGAAGACGTACTCGTCCAGGCCGTAGTTCGTCAGGATGACCACGTGGACCTCGGACAGGCGTGCGTCCGCGGCGATCCGCCTGGTGGCCTCGATGCCGTCCATGACGGGCATCTGCACGTCGACGAGCGCGACGTCCGGACGGTGTTCCAGGGCGAGGGCGACGGCCTGCTCCCCGTTGGCCGCCTCGGCGACGACCTCGATGTCGTCCTCGGCCTCCAGCAGGGCGCGGAAGCCGCCGCGGATGAGGGCCTGGTCGTCCACCAGCAGCACGCGGATCATCGGGCCTCCTGCAACGGCAGCTCGGCGCGTACGGTGAACCCGCCCTCGGGACGCGGCCCGGTGCGCAGCCGCCCGCCGAGCGCCGTGACCCGCTCCCGCATGCCCAGCAGGCCCACGCCGGGGTCGCAGGGGTCGCCGTTCGCGCGGCCGTCGTCGTCCACCTGCACGGTCAGCTCCTCCTTGCCGTAGTCGACGCGTACCGAGGCGGTGGCGGGCCCGGCGTGCTTGGAGACGTTGGTCAGCGCCTCCTGGACGATCCTGTAGGCCGCGCGGTCGACCTCGGCGGGCAGGTCACGGCGGTCGCCGGTGACCGTCACCGTGGCCGGGACGCCGGTCGAGCGGGCCCGTTCGACCAGGTGGGTGAGCCGGTCGAGGCCGCTGGCCGGAGGGTCGCCGTCCGGCTCGCGCAGCACCTCCAGCGTGGCGCGCAGCTCGCGCATGGCCTCGCCGCTGGCCTCCTGGATGGCCAGCAGCGCCGCCGGCACCTCCTCGCCGCGCTTGCGCGCAAGGTGCACGGCCACGCCCGCCTGCACCTTGATGACCGAGATGGTGTGGGTGAGTGAGTCGTGCAGCTCCCTGGCGATGCGCAGCCGCTCCTCGCCCGCGCGGCGCAGCGCCGCCTCCTCGCGGGTCCGCTCGGCCTCGGCGGCCCGCCGCTCGACCTGCACGAGGTACGCCTGCCGGTGCCGGGTCACGGTCGCGGTCACCCCGGCCGCCAGGAACCAGCCGAGCAGCAGCGTCGTCTTCTGCACGATCTCCTGCGGGGGCTGCCCGGCGGCCGCGGCCAGGTTGACCGCCAGGGTGCCGCCCAGGAACACCGCGCCGGCGACCGCCGCGATCGCCCGGTGCCCGGCCCTGACCGTGGCGAACACCGTCACCATGACGGGGAAGGAGGCCGGCGGGCCGGGCTGCGCGTGCGCGGAGTAGACCAGCATGCACAGCGTGGTGACCAGCAGCGCCGGCACCGGCGCCCGCCGCCAGACGACGAGGGTGAGCGCCCCGGCGAGCACGGCGACGTAGTCCACCGGGCCCGCGCCCGGCGTGGCCACCGCGGTCGCCGTCAGCAGCACGGCCACCACCGCCGCGAGCGCCACGTCCATGGCGGCGGGACGCCATCGGTGCTGCAAGCTCATGCCAAGCACAGTAGATCGTGATGTGTCGATGTTCGTCCTCATCCGGACGGAAATGGGCACTACTCCCGCCGTCGTACGCCGCCCGCACCTGCGCCCTGTGCCGTAGCCGCGGGAGTCATCCCGGGAGGGACGACTCCGCGCCTTCTCCCGGCCCACCATGGCGGGCATGAACACGACGCCGATGGCCGGAGGCCAGTTCCGCTACGTCACGCCCGTCCGGCCCCAGGACGCCACGGGCCGGGTGGCCCGGGTGTACGCGCGCCTGGCCGACGACTTCGGCATGGCCCGCATGGCGGTCTTCCTGACGCTGTCGCCCGCCCCCGCCGTGCTGGCCGGGACCTGGGCGCTGCTGCGGGAGTCGCTGCTGGCCGGGCCGGGATCCAGGACCGGCAGGGAGGTGGTGGCGCTGGGGGTGTCGCTGGCCAACCGATGCCCGTTCTGCGTGGCAGCGCACACGACGCTGCTGCACGCCACCGGCGACCACCGGCTGGCCGAGACCGTCGCGGCCGGGGGCGTGCCGGAGGACCCCGGGCACGCCGCGCTGCTGCGGTGGGCCAAGGACCGGCGCGTGCCCGCGCCCTTCCCGGCCGACCAGGCGCCCGGGTACGTCGGGACCGCGCTGACCTTCCACTTCGTCAACCGGATCGCCTCGGCCCTGCTCACCGAGAACCTGCTGCCCGGCAACCTGCAGAAGTCGCGCCTGGTGCGCAGCGTGGGCGGCCGGGCGATGTCCCGCACGGTACGCCGCGAGCTGCCGCCCGGCGCGGGCCTGGACGTGCTGGACGGCCTGCCCGCGTCGGCCGGGCCCGCCTGGGCTGCCGGTTCGCCGGTCGGCACGGCGTACGCCACGCTCATGGCCGTCGCGGAGGCGGGCGGGGAGCTGCTGGGGGAGGCGGCGCGGACGGCCGTCACCGAGGCGGTCGCGGCCTGGGACGGCGAGCACCCGCCGATGGGCGGCGACCTGTCGGCGGGCCCGCTGACCGGCGTGCCCGCAGCGGAACGGCCGGGAGCCAGGCTCGCCCTGCTCACCGCCCTGGCGCCCTACCGGATCACCGACCCGGACGTCGCCGTCTGGCACGCGACCGCGCCGACGGCCGGATACCCGGCCGGATACACGGACGGCGACCTGGTGCGGCTCATCGCCTTCGGCGCCGCCACGGCGACCCGCCACCAGGAGGCCCGCCTCACGGGAGCCCACGCCGAGCCGGGCGGGGCGGCACTCGGGTAGGGCCTGGTCGGCTCGGTTCGGTTCGGCTCGGTTCGGCTCGGATCGGGGCGCGTCGGGCCGGGTCCGGTGAGGCCCGGTTCGGGGGCGGGGTGGGGCGGGTCAGGTCTGGGCGGGGCCGGTCGGCAGGCAGGCCGGGGGGCGGCCGGAGGTGGGCCAGACGTATTCGAGGTCGTCCGGTTCGTCGCCGAAGAGCGGGCGGTAGTGGTCGGGGTCCTTGCGCAGGAGGGCGGAGCGGTGGCTGAGGTGGAAGGCGTCGTCGCCGAGCCAGGGCGGCAGCTCGTCGGCCGCCGCCAGCTCGTGCTGGGTACGGACGACGGGGGTGCCGCAGGCGCGGCCCAGCTCGACGGACATCGAGGCCGCGCAGGTGTCGGCCCGGCCGGTCGAGCACCAGCGGTCGCACACGTCGAGCCCGTAACGGACCAGGGCCTCCTCGTAGCCGGCCCACATCTTGACGGCGGGGTGGTGGCGCCAGCCGTAGCCGGGGACGATCAGGGCGCGCAACACCTGGAGGGCCTCCACCCGCTGCTTGCCCAGCCGCAGGGCATCCAGAACCCCGGCACTTGCCGTGAAATCCGGATATGGAAGAAAAGTCTGCATCAATACCCTCGCTGACCTGGTCTTTCGCGCCTGCCGTCCCGCGCGATCGTATAGACCACACGCCATCCGGCGCGCACAATCGGCCCATGGGCTATGTCGGCGCGCGGACGCCTCGCAGGGAAGACGCCAGACTGCTGACCGGAAGGGGAAGGTACGTCGGCAACGTACGCCTGCCGGGCATGGCGTACGCGGTGGTGGTGCGCAGCCCCGTCGCCCACGGACGGCTCCTGGGCTGCGACGCCAAGGCGACCTGGACGGTCGAGGGGGTGCTCGACGTCGTCACCCCCGCCGACGCGGCCGGGGTCCTGCTGCCCTGCGTCACCCTCGCCCCCGGCCAGCCGCTCGCCTCCTACCGGGCGCTCGACGACACGATCAGGTACGCCGGCCAGCCGCTCGCCGTCGTCGTGGCCGAGACCCCCGCCGCCGCGCGCGACGCCGCCGACCTGCTGGACCTGGAGCTGGACCAGTTCCCCGCGGTCGTCGGCGCGGAACGCGCCCTGGAGGAGGACGCGCCGCTGCTCCACCCCGGCTGGGGCACGAATTTGGTCACCGACTTCCTGATCGGCGACGCCGACTGCGCGGAGTTCGTCGAGTCGGCCGAGCACGTCGTCGAGATGACGTTCAGGATGAGCCGGATCTCGCCGCACCCCCTGGAGCCGCGCGGCGTCGTGGCCTCCTACGCCGACGACGAGCTGACCGTGCACATCTCCTCCCAGGCCCCGCACCACGTGCGCGAGCACCTGGCGGAGGCGTTCGGGCTCAGCCACGACCGGGTGCGCGTGATCAGCCGGGACACCGGCGGCGGGTTCGGCGGCAAGGAGCACGTCTACCCCGACGAGGCGGCCGTCTGCCTGGCCGCTATGCGCCTGGGCCGTCCGGTGAGCTGGACCGAGTCGCCCGGCGACCGGCTGTCGGCGACGCTGCCCGCGCGGGCCGCCGTCCACCGGGCCAGGCTGGCGCTCGACGGCGAGGGCCGGTTCGTCGCCCTGCACGCCGACATCCTCGGCGACCTCGGCGCCCATCCGTCGAACGTCGGCATCTCGCCCTTCGCGGTCTCGGCCACGCTGTTGCCGGGGCCGTACCGGTTCGAGCGGGTCGGCGTACGCGTGCGCGGGGTCGTCACGAACACCACCCCGACCGGCTCCTACCGCGGGTTCGGGCAGCCCGAGTGCACCTGGACCAGGGAGCGCCTGATCGACGAGGCGGCCCGGCGGCTCGGCCTCGACCCGGTCGAGCTGCGGCTGCGCAACATGCTGGAGCCGGACGAGCTGCCGGTCACGAGCCGGGTGTACCAGACGTACGACTCCGGCGACTATCCGCTGGCCCTGCGCACCCTGCGCGACCTGGTCACCCCGGTGACCGGTGTGGACGACGGGCGCCGGCGCGGCATCGGCTACTCCTGCCACGTCGAGACCACCGGCCTGGGCCCGTCGATGGAGATGAAGGCGACGGGCATCCAGGCGGGCGGCTACGAGACGGCGGTGCTGCGGATGGAGCAGGACGCGTCGGTGGTGGTGTCGTCCGGGGTGGTCTCGATCGGGCAGGGCATCGAGACCGCGCTGGCCCAGCTCGCGGCCGACCGGGTGGGGGTGCCGATCGAGCGGGTGCGGGTGGTGCTGGGGGACACCGCGGCGACGCCGTACTCGTCGGTCGGGTCGATCGCCAGCCGCTCGCTCGCGGTCGGCGGCGGGGCGCTCGTCCAGGCCGCCGCCCGGTTGCGTGACAAGCTGCTGGCCATCGCCGCCCACCGGCTGGAGGCGGCGCCCGGCGACCTGGAGATCGTCGACGGGTCCGTGCGGGTGAAGGGCGACCCGCGGGCGTCGGTGTCGTTCCGGGAGCTGGCCACGTCCGCCTGGCGGGCCTGGGACCTGCCGGAAGGCGTCACGCCGGGCCTGGAGGAGCGGGTCAGCTACGACCCGTCCGCCTACACCTTCGCCTACGGCGCGCACGCCGCCGCCGTCGCGGTGGACCCCGAGACCGGCGCGGTCGAGGTGGAGCGCTACTGGGTGGTCAACGACGCCGGGACGCTGGTCAACCCGTCCCTGGTCGAGGGCCAGATCCGGGGCGGGGTCGCGCAGAGCATCGGCATGGCGCTGACCGAGGAGATCGTCCACACCGAGGACGGGCAGCCGCTCGCCGAGTACCTGCTGCCGACCACCCGCGAGGTGCCCGACATCGAGGTCGTGCTGCTGGAGACCCCGTCGCCGCGCACCCCCGGCGGCATGAAGGGAGCGGGCGAGGCGGGCACGATCGGCCCGCCCGCCGCCATCGGCAACGCGGTCGCCGCCGCCATGCCCGAGCTGGCCGGACGCGTCACCGACGTGCCCCTCACCCCGCAGGTCGTGTGGAGGTGTCGACACCTCTGACCTGGGCACGAGGAGCCTGAAGGATCGGGGGACGAATCATGGAATATCGTGCACTTTTGGCCTCCATCGGCCGCATGACGGGCCTGGGGGCGGGCCCGGCCAGAGCGGCGGCGGAGGCCACGCTGACCACGCTGGCCCGTACGCTCGACGACGACGACCGCCGCGAGCTCATCGAGGCCCTGCCGCCCGAGCTGACCGACGACTTCCCCATGGACCATCCGCGCAACGACGGCACCGAGGAGGGCTTCGTCCGCCAGGCCGCGCTGCTCGGCCGCCGTCCGCCCGAGCAGGCCAGGCTCAGGGCCCAGGCCGTGCTGGCCGCCGTCGCCGAGCAGGACCCCGAGCTGATCGCCCGGCTGCACATCCCGGAGCAGGTACGCCCCCTGTTCGAGCCGCCGGGCAGCGGCGGCGGCATCACCGGCCCCAAGGGGCACACCGCCACGCTCACCGACGACGAGATCGCCTCGGCGCTGGCCGGGCTGCCCCTGTGGACCGGCGACCGCTCGGCGCTGCGCCGCGAGATCTCCCTGCCGCGGGAGAACCTGCGGGCCGTCCGCCGCGCGCTCGACCACCTCAAGGTCACCCACGGCCGCCAGCCCCAACTCCACGACACCGCCGACGGCCTGGCCATCGTGGTCAGGACCGTCTCCGTGGGCGCGGTCACGGCCCTCGACGTGGACCTGGCCAGGCGGGTGGACGACGTCATCGAGGAGGTGGGCGCCGGTATCGGCCGCCCCTAACCGCGGGCCCCGCCGGTCCCCCCGCCGGTACCTCTGCCGGCTGTTTCGCCGGTGAGGTCCTCCAGGTCCTTGCCCGCCTGTGACAGGGCCTGTTCCAGGGCCGCCTGCCCGGCGGTCCGGTGCCCCGACGGCGTCCCGCCTTCCTCGGCCGGGCGCCTGGCCGTGTCGAGGAGGGGCTTGGTGTCGGTCTTGGGGCTGCTCTCGTCAGGACTGCTCATGGCCCTGTCCGTACCCGCTGACCTGGGAAGACATGTCGGGCGCGAAGAAAGTCGGGATTTCTCGGAAAACGTTCGACCCGTTCGGCCCTTGCGTGCGTACAGGTTTGGACAGCCGCATGTCCGTCAACTCGGAGGCAGGTCTCGTGTTGAGTGAAACGAGCGTTCTTCGCCGCCCTTCCCAGGATGGAGAGGCCATGTCCAGGCTGCGGTCGGCCCGGCGGATCAGGAACCAGTACGTATGGCCGTTGCGCGCGGACGCCCGGACCGTCGGCCACGCCCGGTCGATCATCCGTACGGAGCTGTCCGGGCTCGACCTGCACGACGACGTCGTGGACGACGCCGTCCTCATGGTGAGCGAACTGGTCACCAACGCGTTCATGTACGGCGAGGGCCCGTACGAGCTGCTCCTCCACGTGGACGCCAAGGAGATCATGTGCGTCGTCGTGGACGCCGGCCCGCCCCTGCCCGCCCCGTCCGTCCCCGACCCGGCCGCCGAGCACGGAAGGGGGCTGCGCATCGTCGCCCGGCTCTCCGACGGCTTTTACGGCTGCCATCCCCAGCGCTACCTGACCCACCCCGACCTGGTCGGCAAGGCCACCTGGTTCGCGCTGCCACGCCGCGGCGGGCCCGGCAACGTCGTGCCGATCAGAGCGGGCACGTGACGGGTTCCAGTCTCCTTCAAGTCGGCTCGACCATACTGTGATCGATCAGGATGAAGCCGATGAGTGGGACAACGTGGAATTCCGAGTTCTGGGGCCGCTGGAGGTCCGCGACGCCGACGGGGCCGCGGTCGGCCTCGGCGGCCCCCGTCCGCGGGCCGTGCTGGCCCGGCTGCTGGTCGCGCAGGGGGCCGTGGTCCCCGCCGAGACGCTGATCGACGACCTGTACGCCGGCGCCGCCCCGCCCAGCGCCCTGCCCACCCTGCACTCCTACGTCTCCAACCTGCGCCGCGCGGTCGAGCCGGACCGCGGGCCGCGCGTCCGGCCGAGGACGCTGATCGCCCGCCCGCCCGGCTACCTGCTGGCCGCCGACCACGTGGACGCGCGGCGGTTCGCCGAGCTGGTGAACCGGGCGGAGTTCCGGTCGGCCGAGGAGGCGCTGGCCTGCCTGGACGAGGCGCTGGGGTTGTGGCGCGGCTCGCCGTACGAGGAGTTCCAGGACGAGCCGTGGGCGGTCACCGAGGTGAGCCGCCTGCGCGAGCTGCGCCTGGTCGCGGTCGAGCGGCGGGCCCGCGCGCTGCTCGACCTGGGCCGCCCCCAGCCGCTGATCACCGAGCTGGAGGCCGAGACCGTCGCCAACCCGCTGCGCGAACGCCTGTGGTGCCTGCTCGCGCTGTCCCTGTATCGCACCGGGCGCCAGGCCGAGGCGCTGGCCGTGCTGCGCACGGCGGCCAGGCGGCTGTCCGACGAGCTCGGCCTCGACCCGGGGCCCGAGCTGCGCTCCCTGGAGTCGGACATCCTGCGCCAGGTCGACTCGCTCGCGCCGGTGAACGAGACCCCGGCGCTGGTGGTCGCGCCGCGCTCACCGAACACCCTGCACGGGCGCGAGGTCCAGCTCGCCGAGCTGATGGCGCTGGCCGAGCCGGCCGCGCCCGCCGGGCTCGCGGTCGCCGAGGTCAGCGGCGAGCCCGGGATCGGGAAGACCAGGCTGCTGGAGGCGTTCGGCGAGCGCTGCGAGCGGCTCGGCCGGCTCGTGCTCCGGGGACGCTGCCACGACGCCGAGGGCACCCCCGCGCTGTGGCCGTGGACGCAGGTGTTCGAGGCGCTGGAGCCGCACTGCCCGCCGCCGGACCGCGAGGCCCTGTCCGGCCTCCTCGACGCCCCGGCCGCCGTGGCGCCGGTGGCCGGAGGGCCGGCCGAGGCGTTGGTGTCGCGCCGGAACCAGGCCGTCGCCCGGTGGCTCGTCACGGCCTCGCGCGCCCAGCCGCTGGTGATCGTCCTGGACGACCTCCAGTGGGCCGACCCCGCCTCGCTCGACCTGCTCAGGCATCTGGTGATGCTGCTGCGGGGCGGCGCGATCACGCTGGTCGCCGCCTTCCGCACCGGCACCGGTGACGTGCTCGGGCGGCTGGTCCGCTACGACCTGCTGCGGCTGCGCCTGACCGGCGTCGGCCCCGAGGCGGTCCGCGCCATCGCGGCCGACCTCGGCGTCGAGCTGGACGACGAGTCGTGCGCCAGGATGGCCGACTGCACCGGCGGCAACCCGTTCTTCCTGCGCGAGAGCATCAGGCTGATGGCCCAGGACCCGGACGTGGACCCGGACGCGTACGAGGTGCCCGCCGCGGTGACCGAGCTGGTCCGCCTGCGCCTGGACGCGCTCGCCGAGGTCACGGACGTGCTGGCGGTCGCGGCGCTGATCGGCAGGGAGTTCGACCCGGCCGTGGTGGCCCGGGTCGCGGGGGAGGAGGCGTACGGGCCGCTCGACCGGGCCGTGCGCGGCGGCCTGCTGGCGGCGCGTACGGGAGGCCGGCTGGCGTTCGTGCACGACCTGGTGCGCGAGGCGCTGGTCAGGGACCTGCCGCCGTTGCGCAAGGCCGCGCTGCACCGCGACCTCGCCGCCGCCCTGTCCGCCCGCCCGGCGACCGACGTCGCGGTGATCGCCCACCACGCGGTGCAGGCGGGGCCGGTGGCGTACGAGGAGGCGGTGCGGTGGGCGCGGGCCGCCGCCGAGCAGGCCGAGCTGCGCCTGGGGTACGCCGAGTCCGCGTCCTGGCTGGGGCACGCGGTGACCGCGCACGACGCCTGCGGCGGCGATCCGGCCGAGCACGTGGAGCTGCTGCTGCGGCAGGTGGGCGCGCTGCTGGCGGCGGGCGAGCCGGCCAGGGCCCGCCGGGTCAGGGACGAGGCCGTGCGGGCCTCCGGCCGCATCGCGCAGGGCGGCTCGCAGGTGCGGGTCCGGGCGCTGACCTCGTTCGACACGCCGTCCATCTGGACGCTGCGCGACCCGTACGGCGCCGCCGACCCGCTGCTCGTCCGCCGCTTCGAGGACGCGCTGCGCGAGCTGCCCGAGGCGGACGGCCCCGACCGGGCGATGCTGCTGGCCGGGCTGGCCCAGGAGCTCTACGACGCCTCCGGCGACCCGCGGGCCGAAGGGCTGTCCGCGCAGGCCGTGGCCATGGCAAGGCGGCTGGGCGACCGGCGGCTGCTGATGCGCGCGCTCAACGCCAGGCACCTGTCGCTGCCCCGGCCCCTGCACGTGCACGAGCTGGTGGAACTCGCCGCCGAGCTGCACGAGCTGGCGGACGGCGAACCGGCGTACCAGCTCCTGGCGAGCATGATGGACACCCACAACCGGCTGGAGCTGTTCGACGTCACCGGCGCCGACCTGGCCGCGGCCCGCTGCGACGACCTGCTCGAACGCCTCCCGCTGCCCTGGCCGCGCTTCCAGCACACGCTGTGGCGGGCGGGCCGGCTGGTGCTCTGTGGCCACTTCGACGAGGCGGAGGACCTGTACGCCGACGCCGCCGACCAGGCGACCGGTCTCGGCATCTGGCACGCCGCCCGTGCCGTCACCGCCGGCCGCCTCGCCCTGGACTACCACCGGGGCACGATGGCCGCCGCGGGCCCGCTCATCGACGTCCTGCGCGGCGCGAACCCCGCGCTCGACCAGGCCGCCGGCACCCTCCACCTGCACGCGCTCGGCCGCCTGGACGAGGCCCGCAAGCTGAACGGACAGCCGCTGCTCGACCGGTCGCGCCCGTCCACCCTGTGCCTGCGGGCCGCCGCCGCGGTCGCGCTCGGCCGGGTGCACGAGTGCCGCGCGCTCTACGAGGCGCTGCTGCCTTTCAGCGGCCGGATCAGCGTCCTGTCCGCCTGCGCCTGGGTGGGCCCGGTGGACTGGCACCTCGCGCTGCTGGCCGAGGCGACCGGCCGGCACGAGAGCGCCGTCCGGCACCTGAGCGCGCTCGAACGGCTGGCCGCCCGCAACGGCCTGGCCTGGTGGCGCGAACGGGCGGCCGAGGCCCGGCGGCCCGGCCGCAAGCGCCTGCAACTGGCCACCAGCGGATGACAAGGTCCTCCTGGTCGACTGGTGCGCCGGTCGCCGGTGGATCGCCGGTCGATCGCCAGTTGATCGCCAGGAGGGGAGAGCGGGATGACGGGCGCGCAGGCTCTGGTGAAGGCGCTTGAACGGGTCGGCGTGGACACCGTGTTCGGCATCCCCGGCGGCGCCGTACTGCCCGCCTACGACCCGCTCTACCGCTCGACCTCGATCAGGCACGTGCTGGTCCGGCACGAGCAGGGCGCCGGGCACGCGGCCGAGGGGTACGCGCAGGCCACCGGCAAGGTCGGGGTCTGCATGGCGACCAGCGGCCCGGGGGCCACGAACCTGGTGACGCCCCTCGCCGACGCCTACATGGACTCGGTGCCGATCGTCGCGATCACCGGCCAGGTGCCCGGCTCGCAGATCGGCACGGACGCCTTCCAGGAGGCCGACATCACGGGCATCACCCTGTCGATCACCAAGCACAGCTTCCTGGTCACGGACGCGGCCGACATCCCCCGTACGATCATGGAGGCGTTCCACATCGCCTCCACGGGACGTCCGGGGCCGGTGCTGGTGGACATCACCAAGGACGCGCTCCAGGCCGAGACCGCCTTCGTCTGGCCGCCGGTCATGCGGCTGCCCGGCTACCGCCCGGTCGCCCGGCCGAGCGCCCGGCAGATCAGGGCCGCCGCCGAGCTGATCGCCGAGGCCCGGCGGCCCGTCCTGTACGTCGGCGGCGGCGTGCACAAGGCGGGCGCGTCCGCGGAGCTGCTGCGGTTCGCCGAGCTGACCGGCATCCCGGTCGTCACCACGCTCATGGCCCGCGGCACGTTCCCCGACAGCCACCCCCTGCACATGGGCATGCCCGGCATGCACGGCTCGGTCCCGGCCGTCGGGGCCCTCCAGCGGGCCGACCTGATCATCGCGCTCGGCACCCGGTTCGACGAGCGCGTCACCGGCGACCTGGCCACGTTCGCGCCGCACGCCAAGGTCGTGCACGCCGACGTGGACCCGGCCGAGATCTCCAAGAACCGGCGGGCCGACGTGCCCGTCGTGGGCGACTGCCAGGAGGTGCTGGCCGACCTGATCACCGCCCTCGACGGCCGGCCGGGTGACCGTACGGCCTGGTTGCGCACGCTGGAGGGGTACCGGCGCACGTACCCGCTGGGCTACGAGACGTTCGAGGGCGCGCTCGCCCCGCAGTACGTCATGCAGCGGCTGAGCGCCCTGGTCGGGCCGGAGGCCGTCTACACCTCCGGCGTGGGACAGCACCAGATGTGGGCCGCCCAGTTCATCGGGCACGAGCGGCCGGGCTCGTTCATCAACTCCGGGGGCGCGGGCACGATGGGCTTCGCGGTCCCGGCGGCGATGGGCGCCAAGATCGGCTGCCCCGACCGCACGGTGTGGGCGATCGACGGCGACGGCTGCTTCCAGATGACCAACCAGGAGCTGGCCGTGTGCGCCCTGGAGGGCGTGCCGATCAAGGTGGCCGTCATCAACAACGGCAGCCTCGGGATGGTCCGCCAGTGGCAGACCCTCCTGTACGGCGGCCGCTACTCCAACACCGACCTGCGTCCCGCCCGCCGCATCCCCGACTTCGTCGCCCTCGCCGAGGCGTACGGCTGCCACGGCCTGCGCTGCGAACGCCCCGAAGACGTGGACGCCGTCATCGAGAAGGCCATGGCCATTGACGACCTGCCGGTGGTGGTGGACTTCGTCGTGCACCGGGACGCCATGGTCTGGCCCATGGTCCCGGCCGGCACGAGCAACGACGACATCCGGATCGCCAGGAACCTGGCTCCGAACTGGGGAGATGACGAATAAGTCAAGTCATTACGAAGCGGCGATAACTGGCGAACCTCATTTAAGCTTCCTTGACCCGGGGCGGCCCGGGGCGCTGAACCGAGGTGGATAGTGGCGCTGCGCGTCAAGGTGCTGGGGCCGATCGTGGCCGAGATCGACGGGGTGGAGGTCGCGCTCGGCGGCCCGAGGCAGCGCGCGGTGCTCGCCGTGCTGGTCGCGGCGCGCGGCCAGGTCGTCTCGGCCGAACGCGTGCTCGACGCCGCCTGGGACGAGGGCGAGCCCGCCTCGATGCCCACCCTGCACTCCTACATCACCAGGCTGCGCAAGGCACTCGAACCCGGCCGGACCAACCGGTCCCCGGAGAGCGTGCTGGCCCGCGTCGGCAACGGCTACACGCTGCGCGTCGAGCCCGACGCCGTGGACGCCGAGCGGTTCGCCCGCAAGGTCGGCGAGGGACAGCTCCTGCTGGAGGCGGGCGACCACAGCGCGGCGCTGGCCGTGCTGGGCGAGGCCGTCGAGCTGTGGGGCGGCCAGCCGTACGGGGAGTTCGCGGGCGCGGCGTTCGCCGTGCCGGAGATCGCGCGGCTCCAGGGGCTGTTCCTGTCGGCGCGGGAGAGCCTGTACGCCGCGCAGCTCGCGCTCGGACGGCACACGGTCGCGGTGCCGGAGCTGGAGAAGCTCACCGCCGAGCAGCCCATGAGCGAGCGCGGCTGGGAGCTGCTGGTGCTGGCCCTGTACCGGTCGGGCCGCCAGGGCGACGCGCTGGCCGCGCTGCGGTCGGCGCGCCGCGTGCTGGCCGAGGAGCTGGGCATCGATCCGGGGCCGGGGCTGCGGGAGCTTGAGGCCGCGGTGCTGGCCCAGGACGACACGCTGCGGCCCGGGGGCGCCGCGCCGCTGCCGGAAAGCGGCGGCAACCTGCCCTTCCCCGTGACCGCTCTGGTCGGCAGGACGGCCGAGGTCGAGCAGGTGGCCGCGCTGCTCGCCGAGCACCGGCTGGTCACGCTCGGCGGGCCCGGCGGCATCGGGAAGACCCGGCTGGCGCTGGAGACCGCGCGGGCCAGGGACGACGCCGACGGGCCGTGGCTGGTCGAGCTGGCCGGGCTGGCCGACCCCTCGCTGGTGGCCGGGGCCATCGCCCAGGTGCTCGGGCTCACCGGGCCGGTCACCGCGCAGCGCCTGGCGTACGCGCTGCGCGGCCGGAGCCTGCTGATCGTGATCGACAACTGCGAGCACCTCGTGGCGGCCGTCCGCGACACGGTGGCCGAGCTGCTGGCCGGGGCGGGCGGCGTACGCGTGCTCGCCACCAGCCGCGAGACGCTCGGCGTGCCGGGCGAGGCCCTGTACGACGTGCCGCCGCTGTCCACGGCCGACGCCCGCGATCTGTTCCTGAGCCGGGCCAGGGCCGCCGCGCCCGGCTGGGAGCCGACCCCGGCGGAGCTGGCGAACGCCGAACGCCTCTGCCAGGGGCTCGACGGGCTGCCCCTGGCGGTCGAGCTGGCCGCCGGGCAGTGCCGCATGTTGTCGGTCGAGCAGATCCTCACCTCGATGGACGACAGGTTCAGCGTGCTCACCGACGGCGCCGGCCCCCGGCGGCACCGCACGCTCGCCCGTACCGTGGAGTGGAGCTACGACCTGCTCGAACCCGCCGAGCGCGAGCTGTTCCACCGGCTCGGCGCGTTCGCCTCCGGCTTCGACCTGGACGCGGCGGCCGCGGTGTGCGGGCGGCCGGTCCTGGGCGGCCTGGGCGCGCTGGTGCGCAAGTCGCTGGTCGCGGTCGAGCCCGGCACCTCGCCGCGCCGCTACCGGCTGCTGGAGACGATCAAGGAGTTCGCCCGCGCCCGGCAGGACCCGGCCGAGCTGGCCGAGGCCCAGGCCGCGCACCGGGCCTGGGTGCTGGGCCGCGCCGAGGCCGCCGACGCCAGGATCCGCGGCGAGGGGGCGGCCGCCGCGATGGAGATGCTCCTCGCCGACCAGGCCGAGCACCGGGCCGCGTTCACCTCGGCGATGCTGGCCGGCGACGGCGGGTACGCGCTGCGGCTCACCGGCCTGCTGTCGTGGTTCTGGTACCGCAGGGGGCACGTCGCCGAGGGGCTGGCCAGCCTGTCGGCCGCCATGGAGCTCTACCCCGACGCCGAGCCCGGCGTGCGCTCCCAGGCGCTGATCGGCATGGCCGGCCTCCACTATCTGGCCGGCGACTTCGTCGCCGCGAGCCGGCGGGCCAGGGAGGCGGCCGAGATGGCCCGGCTGGCCGACGACCTGGTCGCCGAGGGACGGGCCCTCACCTACCGGGCGCTGTTCGGCGGCCTGTGCGGGGCGCCCAACGCTCTGGCCGACGCCCGGGCGGCGCTCGACCTGGCCGAGGTCGCGGGCATGGAGTGGCTGCACGCCGAGGCGCTGATGGTGCTCGGCATGCTGCTGGTGTTCGCGCGGGAGACGGGCGAGGCGGCCGAGTGGCTGACCGACTCGATCGCGGTGGCCACCGGGACGGGACACCGCTTCGTCACCGCCTCCTCGACCTGGCTGCTGATGAAGATCGACCTGCTGACCGGCCGTACCGACCGGCCGCTGGCGTCCGGGCTGCCGATCCTGCGCATGCTCGACGAGGACAAGGACGTCACGTCCTGGCTGGTCATGGCCCACACCCTGGCCGGGGTGCTCGCCGCGGGCGGGCTGCCGCGCGACGGCGCCCGCCTGCTCGGCGCGGTCGAGGCGGTCGGGGCCCGGGTCGGCTTTTCGCCGCCGGAGCTGGACCCGGCCGACGGCGCCGAGCGGGAGCGGCTGATCCGCCACGCGCTTCCCGCCGACGAGCTGGCCGAGTGCCTGCGCGAGGGGGCCGGCCTGTCGCCCGCCCTGGTGCACGACCTGCTCGACACGCTGATCAGGAGCCGCGTCCACTGACCCGGGATTCCCGCCGGCCCGGACGGGTTGACCTCAAGTCGCCTTGAGGTAGCAACCTGGCAGGGAAGCTGTTCCGGATGAGGAGTGGGCATGAGAGTTGTGCGGGTGACGAGGTTCGGCGGGCCCGAGGTGCTGGAGACGCAGACCGTCCCCGACCCGGTGGCCGGGTCGGGCGAGGTCGTGGTGCGGGTCGCCTTCGCCGAGATCAATTTCATCGAGACGCAGCTCAGGCGGGGGTTCACGCCGGGGCCGCCGCTGCCCGAGCTCCCGTACGTGCCGGGCGGCGGCGTGGGCGGGCTCGTGCTCTCCGTGGGCGAGGGCGTCGATCCCGGGCTGGTGGGGCGGCGGGTGGTGACCCGTACGCCGGGCTTCGGCGGCGGGAACGCCGAACTGGTCGTGGCCAGGGCCGCCGACCTGGTCGAGGTGCCGGACGAGCTCGAACTGGCCGACGCGACGGCGCTGCTCGTGGACGGCAACACGGCCGTGGGCCTGTTCGCCAACGCCGCGATCCAGCCTGGTGAATGGGTGCTCGTCGAGGCCGCCGCCGGAGGGCTCGGCAGCCTGCTCGTGCAGCTCGCGCGGGGGGCCGGCGCGCGGGTCATCGGGGCGGCCGGCGGCGCGGCCAAGCTGGAGGTGGTGGCCGGGCTCGGCGCCGAGGTCACCGTCGACTACTCGCGTCCGGACTGGACCGACGAGGTGCTCGACGCGACCGGCGGGCGCGGGGCCGACGTGGTCTTCGACGGTGTGGGCGGCGACCTCGGCCGCCAGGCGTTCGAGGTGACCGCGCGCGGCGGGCGGTTCTCCGTGCACGGCGCGTCCAGCGGCAGCACCACGACGGTCGATCCCGAGGAGGCCGCCCGGCGGGGCGTCACCGTGATCGGCCTGGAGCAGCTGGCCGCCCTGAGCGGCGACGGGAACGAGCGGACCGAGCGGGCGATCGCCGAGGCGGCTGGTGGGCGGCTCAGGGCGGTCGTGGGGCGTACGTTCCCGCTGGAGCGGGCGGCCGAGGCACACGCGGCGATCGAGGCCCGCGCGGTGAACGGCAAGACCCTGCTGGAGGTCTGACCGCCGGCGGCCCGATCCAGGCGGGCCATGAGGTCATAATCGAGGCGTGCACCGGCCGTCCAGGCGACTTCTGCTCCAGGCGGGCGCGGTCGCCGTGGCCGGCGTGGCGGGGGCGCTCGCCCGGGTCGAGCCCGCCCACACGCCGGACGACTCCTTCGTCACGCTGCGCCGCCGATGGCGGGAGGTGACGGCGGGGTCGGGGTTCGACGCGGGCGCGGAGCCGTACCGGACGCGGCTGGCCGAGGTGGGGCGGCGGGCGGCCCGCCACCGGGCGGCGATGGCGTACACGGGCACGTCGCTCTGGCCGGACCAGCCGTTCCCGTCGTTCGTCGCGACGCCGCGAAGGCTGCTGGCCATGGCCCGCGCGTACGCGTCGCCCGGGACCGGGCTGACCGGCGACGCGGGCCTGGCCGCCGCCGTCGCCGCCGGGATCGACCACTACCGCCGCCACGTGTACGCCGACGGCGCCGACCCGGCCGGCAACTGGTGGCACTGGGAGATCGGCGTGCCGAAGGCGCTGCTCGACGCCGCCGTGCTGGTCGGGCCGCACCTGGGCGAGCGGCGGAGCGCCGCGTTACGGGACGCCGTCGACCACTTCGTGCCCGAGAGCCGCCTGGGCGACTACAGCGGCACCAGCACCGCCGCCAACCGGGTGGACCTGTGCGTGGTGATGCTGCTGCGCGCCATGCTCAGGGCCGACCCGGGCAAGGCGGGGCTGGCGGTCTCGGCGCTCTCCCCGGTGTTCCGCACGGTCTCCGAGGGTGACGGCTTCTACCGGGACGGGTCGTTCGTCCAGCACTCGACCGTGCCCTACCAGGGGGCCTACGGGGTGACGCTGCTCGCCGGGCTGGCGACGTTGTTCGCGGTGCTGCGCGGCACGCCGTGGGAGGTCGCCGACCCGACCGTGTTCGCCATGGTGGAGCGGTCGTTCGCGCCGTTCGTCCGCGACGGGTTCTGCATGGACCTGGTGCGCGGCAGAGGGGTCGGCAGGAAGCCGTTCGGCGACCACGACAGGGGGCGCGAGCTGGCCGACGCGATCCTGCTGCTCGGCGAGGTGGCCCCGGCCGCCGACCGGGCCCGCTGGCAGGCGATGGTCAAGGGCTGGGCCGTACGCGAGACGTGCCGTCCCATGCTGGCCGAGGCCGAGCCGGGCTTCCACGCCCGCCTGGCCGCCGTCCTCGGTGACGCCGCCGTGCCCGCCGCGCCGGAGCCCGTCGGCCACCGGCTGTTCCCGATGAGCGCGCGGGCCGTGCACCGCCGGCCGGGCTGGTGCGCCGCGCTCAGCATGGCCTCGTCCAGGATCGGCCACTACGAGCACGGCAACGGCGAGAACCTGCGGGGCTGGCACACCGGTTCGGGCATGCTCTACTGGTGGGCCGACGGCCACGCCGACCAGTACTCCGACTCGTTCTGGACCACCGTCGACCCCTACCGGCTGCCCGGCACGACGGTCTCGACTCGGCGGCTGCCCGACGGCGCCGGCCCGGCCTGGGGCGACACCTGCCCGCCCGGCCGCTGGGTCGGCGGCGCCACGGACGGCTTGTACGCCGTCGTCGGCCAGCACCTCAACGGCCTCGACAGCACGATGGAGGCGTTCAAGTCCTGGTTCTTCCTCGACGACGCGGTGGTCTGCCTCGGCGCGGGGATCAGCGGCGCGGACGGCGTGCCGGTCGAGACGATCGTGGACAACCGCAGGACCGCCGCCCCGCTGACCGTCGATCCCCGGGCGGGCTGGGCGCACCTCGACGGCCACGGCGGCTACGTCGTCCCGGACGGCCTGCGCACCCTCCGGGAGCGGCGCGGGAACCGCGACTACCGCACGCTCTGGCTCGACCACGGCATCGACCCCGACCAGGCGGACTACGTCTACCTGCTCCTGCCCGGCGCGAGCCGCGAACGCACGATCGCCAGGGCCGCCGATCCCGGGTGGGCCCGCGTGCTGGCCAACACCGCGCGGCAGCAGGCCGTCCGGGTGGACGCGCTGGGCGTCACCGCGGCCGCCTTCTGGAACGACGGCGTCGCCGGCCCGCTGGCCGCGTCCGGGCCCTGCGCCGTGCTGGTCAGGGAGGACGCCGAAGGCACGGCCACGGTGACCGTGGCCGATCCCCGGTGCGACCTGGACGGGCTGACCGTGACCTGGGACCGGCCGGTCGCCGAGGTGCTGCGCGGCGGCCCGCCGGTGGTGGGCGCGGCGACGGGCGACCGGCTGACGCTCACCTTCGGGCCGCTGGTCCGCCTGGAGGGCGCGTCCGTCACGGTGAGCGTGCGGCTCACATGAACGTCAGGACATGACGGCCTGGGCGGCGACCAGTTCGGCGTACTTGCCGCCCACGGCCGTCAGCTCGTCGTGGGTGCCGCGTTCCACCACCCGGCCCGCGTCGATCACGAGGATCACGTCGGCGTCCCTGACCGTGCTCAGCCGGTGGGCGATCACGATCCTGGTCTGGACGAGCCGGCTCAGGTTCGCCTCGATGGCCGCCTCCGTGGCGCTGTCCAGGTTGCTGGTGGCCTCGTCGAGCAGCAGCACCTTCGGGCGCGACAGGACGGCACGGGCCAGGGCGAGCCGCTGCCGCTGCCCGCCGGACAGGCCGCCGCCGTCGGTGAGCATCGTCTCGTACCCCATGGGCATGTCCGTGATCTCGTCGTGCAGCGCGGCCAGGCGGGCCGCGGCGACCACCCGCTCCAGCGACGCGCCCGGCTCGTTCAGCGCGATGTTCTCCCTGATCGAGCCGCTGAACAGGGACGGGTCCTGGGTGACCACGCCGAACTGGCGGCGCAGCGTGCGCAGGTTCAGCTCGGCGGCCGGGACGCCGTCGTAACGGATCTCGCCCAGCACGGGGGTGTGCAGCGCGAGCAGCAGCCGGGCCAGCGTGCTCTTGCCCGAGCCGGACGAGCCCACCAGGGCGACCTTCTGCCCCGGCCGGATGGAGACCGAGACGTCGCGCACGGTCCAGGGGGCGCGCGGGTCGTGGCGGAAGCTCACCCCGCGCAGCTCGACCGAGCCCCGCAGCCGCAGCACCTCGATGCCGTTGCTCGGCTCCGGCTCCGAGGCCAGGATGTCGGAGAGCCGGTCGAAGTGCGCGCCCGCCTGCTGGAGGCTCTGCAACCCGGTCATCAGCGAGCCGAGCGGGGTCAGCGCGCCGAGCGCGATGGCGTTCAGCGCGACCAGCTCGCCCACCGTGAGCTGCCCGTCGAGCACCCGCCAGGCGCCCAGCCACAGCAGCCCGAGCGGCGCCGTCACCCGGATCGCGGCCAGCGCCGACTCCAGCAGCCCCCTGGTGAGCCCGGCGCGCACGTCCGCGTTGAGCTGTTTGGCGAAGTGGGACGACCACTGGTCCACGGCCCGCTTCTCGGCCCCCGACGCCTTCAGCGTCTCGATGCCGGTGATCGTCTGGATGAGGCTGGTCTGGGACGCCGCCAGCGCCGTCAGCTCCTGTCGGGTGAGCGTGGCGATCCGGCTCGTCGCGGCCAGCAGCAGGATCGTCTGCAGCACGGCCACGCCGGTCAGCGCGAGCCCGAACACCGGGTCCCAGAGGTAGACCAGCGCCAGGTAGCCCACGGCCAGCGGGCCGTCCAGCAGCGCCGCGACGACCTGCCCGGTGAGGATGTCGCCGAGCGTCGAGACGCTGCCCGCCCTGGTCACCAGGTCGCCCCTGCCGCGCTGCTGGAAGTACCGGTACGGCAGCGTCACCAGGTGGGTCACCAGACTTTCGGTGAGCTCCTGGTCGGCACGGGCCCGTACGGCGACCAGCAGGGCCGCCCGCAGGTACCCGATCACGAGCTGGGCCGCCCCCGCGAGCAGCACGGAGACGCCCAGCAGGGACAGCACCTCCACCGCCCGCCTGGGCACGATGGAGTCCAGGAGGAGCTGCGAGAACATCGGCAGGGCGAGCCCGAGCAGCTGCAGCAGCAACGAGGCCGCGATGAGCTGCGCGAGCAGGCCCCTGCGCCGCCGGAACAGGGTCCGGACGAACTCCTTGCGCCAGGCCCCCGCCGCCGAGGTCGTGCCGCGCCGGAAGCCCTCGCCCGGCTCGAACACCAGCAGCACGCCGGTGAACCCGGCGCCGAACTCCTCCGCGGTCAGCCTGCGGCGGCCGTACCCGGGGTCGACGACGTCCACGTGGTCGGGGGACCAGCGTTCGACCACGATGAAGTGGTTGAACTCCCAGTGCGCGACGGCGGGGAGCGGCACGCGGGCCAGGTCCTCGGGGGCCAGGGAGAAGGCGCGGGCCTTGAGGCCGTGCTCGCGGGCGCCGTCCACGATGGCCTTGGCGCTCAGGCCGTCCCGGCCGACCCGGAGCTGCTCGGCGATCTGGTGGAGGGTGGTGCGCTGCCCGTGGTGGCACAGCACCATGGCCAGGCAGGCGGCGCCGCACTCGGTGTCGGTGTTCTGGAGCAGTACGGGGACGCGGCGGAACATCAGGCGACCGCCTCGACCGCGACCATGGTCAGCAGGGCGCCGATGACGAGGAGCACGGCCGCCAGCAGCCACAACGCCAGGAACGACGGGGTGCTGATCACCAGTGGCATCCGGGTGACCCGCGACATCGCCCGATGCCGCAACGCCTCCTCCCGGAAGAGCCCCTGCCCGTCCTGCCCGCTCTTGTCCTGCCCGCCCGGCTGTGTCGGCTGGGGTGGGTGGGGGGCCGCGTGGCGGGGGTGTGGTGCGGCGTGACGCGGGATCGGGCGCGTCGTGCCGTACGGATCGTTCAAGGCCGGCGCCCCCCGCCTCGGACCGTCGTCTGCCTGGCCCGCCACCCCATGGCCCACCTGCCCCTCCACTCAAGTCACGACAAAGGCTAGGAACGCCTACTTGGAAGCCACTTGGGATCGACTGCTTGACGCGCACAAGGGCAAGGTACGGGCCTGGGACGTCGTCAACGAGGTGATCGAGGAGGACGGCACGCTCCGGAAGTCCATCTGGCTCACCCACCTCGGCCCCGACCGCCACTCGTGGGTGCCGGGCTGGTTCGACGGCGAAGGCGCCGCCTGCCTCCTGGACGACCACCTGACCGCCAAACCCGCCTAACCACAAAGCCCTAACCCCCTACCCCCCGGCCCACCGGCCACCGAAAGGGGCGGCGGAATGGTCAGCGGAAGAGGAGGTCGGGGAAGCTCTGGTCGGGCGCGTCGGTCGGGTCGTGGCCGGTCGGCGAGGGGAAGGAGGTGGGGCTGGGCTCCGAAGGGCCGGCGTCCGGCGTGGGCGCGGGGGACGGGACGGTGGTGCCCGTCCCGCCGGGCGTCGGCGTCGGCGTGACCGTGGCGGGCGCCGACGGGCTGGGCGTCGCGGACGGCCCTGTGGACGGCCCGGGTGACGGCGTCGGGCTCGGCTGCCGGGTGGCGGGACGTTCGTGCCGCGGCTCGCCGACCGCCCGCCCGTCCCGGCGGTCCTTCCTGCCCGGCGCCCTGCCGGCCTCGCCCGAGGTGCGTCCGGCGACCTGGTCGGCCACCGTGCGGTCCGCGACGAGCTCGTAGATCACGATGCTCCCCATGCTGACGGTGAACACCAGCGCCGCCGCCCCGCAGACCCTGGCCCACCGGGGCCTCCTGCCCCCCTTCCCCCTGACGATCTGCGCCGCGGCGGGAGCGACGGGCGGGCCCGGCGGGGCAGGGGCGGCGGGCGGGTCGGGCAGGGCCGGGTGGCCGCGCAGGGCGACCGCCGTGCGCCGCTTCACCTTGTCGCCGGTGCGCTTGAGGTAATGCGTGTAGACGTCGGCGACGACGGTGCTGGCCACGCTCATCATCGCGGCCCCGATCACCGTCCCCGCCGTGCCCAGGTACGAGGCCGCGACCGCGGCGGTGACCGCGGCCAGGGCGCTTCCCACGATCTGCGGCCCGCTCAGCTCCAGCTTCCGCTGCTTGCCGCCCATAGCCAGGATCGTCCCCTCTTGTGCTGCGACGAAGGTGAACAAGCCACCTTGGCCCCCACAGAGCAGGACGCCCACGGCAACGCGCGGCACTTTGCCGCCTCCTGAGCCCGCCCTTGCCGAGGACGGGAACCGCCCGCGCCGCCATCACCCGGCCTGTGCGTTCCGCGGACGGCGGCTCACCGCACGAGCGGTAGCCGGCTCACCCCCGTCATGGTCGGCGTGGGGATGAAGAGCACCGGGTCGTCGGGGTCGGTGCGCAGGACCTCGACCCGGTCGAGCAGGATGTTCAGCGCCACCCGTCCCTCCAGCCGGGCCAGGGGGGCGCCCAGGCAGAAGTGGATGCCGCGGCCGAAGGCGAGATGCGGGTTGGGATCGCGGCCGGCGTCGAAGACCTCGGGGTCGTGGAACTGCCGGGGGTCCCGGTTGGCCGATCCGAGCCAGAGCATGACCATCTTGTCGGCCGGTATCGTCACCCCGCCCAGTTCGACCTCGCGGGTGGTCGACCGGCCCAGCGCGGAGAACGGGGTGAAGAGCCGCAGCGACTCCTCGATCACGGCCGGCACCGTGGAGCGGTCGGCCCGCACCTTGTCCTGCTGGTCGGGGAAGGCGTCCAGGCAGACCACGGTGTTGCCGAGCAGCATCGTCGTGGTGATGTGCCCGGCGAGCAGCAGGACCATCGCGAAGTTGACGACCTGGTCGTCGGGCAGGCGCTCGCCGTCCACCTCGGCCTCGACCAGCTTGGTGAGCAGGTCGGCGCGGGGCCGCGCCCGGCGCTCGGCGGAGTGCCCGGCGAGGTACTCGGTCATCTCCCGCCACGGTTTGAGGGTGCTCGCCACCTGCGCGCTCTGTTCCTCCGTGGGCTCGGCGAGCGAGACCTTGGCGTCGCGCTGGAACAGTCCGTCGGCCCACTTCCTGAACAGGGCCCGGTCGCTGCTCGGCACCCCCAGCAGCTCGGCGATGACGATGACGGGGAGCGGGTAGGCCAGGTCGGTCACCAGCTCCAGGCGGTCGCGGCCCTCGGTCGCGTCGAGCAGCTCGTGGGTGACGGCGGCGATGCGCGGTTCGAGGTCCGCGACGACCTTGCGGGTGAACGCGCTGCTGACCAGCTTGCGCAGCTTGCCGTGCTCCGGCGGGTCGATCTGGGTGATGAACCCCTCCAGCGAGATCTCGTCGCCCTGCGGCAGCAGCCCCTTGGGGACCAGCCGCATGGTGTCGGAGGAGAACGTGGTGGGGTCGCCGAGAACGTCGTGCACTTCCTGGTAGCCGTGGACGTTGTACATCCCGGCGGCGGCGTCGTACTCGACGGACGGGCCCGATCGGGGCCCGTGCAACCAGAAGTGCTGCTTGGAGATCTTGTACCGTTCGACGATGTCGGACATCGCCTCTCCTTAGTCGTAGATCCACTTGCGGTAGGGCGGGATCAGCTCCTCGAGAATCGCGACGTACTCCGCCGCCGCCGCCTCCAGCACCTCGGCGGACGGCTCCTCGGCGGGCTCGAAGGCGTGGCGCACGGTGAAGGCGAGCGCGTCCGCCCGCTCCTCGACGCTCAGCTCCGACCCCGTGGCGTCGACGCCGTTGATCAGGTAGAAGCCCGTGGACGCGGCGCTCAGCGTGTACCGGGGGTGCGGCATGTCCGCCCTGAGCAGCCCGTACCGGTCGGCCACCTGCTGGAACCGCTGGGAGGCGAGGAGGTCGTGGCTGCGCAGCGGATGCTTGGCCAGCTTGCCCAGCAGCTCGAAGTCGGTCGTGAACAGCGCCTGGAGCAGCGGCCTGCGGCTCATGGAGACGAAGGCCGCCCGCGAGAAGCGGTGGGGCAGCACCTGGGTGGGGTCGCGCCGCAACATCGCCGCGGACTCCTCCACGACCTCGATGGACTCCCGGAGGAGCAGCGCCTCGAACAGCTCGTTCTTGGTCCGCCAGTGCAGGTAGACGGTGCCCTTACCCACTCCGGCGCGGCCCGCGATGTCTTCGACGGTGACCCTCCGGTACCCGTGACGCAGCAGCAGCTCGCCCGCGGCGTCGAGGATCCGGTCCGCCCTTTCGACCATCGCCACACCTCGTGACTAGATACGAAATCTGGTCATCAGTCACGCTACGCCGCGCCGGTGCCGCGTACAAGGGGCACGTTCAGCCCAGGACGACGGGCCTGAGCTCGTCCTCGCACCACTGGCGGAAACCGGTGGGCGTGGTGGCCTCCGGGGTACGCGGCTCGGCGTTGTCCAGGCCCCGGTTCTTGGCCTCCATCATGTCGGCCATCCCCTGGGCCATCGCCTCCGACCTGCCCTGCTCGACCATCATGGCCCTGAACGCCGCCACCGGCACGTGCCGCAGCCGGATCGGCCGTCCCAGCACGTCGGACATGATCCGCGCCATGTCCTCGCCCGACAGATCCTCCGGCCCGAGCACGGGGACGTCGGCCCGCCCGGTCCAGCCACGGTCGAGCAGCAGCCCGGCGGCCACCGCCGCGATGTCGCGGGTGGCGCAGGCGGGGGCCTTGAGGTCGCTGTGCACCGGGGAGAAGAACACGCCCTGGTCCCTGATCACCGCCGCCTGGTCGAGCAGGTTGTCCATGAACGAAGGCAGCGTCAGGGCCCGGTAGTGCACGCCCGTGCCCGTGATCAGGTCGTCCATGGCCAGCGAGGCCGTCACGAGACCGGCGTCCAGGGGCAGGCCGCGGCCCAGGGCCGAGACCCCGACCACCCGGCCGACGCTTCGGCTCACGAACGCCTCGCACGCCGGCCGGGTGAAGTCCAGGTAGGCGGCGTCGAGGCCGGCGGCCCGCGGATTCGGCGGGACGACCCAGAACACGGCGTCGGCGCCCGCGAACGCCTCCTCGACGACGCGCGCCTCGCCGTGCGACCCCGGCACGACCTCCACCCGCTCGCGTACGGGCGCCGGAAGGCGGGCGGGGTCCCGTACGACGACGCGGACCGGCTCGTCCGCGGCCAGGACGAGGCCGAGGACCTGCCGGCCGATCCGGCCGGTGGGCGTGGTGATGACGATCATGGAGAACTCCAGGGGAAATCGACGGTGTCGTACTGGGGGGCACGGCCAGTCAACCGAGCACGGCGGCGAACCTGAAGGACCGATCCGATCACCATTGATACCCTGCCGATATGAATGACCTGGAGGTCCGCGAGCTCCGCTACTTCGTGGCCGTGGCCGAGGAGCTGCACTTCGGGCGGGCCGCCGCGCGGCTCGGCATGGCTCAGCCCCCGCTGTCCCGCGCGATCCGCGAGCTGGAACGCCGGCTGGGCGTGCGCCTGCTGGAGCGCACCACGCGGCAGGTCACCCTCACCCCGCCGGGCGAGATCTTCCTGCGCGACGCCAGGATCGCCATCGACGCGGTCACCGCGGCGGCCCGCCGGGTCCGGCACGCGGCCCGTCCCGAGCCGGGGCTCCGGGTGGCGCTCAAGGCCGACTACGACGCCGGGCTGCTGCCCCGCATCCTCGCCGCCTACCGCGAGGAGGAGGCCGCGCTCCCGGCCGAGCTGCTGCTGGGCGGGCGCAACGAGCAGGCGCCGGCCCTGCGCGACGGCCGGGCCGACGTCGCGCTGCTGGTCACCCCCTTCGACGACCGCGACCTCGACACCGAGCCCCTGCTGACCGAGCCCCGCCTGGTCGCGCTGTCGGCCGCCGACCCGCTGGCCGCCCGTCCCCGCCTGTCCGTGGCCGACCTGGCCGGCCGGCCGCTGCCCGACGGCACCCTGGCCGAGTGGGACGGCGCCGAACCGCCCCCGGGCCGCCGCCCGCCGCGCACCGGCCTGGACCTGGCGCAGATCTGCAACCTGGTGGAGCTGGGCAGCGCCATCTGGTTCGTCCCGGTCTCGGTGGCGCGGCGGCACCCCCGGCCGGGCGTCGCCTACCGGGAGGTCGCCGACCTGTCGCCGTCGGTGCTCGCCGTGGGGTGGCCGCAGGGCTCCCGCTCACCGGCCGTGGCCGCGTTCGTCCGCGCCGCCGTCGCCGTCGCCTCGGGTGGGGCTGGACCCACGTCGTACGGGGCGTGGCGGGATACCGGGTGACCGGCGCACGATCGTACGTTCTCCGAGGTCGGGCGGAACCGCCCGGGAACCGGAGAAGACAGACGTGCCCACCACGGACGGTCGAGGAGGTGCCCGGACATCGCCAAAAAGGGCAGCCTGCCACAATTGGCGTCGTGCCGAAGGACGCTGGCAGGTGAGGTCGCCCACGAGGGGCGGACCCCTGCGCTGGGGCGCCGAGATCGTGCTCGGGCTCTGCCGTTCGGCCGTCCTGGTCCTGCTCACCTGCCTGATGCCGATCGTCGGCGTCGCCGTCGGCTACGGCGGCTCCAAGCTCGCCTACTCCTGGTCGGCGAACCTGACCGGGCCCCCGTTCGTCGTTGCCCTGGCGCTCCTGGGGGAGACGCTGGTGGTGATCCTGTGGATCGCCGTGGCCCTGTGGTGCGTGCACCCGCTGACCAGCCGCACCCTCAGCCAGGCCGCCCGCCGGCTCGCCGCGCGCTGGCTCGGCCTGCGCGTCGAGGTCGCCTACCGCGTCCCCGCGCCGGTCACCCGCATGGCCACCGGCCACTGGTGGGACGGCGAGGAGTACCACAAGTCCGAACGGGAGGCCCGCCGCCGCGCCCGGATGAACGCCCGCTTCCACGATCCCCAGCTGCACTGGGACGGGCTGTGGTGCCTGCTCGCCGGTGTGAGCGTGCTGCCGGTCGCGGCCCTGCCGCTGGTCGGGATCGCCGGCGGCGTCCTCCTGACGCTCACGCCGGGCTTCCTGGGTCACGGCGTCGCCCTGATCGTCGCCGGCCTGGCCGCGGCGCCGTTCGCGTGGCGGGTCCTCGGTCTCCTGGGCCGCCGCTTCCTGGGCCCGATCCCGTACTCGCGGCTCGGGCGGCGGGTGGAGGAGCTGGAGGCCATCCGCGCCGACCTGACCCAGACCCAGGCCGCCGAGCTCGAACGCATCGAGCGCGGCCTGCACGACGGCGCCCAGGCGCGGGTGGTCGGCATGGGCATGTCCATGCAGGCCGCCGAACACCTTCTGGAGACCGACCCCGCCGCCGCCCGCGCGATCCTGGCCGACGCCCGCGCCTCGTCGATCGCGGCGCTGGCCGAGCTGCGGTCGCTGGTCCGCGGCATCAACCCGCCGGTGCTCACCGAGCGCGGCCTGGTCGACGCCGTACGGGCCCTGGCGCTCGACGCGCCCGTCGAGGTCGACGTACGCAGTTCGGTGCCCGCGCGGCCCGAGCGCCCGGTCGAGTCCGCGGTCTACTTCGCCGTCGCCGAGCTGCTGGCGAACGTGGCCAAACACGCCCGAGCCACCCACGTGACCGTCGAGCTCGACTACGAGCCGCGCACGCGGACCCTCACCGCGGCCGTCACCGACGACGGTTCCGGCGGGGCGACCGCGTCCTCCGGCTCCGGGCTGGACGGCATCAAGCGCCGGATGGCGGCCTTCGGCGGCCTTCTGGAGATCGACAGCCCCCTTGGGGGACCCACCCGCGTCTCAGTGGCGGTGCCGTGCGCGTTGTCATAGCCGAAGATCTCTTCCTGCTCCGCGACGGGCTCGTCCGGCTCGTCCAGGCGTACGGGCACACCGTGGTCGCGGCCGTCGACTCCGGCCCCGCCACGCTCGAAGCGCTGCTCGCCACCCGTCCGGACGTGGCCGTCGTGGACGTACGGCTGCCGCCGACGTTCTCCGACGAGGGGCTCCAGGCCGCGCTCGCCGCCCGCCGCGAGGTGCCCGGCCTGCCCGTGCTGATCCTCTCCCAGCACGTGGAGCAGCTCTACGCCCGCGAGCTTCTGGCCGACGGCCAGGGCGGCGTCGGCTACCAGCTCAAGGACCGCGTGCTGGACGCCGGCGAGTTCATGGACGCGCTCACCCGCGTCGCCGGCGGCGGCACGGCCCTCGACCCGACGGTGGTGGCGAAGCTGCTCGGCCGCCCCGCGCACGCCGACCCCCTCGCCACCCTCACCGAACGCGAGCGCTCGGTGCTCGAACTGATGGCCGAGGGCCTGTCCAACACGGCGATCGCGGCCCGGCTGTTCCTCAGCGAGGGCGCCATCAGCAAGTACACGACCACGATCTTCGCCAAGCTCGGCCTCGCCGCCGACGACGACACCAACCGCCGGGTGCGGGCCGTCCTCACCTACCTGGGCGCCACCGCCCCCTAGTGCTCGACGGCGCGTTCGGCCCGGGCCGGCAGGAGCAGCGCGGTGACCACCACCGCCACCGACAGGACCGCGCCCACGATGAACGCGAGCCGCATGCCGTCGAGGCTGGCCAGCGCCTGCGTGACGCCCTCGGCCCGCAGGGTGTCGGCCCGCGCGCTCATCACGGTGATCACGAGCGCGGTGCCGATGGCCGCGGCGACCTGCTGGAGCGTGCTAAGGATCGAGCTGCCGTGCGAGTACAGGTGCGGTGGGACCGCCCCGAGGCCGAGCGTGAAGACCGGGGTGAACGTCGCCGCCAGGCTCACCATGAGCAGCGCGTGCAGGCCGAGGAGCTGCCAGTAGGGCATCGTCATCGTGACCTGGGTGAACCCGGCCAGCGCGACCATGATCCCGATCGAGCCGGGGATGACCAGCACCCGGCCGCCGTGGTTGTCGAACAGCCGGCCGACCGCCGGACCGAGCAGGCCCATCGCCAGGCCGCCCGGCATCACCAGGAGCCCGGTCTCCAGCGGGCTGAGCGCCCGGACGTTCTGCAGGTAGAGCGGCAGCAGGATCATCGAGCCGAGCATCGCCATGAACGCCACCGACATCAGGACGAGCGCGACCGTGTACGTGCGATGGCGCAGCGTGCGCAGGTCCATCAGCGGCGTGCCGCGCTTCTGCAGCGCGAGCTGCCGGACGACGAAGACGGCGATGGTGACCAGCCCGGCCACCGTGATCGCGACGGCCACGCGCGAGTCCCCGCCCTCGAACCGGCTCAGCCCGTAGACCAGGCCGCCGAAGCCGGCCGCCGCCGTGGCCACGCTGAACCAGTCGATCGTGCTGATCTCGGGCTCGCCGGTGTTCCTGAGCTGCCTCAACCCGCTCCACGTGATCAGACCGGCGATCGGCAGCACCACCGCGAACAGCAGCCGCCACGACCCGAAGTGCAGGATCACGCCGGAGATCGCCGGGCCCATGGCCGGGGCGACGGAGATCGCCAGGGTGACGTTGCCCATCACCCGCCCCCGGTCCTTCTCGGGCACGACCTGCATCAGCGTGGTCATCAACAACGGCATCATCACGGCCGTGCCGGACGCCTGAATGATCCGGGCCCCCAGCAGCACCCCGAACACCGGCGCGACGGCGGCCAGCGCCGTGCCGAGCAGGAACAGCCCCATGGCGGTGGTGTACGCCGTGCGGGTGGTGACCCGTTGCAGGAACCAGCCGGTGATCGGGATGACCCCGGCCATGGTCAGCATGAAGGCCGTGGACAGCCACTGAGCGGTCTGCTCGGTGATGTGCATGGCGTCCATCAACCGCGGGATCGCGTTGATCATGATCGTCTCGTTCAGCACGACCACGAACGTCGCCAGCACCAGCAACCGGATCACGGCCGGCGTGCGGCGCGAGCCGGCGCTCACACCCGTGGTGGATGACTCAAGCTGTGGGCTGGACACGATACCTCTATCGGATTCGGGCCTGGCCTCGTCACGGCCGGCCTGGCGGTTCCCGGTCTCATCAGCAGTCCTCGTCACCCCCATACTGACCAACCCCACCGACGAAACTCATCGCCCCGCCACCGCGACCCACCACCACGAACAGCACACACCGGACGAACCCGCAGCTCAACACCGGCATCTCGCAGCCGTGGAAACGCGCGGAAAAGGCTCGTTCAGGAGGAGCTGTCGAGGATTTCCGTCCCGAGGAGGCCGTCCACGGCACGGAACTGCCGCCGGGCATGGACCAGCCGCTGCCCCGCAGTGATCGCCGACAGTACGGCGAGCGCCCAGAGCGTCACCTCGAAGGCCCCGACCAGCCCGAGAGCGCCGAGCAGGACGCCCACTCCCACGAACTTGAGCCTGACGTACCGGTGAGCGAACCCCACCTCTCCCGACACGCCAAGCCCCTCGGCCCGCGCCCGGACGTACGAGACGAGATACGCGCCGATCAGGCAGCACAGGGCGGCGGCGGCAGCACGGGGCCTGCCACTGTCGGCCAGCCAGAAGGCCAGTGAGGCGAAGACGGCGCCGTCGCCGATCCGGTCGGCAGCCGAGTCCAGCAGTGCTCCGAACCGCGTGCCGCCGCCGCTCAGGCGGGCCATCATGCCGTCGAGGGCGTCGCACAGCGCGCTGACCGCCACGATGGCCGTGGCGATGAGCAGGTGACCGCGGGCGGCGAAGCCGACGGCTCCGATCACGGTGCCGAGCAGGCCGAGCACCGTCATCGCGTCGGCCGACACACCCGCACGGAGCAGCAGGCGTGCGGTGGCGGAGCGGGCTCGGATGATCGTGCCGGCCGCCCTCAACGGTCTTCTCCCGAACCCGGGGCGCTCGACGTCACCGTCGGCGAGCCTTCGAGGAGGTGGATCTGGCCGGTCAGCCCGTCGAGGCGCACCAGCTGGCCCTCCTTGATCACTTTGGTCGCGCCGGCCACGTTGACCACGGCGGGCAGGCCGTACTCGCGGGCCAGGATGGCCGAGTGCGAGAGTTGCCCGCCGATCTCGCTGATCAGGCCGCCCAGCAGCGGGAAGACGGCTGTCCAGCCGACATCGGTGGATCGGGTCACCAGGATCTCGCCGCGCTGGATCCGGGCCGCCGCCCGTGGGTCGGAGACGATGCGGGCGGTGCCCTGCACGCTGCCGGCGCTGGCGGCGATCCCGATGAGAGGCCGCCCTCCGGGCCTCACACCCCCTGGCGGAGCGTCTCCTACGGAGGAGGACGGGCTGAGCGGCGCGCCGTCGGCGCCGACGACGTCAGGAGCCTCGATGTCGAACCAGGCGGTGAACGCCTGCCGCCGCAGGCGGACCAGCTCGACGAGGTCCAGCCCGGCCGCCGCGGGCGAACCCTGCCGGATCACCCGGACGATGTCGTCCACGGTGAGGAAGAACACGTCGTTGGCGGCCGACAGCCAGCCACGCCCGGTCCAGAGCCGGCCGAAGTGCACGGCGATCTGACGAGCCGGGTAGGACGCCTTGATCGCCGCGTCCTTCCCGTTGTCGCGCAGCCGGATGGAGTCGTGTGCCCGGGACAGCAGGGAGTGGAAGATCCGCCGGCGGACCGGTCCGAGGCGCGCGTTCGCCCAGGCGAGCGCCTCCGCCCGGTGGCGCTGCTGAAGCGCCGCGCTCGTGGCGAGGTCGTCCTCGCCGGGCGTCAGGTAGCCGGCCAGCAGCTCGACCACGAGCTCCGGCGCGTCGCGCCAGCGCGGGTGGAGCCACTCGGACTCGTTGGCGCACCGGTAGCCGTGCCGGTGCAGGAACTCGTCGAGCAGCCGCAGGACCGGTTCGGCCGCCGGCAACTCGCGCAGCCGGGACAGCGCGGTCACGGCGTCCGCGCCGAGCACCTCCTGGACGAGCCCGGCCTCCCGGATCGCGTGGGCGATCCGGGACAGCGCGGCACCGAGCTCGGCCGACCTGATCCCGGACAGCCCCCCGATCAGCCGGTACGTCATCTCGGGGCGGCCGAACCAGCGGGTCGTCAGCCTCTCCAGGGTGGCGATCGCGGTGAGGGAGACCCCGCTCATGTCGTTCTGCAACTTCATCGCGTCGCTGGTCCGCGTCAGCCAGAGCTGCGCCGCCGCCCAGAGTTCGGCGTCCGTCAGGCCGTCGTGGGAGCGCGCGTCGAACTCGGCGACCCAGCGGTCGATCTGCGGGATCAGCGCGCGCAGCTCACGAGCGGTGCCGCGCTGCCGGGTCGCCAGCCGGGCCAGCGTCGGCAGGTGACGCAGCAGCCGCCACGGGTGCACCCGGCCCTCCCTGGACTGGGTGAACCCGCTGTTGCCCCGGGCCCGGTCCATGAGCCCGGGCGGCAGGCCGAGCTTGTGCTCCAGGAGGTGGACCAGCGCGCCTTCGTTGTAGTAGATGCGCCCGTGGATGCGCCGTGCCCAGCTGATCTCCTCCAGGAACGGCTCGCGCAGCGACCGGAAGGAGTGCCGCACCGCGCTGGTGATGATCTCGGGGGCCACCGAGGCGACCAGCGGGCTCACCGGGTCGGGCCAAACCTCGCCGACGTTGGCGCGCGTCCAGACGTCGAAGTCGTGCGACCTGCCGGTGCCCTGGACCGGCCAGTCGTCGTCGCCCGGCACCGGCGGCAGGCCGCGATCCGGCGCGGCCGGGGATCGGACCGGACCCCGGGTGATCGGCCGGGTCTGCAGGATCACCACCCGGCCGTCGTCGAGGATCGCCCACTCGATGTCCTGGGCCGCGCCCTGGTGCTGCTCGACGGCGACGCCCAGCCGGGTCAGCTCGGCGGCCTGCTCCTGGTCGAGCACGGCGGAGCGCCGCCGCCGCCGGGGGACCGGTGCGAGCCGGGTGCCGCTCGCCGCCGGAACGGCCATGGTGTCCTTACGGGCGACGAGGACCTTCTTGGTGCGGCCGGTGGCCTTGTCGGTCACGATGCTGTCCGGCGTCGCCTGACCGCCGACGACGGTCTCGCCGAGCCCCCACACCGCGTTGACGAGCATCTCGTCGTCGGCGCCGGTCAGCGGGGCGCGGGTGAACAGCACTCCGGCCGCGCGGGCGGGCACGAACTCCTGGACCAGGATCGCCGGTGCCACGCCTGCGTCTCGTGGCGTTGTGGCGCCGCCTTGGTGGGCCGCGTAGGAGAGGGCGCGGGCGGTCCAGCGGCTCGCCCAGCATCGCCGTAGCGCGTCGAGGAGCGCGGCCTCACCGCGGACGTTGAGAAAGCTGTCGTGCTGACCGGCGAAGGAGAGCTCCGCGGAGTCCTCGGCGGTGGCGGAGGAGCGCACCGCCACCGGGAGTGGGCCGCTGCCCTTCCGGCCGGCGGCGTGCGCCGTCGTGCCCAGGCGGCGATATGCGGCGACGATCGACCCGGCGAGGGCCTGCGGTATCGGGGTCGAGACGACGGCTTCGCGGATGCGGGACGCCGCGGCGTTCAACGCGACCGGGTCTCCGAGCGGTACCGGGCGGAGCAGTTCGCCGATCCGGCTCGGCAGCGCCTCTCCGGCGAAAACGCGGTATGCGGCGACGGTGACGACGAAGCCCGGGGGCACGGCGAATCCGGCGCGCGAAAGCATGGCCAGCCCGGCGGCTTTCCCCCCGACCAGCTCCGGTTCGGCGTCGGCCGCCGACAGCTCGACCACGTACTCCGTCACAATTTCAGCTTTCCCATTCCGTCGAGCCGAAACCATCGGCATTCTCAACAGAATTCTGGATAATTTGCGACATGGGGACGCGTGGCCGATTTATGAAAATACATACGAAGCAGCACATCGTCTTTACCCTGCGGCGCTTGACCCATTCCTCGCGATGAAGGAGTCTCCTCTCGTTCAGTCGGAACGGCCGAAAGCGTCCACTGGTGGCGGAGTTCTGGCCATGAGAGCAGCTCCCCCTGGTTTATGGGCTTAGCGCTTGGTTGTCGTTTCCGGAAGGGTGGTGATGTGGTGGTGGAAGCCCGGACCCGGGAACGTTCCACGACCCTGGTCGAGGTGCTGCGGTCGCGTGCCCACGAGCATCCCGACCGGCAGGCGGTCGGATACCAGGAGGACGACGGGCGGCTGCTGGAGCTGAGTTACCAGGAGCTGGACCGCCGCGCGCGAGCCCTCGCAGCCTCGCTGCGGCAGTGCGGCGCGGCCGGCGAGCGTGCGCTCCTGCTCTACCCGTCCGGCCTTGACTTCGTGGTGGCGTTCTATGGCTGCCTGTACGCGGGGACCGTCGCGGTGCCCACCCATCCGCCCCGCCGCCAGACCCTCGACCGCCTGCGCGGTCTGGCGGCGGACGCGCGACCCGCGATCGTGCTGACGACCTCGGCCCTCGCCGAAGTGGCCGGACCGGCGACATCGGCCGCCCCGGCACTGGCGCCGGCCAAATGGATATACACCGACACGGTTGTCGAGGATCTGGCCGATGAATGGTCGGAACCCGAACTCCGCGCCGACTCCATCGCATTTCTGCAGTACACCTCCGGCTCGACGGCGTCCCCCCGGGGAGTGGCCGTCAGCCATGGAAATATCATGCACAACTCGGCCATGATCAGAGACTGTTTCGGGCACAGTTCGGCGACGCACGGGGTCATCTGGCTCCCGCCGCAACACGACATGGGCCTGATAGGCGGCGTGATCCAACCGATTTTCAGTCACGCACGAATAACCCTTCTCTCGCCCCTCGCCTTTCTCCAGCGGCCGCTGCTCTGGCTGGAGACGATTTCGCGGACCCGAGCCACCACCAGTGGCGCACCGAATTTCGCCTATGAACTCTGCGCCCGGAAGGTCACCCCGCAGCAGCTGTCCACGCTGGACCTCAGCTGCTGGGATCTGGCCTTCACCGGCGCGGAGCCGGTGCGGTCGGCGACGCTTGAGCGCTTCGCCGACACCTTCGCGGCCAGCGGCTTCCGGCGCGAGGCGTTCTACCCCTGCTACGGGCTCGCTGAGGCGACGCTGCTGGCCACCGGCGGGGTGAAGGGCACGATCCCGAGGACGCACACCGTCCATGCCGGCGCACTGGAGGACGGGCGAGTGATCACGGCGGAGCGGGGTGCGGACGACAGCCGTACCTTGGTGAGTTGCGGCCGTCCGTGGTCGGGCCAGCAGGTGGCGATCGTGGATCCGGAAACCACGCGGCGGGTCACGCCCGGGCGGGTGGGAGAGGTGTGGATCACGGGCCGGAGCGTGGCCCAGCAGTACTGGGGCCGGCCGGTCGAGTCCGAGCAGGTCTTCCGCGCCCGCCTCGCCGACGGCGAGGGCGACGGGGAACCCTGGCTCCGCACCGGCGACCTCGGCTACCTCGACGAGGGCGAGCTGTTCCTGGTCGGAAGGCTCAAGGACCTGGTGGTCGTGGACGGCCGCAACCACTACCCGGAGGACATCGAGCAGGTCGCGGAGGGCAGCCACGAGCACCTGCGCCCGCACGGCTGCGCGGCCTTCTCGGTGGACGGTCCCATCGAGGAACAGGTCGTGGTCGTCGCGGAGGTCGAGATCGCCCTGGCCAGGAGGACCGGCGCCGGCCTGGATGCCGACGCGGTGATCAGACAGGTCAGGAAAGCCGTCGCCGAGAAGTGCGACGTGCGGGTGCACGAGGTCGTCCTGGTACGCCCGGGCGGCGTGCCGCGCACCACCAGCGGGAAGATCCGTCGTGGCGCGTGCCGGCGCGACTTCCTGGCCGGGACGCTGAACGCTCTGGGGAGTTCACAGGATGCACCTGGCCGATGAGGGAGAGGTCGCCGGGCCCGGACGGGCGGAGATCACCGACTGGCTGATCGCGCGGATCGCGCGGCTGACCGGCCTTCCCGCCGACCAGGTCGACCCGCACCAGTCCCTCACCGGCTACGGCCTGGGCTCGCGGGACGCCATCATGATCACAGGTGAGCTTCGGGACCTGCTCGACCGGCCGGTCTCGCCCACCCTGGCCTACGACCACCCGACCGTCGAAGCGCTCGCCCGCCACCTGGCCGGAGAGGAGCCGGCGGACGTGTCCGGCGTGGCCGCCACATCCCCGGGTGACGAACCGGTCGCGGTCATCGGCATGGGGTGCCGCTTTCCCGGGGCCGACGGCCCGGACGCCTTCTGGAGGCTCCTGCGCGACGGCGTCGACGCCATAAGTGAGGTGCCGCCCGATCGATGGGACGTCGACCGTCTCTACCACAGTGACGAGGGCACACCGGGCCGGATGAGCACCCGCTGGGGTGGCTTCCTCCCGCAGGTCGACCAGTTCGACGCGGCCTTCTTCGGGATCTCGCCGCGTGAGGCGGCCGGACTGGACCCGCAGCAGCGGCTGCTGCTGGAGGTGGCCTGGGAGGCGCTGGAGAACGCCGGGGTGGCGCCCGGCGAGCTGGCGGGAACGCAGACCGGCGTGTTCATGGGCATCTCCGCCATGGACTACGCACAACTACGGGTACGGCTCCCCGACCCGCTGTCCGACCTGGACGGCTACGCCGGCACCGGCAACGCCCACAGCCTGGCCGCCAACCGCGTCTCCTACCTGCTCGACCTGCGAGGACCCAGCGTGGCGGTCGACACCGCCTGCTCCTCGTCGCTGGTCGCGCTGCACCTGGCCTGTCAGAGCCTGCGAGCGGGCGAGTCACGCCTCGCCCTCGTCGGAGGGGTGAACGTCATCCTCGACCCCGCCGTGACCATCTCCTTCTCCCAGGCGCGGATGATGGCGGCGGACGGGCGTTGCAAGACCTTCGACGCCGGCGCGGACGGCTACGTCCGCGGCGAGGGCGCCGGGGTGGTGGTCCTCAAACCGCTCTCGGACGCGGTGCGCGACGGTGACCACGTGTACGGGGTGATCCGCGGCACGGCGGTCAACCAGGACGGGCGGACCGCCGGAGTCACGGCCCCGAACGGCCCGGCCCAGCAGGCGGTCATACGGGCGGCGCTGAGCCACGCCGGGCTGACGGCGGACCGGCTGGGCCACGTCGAGGCGCACGGCACCGGCACCTCTCTGGGCGACCCGATCGAGGTCGGCGCGCTCGCCTCCGTCCTCGGCCGGCCCGCCCCCGGCGAGCAGGCCTGCTGGGTCTCCTCGGTCAAGACGAACATCGGGCACCTGGAGGCCGCGGCCGGAATCGCCGGCCTCATCAAGGTGCTGCTCAGCCTCACGCACGAGACCATTCCCCGGCATCTGCACCTGCGCCGGCTCAATCCGCACATCATGCTCGACGGGACCAGGCTGGCCGTGCCGGTGGAGGCGCAGCCGTGGCCACGGGCGGCGGCCGCGCGCGTCGCGGGGGTCAGCAGCTTCGGGTTCGGCGGCACGAACGCGCACGTGATCGTCGAGGAGGCGCCGGTCCGGCAGCCCAGGAGCGGCGGCGGACCGTCCGGGGGAGCGCGGCTGCTGATCTTGTCGGCCCGGAGCGAGGCTTCGTTGCGGCTGCTCGCCGACCGGCTGGCCGGGTCGCTGGCGGAGCGGCCCGAGCAGGACCTCGCCGACGTGTGCCACTCCGCGGCGGTGGGACGGGCCCGCTTCCCGCACCGGGCGGCGCTCGTCGCCGAGACCCGGGACGAGTTCGCCGCCGGCCTGTCCGCGCTGGCGGAAGGCCGCACCGCGACGGAGGTCCGGCACGGTCGCACCTCGGGCACTCGTCACCCGAAGACGGCCTTTCTGTTCACCGGACAGGGCTCCCAGTACGCCCGGATGGGCGCGGAGCTGTACCAGGACGAGCCGGTCTACCGCGCCGCGCTGGACCGCTGTGACGAGATCGTCCGGTCCTGCCGGGGCGAAGGGGTGCTGCCGCTGCTGTTCCCCGAGCCCGGCGGCCGTTCGCGTCTCGACGACACCACGCACGCGCAGCCTGCCCTGTTCGCGGTCGAGTACGCGCTGGCGCAGCTCTGGTCGTCGATGGGGGTAGAGCCGGACCTGCTGCTCGGTCACAGCCTCGGGGAGTACGTCGCGGCCTGCGTGGCCGGGGTGTTCAGCCTGGAGGACGGGCTGCGGCTGGTGTGCGAGCGGGGCCGGCTCATGGGCGCGCTGCCGGCCGAGGGGGCGATGGCGGTGGTGTTCGGCCCGCGCGCCCTGGCGGCGGAGGCGATCGGGCCCTACCCGGACGTCCTGTCCATCGCCGCGGTCAACGGTCCGGCCAACACCGTGATCTCCGGCCTGGCCACCGCGCTCGACCAGGTGCTGGAGCGGCTGGCCGCCCAGGACGTCAGGACCCGGCGGCTGAACGTCTCGCACGCCTTCCACTCGCCGCTGATCAGGCCGATGCTGGCCGACTTCGCGGAGGTCGCGGCGACGGTGCGGTACCGGCCGGCGCGCATCCCGATCGTGTCCAACCTGACCGGACGGCCGGCGAGGGAAGGGGAGACCCTGGGGGCCGACCACTGGGTCGCTCAGACCGGGTCCACCGTGGAGTTCGCCCGCGGGGTGCAGGCGCTGGCCGAGCAGGGCTGCGAGATCTTCGTCGAGTCCGGCCCCAGGCCCACGCTGATCAGCCTCGCGCGTTCCTGCCTCGACCTGGACGGCGCCGTCTGGCTGGCGTCGCTGCGCGAGGGCGAGGACGGCAGGCGGTGCCTGCTGGACAGCGCGGCACAGCTGTTCGTGAAGGGTGTGGACGTACGGCCCGCGGTGCCCGGCGGGCGCAAGGTGCCGTTGCCCGGCACCCCGTTCCAGCGCAGCCGTCACTGGCTCCGGCAGGGCGATCCCGGTCAGGCGTCCGACGAGCGGCCGGACTCGACACGACCGGATCGTTCACCACTCGGCCCGCCGGAGGACGCGGCCACTCCGCGAGGCCGGCGGCTGCTGGGCGGGCGGGTGCGTTCGGCGCTGGCAATGCGGCAGTGGGAATCCCACCTGAGCCTGCCGGAGCTGCCCTTCCTCGCCGACCATCGGTTCGCCGGTTCCGCGGTGCTGCCCGCCACCGGGTACGTGAGCATGGCGCTGGACGCCGCCCGGGAGGCGTTCGGCGGCGACGACAACGTGCTGACCGACCTGACGATCAGGCAGACGCTGTTCGTGCCCGAGGACGGCAGCCCGCGGGTGGCACAGCTGGTGCTGTTCCCGGACACGGCAGGTACGGCGGAATTCCAGATCCTCAGCCAGCGTCCGGAGACCGACACCGAGTGGACGCTGCACGCCGGCGGGCGGCTGCGGCGGCGGCTCCCGCAGGACGGCCGCTCCCGGCACACGGGATGCGCCGCGCCCGAGGAACTGCGCGCGGACTGCGGCGAGGAGCTGTCCGAGGACCGGTTCTACGACCGGCTGGGCAGGAGCGGCCTCGGGTACGGACCCACGTTCCGTACCGTCCGGCAGGTCTGGCGCAGTCCCGGTCGAGCGGTGGGGAGGGTCGAAACCCCACCGGCCGACGAGCCCGGCCCCGGCCTCGATCCGGTGCTCCTGGACGGATGCCTGCAGGTGCTGGCCGCCGCGCTGCCGGACGACGGCTCCGCCGCGGACACCTACCTGCCGAGCATGGTGGAGCAGGTCCGGTCGTACGGCCGGCTGCCGGACCGGGTGTGGAGCCACGCGACGACACGACCCGGAACGGCCGACGACGGCGCACTCGTCGGCGACGTACGCGTCCTGGACGATTCCGGCCAGGTGCTGGCGGAGGTGCTCGGGCTGCGGCTGACCGGGATGAGCCCGGCGTCGGCCGACCGCGGCACGGCCCGCGCACCCGTCGTCTACCAGCCGGTCTGGGTGCAGGCGCCCCCGCCGCCCGCGGCGCCGGCGAGCGCGCCGGGGAGCTGGCTGGTGTTCGCCGACTCCGGCGGAGTCGGCGCGGAGCTGGCGGCCCGGCTCGGCGCCGCCACCTGCGTGATCGTGACGCCCGGGGACGCCTACCAGGAGACCGAGGGGCGGGTTCAGGTCGACCCCGCCGACCCGGAGCACCTGGCCCGGCTGCTCGCCACGGTCACGGCGGAGGGCCGCCCGCCGCTGCGCGGCGTCGTGCACCTCTGGTCGCTGGAGGCGGCGATGCCGCTGGAGCGGACCGACCTGGCGACGGTCGCGGACGCGCAGCGGCTGGGGGTCCACCACCTGGTCCTGCTCGTCCAGGCGCTGAGCGCGGTCTCCCCGGTCCGGCTGTGGCTGGTGACCCGGGGGGTGCACCACGTGGTCGAGGCCGACACGGCGGTCTCGGTCAGCCAGGCGCCGGTGTGGGGCCTGGGCCGTACTCTCCGCTGGGAACATCCCGAGCTGGACTGCCGGATGATCGACCTGGATCTCGCCCCGGCCCTCGGCGTGGTGAGCGCGCTGCTCGCCGAACTGCGTGCCGACCCCGCCGGCGAGGGCGGTGAGGAGATCGCCCTGCGCGGCGACGTGCGCTACGCGCCGCGGCTGCGGCCGGTGCGGCGGCCCGGCGAGGAGGACCGGCTCGCCGAGGCCGACGGGCCCGGCCCTGACGGCGTGGAGCGGCTGGCCGTACCTGTGGGGACGCCGTACCGGCTGGAGGTCACCCGGCCGGGACGCCTGGACAACGTGCGGTTGCGGCCGACGGCCCGGCGGGAACCGGACCCCGGGCAGGTCGAGATCGAGGTACGGGCGGCGGGAGTCAACTTCCGGGACGTGATGAGCGTGCTCGGAATCTACCCGGGACCGCCGATCCCGCTCGGTGCGGAGTGCGCCGGCCGAGTGGTCGCGACAGGCACCGGGGTCAGCCATCTGGCCGTCGGCGACGAGGTGGTGGCCGTGGCCGGGGCGAGCATGGGCAGCCACGTCACCACGGCCGCCGAGCTGGTGGCGCGCAAGCCCGCGTCGATCGACTTCGAGGAGGCGGCGACCGTCCCCATCGCCTTTCTCACCGCGCACTACGCGCTCGACCGGCTGGCCCGGCTGCGGCCGGGTGAGCGGGTCCTGATCCATTCGGCCGCCGGCGGCGTCGGCCTGGCCGCGGTGCAGCTGGCCCGGCTCGCCGACGCCGTGGTGTTCGCCACCGCCGGTTCGCCGGAGAAACGCGCCTACTTGCGAGATCTCGGCGTGACCCAGGTGATGGACTCCCGCACGCTCGAATTCGGTGAGGAGATCACCCGGCACACCGACGGGCAGGGCGTCGACGTCGTCCTGAACGCACTGCCCGGCGAGTACGCCACAAGGAGCCTCGCCCTGCTCGCCCCCTACGGCAGGTTCGTGGAGATCGGCCGTACCGACATCTACCTGAACCGGCCGCTGCCGCTGCACCCGTTCCGGGCCAACCTCGCCTACACGGCGGTCGACCTGGAGCGCGTCTGCCGCGAGCGGCCGGGGCTGGTCCGCACGCTGTTGGAAGAGGTCCTGGCGCGTTTCGCCGACGGCACGTTGCGCCCGCTGCCGCGACACGTCGTCCCGGTGCGGGAGGCGGTCGCAGGCTTCCGCCACCTGGCACAGCGCCGCAACATCGGCAAGGTGGTGCTGCGACTCGAAGAACGGGCCGCGCCGAACGAGGAACGCCAGGCCGGACACCGGGCGGGACAACTGTCAGGACCCGAGCTCGCCTTCGCGTCATCGGCGCCGTCCGGTCCGGCCGACGCGCTGGGGGCGGACGGGACCTATCTGGTCACCGGCGGGCTCGGCGGGCTGGGCCTGGCGGTGGCCGACTGGCTGGTGGAACGGGGAGCGCGGCGGCTCGTCCTCCTCGGCCGCGGCGCGCCCACCTCGCCTGCCGCGGAGCAGGTGGACAAGCTACGCCGGGCAGGGGCCGACGTGCGGATCGTCCGCGCCGACGTGGCCCGCGAGGACGACGTACGACGGGTGGTCGGCGGGATACCCGCCCTGCGGGGAATCGTGCACGCGGCGGGAGTGATCGACGACTCGACCCTGCGCACGCTTGAGCAGTCCAGCCTGGCGGCCGTGCTCGCGCCCAAGGTGCTGGGGGCCTGGCACCTGCACGCCGCCTGCCGCGACGCCCCGCTCGACTTCTTCGTGTTGTTCTCGTCGCTCGCCTCGGTCCTCGGCTCTCCCGGTCAGGCCGGGTACGCCGCCGCGAACGCCTTCCTGGACGCGCTGGCCCAAGCCCGCAGGGCCGCCGGGTTGCCGGCCGTCACCGTCAACTGGGGGCCGTGGGCCGAGGTGGGAATGGCCGCGCGGCACGAGGCCCGCAGGCTGCACGACGGCCACGGCGTGGGCCTCATCGCCCCGCACTCGGGCCTGCGCGTCTTCGGAACGCTGCTGGAACATCCGACGGCGCAGGCCGTGGTCGCCGCCGTGGACTGGTCCCGGCTGGCGGCCGCCCGAGGGGCCGGCAGGGTGCCGTCCGTGCTGACCGAGGTCGTCGACCGGCCCGGAAGCGATGGGCATGACAGCGCGGAGAGGGCCTGCCCGCTCCGCACGCGAGTCCTCGCCGCCGCCGGCCCGGACGGCCGCGAGTCGGTGCTCACCGAGTACCTGCGGGAACAGATCGCAGCGGTCCTGGGCCTGTCCGCGGATGCGGTGGACCCGAAGGAGTCACTGAACAACATCGGCCTGGACTCCCTGATGGCGCTCGAACTGAAGGAACGGCTTGAGTCGGCGAGCGGCGTACGGGTGCCGATGGAGATGCTGTTCCACGATCCACGCATCGTGGACCTGGTCGGCGTGCTGCTGGCGGGGTTGCCCGCACCCGGGACCGGCGAGCCGGTGAACCACAGCCGCCGAAGGGATGAGAGGGCAGGCCGATGACGGAATCGCCGACCCGGTTCACAAGTGTGCGCACCCTGGTCGACCTGCTGTCCTGGCGGGCGGAGCGTGATCGCGGGCAGCGTGCCTTCGTGTTCCTTGACGACGATCCGGCAGGCGCCGTCGAACGGAGTGACCGCGCCGATCTGGCGGAGATCGGCTACGCGGAGCTGGACCGGCGGGCGCGCACGATCGCGATCTGGTTGCTGGGCGTCAGCCGTCCGGGGGAGCGCGCGCTGCTGTTCTACCCGCCCGGAATCGACTACATCGCGGTGTTCTTCGGCTGCCTCTACGCGGGGGTGGTGGCGGTGCCCGCCTACCCGCCACAACCCAACAGGCGGATCCGGCGTATCGAGGCGATGGCCGTGGACGCCGGGGCGACGGTGGCACTGGCGCCGCAGGAGTTCCGGACGACGCTGGAATCCCTCTTCGCGTCCGAGCCCGCGCTGGCCGGTGTCCGCCTGGAGACCCCGGCCGAGGAGGAGGGCGCACACCGGAACTGGCAAAAGCCTGACATCAGCGGCGACACGCTGGCGATGCTGCAGTACACCTCCGGCTCGACCGGTGTGCCGCGCGGGGTCATGGTCGCGCACCAGAACCTGGTGGAGAACCTGGCCGCGATGGCGTGGATGCTGGACGGCACGCCGCGCGGCACCGAGCCGCGGCCGTTCCAGCAGGATCCGGAGCGCTACTGCGAGGCGGTGAGCTGGCTTCCTCCGTACCACGACATGGGGCTCATCGGCGGCATCCTCATGCCCCTGTACGCCGGTCGGCCGGCCGCGCTGATGTCCCCCGCCGCGTTCCTCCAGCGCCCGGCGCGCTGGCTGGAGGCGATCTCCCGCTACCGGGCGGCGCACAGCATCGCTCCGAACTTCGGCTACGACCTCTGCACCCGCAGGGTCACGTCTGAACAACGTCAAGGGCTCTCCCTGGAACGATGGGACCTGGCGATGTGCGGCGGGGAGCCGATCCAGGCGCGGACGGCACGCCGGTTCGCGGAGACGTTCGCACCGGCGGGCTTCCGGGCAGCGGCCTTCTACCCCTGCTACGGCATGGCCGAGGCGACGTTGATGGTGACCGGCCGTCCTCTGGACCGGCCGATGGCCGTCCAGGCGCTGGACGCCGCCGAGCTGCGGGCCGGCCGGGCGGTCGAGACCGACGAGAGTCCGGCCGCGCGGGTCGTCGTGGGATGCGGGCGGGCGGTGCCCGGCCACCAGGTGGTCGTGGTGCGGCCCGAGGACGGCACGCCCTGCCCGCCGGGCGAAGTCGGGGAGATCCAGGTCTCGGGGCCGAGCGTCGCCCGAGGTTACTGGAACAGGCCGGAGGAGACGGCCCGGACGTTCCAGGCAGATCTGGCAGGCGTCCAGGACGGCGGCCCGTACCTGCGCACCGGCGACCTGGGCTTTCTGCGCGGCGACGAGCTCTTCGTGACCGGCCGGGCCAAAGACCTGATCATCATCCGTGGCCGCAACCACTACCCACAGGACATCGAGGCGACGGTCGAGTCGAGCCATCCCGCGCTGCGGCCGGCCGCCGTCGTGGCCTTCTCCGTCGAGGACGATGCCGAACCCCGGCTGGTCGTGGTCGGCGAGGTGGAGCGTCCGCACGGCATCGAGGTCGCCGAGGTGATCGGCGCCGTACGGCAGGCGGTCGCCGAGGAACACGAGCTGCGGGTGGACGCCGTCGTGCTGGTCCGGCCGGGCAGCGTGCCCAAGACCTCCAGCGGCAAGCTGCAACGTGGTGCCTGCCGGGACGGTTACCTGGCTGCCGACTTCCCCGTGGTCGGCGAATGGCACGCCGTCGTCGGCGCGGAGCCCGTGCCTGACGAGGAGGCGCCGGCCGTACCGCCCGCGTCGGCGCTCGAACCCGTGACCGGACCGGCGAGGGGACGGTCCGCGGCCGAGATCGAGCAGTGGCTGGTCGCCCGGCTCGGCGGCCGGCTCGGCGTGGACCCCCGCGACATCGACGTGGCGCAGCCGTTGGCGCGGTACGGGCTGGACTCCAAGGAGGCCGTGGCCATCACCGGCGAGCTGGCGGACTGGCTGGGGATCGTCCTGCCCGCCACCCTCGCCTACGAGTACCCGACGATCGGCTTGATCGCCCGGCACCTGACCGGGGAGCCCGCGTCGTTCGGCGACCGGGACCGTCCCGAGCGGGACTGGACGCGAGCCGAGCCGATCGCGATCATCGGCATCGGCTGCCGGTTCCCCGGGGCCGACGGCCCGGAGGGGCTGTGGAGCCTGCTGTCCGGCGGGGTGGACGCAATCCGCGAGGTGCCGGCCGGCCGGTGGGACGGGGTTCACCGGCGCGCGGGCGACCTGCCCGGGTTGCGCTGGGGTGGCTTCCTGGACCGGGTGGACCTGTTCGACCCGGAGGCGTTCGGCATCTCTCCCCGGGAGGCCGCATCCATGGACCCGCAGCAGCGGCTGCTGCTGGAGGTCGGTTGGGAGGCGCTGGAGGACGCCGGTCAACCGGTGCACGGCCTGGCGGGCACCGACACCGGGGTGTTCGTCGGCATCTCCAGCAACGACTACGGTCAACGCCGGTTCGACGCCGTCGACACGGTGGACGCCTACGCCGGCACCGGGAACGCGCTGAGCATCAGCGCGAACCGGCTGTCCTACCAGTTCGACCTGCGCGGCCCGAGCCTCGCGGTGGACACCGCCTGCTCCTCCTCCCTGGTGGCCGTGCATCTGGCGGTACAGAGCCTGCGGGACGGGCGATGCGGGCTCGCGCTCGCCGGCGGGGTCAACGTCATGCTCTCGCCGGGGGTGACCGCCGGGTTCGCCAAGGCCGGATTCATGGCCCCGGACGGCCGCTGCAAGTCCTTCGACGCGGACGCCGACGGCTACGTGCGCGGCGAGGGGGCCGGGATGGTGGTGCTCAAGCCGCTCAGCCACGCGCTCGCCGACGGCGACCCCGTCTACGCGGTCATCCTGGGCAGCGCGGTGAACAGCGACGGCCGCACCAACGGGCTGACCGCGCCGAGCATCCAGGCGCAGGAGAGCGTGCTGCGCGCGGCCTACCGGGATGCCGGGGTGCCCGCCGGACGGGTCCGCTACGTCGAGGCGCACGGGACCGGCACCGCTCTGGGCGATCCCATCGAGGCCCGCGCCCTGGCCGGGGTCCTCGGAGAGGAACGGCCCGAGAGCCGCCCCTGCCTGATCGGTTCGATCAAGACCAACGTCGGCCATCTGGAGGCCGCGGCCGGGATCGCCGGGCTGATCAAGACGGCGCTCTCGCTCTGGCACCGGCGAATCCCGCCCAGCCTGCACTTCCACCGGCCCAACCCGCAGATCCCCTTCCACGAGCTGCCCCTGCGGGTGGTGCGGACCCCGCTCGACTGGCCTGACGACGGCGAGCCCGCCCTGGCCGGGGTGAGTGCGTTCGGGTTCGGCGGCACCAACGCCCATGTGGTGCTGGAGGAGGGGCCCAGGCTGAGCTTCGGCAGGTCGTCGGGCGGGTTTCCCGCCGCGGTTGGCGACACCGCTCCCGCAACCCCGGAGCCGGTGGCGGCGCAACTGCTTCCGCTGTCCGCGCACAGCCCGGACGCGCTGCGGGAGCTGGCCCGGGACTGCCTCAAGGCGCTGACGCCCACCGCGGAGCGTCCGCCGGTTGGCCTGGCGGATCTGTGTCACTCCACCGGCGCGCTGCGTACCCATCTTGATCACCGGCTTGCCGTCGGCGGCGCGACACGGCAGGAGGTGGCGGCCGGGCTGCGCTCGTTCCTGGCGGACGAGGCGGGGCCCGGCGTAGCGGCCGGCCGCCGGGCATACGGCCGCCCGCCCCGGCTGGCCTTCGTGTTCTCCGGGCAGGGAGTGCAGTGGTGGGGCATGGCACGGGACCTGCTGCGGCAGGAGCCGGTGTTCGCCGCCGCCGTCGCCGACTGCGCTGAGCTGGCCGACTGCGAGACGGACTGGTCGCTGCTGGCCGAACTGCACGCGGACGAGGCCGCGTCCCGGTTGCGCGAGACGGCCGTCGCCCAGCCGGTGCTGGTGGCCGTGCAGGTGGGACTGGCGGCTCTGTGGCGCTCCTGGGGAGTCGAGCCCGATGCCGTGGTCGGACACAGCGTGGGGGAGATCTCCGCAGCCGCGGTGGCGGGCGCTCTGACGCTCTCCGACGCGATGCGGCTGGCCGTGCTGCGCGGCCGGATCATGCAGCGAGCCGCGGGGACGGGCGCGATGGCGGCCGTGCATCTCGGCGCGGCGGAGGCCCGGCGGGCGGTGCTCGGATGCGAGGACACGGTGTCCGTCGCGGCCGAGAACAGCCCGGTCTCCAGCGTGCTGTCAGGGGAGCGGGCGGCGTTGGACCGGGTGCTGGCGCGGCTGGCCGACCAAGGGGTGAGCCATCGCCTGCTGGCGATGGACTACCCGTTCCACAGCCCGGGGTTGCGGCCGTTCGCGGCCGAGCTTCCCAAGCTGTCGGCCGGGCCGGTGGTGGAGGACACCTCGGTGGCCTTCTACTCCACGCTCACCGGCGACCGGTACGGCGTCCACGAGTGGGACGGCGACTACTGGGGGCGTCAGCTGTGCGAGCCCGTGCTCTTCGCCGCCGCGATGGAGAGGCTGATCACCGACGGCCATGAGACGTTCGTCGAGGTCGGGCCGGACCCGGCGCTCACGGGTGCGATGACGCAGTGTCTGGGGGCCAGGCCCGGCCAGGTGCTGGCGTCCCTGCAAAGGGGCCGCGACGACCGCGCCGCGCTCCTGGAGACGCTCGGCACGCTCTACGCCACCGGCCACCGCGTCGACTGGGACGCGGTGCGGTCTCCCGGCAGCCGCCGCGTCCGGCTGCCCCGGTACCCCTGGCAACGCGAGCGCCACTGGGCCGAGCCGGAGTCGCCGACCGCGAGCGACGGCGCCGGACACCGTCTCGCCGGCGGTGACGTGGACGCCGAGGCGCATCCGCTGCTCGGCCGGCGGACCTCGATCGCGTCGGTCGCGGGGGTGTGGGCCTGGGAGCGGCGACCGGCCGAAGGTCACCTGTCATACCTGGCCGGGCACCGGATCGACGGTTCGGCGGTGCTGCCGGCGGCGGCCTATGTCGAGATGGCGCTGGCCGCCGCCCGTCAGGTCTTCCCGGATGGGCCCTGCGCGGTGGCGGACATGGTGCTGGAGCGTCCGCTGGCGGTCACCGGCCGGTGCACGATCCAGACCGTCCTCACGCGCGTGTCCGACCGTGACCTCGATTTCCACATCTGCGCTGGTGCCGTCCCGGCGGACGTCCCACCAGGACAGGACATGTCAGGGCAGGGCGCGGGCGGTGTGCCGCTGGAGTGGGCCGTGCACGCGCGCGGCCGGGTGCAAAGGGGGCAGACGCATGGTCGCGGCAACGGATGACCCCTGTCTGCGGTTCGGGCTGATCTTCTTCTCCAGCCGTACCGAGGCGGCGGGGCAGGACGCCTATCGGCTGCTGCTGGAGAGCGCGCGGTTCGCCGACACGCACGGGTTCTCCTCCCTGTGGGTGCCGGAACGGCACTTCACCCCCGACGGCTGGCTCTATCCGAACCCGTCGGTGGTGGCGGCCGCGCTCGCCCGGGAGACCAGCCGGATCGCGTTGCGCGCGGGCAGCGTGGTGGTGCCGTTGCACCATCCGGTGCGGATCGCGGAGGAATGGGCGGTCGTCGACCAGCTCTCCGGCGGGCGGGTGGGACTCTCCTTCGCCTCCGGCTGGCATCCGGACGACTTCGTCTTCGGCCCCGACCGCTACGCCGACCGTCACGAGCACATGTACCGCGGCATCGAGTCGGTCCGCACGCTCTGGCGGGGGCAGCCCGTCACGCTGCCAGGCGGCGACGGCCCCGTGCAGGTTCGCGTGTATCCGCCGCCGGTACAACCCGAACTGCCGGTGTGGATCACCGCCGCCGGCAACCCGCAGACCTTCGAGCGAGCCGGCGCCATCGGCGCGAACGTGCTGACCCACCTGTTCAACCAGAGCGTCGCGGAACTGCGCGAGAAGATCGACGTCTACCGGGACGCGCGCCGCGCACACGGCCACGGGGAGACCCCCGGCCAGGTCAGCGTGATGGTGCACACGTTCGTCAGCGACGACGCCGAGCTGGTCGACGGGCAGGTCCGGGACGCCTTCTGCGACTATCTGAAGTCGGCGTCGTACCTGCTCACCGGGGTGGCCGCGAGCAGAGGGCAGCAGGTCGACCTCGGCAAGCTCTCCCCCCAGGACGTCGACGAGTACGTGCGGTTCGTCCACGACCGGATGGTGGAGCAGCGGCGGGTGCTGTTCGGCACCCCGGAATCCTGCCACGATCTGCTGCGCGAGCTCAGTTCGGCGGGCGTCGACGAGATCGCCTGCCAGCTCGACTTCGGGCCGTCGGTCCCGCTCGTTCTCGGCAGCCTGCCCGCCCTCGACCGGCTGCGGAGGCAGGCGGAGCAGCTGGGGGCCACGGTGAGGCCGTCGCCGCCCCCGCCGGTGCGGGAGTCGGCCGTCACGACCGGGGTGTCGGGCGGCGTCGCCGAAGTCCGGGCCCGGTGCGCCGAGCAGGTGACCGGGGCGGAACTGTACCGGCGGCTACGCGGCTGGGGCGTCGAGTTCGGCACCGACTTCCAAGGGCTGCGCCAGGTCTGGCGCCGGGACGGAGAGGCGCTGGGCCAGGTCGAGCTGGCCGACCGGCTCGCCGCGGAGGCCGACGCCTATGCCGTGCATCCCGCCTTTCTCGACGCGTGCCTCCAGGTGCTGATCGCCGCGCTGCCCGGAGGCGGGTCGGCAGACGGCGGCACGCCGCTGCATCTGCCGGTCGGCATCCGGCGGTTCGAGCTCTTCGGCAAGCCTGGACGCCAGGTCCTCAGCCACGCGGTGATCGATCCCTTGGCCGGCCGGCCCGGGGGCGAGGTGGTCGGCGACGTCCGGCTCATGCACCCGGACGGGACACCGCTCGCGCAGGCTCTCGGAGTGCGCCTGCACCCGCTGCACGGCATGTCCGGTCCGGACGCGGCCGAACCGATCGACGATCTCTGCTACCTGATGCGATGGGAAGAGGTCGCCGGGGGGTGTGCCGCCGACCGGACTCCCGGCCAGGCCACCCCCGCCGCGCCGCCGGCGGGGCGTTGGCTGGTGTTCGCCGACGACGACGGCGTGGCCGACGCACTGCTGCCGATGCTCGCGGCGCCCGGCCTGGAACCGGTGGTCGTCACCCCCGTGGACGAGCCGGGGACGGTCGAACCGCAGGCCGGGGGAGCGCATGCGGTGCGCTGGCGGATTCGTCCCGACTCGCCTGAGGACATGCGCCGTCTCATCGCTGCGGTGACCGGGCCGGACGCCCCTCCCTGCCAGGGGGCGATCCACCTTTGGAGCCTGCGGGCACCGGAGCTGGACACGATGGACGTCGCTGACCTGCCGCAGGCGCAGCGGTTCGGTTGCGGAAGCGCGCTCCAGCTGTTCCAGTCCCTTGCCGAGCCGACCGTGCCCCGGCCACCGCGGGTCTGGCTCGTCACCCGTGGAGCCCAGCAGGTCATGGACGGCGAGGGCGTCGCCGCGCTCCAGGCCCCACTGTGGGGGTTCGGCCGCGCGGCGGCGTTCGAGCACCCGGCACTCTGGGGCGGGCTGGTCGACCTCGACCCGGAGGCGTCGGCCCAGCAGGCGGCGACGGCCCTGCGCCAGGCACTCGACCACCCGGACGAGGACGAGCTCGCGGTACGTGCCGACAGGCGGTACGCCGCGCGCCTGGTACGGGCTCCCGCCGTCCGGTCTGCCCCGGGGGGCGCACCCGCCGGGGTGCCGGACATGGTCCGCTGCCGTCCGGACGCCCGTTACCTGATCACCGGCGGGTTGGGCGATCTCGGCCTGGAGGTCGCGCGCTGGCTGGCCGACCGTGGGGCTCGCCATCTGGTGCTGCTGGGACGTACCGGACTGCCGGACCCGCGGGACCGGCACCGGGCGCCGCCGGACGGCCCACTGGCCGCCAAGGTCGCGGCGGTGGACGAGTTGACGGCACGCGGTGTGGACGTGCTGGCCATGGGCGTGGACGTGGCAGAGCCCGCGGCGCTGTCGGCGTGCCTCGCCCAGCTCGTCCAGGACGGACGCCCGCCGATCCGGGGGGTGGTGCACGCGGCGGCCACGGTACGCGGCGGCATCCTGGTCAACCTGGACCAGGCGGCGCTGACCGAGGTGCTGCGACCGAAGATCGACGGCGGGGTGCTGCTGCACCGCCTGCTGGCCGGCGCGGACCTGGACTTCTTCCTGCTCTTCTCCGCCATCCCGGCCTCCTTCGGCTGGCTCGGGCAGGGCGCGGCCAACTACGCCGCGGCGAACGCCTTCCTCGACGCCCTGGCCGCGCACCGGCGCGCGCTCGGCTTGCCCTCGACCAGCATCGCCTGGGGACCGTGGGCGGAGGCGGGCCTGGTACGGCGGGCGGCGGGCGGCGCGGAACGCCTGGCCGACCAGGGCATAGGCACGCTCTCCAACGCACAGGGCAGGGCCGTGCTGGAACGGCTGCTCACCGGGGACGAGAGCCACACCGTGGTGGCCTCCATCGACTGGCCGCAGATCCTGCGGGTCGCCCCGGCGCTGGTCCGATCCCCGTTGCTGCGTCGTCTGATCGAACAGCGGACGGTGGCCGAGGCGCGACGTGGCGGGGCAGGCGCCGGCGGCGAAGAGCTCCGCGCGCTACCACCGCACGAGCGCGAACCGTGGCTCGGCGAGTACGCCCGGGGCAAGGTCGCCGAAGTGCTGCGCATCCCGGCGGACCGCCTGCACCTCGATCGTCCGCTCAGCGAGGCCGGCCTGGACTCGTTGATGGCCATCGAGCTCAAGAACCGCCTGGAGGCCGATCTCGGCGTGCACGTCCCGATGGTGACCTTCCTGCAGGGGCCGAGCATCCGCCGGCTCGCGACGGAGGTGATCGGGCAGCTCACCGACCCCGGACCGGCGTCGTCAGCCGCCCCCGTAACCGTCGCGGCCGGAAACCCGGCACGCGTGGCCGACGGCGGCGCCGCGAGCGTGGCGGCCTACCTCGACCAGTCACTCGCCGCCCAGGTCCTGGCCGATCTCGACCGGCTCTCCGACGAGGACGTCACGCTGATGATCGCCCAGCTTGAGGAGCACCATGACCACGACTGACCCTTCGACGGAGGGCAGCCGCGCCAGGCTGGCCGAGCTGCTCCGCCGACGGGCCGATCAGCCCCAGGTGGAACTCGACGCGTCGTACGGGCAGCAGGCCCTCTGGTTCCTCTACCGGCTGGCCCCCGGCAGCTGCGCCTACAACGTGATGCAGGTGGTCCGGGTCCGCGGCACGCTGGACCTGGCCGCGCTTCGCCGGACGCTGGAGACGGTGTCGGCCAGGCATGCCGCGCTCCGCACCCGATACGCGACGCGCGACGGCCGGACGATCCAGATCGTCGATCGGGAGCAGCCGGTCAGCCTGACCGTCCTCGACGCCTCCCGCTGGACCGGGGAACGGCTGGCCGAGGAGGTCCGAGAGCGCGCGGAGCGCCCATTCTCGCTGGAGCATGGCCCGGTCTGGCGCGTCGAGGTGTTCGCCCGAGGCGTCGACGAGCACGACATCCTCGTGTGTTTCCACCACATAGCGGTGGACATCTGGTCGCTGAGCCTGCTGCTGGACGAGATCCGAACCCTCTACGCGGTAGGCGGCCATCCCGCCGAGGCCGCGCTTCCGCCCGCCACGCCGTACTCCCGCTACGTCCGGTGGGAACGCGACCTGCTGGCCGGGGAGCGCGGCGAGGTGCTGCGCCGGTACTGGCAGGAGCGGCTCGCCGATGCCCCGCTCCAGTTGGAGCTGCCGACGGATCGGCCTCGTCCGGCTCGGCAGACGTACCGGGGCGACCGGTGCGCGGTCGAACTGAGCGGCGATCTGACGGCCCGGCTCAAGGCCCTGGCCAGGGCCGAGGGGTGCACGCTGTACACGCTGCTGCTGGCGGCCTACTTCACCCTGCTGCACCGCTACACAGGACAGAGCGACCTCGTGGTCGGCTCGCCCATGACGGTACGGCCGACCACCGAACTGGAGCGCCTGGTCGGGTACGCGGTCAACCCGGTCGTGCTCCGCGCGGACCTGTCCGGTGACCCGCCGTTCACCGAGCTGCTGGCCACGGTCCGGCGCGTCGTGCTGGAGGCGATCGAGCATCAGGACTATCCCTTCTCCCTGCTCGTCCGGCGCCTGCAACCGGATCGGGAGCTCAGTCGTTCCCCCGTCTACCAGGCGATGTTCATCTGGGACCGGCCGCGCACGGAGAACACGCGGGAGACGCCCGGCTGGGAGCTGATCGCCTCCGAGCAGTGCGGTGCCGCGGTGGACCTGACGCTGACGGTGTTCGAGCTGCCGGACGGTTTGCGGGCGACGCTTCAGTACAACCGGGACCTGTTCGACGAGCAGACCGTGTCCGCGATGGGGGAGAACCTGGGCACACTGCTGGAGGCGATCGTGGCCGCGCCGCGTCAGCACCTCTCCGGGCTGGATCTGCTCACCCCCGCGCAGCGCCGGCTGATCGTCGAGGACTGGAACGCCACCCGCCGCGAAGTTCCCGAGTGCGGTGTGCACGAGCTGGTGGCACGGCAGGCGCTGCGTACCCCCGACAAGACGGCGGTGCTGGCCGACGACGGCATGCTCACCTACGCGGAGCTGGACCGGCGGGCGGACCGGCTCGCCGTACGACTGCGGGCGATGGGCGTGCGGGCCGAGACCCCCGTGGGCGTCTTCCTGAGCAGGGGCACGGGCATGATCGTCGCGATGCTCGCGGTGCTCAAGGCAGGCGGCGCGTACGTGCCCCTGGACCCGGCCTACCCGTCCGACAGGCTGGCCTGGATGCTGACCGACAGCTCCCCGGTCCTGATCCTCACCGACTCCCGGGTCTCGGCGAAGGTGCCACCAGGCCCCTGGCCCCGGCTGGAACTCGATCAGGAGCCGGACCGGGACGCCGGTCAGGAGGCCGTCCGGCCGGACGGGCCCGTGGCGGACCGCCTCGCATACGTGATCTACACGTCCGGGTCCACCGGCCGTCCCAACGGGGTGGAGGTCACCCATCGGAACCTGGTCAACTTCCTGGTCGCGATGCGGGAACGGCCCGGCCTGCGCGACGACGACGTACTGCTCGCGGTCACCTCGTTGTCGTTCGACATCGCCGCGCTGGAGGTGTTCCTGCCGCTGACCGTCGGAGCCACGGTGGCGGTGGCGGCGGAGAGAGAGGCCGCCGACGGAGCCCGGCTGCTGGCCCGGTTGCGCTCGTCGAGGGCCACCGTCATGCAGGCCACCCCCATCACCTGGAGGGTGCTGCTGGACGCGGGGTGGCGAGCGGATCCGGAGCTGACCGTGCTCTGCGGCGGTGAGGCGCTGCCGGGCGAGCTGGCCGGCCGGCTGGCCGACCGCGCGAAGGCCGTGTGGAACCTGTACGGACCGACCGAGACCACCATCTGGTCGACGGCGCACCGGGTGGACTCGTCCGTGTTCCCGGTGCCGATCGGCCGCCCGATCGCCAACACCCGGACGTACGTGCTGGACGCGGCGCTGAATCCGGTGCCGATCGGCGTGGTCGGCGAGCTCTGCATCGGCGGCCGGGGCGTGGCCCGGGGATACCGGCACCGCGGTGACCTGACCGCGGAGAGGTTCGTGCCGGACCCCTTCGACCCCGAGCCGGGCGCACGCCTGTTCCGCACCCGCGACCTGGCCCGGCTGCGCTCCGACGGCCTGCTGGAGTTCCTGGGCCGTACGGATCACCAGGTCAAGGTGCGCGGCGTGCGGATCGAACCGGAGGAGGTCGAGGTGGCGTTGCGCGCGCACGCCGCCGTCGACGACGCGGTGGTGGTGCTGAGCGCCGCCGGCGATTCACGGGACGCCCGGCTGGTCGCCTACCTCACACCGCGGCCGCCGCGACACGGCGTCGACCGCACTCAGGTGCCGGAGCCGACCGGTACGGAGCTCCGCCGTTTCCTCGCCCGTACGCTGCCGCAGGCCACGGTGCCCTCGTCGTTCCTCTTCGTGGACGCGTTGCCGCTGACCGCCAACGGGAAGATCGACCGGCGGGCACTCGCGGCCCGGGCCCCCGGCCCGGACGACGCCAGGCCGCACGGCGCCGAGCCGGACCCGCCCTCCTACGAGGGGCCGCGCACGCCGCTGGAGAAACAGCTCGCCGACCTGTGCGGGCAGGTCCTGCGCAGGGACGGGATCGGCGTCCACGACAACTTCTTCGACCTCGGCGGCACCTCGCTGCACGTCGTCGAGATCGTGACGCTGGCCTGGACGGCCGGACTGGCAGTGACTCCGGAGGCGCTCTTCCAGTACCAGACGATCGCCGAACTGGCCGCCGCCCTCGAACCGGGCGCGCCGGCCGGGAGGCCCGCGGAACGGGGCACACGATGAGTGAATCACCCACACAGCGGACCGTGATCGAGAGTCTGGGGGTGTACCTGCCGTCGCGGGTGCTGTCGACCCAGGAGGTCCTCGACGGTTGCCGGACCCCGCTCCGGTTCCCGCTGGAGCGGTTCACCGGCATCCGATCACGGCGAGCCGTCGAAGACGGGCAGTACTCCATCGATCTGGCCATCGAGGCGACCTCTCGTTGCCTCGCCCGCTCCGCGCGGGATCCCGCCGAGATCGGCCTGCTGATCTGCTGCAACATCTCCCGGCTGGACGGGCCGATGACGTTCTCCTACGAGCCGAGCACGTCGGCCAAACTGCGCGAACGCTTCGGCCTGCGTCAGGCGCTCTCGTTCGACGTGACCAACGGCTGCGCCGGGATGTTCACCGCGATCGCCGTCGTGGACGCGTTCCTCAAGGCCGGCGTGATCGACAGCGGCCTCGTGGTCAGCGGCGAGCACATCACCCACCTCACCCGGACCGCCCAGCTGGAGATCGACGGTTTCATGGATCCCCGGATGGCCTGCCTGACCCTCGGCGACGCCGGGGCCGCACTGCTGCTGGGGCGCTCCACCGACGGGAACAGCGGCTTCCACGCGCTGGACCTCTACACGCTGGGCCGCTATGGCGAGTACTGCCTGGCGCATGCGACGGACCGGGAGCACGGCGGTGCGATCATGCACACCGACTCGCTCCGGCTGCACGCGGTGACCGTGAACGAAGCGATCTTGCACGCCATGGACGTGCTGGCCGGGCTGGGTGCGCGCCCGGACGCCTGCCAGCACCTGATCATGCACCAGACTTCGGAGAAGACACTGAGCGACGCAGTGACGGAGATCAACCGGCGCTACCGGCGGACGGTGTGTCACCCCGGCAACGTCGTCTACAACCTGGCCGAACGTGGCAACACTGCGACCACCAGTCATTTCATCGCACTGCATGACAAGGCGTCCAGCGGGCGGGTGCGTACCGGGGACAACGTGTTGTTCAGCGTCACCGGTTCCGGACTGACGGTCGGCACAGCCGTCTACACCCTGGACGACCTGCCCGACCGGCTGCGCGACCCCGGTGCGCCGCCGCGCCCGTCCGGCGCCCCGGCACCGGCCCCGAGCGCGACGCGACGGCCCCGCCGGCGGGTGCGGATCGAGAGCGTCGGCATGTCCCCGGACGGCGGGTCCGCGGACCGGCGCGCGCTCGAACTGGCCCGGCTCGCCGCCGATGAGTGCCTGCGGGAGTCCGGATACCACCGCAGCCGGATCGAGCTGCTGCTGTACGCCGGGGTCTACCGTGAGCAGTACCTTTCCGAGCCGGCACTGGCGGCGCTCGTCGCCGGCGCGCTGGAGATCAACGACAGCGTGGAGTCGGATCGGGCCAGGCGCACTTTCGCCTTCGACGTGTGCAACGGATCGCTCGGCTTCCTCAACGCCTGTCACGTGGCCGCGACGATGATCGAGGCGGGGAAGGCCGAGACGGCGATGGTGCTCGCCGCGGAGATCGAGAACAACCTGGAGGTACGGCCGGACGCCTTGCTCGGAGTGCGCGAGGTGGCCTCGGCCCTGATCCTGGACGCGGCGTCGGACGGACACACCGGTTTCGGTCAATTCCTCTTCCGCGCCCACCCTCAGCATCTGGCGGCGCGCACGATCGAGGCACGACACCACGGCGGACGTTCGTACCTCCATATTCACCAGGACGGCGATCTGGAGGACCACTACCTGTCCGGACTGACCGAGGTGACCGAGGAAGTCCTCGACCGCGACGGCGTCAAGGCGGACGAGCTCTGTGCCGTACTGGCCCCGCAACGCTCACCCGAGTTCCTGCGACGGCTGGCAGAGGCGCTGGACGTGTCGCCGGAGCGGGTCGTCAACACCTGCGCCGACGGCCTCGACCTCTACACCTCCTCACTGCCGTACGGCTTCCGCGGGGCGCGCGAGCGGGGACTGGCGAGGCCCGGTGACGTGGGGCTGGTGCTGGGCGCGGGCGCGGGCGTCCAGGTCGGCGGCGCGCTGTACTGGTTCTGAACGATGCCTCCGACGACGACCGATGCGGCCGAGCACGCGATGAGCACGACGCACGGGAGCCAACCTTGACCACAACGGCCCCCCCGAACACCTGGGCCCTGCCCAGCCTGGCCCTGCCCAGCCTGGCCCTGCCCAGCCTGGCCCTGCCCAGCCTGGCCCTGCCCAGCCTGGGTATGCACAGCTCGGGCTTGGACGGCTTGGGCCTGTACAGCGCCCAGGCGCTCTACCTGTTCGCTCCGCTCGTCGTCGGCATGGTGGTGCTCGGGGTCGCGCTCCGGTTCGATCTCGGGCGGTGGCTGCGGCGGCCGGTCGACGCGAGGCTGACCGTCCGAGGGCGGCGCGTCTTCGGCGCGAACAAGACCTGGCTCGGCATGCTGTGCAGCCTGCTGGGCTGCACCTTGGGGGTGGCGGTACAGGCCGCCGTCGGCGACCGGGCCGGCGACCTTGCACTCATTCACTACCGCGCCGAGATCGTGCTCCCCTTGGGAGCGACACTGAGCCTGGGGGCGACCGCCGGCGAACTGATCAACTCCTTCGTCAAGCGCCAACTGGACGTGCCCCCGGGGCGCCCCGGCCATGGATGGTGGGGACCCCTGCTGCACGTCGTGGACCAGGTGGACTTCTTGGTGACCCTCTGGCCACTGTTGCTGCTCTGGCTGACCCCCGACTGGCCGCTGGTGCTGCTCTCCTTCGGCTGGACCTTCGTCCTGCACCAGGCGATCACCCTGACAGGCCGCCGAATCGGCCTGACCGGACGAGCCCCATCGTAAGAGGCCGCCCCCACCGTCCACCCGAGCACCCGATGACCGTCACCATGCGAACCCAACACAAAGCACTACCCGGAAAAGCAAAATGTGGAGGCCCGTTGAACCGGAACCCCCACATGTGCGGTTGATGTGTCCGAGGGGGGACTTGAACCCCCATGCCCATCACTGGGCACTAGCACCTCAAGCTAGCGCGTCTGCCTATTCCGCCACCCGGACTTGGTGCCTGCACGCGGGACCGTCATCTCGCGTCGGCTCCGTAAGGTTAGCAAACTCTGGGGGGTGAGTCATACCAAGTATCGGCACAGCGGCCGGCGACACCTGCCCGGCGCCCCCGGCCGCACCCCCGGGATGACCCTTCCAGGTGTCTCACGTGAAGCGGGCCAGCGTGTCCTTGGCCTTTTTCGGGGTCTCTGCTGAAAAGCCCTTGCGGCAACTTTGGGTGCTGCTACGGTTACGGATCGTTGAGGGGTGAGTCCACGGACCGGCCTCACGATGTGAGGCCGGTTCCGGAAGCTGGGAGATCAGGTGGCACGCACGAAGGTCGGACAGTCGGGGGCGTCGTCCCTCGCTGTGCGCCGCGTGCCCATGACGTTCCCGGATCAGGACATGACGTTCCCGGAACAGGACATGACGTTCCCGGAACAGGATATGACGTTCCCGGAACAGGGCACGACCGCCGAGCGGGCCGACCGGATGGCGCGGTTCGCGGCCGGCGCTCGCGGAGTTGTCGTGCGAGCGGTCACGATGGGCGCCCTCGTGGCGGCCGGGTGGCTGCTCGCCGTCGTGTTCGGCATGATGTCCGCCGCTCCGGCGGCCGCGGACGCCACCGCGGCCACCACAGGAGCCGCCGACGCGGCCCCGGCTCCTCTTTCGGCCCCCGTTCAGCTTTCGGCGTCGGACAACGCCGAGGCGATGGCGGGGCGCACCGTGGACGGTCTCAACAGCCAGCAGGATCCTGGTCTGCCACCACCATCCTCCGCCGGAAAGATCTTGGACACCAACGGATTGGTGCCCAACGGTGGTGGCAGTGGCCCGTTCGGGCCCGGTATGGGGGATGTCGCGAGGTCCGGTGTCGACCCGCGGCTGCAGTACCAGCCCGCCGTCATGGCGCGTGTGCTGCCCCCCGTCGTCCGCACAGCGGCGGACGACCCTTCCTTCTCACCTGACTGATCCCGCCATCCAGGCACGCCCCGGACGACCCGTCCGGAGAGCGGCGGCGGAGCGTGGTCATTTCCCCTCCGTCGGCGGGTGAGACGTCAGTCAACCTGTTCGCGAATCCGAGGTCACCGCTGTGCGCGACCTCGCACGTCCTCGCACGGCCTCGGCTGCCCGCGAACCGTTTCAGGTATCCCCCCAAGAACCACTAGGAGCATTCAGCATGCGTACGTGGGCTAGAGCATCCACCCCTGCGGCCCTTCTGGCGGTCGCGGTCATGTCGTTCGGCAGCAGCGCGGCCCTCGCCGACACCTCGGGAGACTCCTCCGTCGGCGGCGGCAACCAGGTCAACCTGCCGATCAACCTGCCCATCGACATCAGCGGCAACGCCGTCGGCGCGGCCGGCCAGTCGACCGCCGGTTCCCAGGGCGGCGCCTCGGTCGAGAACGTCGGCCCGAGCGACATCCCCAACCGCACCTCCGGAAACTCCAGCGTGCTCGGCGGCAACCAGGTCAACGCGCCGATCACCGCGCCGCTGAACGCCTGCGGCAACGCGATCTCCCTGTTCGGCAGGTCGGACGCGGGCTGCCGGGGCGGCGCGACCGTCCACAACAAGGGCAAGGGCGGCGCCGGCGGCAACCAGACCTCGGGCGACTCCAGCCTCATCGGCGGCAACCAGCTCACTGCGCCGATCACGGCTCCGATCAACGCCTGCGGCAACGCGCTGGCCATCTTCGGCGACGCGACCGCGGGCTGCAAGGGCGGCGCCGCCGTGCACAACAGCGGCGTGGGCGTGGGTGGCAACCGTACGTCCGGGCGCTCCTCCGCGCTGGGCGGCAACCAGGTGGTCGCGCCGGTCAACGCGCCGGTCAACATCTGCGGCAACGCGGTGGCGGTGTTCGGACGGGCGTTCGCGGGCTGCCAGGGCGGCGCCAGTGTCACCAACTCGGGCGGCGGCTGGCTGCACCACATGGCCGCGCCGGGCTCCACGGGCAACGACACCGACGGGCGCTACGGCGCGGGCAGCGGCAACCAGGTGATCGCGCCGGTCAACCTGCCCATCACGGCCTGCGGCAACGCCGTCGGCAACGCGGTGGCCAACTGCCGGGGCGGCGCGACGGTGCTGAACACCCGCGCCGGTTCGGGAGCGGGCGGGAACACGACCTCTGGGCGTTCGGGCGTGCTGAGCGGCAACCAGGTGATCGCGCCGATCACCGCTCCGGTCAACGTCTGCGGGAACGCGGTGGCCGCGTTCGGCAAGGCGTTCGCCGGGTGCAGGGGTGTCGTGTCGGTCAAGAACGGCGGCCGCGGCGCCGGTGGCAACCACACCTCCGGGCAGTCGGGCGTCGGAGCGGGCAACCAGGTGATCGCGCCGATCACGGCTCCGCTCAACGTCTGCGGCAACGCGGCCGCGGTGCTCGGCGCCTCCAACGCCCACTGCAAGGGCAGCGCGACCGTCTGGCCGCACGACGGCGTGGGCGGCGGCGGCAACCACACCTCAGGGCGTTCGGGCGTGCTGAGCGGCAACCAGGTGGTCGCGCCGATCACGGCCCCGGTCAACGTCTGCGGCAACGCGGTGGCCGTGCTGGGCGACGCCGCGGCGGGCTGCCTCGGCGGCGCGCACGTCGGCAAGCCGGGCTACCCGGGCGGCGGCTACAACCAGTTCCTGCGCTCCACCGGCCACACGGCCGCGGCCAAGAGCGGGCTGCTGCCCGCGGTGCCCGCCGTCCCCGCGCTCAACAGCGTCGGCGGCGGGTCCGCGCTGCCCGACGTCGGCGGCGTGCCGAACGTGGGTGGCGTGCCCAACGTCGGCGGTGTGCCGAACGTGGGTGGCCTGCCGGTTCCCGGCAACGTGACGCAGCAGCTCCAGGGCTCGGGTCTGCCGGTCGGTGGCGGCCTCTCCTCGCTGCCGCTCGTGGACGACGCCTCCAAGACGCTGGGCCTGCCCGCCCTTCCCGAGCTGCCCGGCCTCCCCGGCCAGGCGCAGGCTCCGACGCAGGCCGCGCCCGGCAACGTGGAGGTGCCGGCCAAGCCGTGGCAGGACCGGGTGCCCACCCGGCCCGGCAAGCGTCACCTCGCCGACAGGGCCGACAACGTGCGCAAGGCGCCGCCGCGCCCCTCGTCGCCGCTCTCGCCGGCCACCGACCTGCTCACCTCCACCCCGGTCGGCGGCGCTGTGACCTCCGCCACCGGTGGCCTGCCCGTCGGCAACCTGGGCCTGATGAGCGCCGCCCAGCCCGCCGGTCTCACCGGGATGAACTCCAGCTCGCTGCTCGCGCTGCTGCTCGGCTCGATGTTCGCCGCTTCGGCCACGCTGTTCGCGACCGCTCGCCGGTTCCGGTTCGGCCGTAAGTAGATATACGGCATAGGCAGGTAACCGCAGATACCGCTACCGCTCGCCGCCGTGAGTGGTAGGCGATAGATGCTTTGCCCGTTCCGGGGGCGCGGCCCGGGGCGGGCAAAGCCATGTCCAGGCTCAGAGCGTGCTGCGGACACGGATGACCTTGCGGCGCAGCCGTACGTGCCGGCTCCCGTCGGGGTGCACCCGCACCCGCGCGAGCTCCCACTGGCCGTACTCTGCATGTTCGGTCAGCAGTTGACGTGCGGCTTCGCGAGTGAGGTCGCGCGGAATGAAGATATCCATGTAGGAGTAGTCGAGCACAACGATTAGTCTCCAGGGTGAGTCAGGGCGCCATGCCGCTCGATGGGCCTTATTCTGCGTGCTTGTGGGTGGACCCGGAAGCTAGTGGGTAGCCCGGGGGAAGGAAATTTCCGCGAGTCGGGTTACCTTTCAGATCTATGCCGACTCCCGGTAGGGGGATTGCAAGCGAACAGTGAGGTAGGAAGCAGCGTGCCAGCCAAGAACGGCAGCTCCGGCGGAACACGCCTGGTGATCGTCGAGTCGCCCGCCAAGGCGAAGACGATCGAGAAATACCTCGGCGCCGGCTACACGGTGGAGTCCAGCATCGGCCACATCCGTGACCTGCCGGAGCGGGCCGACGACATCCCCGAGGCGTTCAAGAAGGAGCCTTGGGCGCGCCTCGGCGTGAACGTCGAGCACGGGTTCGAGCCGCTGTACGTCGTCAACCCCGACAAGAAGGCGCAGGTCAGCAAGCTGCGTCAGCTGTTGAAGGGCGCCGACGAACTCTACCTGGCCACTGACGAGGACCGTGAGGGCGAGGCGATCGCCTGGCACCTGCGCGAGGTACTCAAGCCGACCGTGCCCGTCCACCGCATGGTGTTCCACGAGATCACGCCGCAGGCGATCCGCGACGCCGTCGCGAACCCGCGCGACCTCAACCTCCGCCTGGTCGACGCCCAGGAGACCCGCCGCATCCTCGACCGCCTCTACGGCTACGAGGTCAGCCCGGTCCTGTGGAAGAAGGTCAAGCCGCGGCTGTCGGCCGGCCGGGTGCAGTCGGTGGCGACGCGGCTGGTGGTGGAGCGCGAGCGGGAGCGCATGGCGTTCACCTCGGCCCACTACTGGGACCTGCAGGCGCTGTTCGACTCCGGCAAGCCCGAGGAGCGGCCGCGTGACTTCACCGCGACGCTGAGCTCGGTCGACGGCAAGAGGGTGGCCCAGGGGCGCGACTTCGCCAGCACCGGGCAGCTCAAGACGGCCGACGTGCTCCACCTGTCCGAGGCCGCCGCCGGTGAGCTGGCCGGCAGGCTCCAGGGCACGTCGTTCTCGGTCAAGTCCGTCGAGCGCAAGCCGTACACGCGCAAGCCGTACGCGCCGTTCCGGACGACCACGTTGCAGCAGGAGGCCAGCCGGAAGCTGGGCTTCTCCGCCAAGTACACGATGCAGGTCGCCCAGCGGCTGTACGAGCAGGGGTTCATCACCTACATGCGTACCGACAGCATCACGCTGTCGGAGACCGCCATCGCGGCCGCCCGCTCGCAGGCCATCAAGCTCTACGGCGCCGCGTACGTGCCCGACAAGCCGCGCGTCTACAGCAGCAAGGTCAAGAGCGCGCAGGAGGCGCACGAGGCGATCCGGCCCTCCGGCGAGGAGTTCCGCACGCCGGGCGAGACCGGGCTGTCCGGCGACATGTTCCGCCTCTACGAGCTGATCTGGCAGCGCACGGTCTCCTCGCAGATGAAGGACGCGGTCGGCGAGTCGATCAGCGTCAAGGTCAGCGGCCGTTCGGCTGCCGGCGAGAACGTCGAGTTCAGCGCCTCCGGCCGGACGATCACCTTCTACGGCTTCCTCAAGGCGTACGTGGAGGGGGCCGACGACCCCTCGACCGACCGCGACGACTCCGAGAAGCGGCTGCCCAACCTGGCCGAGGGCGACGCGCTGACCGTGTCGCGGCTCGACGTGGCCGGCCACTCGACCAAGCCGCCCGCCCGCTACACCGAGGCGTCGCTGGTCAAGGAGATGGAAGACCGGGAGATCGGGCGGCCCTCGACGTATGCGTCGATCATCGGCACGATCCTCGACCGCGGCTACGTGTTCAAGAAGGGCACCGCGCTGGTGCCGTCGTTCCTGGCCTTCGCCGTGGTCAACCTGCTTGAGCAGCATTTCGGCAACCTGGTCGACTACGACTTCACGGCCGAGATGGAGAAGGTGCTCGACGACATCGCCAACGACCGCGCCGAGCGGGTGCCCGAGCTGCAGCGGTTCTACTACGGCGCGGGCGACGGCGACGAGGGCCTGAAGGAGATGGTCACCGACCTCGGCGACATCGACGCCAAGGAGATCAGCTCGTTCCCGATCAGGGGCACGGACATCGTCCTGCGGGTCGGGCGTTACGGGCCGTACCTGGACAGGGACGGCGCGCGGGTCAACGTCCCGGAGGACACCACGCCCGACGAGCTGACGGCGGAGAAGGCCGAGGAGCTGTTCTCGCGGCCCACCGGCGACCGTGAGCTGGGGCGCGACCCGGTGAGCGGGCACACGATCGTGGCCAAGGACGGCCGTTACGGGCCGTACGTGACGGAGATCCTGCCCGAGCCGGCCGAGGATGAGGCGCCGAAGAAGCGGACGAAGAAGGCAGACGCCCCCAAGCCGCGCACCAGCTCCCTGTTCAAGACGATGTCGCTGGACACGATCACCCTCGACGACGCGCTCAAGCTGCTGGCGATCCCGCGGGTCGTGGGCGAGCTCGACGGCGAGGAGGTCGTGGCGCACAACGGGAAGTTCGGGCCGTACATCAAGAAGGGCACCGACTCCCGCTCGCTCTCCTCCGAAGAGGACCTGCTGACGGTCACGATCGAGCAGGCCAAGGAGCTGTTCGCGCAGCCCAAGCAGCGCGGGCGGCGGGCCGCGGCGGCGGCGCCGCTGCGGGAGCTGGGCGACGATCCGGCGTCGAAGAAGCCCGTGGTGGTCAAGGAGGGGCGTTTCGGCCCCTACGTGACCGACGGCGAGACGAACGCCTCGCTGCGCAAGGGCGACACGGTCGAGGACATCACCATCGAGCGGGCCGCCGAGCTGCTGGCCGAGCGCCGCGAGCGGGCGCCCGCGCCGAAGAAGACCACGCGGAAGGCGCCGGCGAAGAAGACGACCGCGAAGAAGCCGGCGGCCAAATCGTGAGTGGCACAGCGAAGGAGCCGGCGGCCGGATCGTAGGCGGCACCGCGAAGGAGTCGGCGGCCGGGTCGTAGGCGGCACCGCGAAGGAGTCGGTGAATCGTCAGTGGCACCGCGGAGAAGCCGGCGGACAAGTCGTCAGTAGCATCGACGTGTGATCGTGCTGGTCTTCGTCGCTCTGGTCCTGGTGGCGCACCTGTATCTGTGGCATCGCATGGTGCGCTCCGCGACCCGCCCCGGGCGCGCCCGCAAGGTGCTGACCTGGGGCCTGGTCGGGCTGGTCCTGCTCGTGGTGGCCACGTTCGTGGGAACGCGGATGGAGCTGGGCAACTGGCTGGCCTGGCCGGGCTACCTGTGGGTGGCGTTGATGTTCTACCTCGTGGTGTTCCTGCTCGTGCTGGAGGTGCCGCGGGCCGTCGCCTCGGTGCTCATCCGCAGGCGCGAGCGCAGGACGGTGGCGGCGGAGGAGCCGGTCCCGGTCATGGCGAGCCCGGTTCCCGCGGTGGCGGCCGTCTCCGTGCCGCCCGCGGCCGAGCCGCCCATGAGCAGGCGGCTGTTCCTGGGACGCACCACCGCAGTGGTGGCCGGGGTCGGCGCGCTGGGCACGGTCGGTTACGGCGTGAGCCGCGCCCTGGGCGACCCCGTCCTGGAGCCGGTGCGGGTCACACTGCCCAAGCTCGACCCGAGGCTGAACGGCCTGCGCTTCGCCGTGGTGAGCGACATCCACCTGGGCCCGCTCACGGGCATCGGCCACACCGAGCGCATCGTCAGGATGATCAACGGCCTGCGTCCCGACGTGGTGGCCATCGTCGGCGACCTGGTGGACGGGTCCGTCGCCCAACTGGGCGCCCTGGCCAGACCGCTGAAGAGCCTTGAGTCCCGCTACGGGGCATACTTCGTGACCGGCAACCACGAGTACTACACCCAGAACGGCCCCCAGGAATGGGTCGAGGAGCTCGACCAGCTCGGCGTCCGTTCGTTGCGCAACGAGCGCGTGGAGATCACGCACCAGGGCGCCGTACTGGACCTGGCCGGGGTGAACGACCTCAACGGCGAGGCCATGGGCGACGGCCCCGACTTCGGCAAGGCGCTCGGCGGACGTGAGCCGGGGCGGTCCACGGTGCTGCTCGCGCACCAGCCCGTACAGGTGGAGCAGGCCGCCGGGTTCGGCGTCGACCTGCAGCTCTCGGGGCACACGCACGGCGGGCAGATCATGCCGTTCAACCTGGTGGTCGGCCTGCAACAGCCCGTCGTGTCCGGCCTGGCCACGATCGACGGCGTGCAGGTGTACGTCACCAGGGGTGCCGGGTTCTGGGGGCCGCCCGTACGGGTCGGAGCGCCGCCGGAGATCACTATGCTGGAGCTGCGCTCCTGACTTTGCGCGACGCGGTGGCCACGTGGTGTCATCCTGGCGTAGTATCCGACCGGATACTCACAGGAGGTGATCATGGTTTCCTCTCCCGCCGAAGGTGCCTTGCGCCAGGCGGCCGCGCTCGCGCCCGACGTCGCGTTCTGGGCCAGGCGCGGCGGGCTGCTGTTCCGGCAGGCCCGCCACGCGGCGAGCATGAACCAGAAGGCGCTGGCCAGCAGGAGTGGGACCTCGCGCACCACACTGTCCGCCTACGAGCACGGCAGGAAGTCGCCGACGCTGGAGACGGCCGGGCGCATCCTCGACGCGGCCGGGTTCCGGCTGGCGCTTGAGCCCAAGGTCGAGTTCGCCGTGGAGACGGCGGCCGGTCGTAGCTTCCACGTCCCGAGCCGGTTGCGGCGGCTGCCGGTGGCCGCGGCGCTGGGGGTCCTGCGGTTCGGCGACCGGGTCTACGACCTGGCCGATCGCGGCCAACGCCGGGCGGCCTACTCGGTGCTGCTGAGCGAGGGCGGTCCCGCCGATCTGCTCGACCACGTCGACGGCGCACTGCTCGTCGAGCTCTGGGGCGAGCTGGCCCTGCCGTCGGCCGTCCGTGCCGCCTGGTCCCCTCTGGTGGAGGAGATCAGACAAGAGGCCGGAGTAATGAATTGATGATGATTTCGGTGGGCTGTTCCGAGTGCGCGACCTGCGCGCAGACCCGACTCCGTAATACCCTCAGCCACGGACAAGCGGGTAATTGCGCGTTGTCTTCTTGTCTTCCCATGTCCGGCCGACACCTGGATACGCTGAAATCATGACTGCCCCTAGGCGCGCCGCGAATGTGCTGGCCCATGCGCCGTTCCGCCGGCTCTGGACGGCCATGTCGGTGTGCAGTCTCGGCGACTGGCTCAACATCCTGGCCCTGACCGCCCTCGCCGGAAACCTCAACCAGGGCGACTACCGCATGCAGTCGTTGGCCGTGGGCGGCGTGTTCATCGCCAAGATGTTGCCCGCGGTGCTGCTCGGGCCGCTGGCCGGGGTGTTCGCCGACCGGTTCGACCGGCGGCTGACCATGTTCACGGCGGACCTGGCCAGGTTCGCGGTCGTGCTGTCGATCCCCGTCATCGGCACGTACCAGTGGGTGATCGTCGCGACCGTCCTGGTCGAGTGCGTCAACCTGTTCTGGGTCCCCGCCAAGGACGCCACGGTGCCCAACCTGGTGCCCAAGGACCAGCTCGAATCCGCCAACCGGCTCAACCTGCTGGTCACCTACGGCAGCGCGCCGATCGCGGCCCTGCTGTTCGCCGCGCTGTCCCTGGTCGGCGACATGGGCCGCAGCGTCCTGCCGCTGCTCGGCGGCATGGACCCGACCGCCCCGGCACTTATCGTCAATGCCCTGGCCTACCTGGTGTCGGCCTTCCTGATCTTCACGCTGCGTGGCATCCCCAGGCGCGACGGCGCGATCTCGACGCCCTCGGTGCTCAAGCAGATCGTCGAGGGCTGGCGGTTCGTGGGCGGCAACCGGCTCGTGCGCGGGCTGATCATCGGCATGCTGGGCGCGTTCGCCGCGGGTGGGGCCGTGGTCGGCGTGGCCAAGATCTACGTGGTGGCCCTCGGCGGCGGCGACGCGGCCTACGGCGTCGTGTTCGGCGCGGTCTTCGTCGGCATGGCGCTGGGCATGTTCGTCGGCCTCAGGCTGCTGCACGGGCTGTCGCGGCGGCGGCTGTTCGGCCTGGCCATCACCGTGGCCGGGCTGGTGCTCGTGGCCATCGCGCTGATCCACAACCTGCCCATCGTGGTCATGCTGACGGTGCTGCTCGGGGCGTGCGCGGGCATCGCGTGGATCATCGGCTACACCCTGATCGGGCTGGAGGTCGACGACACGCTGCGCGGGCGCACGTTCTCGTTCCTGCAGTCCACCGCGCGGGTGACGCTGCTGCTCGTGGTGGCGGTGGCCAACCCGCTGGCGGCGCTGTTCGGCGCCCACGAGTTCGGCCTGGGCACGATCGCCTACCGGTTCGACGGCACCAACCTGGTGCTGGTCATCGGCGGCGTGCTCGCGGTGGCCGTCGGCATCCTGGCGCTGCGCCACATGGACGACAGGAAGGGCGTCTCGCTCTCGGCCGACCTGATCGCGGCGGTGCGCGGCGAGCGTTACCCCGCCGAGCCGGCCGAGCACGTGCCGGGGCTGTTCATGGCGTTCGAGGGCGGCGAGGGCTCGGGCAAGACGACGCAGTCGCGGCTGATCGCCATCTGGCTGCGCGACCAGGGCTACGACGTGGTCCAGACGCGGGAGCCCGGCTCGACCAAGATCGGCATGCGGCTGCGGGCCATCCTGCTCGACGCGGCCGAGCGTGGCCTGTCGGCCCGTTCGGAGGCCCTGCTCTACGCGGCCGACCGGGCCGAGCACGTCGAGAAGGTGATCCGCCCGGCGCTCTACCGGGGCTCGCTGGTGATCAGCGACCGCTACGTCGACTCGTCGCTGGCCTACCAGGGCGCCGGCCGGGCGCTCGATCCCGAAGACGTCTCCAAGATCAACGCGTGGGCGACGGGCGGGCTCGTACCGCATCTGACCGTGCTCATCGACACGCCGCCCGAGGTGGGGCTGACCCGGCTGGGCGGGGCGGCCGACCGGATCGAGTCGGAGCCGCTGGAGTTCCACCAGCGGGTGCGCAGGGAGTTCCGCGCGCTGGCCGCCGCCGATCCAGACCGCTACCTCGTGGTCGACGGCACGATGGCGCCCGAGGTGCTGACCCGCCAGATCCAGGACCGCATTCGCGAGATCCTGCCCGACCCGGTTCCCCGGGAGTCCGAAGACGCCACGGGCACGATGCCCGCCATCCGCGACTAGCCTTACCCCGTGACGGTTTTCGATGACCTCGTCGGGCAGAACCAGGCGATCTCGGTGTTGTCGCGGGCCGCTGCGGCGGCCGGCGAGGCCGTCAGGGGCGGTCGCGGCGCCGGCATGACGCACGCCTGGCTGTTCACCGGCCCGCCGGGGTCGGGCCGGGAGGAGGCCGCGCGCGCCTTCGCCGCCGCGCTGCTGTGCCCCGACGGCGGTTGCGGCCACTGCGACCAGTGCCACCAGGTGCTGATCGGCTCCCACCCCGACCTGGAGTCCGTCCGTCCGGAGGGGCTGTCCTACAGCGTCAAGCAGACCCGCGAGCTCATCCTGCGGGCCGCGGGCGCCCCCACCCAGGGCCGCTGGCGGGTCATCCTGTTCGAGGACGCCGACCGCGCCACCGAGTCGGCGGCCAACGCCCTGCTCAAGGCCATCGAGGAGCCGCCGGCGCGCACGGTCTGGCTGCTGTGCGCGCCGGCCCCCGACGACCTCATGATCACCATCAGGTCGCGCTGCCGCCAGGTCACGCTGGCCACGCCGTCCACCGAGGCCGTCGCGCACGTGCTGGCCACGCGTGACAGCGTGCCGTGGGAGACCGCCGCGTTCGCCGCCCGGGCCGCGCAGGGGCACATCAGCAGGGCGCGGTCGCTGGCCCTCGACGAGGGCTCCCGTCGCCGGCGGGAGGCCGTGCTGGGCATCCCGCGCTCGCTGACCGGCGTGGGCGAGTGCATCTCCGCCGCCGAACGCCTGGTCAAGACGGCTGAGGAAGAAGCCGCGGCGGCCACGGCGGCGCTCAACGAGAACGAGACGTCCGAGCTGCGCAAGCTCTACGGCGAGGGGTCCACGGGCAAGGGGCTCAACCGGGGGCTGGTGCGCGGCGGGGCCGGAGCCCTCAAGGAGCTGGAGGACCGGCAGAAGTCCCGGGCCACCCGCATCAAGCGGGACTCTCTCGACGCCGCGCTGCTGGAGCTGGTGTCGTTCTACCGTGACGTGCTGGCCATGCAGTTCGGGGCGGGGGTGGAGCTGGCCAACGACGACATCCGGTTCGACCTCGACCAGCTCGCCAAGTCGTCCACGCCGGAGGAGACGCTGCGGCGGATCGACGCGATCATGCGGTGCCGGGAACGGCTGGGCGCCAACGTCAACCCGCAGATGGCCGTGGAGGCGATGATGTTGTCGCTGCGTGCGGCGGCCTGACCTGGTCTCGGCCCCTGCCCGCGGCGGCTCGCCTTCGTGATCCGACGGCGGTGGTGACGGCGACCCCTCGATGCTCATGAACGCGGTGCGCCGCACGCCGGACGGCTCGATGTGCCGGTTCCGGGGCGCCTGAGGGTTCGCCTGCCGGAGATCTTGTGCGGGCGGAAAGATATCCGGGTGACCGGAGCAGCAGACGAGCCCGTGAGGCGTCTCTGTAGCGTGGAAGTCGAACTGCTCTCCCAACAACAGGCCCTGGAGCGGCAGCGGGTCGATGTGGCGTCGATCTTCGCCGAACATCATGTGGGCCTCGTGCGGCTCGCCTTGATCATGGTCGGTGATCAGGCCACCGCCGAAGACGTCGTGCAGGAGGCGTTCGCACGTACGCACGCCGGCCGGGCCCGCCTGCGGGAGGCCGACAGGGCGCTGGCCTATGTGCGGTCCGCCGTGCTCAACGGGTGCCGGTCCGTCCTGCGCAGACGGGCGACGGCGTTCCGGCGGGCGGTGCCCTACGAGCCGCCGGTCTGGTCGGCCGAGAGCGCCGCGCTGCTGGGCGAGGAGCGGCGCGAGGTGCTGCTCGCCCTGCGGGAGCTGCCGCGCAGGCAGCGCGAGGCGCTGACCCTGCGCTACTACTTCGATCTGTCCGACCAGGAGATCGCCGAGACCATGGGCGTCAACGCGAGCACGGCCAGGTCCACGATCGCGCGAGGGCTCGCCGCCCTCGGCCGGGCGCTTGGGGAGGAATCATGAACAGCCCGATGGAAGACAGACTGCGGGAGGCGCTCGTCGAGGCGGGCGCGACGGTGGACACGGGCGCGCTCAAGCCGCTGCGGGCGCCCGAGCGGCGCCGGAGCCGGATGGACCTGCGGCTGGTGGGCGCGGCCGTGGCGGTGGTGCTCGCGGGGGCGACGACCGCCGTCTGGCTGGGGGTTCGAGGAGACGAGCACGTGGTGACGCTGGCCGCTCCCACCGATGGGCGGTCCGATTCGTCGGAGTTGACGATCTATCTGTGTTCGAGGACGGCCAGTGGGAAGGCGCCGTCCTGCAAGGGGCAGGACGTCACACCCGAGCAGGCGAAGTCGATCGAGGTGGCGGCGAAGGAGGTGCCCGGCGTCGTCTCGGTGACGTTCCTCGACCGGGAGGCGGTCCTCGCCGCTTTCCGACAGGATTTCGCGCACAATCAGCAGGTGCTCGACGCGGTGACGGCCGACGACCTGCATGCGTCGTTCCGGCTGCGACTTGAGCCTGGCACGGATCCGGTGAAGGTGAAGCAGGCGCTCGCCCGGCTCCCCGGGATCGAGGACATCGACCTGGTGCCCGCTGCTGTCTCCCTTCGGCCATCGGAGGCTCAGATCAGTGTCTTCCTCTGCCAGGACGGCACGGCGCTGCCCACCTGCGGTGCCGAACGAGCATCGGACGGCGAGCAGGTCATCAAGGAGGGAAAGGGGATCACGACGAGACAGAAGGACAAGGTCCTCGCGCTGCTGAAGGCGTCCAAGCAGGTGAAGTCCATCTTTTACGAGGACCGGACGTCGGCGTACGAGAACTTCAAGCGCGACTACGAGGACAACAAGGCCCTGGTCGCCGCCACCAGGGTAGAGGACATGCCGGAGTCGTACCGGTTGCGCATGAGGTCGGAGCTCGACGACTGGAGCGGGCTGGTCAAGACCCTGAGACAGCAGCGGGGTGTCGCATCCGTCGTCGTGCAGCGTTGCCTGATCGAGAGGCTGGCCCTGACCGGCTACCGGGTGAGTCTGCCGAAGGACAAGCGGTGCCGGGAGGGCGGCTGATTCAAGATCGGGCTCGGTGCCCCTCACGTTCGCCGGGCGGACCCACGTAGTGTGGCAACGGAAGGCCGTAACAACCCCCGAGGCCGTCAGGGAGGCGAGCTCTAGCCCATGGGAATGATCATGGCCGTGAGCTTCACGCGCTACGGGAGGCTCTACTACCTCGATCCGGGCGGGCACGCCCCCAAGGTCGGCGACAAGGTGCTGGTGCCGACCGACTCGGGTCCCGAGGTGGCGGAGTGTGTGTGGGCGCCGCAGTACACGAGCGAGGACATCGACGGTCTGCCCGTGTGCGCGGGGCCGGCGGAAGAGGAACACCTCTCGCGCGACGAGTCCAACAAACGCCGCAGGGCCGAGGCCCGCAGCGTGTCCAAGAAGCTGATCAAACGACATGGGCTGCCGATGAAGGTCGTCGGCATCGACTATCTCGACCAGGACAACGTCTACACCGTCTATTTCTCGGCCCCTCATCGGGTCGACTTCCGGGCCTTGGTCCGCGACCTGGCCCGTAACCTGCGGGCCAGGGTCGAGTTGCGGCAGATCGGCCCCCGGGACGAGGCGCGGCTGCAGGGCGGCATCGGTCCCTGCGGCCGTGACCTGTGCTGCGCCACCTTCCTGAAGGACTTCGAGCCGGTGTCCGTGCGCATGGCGAAGGATCAGGACCTTCCGGTCAATCCGCTGCGCATCGCGGGAGCTTGCGGGCGGCTCATGTGCTGCCTGAAGTACGAGCACCCGCTGTACGTCGAGAGCCGGTACAGAATGCCTCGCGCGGGAAGCCGGGTGAGCACGCCTCAGGGCGACGGGGTCGTGACGGGGCACAACGTCCCGGGCGACACGGTGACGGTGCGCCTGGACGACGGCGGGAGGCGCTGCGCGTGCCCGTCCGCGTCGGTGTGTTCGCCTCGCATCCAGCACGACACGATGTACGGCACCCAGGAGGAACCAGCCGATCAGCAGCCTTCCGGCGAAGGGGAGGAAAGCTAGACAACTCATCCCGTTCTGGTCCAGGTGATGCTCGGGTCGGCTCGTCCGCGGACAAGCCGAGCAGGCGGTAGATGCCGGGCTGGAGCGGTCGGCCGTCGTACGTTGGGTGCGTCGCTTCCGTGTACGACGCAGCTCAAGCCACTGGCTGGACGCGCCGAGGGCCGCCGTCCGCGCGCGGTCACGGGAGGTGGGTTCCAGAGCCTGGAGAGCCAGCCATGAAGAAGCCGGTGGAGTCGAGCGGCGGCGTGCCCGCGGTGCAGGTGCTGCTGTCGCCTGCCAACGTCTGGCGGGCCGGGCTCGCCGTGGCGGCCGTCGTCGCGGTGGCGTTCTTCCTCCGGTTCGTGCTCACCGACGCGGGTCCGCTGATCGCCATGCTGGTGATGGCGTGGTTCCTCTCGCTGGCCATGGAGCCCGCCGTGCGCCGCATGTCGCGGCGCATGCCACGGGGCAGGGCGACACTGCTGGTGATGACGCTGTTCATCCTGGCCTTCGTGATCTTCCTCGTGCTGTTCGGCAGCATGTTCGTGCAACAGGTCGCGGTGTTGCTGAAGGCCCTGCCCGAGGTCATCACCGGCGTCGTCGAGTGGGTCAACACCCGGTTCGGCACCCGTTACGAGATCTCCGACATCCTCCACTCCATCAACCTCACCCCGCAGCAGGCGGCCGAGTACGCGCAGGGTGCGCTCGGCGGGATCCTGGGCCTGCTGGGCACGGTGACCGGAACGGTGTTCAACCTGTTCACCCTGGCGCTGCTGACGTTCTACTTCTCGGCCGACGGGCCGAGGCTGCGCCGGTGGCTCGCGCAGCTGCTGCCCGGCCGGGTCCAGCAGGTCTTCATCAGCGTCTGGGACGTGTCCATGATCAAGACCGGCGGCTACGTCTCCTCCCGGCTCATTCTGGCCACCATCAACGGCACGGCCTCGGCCCTGGTGTTCCTGCTGCTCGGCATGCCCTCCTGGCTGGCGCTCGGGGCGTGGACGGGGCTGGTCGCCCAGCTCGTGCCCACCATCGGCACCTACATCTCCATCGCCCTGCCGGTGGTGGTGGGGCTGGTCTCGTCCCGGCCCTGGATCGGCGTGGCCGCGTTGGCCTGGGGCATCGTGTACCAGCAGGTGGAGAACCTGACGCTGGAGCCGAAGATCAGTTCGCGGGCGGTGGACATCCATCCCGGGGTGTCCTTCGCCGCCGTGATCCTGGGGGCGTCGCTGTTCGGCGCGATGGGTGCGCTGCTGGCCATCCCGGTGGTGGCCATGCTGCTGTCGCTGGTCGACACGTTCGCCACGCGTCAGGAGTTCCGGGAGGTCATGGCCGCCGAAGCGGCGCCGCCGAAGGGCGGACCCGGGGAAGCGCCGCCGCCGAAGGGCGGGCACGGTGCGCCGCCGCCGAAGTGACGTGCGCTCCGGCGGGCGGAACGGGGGGCCGGTCAGCCCTGGGGATAGCCGGGGATCCGGCGACGCTGGGTCGCGGTGCCGACCCAGTGGACGAGGTCCAGCACGACCGCCACGGCGATCCAGAACCAGTCCACTCCTCTGAGTCCGACACCGGGGATGTAGAGGATCACGTACATCAACGTGGTGAACGGCAGGAAGATCAGGCCGAGCAGGGGCCAGATCCAGGTGTCGAAGGCGGCGCTCACCAGCGCGGGCCGCGCCACCCAGATGATGAAGACGGCGAGTCGTGGAAACAGCCCCGCAAAAACCGCGAACAAACAGCCCATGGCAGCCCCCGCCTCTCCATCACGCCTCACCAGAAAGAGGGCGAAGTGGATGGTCCCCGTGACCACGGCCGCTCACCCTCGACGGCGGGCATGAAAAGGCCCTGCTTCCGTTTGCCTGGCCGATGCCTTCTCGGCGTGCTGGGGGCCGAATCCGAAAGGCTGCACAGATTTGCCCCATGGAAATCCTTTGCCTCCTCGCGGTGGCCGCCCGATCGGAAAGGGGGGATCAGAAGCAGGGAGGGCGGGTCTGGCAGAGGTTGCCCCCGTACGTGCCGTGATGTGGGGTGCTGCCCTCTGGACCACCTGTTCGTCGACGCAACCGATCAGAAGGAAACAGCCCCATGAGCAACCTCATCGCGATCTCCTACCCGGACGTCGCCACCGCCATCGCCGTACGTGATCGCCTCGCCGACCTGCAACGGCAGAACCTGATCACGATGGAGGACATGGCCATCGTCGAACGCCGGGCCGACGGCACGATCAAGCTGCTCCAGACCAAGGGGACGACCGGCATGGGGGCGGCCGGCGGAGCGGTGTGGGGTGGCCTGATCGGGCTGTTGTTCTTCATGCCGCTGTTCGGCATGGCGCTGGGCGCCGCCACCGGAGCGGCCGCCGGAGCGCTGACCGATGCCGGCGTCAACGACGAGTTCATGAGGGAGCTCGCCGACACGCTGGAACCCGGCACCGCCGCGCTGTTCGTCCTGGTCGTGCAGAGCACTCCGGACAAGGTGATCCCGCAGATCCAGTCGTACGGCGGGCATGTCATCCAGACCTCGCTCAACCGCGAGGAGGAAGCGCAGCTGCGCGAGATGATGGAGGGGACCGGCGCCCGGTGAACGGAACCGTCTCGCGCCACCACGGATCCGCGGCGCGCACGGCCGAGCCTCGCTGACCGCGCGGCCACCACCGAGAGAGGTCGCCATGGGGAAGGTGCCCGATCCGGCCGACGGTCATCGGTCGCCGGCCGGCGGCGCCCACAAGGACTACACCGGTGCCGTCTACGGATCACTGCTCGCCGCCTCGGTGGTGGCGGGCACCGCGTCGCTCGGCAGGTTCCCGCGCCTGGAGATGATCGTCTTGCTGTTGGGGACCAGCGTGGTGTTCTGGGCCGCTCATGTGCACGCCCGCCTGTTCGGCGCCCGTGCGGTCTTCCAGAGCATGAGCGTGGCCGACATCCGCCGGGCCTGCGCCGAGGAATGGCCGATCGTCACTGCGGCCGTGCCGCCGGCCGTCGCCGTGGCCGTCGGACCACTGCTGGGTCTCGAACCGCAGGGCACGGCGTGGCTGGCCATCGCGGTCGCGGTGGCCGGGCAGGTCGGCTGGTCGGCCGCGGCGGCCGTGGGGATCGGTGCCTCGTCTCGGATGGTCCTGGTCACGAGCGTGGTCAATCTGCTGCTCGGGCTGGTCATCGTGGTGCTGAAGGCCGCGTTCCAGCATTGAGCCGGGGTGGCCGGTCCGCCGCGTGGTGTGCCGGGAGCTTCCCGGGGCGGAAGTCCCAGTGAGTTTCGGATCGAGGGAGGTGGACGATGTGCCGCGGCGATCCCGTCCGTGAGGGTTTCCGCGCCGGTCCGGGCGGTGGGCTGCACCGGCGGGGCGGAACGTGACCGGCACCGGCCCGGACGCCTTCGCGAAGAGCCCTCTGGCCCCTCTGGCGCTGGCCCAGTTCATCTGCAGCTTCGCCGGCTCGAACATGAACGTGATGATCAACGACATCGGCCGGGACCTGGACACCACGGTGGAGGGCGTGCAGAGCACGATCACGCTGTTCCTGTTGATCATGGCCGTGCTGATGATCCCGTGCAGCAAGCTGACCGACCGCTGGGGACGCAAGAGGTGTTTCCTCGCAGGGCTCACCCTGTACGGGATCGGCGCTCTGACCAGCGCCTTTTCGCCCAGCCTGGCAGTGCTGATCGTCGGCAACTCGGTCCTTGAGGGCGTCGGGACCGCATTGCTGATCCCGCCCGTCTACATCCTCGCGACGATGGCGTTCGACGATCTGCGGGCGCGGGCCAGGGCCTTCGGCCTGATCAGCGGGCTGGGCGGGGTCGGAGCGGCGGCGGGCCCGCTGATCGGCGGGTTCATCGCCACGGCGATCACCTGGCGGGCCGCGTTCGTCTTCCAGGCGGTGGTCGTCGCGGTGATCGTCTTTCTCAGCCGCCGGATCGCCGACCCGGTGGCGCCGGACCCGACCCGTCCCTTCGACGGCGCCGGGGCGGTCCTGTCGGCCGTCGGCATGTTCTTCGTGGTGTTCGGGATCCTCCAGGCCAGCAAGAACGCCGTGCTGATGGTGGCGTTCCTCGTCGTCGGGGCCGGGTTCCTGGTCTGGTTCCTCCTGCACATCCGCGCTCGGGAACGCGCGGGGAAGGAGCCGCTGCTCTCGACCCGGCTCTTCCGGAACCGCACGTCCAATCTCGGCCTCGTCACCCAGAACATGCAGTGGCTGGTGCTCATGGGGACGTCCTTCGTCGTCGCGGTCTTTCTGCAGAAGGTCCGCGGGTACAACGCGATCCAGACGGGCGTCATCTTCACATCGGCGACCGTGGGGGTCCTGCTGACGTCGCTGGCGGCGGAGCGGCTCACCAGGAAGCACTCCCAGAAGAACCTGATCTCGGCGGGTTTCGCCATGACCGTGACCGGGATCGCGGTCCTGCTCGCCCTGGTCGGGGCGTCGTCGAGGGTCGTCGCCTTCGTGCCGGGGCTGCTGCTGATCGGGCTGGGCGTGGGCGTGATGCTGACCCCGTCGGTCAACGTCGTGCAGTCCAGCTTTCCCGAGGAGCAACAGGGCGAGATCTCCGGGCTGTCGCGCAGCGTGTCCAACCTCGGCTCGTCGTTCGGCACGGCGATCGCGGGCACGATCCTCATCTCCGGGCTGGCCGAGGGGAACCGGTCCTATGCGCTCGCCATGATCGCTCTTGCGATCTTCGCCCTGGTGGGGCTGGGCGCCGCGATCCGGCTGCCCGCTCGGTAGGCCATGAGGTTCACCGCCCGTCCGGGGCGGCGCCCTCAAGTTGTTCGTCGAGGGCGATGGCCGCCGCGATGAGCGCCAGATGGGTGAACGCCTGCGGGAAGTTGCCGAGCTGCTCGCCCGACGGGCCGATCTCCTCGGCGAACAGGCCGACGTGGTTGGCGTAGGTGAGCATCTTGTCGAAGGCGTACCGGGCCTGCTGGAGCCGTCCGGCGCGGGCCAGGGCCTCGACGTAGAGGAAGCTGCACAGGTTGAAGGTCCCCTCCGACCCGCGCAGGCCGTCGGGGGACGCGGCCGGGTCGTAGCGGTAGACGAGGCTGTCGCTGACCAGCTCCTTGTCGATGGCGTCCAGGGTGCTCAGCCAGGCCGGGTCGCGGGGGGAGATGAACCCGACCCGGGGCATGAGCAGCAGCGACGCGTCCAGCACGTTGGTGCCGTAGTGCTGGACGAACGCCTGCCGCTCGGAGTTCCACCCACGGTCGACGATCTGGTCGAAGACGGCGTCCCGGACACTCCTCCAGCGGACGAGGTCGGCGGGACGGGAGTAGGCGGTGGCCATCCGGATGCCGCGGTCGAAGGCGACCCAGGTCATCAGGCGGCTGTAGGTGAACTCCTGGCGCCCGCCACGGGTCTCCCAGATGCCTTCGTCGGGACGGTCCCAGGTGTCGGCCAGCCAGTCGAGCAGCTTGGCGAAGGACCGCCAGCCGCGGATGCCGCCGACCTCCTGGGCCTGGGCCAGCGCGTCCGCGGCCTCACCGTAGATGTCGAGCTGGAGCTGGTCGGCGGCGGCGTTTCCGGCCCGTACCGGGCGGGACTGCCGGTATCCCTCCAGGTGGCCGAGTACTTCCTCGGTCAGCAGGGGATCTCCGTCGATCCGGTACATGATCTGCAGCGGCTCGCCCGAGGCGCGGCCGACGATCAGGCGTTCACGCAGCCACGTACGGAAAGCCTGGGCCTCCTCGACGAAACCGAGGTCGATCAGGGCGCGGACGGACAGGGAGGCGTCGCGGACCCAGGTGTAGCGGTAGTCCCAGTTGCGCTCGCCGCCGATCTGCTCCGGCAGTCCCATCGTGGCGGCGGCGATCGGGGCGCCGGTGGGCGCGTACGTGAGGAGCTTGAGCGTGATCGCCGAACGGTTCACCATGTCACGCCAGCGACCCCGGTACCGGGACGCGCGCAGCCAGTCGTGCCAGAAGTCACGGCAGGTCTCGAAGCTGTCGCGCGCGCTGTCGGGGGTCATGGGCGGCACGGGCTGGTCGCCGTCGCTGTCGCTGGTCAGGACGATCGCGGCCGTCTGGCCGGCCTGGAGGGTGAAGTCCGCCACGACGTCCTCGCCGTCGGGGCGCAGGGTGATGGGGCCGGCGGCCTGCAGGTGCAGGTTCGTGCCAGGGCCCTGGAAGACCGCTGATCGGTCGTCGTGGAGGGCGAGCGTGTGCGGTGCCCGCCCGTAGTCGAAGCGGGGACGGCAGGTGAACGTGAAGGGCAGGCTCCCGCGGACCACCCGGGCGAGCCGCACCAGGCGGTGCCGGCCGGAAGGCGTGGCGGAGGTGTTCGGTTCCATGTAGTCGGCGACCTCGCCGACGCCGCCGGGGCCCATGAAACGGGTGACGAGGATGGCGGTGTCCGGCAGGTAGAGCTGCCGGACGGTCGTCTCGTCGGCCCGGTCCACGTCGGCGGCCAGCCGGCAGTGCCCACCGCGCCCGCTGTCGAGGATGGACGCGAAGAGGCTCGGGGAGTCGAACCGGGGCGTGCACCACCAGTCGATGGTGCCGTCGCCGGAGACGAGCGCGGCGGTCTGCAGGTCTCCGATCATGCCGTGGTCCGCGATCTGCGGGTAGCCGTTCATGGATGCCTCCGTTGTTCGCCGGACATACCGGACGACTGCCTCCGGACGTGTCGCCTGAGCGACCGTGCCCGGGGGGAACGGAGCAGTCTTTTCAGGCTAACTCCTGACTTGACGTGAAGTCATCCGGGGGAGGGCCGTTCCTTCTCGTCCTGGTGAGCGCCGGGGGCTCCGCGGCGTGTCCCGTGCCGGCGGTGGTTGGGTGGTGGGGTGCGCAACTACCGCTCGGGGTGGGCCTCCGCTCTGCTGCCTATGTCTGGTTCGTGGTGGGCGCCGGTGTCGCGTGGTGTCGCGGCCGGGGTCACGGTGTCGGCGGTGCTCCTCGCCGGCGGGTGCGGCAGGGAGGAGCGGGCGGTGCGAGGGCTCCGCTGGTCCGATTGCGGTGACGGGTTCGAGTGCGCGACGTTGCGGGTGCCGCTCGATCACGGGGAGCCCGACGGTGAGCAGCTTGAGCTCGCGGTCGTCCGGCTGCCCGCGAGCGGGCCGCGGCTCGGCTCCCTGGTGGTGAACCCCGGCGGGCCGGGGGCCTCCGGGGTCGAGTACGCCAGGGCCGCCCGGCTCGCCGTGAGCGCGAAGGTGCGGGAGCGGTTCGACGTCGTGGGGTTCGACCCCCGCGGGGTGGGACGGTCGGCGCCGGTCGAATGCCTCGACGACGAGCGGCTCGACGCGTTCCTGGCCATGGAGACCACGCCCGACACCGCCGCGGAGCAAGGGGAACTGGAGGCCGCGGCGCGGAGGTTCGCGGCAGGCTGCCGGCGGCACGCCGCCCGGCTGCTGCCCCACCTCGGGACCGTGGACGTCGCCCGCGACCTGGACCGGCTGCGCCAGGCCCTGGGCGACCGGAAGCTCACCTATCTCGGCAAGTCGTACGGGACCTTCCTCGGGGCTGTCTATGCCGATCTGTTCCCTGACAAGGTGCGGGCGCTCGTGCTGGACGGCGCCGTCGATCCGGCCGGCTCGCGGGTGCGGATGAACGCGGAGCAGGCGGTGGGCTTCGAGAAGGCGCTGCGCGCGTACGTCGAGGACTGCCTGAGCGGCCGGGACTGCCCGTTCGCCGGACGCGACGTCGAAGCAGCGATGGACGAGGTCGGGGCCCTGCTCCGCCGTGCCGACGCCCGGCCCTTGGAAGGGGGTGGGCGGCCGGTCACCGAGGCGCTGGCCACGCTCGGAGCGCTGACGCCGCTCTACGACCGCGCCTCCTGGCCGGAGCTCACCGAGGCGCTGCGCCGGGCGCTGAAGGGCGACGGCTCCCTCCTGCTGCGGAACGCCGACCAGCTCGCGGGCAGGCAGGACGACGGCACCTACTCCAACCAACTGGAGGCCGGCCTGGCGGTCAACTGCGTCGACGGCCCGTATCCGACGACCGCCGCGGCCTTCGCGGCGGACGCGGCGGAGACGTCCAGGGAGGCGCCCCGGTTCGGGCCGTACATCGTGTGGTCGTCGCTGCCGTGCGCCTTCTGGCCGGCTCGGCCGACCTTCTCGCCACATCCCCTGACCGCCGAGGGCGCTCCTCCGATCCTGGTCGTCGGCACGAAACGCGACCCGGCGACGCCGTACGGATGGGCTCGGGCATTGGCGGGGGAACTCCGGTCCGGCGTGCTGCTCGGTTACGACGGCGACGGGCACACCGCGTACGGGGGCGGCTCGCCGTGCGTGGACGACGCCGTCGATCGGTATCTGGTGGAGGGGGTGCCGCCGGGAGATGGCGTGATCTGTCCCGGCATCCGGTGATCAGGAGGAGCAAGAACCCCTCGATCTCCTGTAGACTCCTTCAAGCCGTACGGCACGCCGCCTTAGCTCAGTCGGCCAGAGCACTTCACTCGTAATGAAGGGGTCTGGGGTTCGAATCCCCAAGGCGGCTCCAGGTCAGAAGCCCTCCGCAAGATCGCGGAGGGCTTCTGCGTGTCTAAGTGCGTGATTACCGCTGCCACACGACAGCGGCCAGCCCCTCCCGAGCCTCGATGGCTAAACCAATCCAGGCCCAGCGGATGTACTAGTTCTTCGCCGTAGCCATTGCTAACGCCGGTACCGTGGAGACCGCCGCCATCCACAGCACATGATTGCTGGGATCCTGCGGGGATGGCAGCCACCACCCCCGCAGGCGTACACAGGTGGTTACAGGTTCCAGCCGAACCTCAGCTCCCGGCGTCGCGGCGGACGACCGTGGCGACGCCGGGAATTTGACCGCCACACGATCCGTATGTAGCCGTTCACTGCATTCTCCTCTCGTTTATGGGAGGTACCGTAGCAGCGTGCGCGTGCGCGGGGTGGAGGCTTCGTGTTTTTTCTGAAAATCGACTGGCCTTGCCTTCGCTTGTGTGCGCTGACCTGCAGTTTTGTGTCGTAGGCAGGTGGTGGTGCCGATTGCTGCATAGACACTACTGAAGAACGATGCTAGTTCTCTTGATGGCGACTGGTTCTTCGCTGGCTATTCGCACATGGGAAGCGAGACGCTAAATGGATGTACGAAAGGGGCTTTCAAAAGGGTTTCCCCTTCCCTTGAACCTGCTGCTTCTATTGCATGACGGTTAGTCAGTGGCCATCGACGATGCCACCTGATCCCCCGAAGATTCGATCCATCAGGATTGCGCCCTCCTGGAGCACTGGCCGGATCTGCTTCCGGTAGACCAGCTCGGTCACGCTGGTACTGCTATGTCCTACGAGACGGGAGATCTCCTCGATGGGTGTGCCGTTGTCCGATAGCAGGGATACGAAGCTGTGACGAAGCTCCCGCGGCGTCCACTGTGTTGGATCGAGTTTGGTCTTCGAGATGACCCTGCGGAACGCTCTACGAACGTTGTGCGCGTCTAGGGGAGTTCCAACTGCCGAAGCGAACACCAGGTTGTGTTCTTGCCACCGTTCCCCGGCTGCTTCACGGTCCTTCGTCTGCCGAGCCTTCTGGACGTGCAAGGCCTCGATACAGCGCTGTGGGAGAGCCAGGGTTCGACGTGATTTCCTGGTCTTGGTATCCCCTCCTGCCCGTACCGAACGCCACACCGCTACATGCGGAGGGATGGTTGGCTCGCTAGCCGGGTCCCCTTCCAGCTCGACGTACTCCCATGTCAGGGCTCTCAGCTCTTCGGTGCGAGCACCAGTTAGGAGGGCTAGTACCAGATAGCTATACATACGGGTTCCTTCCGCAGCTTCTAGTACGGCTTCTGCCTGAGCCATTGTTAGGGCTTTGGATGGGCGTCCTTCCCTACCCTTCGGAATCGAGCAAAGCTCAACGATGTTCCGCTTCACCAGATCTCGTGCCATCGCACGCTTGACCGCTCGGTTGAGGTAGGAACGGATGAGCCGCAGAGTGCTGGTACTGAGTACCTTGGCCTTCGAGGAGAGCCACGTATCCACGTCATGAGCACTGAGATCCCGAAGCTTCCGCTTCCCCAGGGCAGGGATCAGATGGCTGTTGCAAAGGGTTCGGCCAGTCTCGTATGTGGCTCTGTCCCGCTTGCTTAGCTCGTACCTAAGCCAGTCCTCGACGGCTTCCTTCACGGTGTAGTTTCCGGGAGCGATGGCGAGGCCATCTTCGTAGTCCCGGAGGACTTCCTTAAGCTTCTGCTTCGCCTCGGTCTTGGTCTTACCGCTGCCTCTCTTAACGATGCGTTTGCCGCTTCCGTCATGGCCGAGGCTGGCGGTGGCGATCCAGCGTTGGCGCTTGTCGTCCCAGTGGAGGCCGCCGTCTCCTCTGCTGCGTCGTTTGGTCATCAGGCTGCTTCCTCGGCTTCCTTCTCTAGGAGGGCGATGTAGTCGCGGATGGCACCGGGGGTGATGAGGCGGGCGCGGCCTTGCTTGACGGAGCGCAGGCGGCCGGTGCGGATCTGGTCGTAGATGACGGTTCGGCTCATGCGGAGCAGGCGCATGGCGTCGGTGACGCGGTAGAGCTGGGTGTCGGCGGGCCGGACGCTGTCCGGCGCTGAGGTCGTCACTGGTGGGTCTCCTCATCGGTGGGGACAGCGGGGACAGGCAGCAGAGCCGGTTGTCCCTCATGGGTATGGGCCTTGGTGCTGGTCGTGGCGTGGTCTGGGACGGTTGGGACGCCGGGGACGCCGGGGACGCCTGCCGGTGACTCTGTTCCGGGGAGGCGGTAGTGGCCGGTGGCGTTGACGCAGAGTTGGCCGTCGGCGTTCATGCGTTGACAGGTCTTGCGGACGTTCTCGTGGGACAGGCCGGTGGCGTCGGCGATGGCCTTGGGTGTGCTGTTCGGGTTGGCGCGGACGTGGCGGGCGATGGCGGCTCTGGTGTCCGACAGGGCGTGGTCTTCGGGTGGGCCGTCCAGGAGGTGCCAGAGGCCGGCGGCCGGTTGAAAGGCCATTGCGTATTCGGCTTCCTCGACATCGCGGCCGGTGACGTGCAGGACGCCGTCTGCGGTCCCTCTGGCGCGTTTGAGGACGAGGGTGGCGTCTGCTGCTCCGGCCAGGCCGTTGGTGCCGGAGACTTCGCTCAGGAAGTCTTCTGAGGCCATCTTGCGGACGTGGTGGATCAGGACGACGGCGACGCCGTAGGTGTCGGCCAGGCGCTTGGCGCGGCTCATGGCGGCGTAGTCGGCGTCGTAGGCGGACAGGCCGGGTGGTGTGTTGCCTCGGATCTTGGCGAAGACGTCGATGACGACTAGGCGGGCGTTCGGGTTGCGGTCGAGCCAGCGGGCGATGGCCTCTTCCCCGCCCTGCGGGAGGGTGGGGCAGGTGGTGGCCAGGGTCAGGTCCTTGGGTGCGGGTTGGCCGCTCAGGATCTTGCCCATGCGGTTCTGGAGGCGGCGGGCGGTGTCCTCCAGGGCGAGATAGAGGACGGGGCCGGGCTCCAGTTCGATGGCTTCCAGGGCCTTGGCGCCGCTGGCGACGGCGATGCCCAGTCCGAGGCTGAGCCAGGACTTGCCGACCTTGGGCGGGCCTGCCAGGAGGCTGAGTCCTTCGGCGATGATGCCGGGGACGGCCCAGCGGGGCTCCGGGAAGGTCATGGCCATCAGTTCGTCGGCGGTCCAGGAGGTGCGGAACGGCACGGGCTGGCTGGGCGCATTGACGGCATCACCGTTGACCAGGCGTAGGTGAGTGGTGCGGTCGTTGGTCATGCGGCCACCGTTCGAGGCCGGCGAGCTCCGGCGCGCAGGCCGGAGGCGATGGTGCGCTGGGCCTCGCCGTACGGCTGGCCGATCTGCGTGGCTGCCTCTGTGAGCCACGTAGTGACGGCAGCGGCGTTCAGCTCGCCTCCGGCGACGAGCTGGCCGAGTGCGACGGCGGCGAGGTAGAGGGCGTTGTTGTGGCCGTGCGGTGGCGAGCTGGCCACTCGGTCCAGTTCGCCGAGGACGGCGGCGCGGATGTAGGAGCCGCGCCGGTCGGATGCGAGGGGCACCGTGACTGGCTTCTGTGGTGGGAGCGGGGCCGGGCGTAGGCGTTCGACCAGCCAGGTCGGGAGCGGTGCGGGTGGGATCGGGTGCAGGACTTCGTAGGTACCGGTGGCCTCGTGGTCGGTGACGTGGCTGCCGGGGCCGACGACGTAGCCGCCGTTGGCGCGGGTGTCGATCAGCCAGCCGAGGCCGCCGTTGCCGCCTTGCGTGTTCGTCAGGGTGACTCCATTGGGTGCGGTGAAGTACAGGTGCAGGCCGCCGCGTCGGGTGCGGACCTGGAAGGTCTCCAGTGGGAGCGGCTGGCCGGCCTCCTCGCAGAGGGCGGCGAGGACGTCCGCTCCGTCTCGGACGCCGGGGCAGTTCCACTGCGGTGGTGGCTGCTCGCTGGGCTTGGGCTGGTCCAGGTCGATGACGACCAGACCGGACGGGCCGGTGGCGATGCCGACGTTGTACGGGCGCTGCCAGATGCGGCGGATCGTGGCCGGGTCGGTGGTCGTGCGGTGTTGCCAGGCGGTGAAGCCGCGGGGCGGGGTCTTGCCCTTCGGGGCGAGCGGGAAGACGTGCCAGCCTCGGGCGGCGGCTGCGAGGGCGTAGCGGGTCAGGTTCTTCGTCGGCATTGGGTGCTCCAGTCAGCGGGTGCGGTGCAGGGCGCGGGCGTGGTTCCAGATGCGGCGGCCGATCCGGAGGCGTAGGCCTGTGGCGCGGCAGCGGCGGCAGTCGTGAGTGCCGCGTCCGATGCGATTGGGCTTGCGGCCCTTGCCTTGGCAGGAGCGGCAGCGGCGGAAGGGCCGGATGTAGCACTTGGCGGCGTAACGGACGGTGATGAACAGGGCGATGACGATCACTGCGCTAGCGGTGAGCGTGGCAGGGGTCATGACGGGCCTCCTGGGCCGTTTTTGGGTGTCGTCAAGCGAGGGCGCTAGCGTGCTAACGCCCTGGCCAGGGCTTATTTCTGGTGCTAGCGGGGGTGCTAGCGATAGCAGGGTCAGCCGCTAGCGCTAGCACCCTCCGGCGGGGTCACTCGGTGCCGGTTCGGCGGTTACGTTCCGCCATGGCGTCGGTGAGGTCGTCCAGGCGGATGCCGCGCCGGGTGATGGCCTTGCCGTCGATGCGGCGGCCGATCGCCTGGACGGGTACGCCGTGCGGCTTGAGTGCCGTGGTGAGCTGTTCGGAGGCCCAGCCGGTGTAGAAGTCGGGGCGGAGTTCGGCCAGGCGGGAGCATAGGGTCTCGTTCCAGGCGGCCGTCTCGCCTGCGGGCCAGATCTGGGCGACGTCGGACAGCAGGTCGAACGTGGGTGCGTCAGTGCGGGTCTGGGTGCCCTCCTCGGGCAGGGTGCCGGCCAGGCCGCGTAGCTGCATGGCGCGGGCCACGACCTGCTTGGCCTTGTCGGTGTCCACCTCGAAGGAGCGGCGGGCGGCGGGCTTGCCGAGGCCCGACAGGATGCCCCAGCCGGCCTCCTTGACCGGCTCGAAGATGGTGGCGCGGTAGCCGTTCTTGTACATCGAGGTGCCGAGGATCATGTCGTTGGCGACCTGGTCGGCGACGCTCATGCAGTAGCGGGTGTTGACGTTTCGGGTGATGCCGGTCGGCAGGCTGTCCTTGTCGGGGATCTGGGTGCCGATCAGCAGGATCACGCCCAGGGCACGGCCCAGCTTGATGACTTTCTCCAGGATCTCCCCGGCTTCCTTGCCGTACTTCGGGTGCAGGAACAGCTCTTGGATCTCGTCAATGGCGACGATCAGCGGGTGGAGGCCGGAGTCCTTGAGCGAGGCGAGTTCCGGGGTGACCTTGTTCTCCGGGGCCTTGCCGAGCTGGGCGTAGTGGGCGATGCGCTTGGAGCGGCGTTCGCCCTCCTTGTAGAGCCAGCGGATCATTCCGGAGCAGCGGGCGATGGTCTCGTCGTCGAAGCCGTTGCCGTACTCGGTGCAGACGGGCTCCAGGACCTTGAAGTCTCCGACGCCCTTGAGCTCGTAGATGCGCAGCTCGGCGCGCGGGTCCAGGCTGGCGGCGAGGACGGCCAGGCGCAGGGCGAAGGTCTTGCCGGAGCCGGGCTGGCCGCCGACCAGCCAGTTGCGGAACATCAGGGCCGCATTGACCGTGTCCATGCGCGGCGTGGTGGCGAACGGGAACGGCTTGAAGACGTCCACCTTGCCGTCCTTGAGGAGGGGCCAGGCGGGCTGCTTCATCTGGGACGCGGGTTCGTAGCCGACCCACAGGGCCAGGCGGCCGGGGTGGCCGTCGCCGGGCTCGGGCCAGACCTGGTCGAGCGGGAGACGCATGCCGGAGGCCAGCCGGCCGCGCCGGGCGACCACGTCGGCGGCCTCGACGCCGAACGGCAGGTCGATGATGGCGAGGTGGCCGGGGCCGTCACGGTGAATGTCCTGCGGGAAGCTGATGGCGTGCTGGTCCTTGCTCACGGCCTGGTTGATGCCGGAGATGCCGCAGGACAGCAGCGCACGGCGGACCAGCTCGGCGGTGAGCTTGCGGTAGCGCGGTCCTTCGGACACGCGGTCGGTGATGGGCTTGTCGGTGGGCCTTCCCGCACGGGCCAGCAGTGGCACGGCCACGGCGACGGTCAGCAGGCGTCCCCAGGTCGGGATGTCGGCGAGCAGGAACACCAGCAGGCCGATCAGGACCGTCACGGCGAGGCAGACCAGGACGGACCAGCGCCACCGCGACTGTCGCTGGCGCTGCCTGTCCAGCTTGAGCCAGGTCTCCGGGTCGTTGCGGTCGGCGGCGTACTGGCGAAGTGCCCAGTTGCCCTCCTCCGCAGTGGCCCAGTGGAGGAGCTTGCCGGTAGCTCGGAAGAACCCGACCGGCGCGTAGAGGGTGGCCTTGGCGGCGTACTTGGGTGAGCGGACGGCGTGGTAGCCGACGACGTACCCGGCGTCCTGGGCTGCCCAGACCAGCATGGAGCGCGCGGCTTTCCAGGAGCGCAGGGTGGCCGGGACGATCGGGGCGCGACGCTGATCCGTGCTGGACCGGTACGGCACGTCGTCGTCGGGCGGGTCGACCGGCGGGCCGAGGACCGTGCCCTCGACCGCGATCGTCTCGCGGTCGAAGAACTCATCCTCGTCGCGGTCCGGCTCCTGGTCGTCCGCGCGGTTGGCTCGTCGGCGGACCGCGTGCAGCGGGACCACCTCGCCGCCGTGCTCGGCGCGGTCGAAGGCGGTCAGGTCGTCGCCTTCCCCGGTGTGGTCTTCGTGCTCGTGCGGGTGATGAGTCATGATGTGTGCACCTCGTGTGCGTAACTGCGGGCGGGGTTACGGGGCGCGGCCGGAGTCTTGGCGGATGAGGCCGCGTCCCGTACTGGCTTGAGCAGGGACGATGTGCGGTCGGACCGCGTCCCGTCCTGCCTGGCGTGGGTGGTCGGTGCGTGTGGTGGATCGTCGGTCGAAGGGCAGGCGATGGAACGTTCCATCAGGCCGCCTCGCGTCCGGTCTCCTCGGCGGTCGGACCGGTCTCGGACCGCAGGCGGGCGAGCAGCGCTCCGGCCCGGTCGGTGGAGACGGACTGGCCGGTCTGGCGGATCGCGTCGCGCAACCGGTCGCGCGTCAGTGCGATGCCTCGGGCTTCGTGGTCGGCGGCGATCTGCCAGCCCAGCGGCATCAGGTCGTCCACCTCGGACGGGGCGACGGCCGGGCGAGTGGTCTTACGCGTCTTGCCCTTGCGAGGCGATGGCTTGCGGTCGGGTGCGGCAGCCAGAGCCGGACGCTGGGGAGCCGGAGGCTGTGTGAGACGCATCCTCTCGATGTGGATCGGGGCCGGGGCCAGTTCGCCCAGCTTGTACAGGGCGCGCTCGCGTCGGCTGGCCTTGAACTGCCACAGGCGGCCGTACCGGTCCTGAAGGTCGGTCTTGGCCAGGATGCGGTCACGCTCGCGGTTCAGGGCGTCGGGGTACGAGCGCACCTCCCAGAGCACCATCCGTCGCCACAGCGCGAACGTGGGAAGCGGGGACAGCACCCACCGCGAGACGCGGATGCTGTCGAGTCGGCGGGACGGGTTGGCCAGGTTGGCGCGCTTCCGTACGGCATGCGTGCCGATCTCCACGGCCACCACCCACAGGCCGGGCAGGATCGCGTGGGCGATCACGGCGAACCAGTCGGGTCCGCCCGCTACACCGGTGTAGGCGGCGACGTTCAGGTAGACGGTGACGGCGGTCAGCGTCCACGGGATGAAGCGCAGCCAGCGCACCCGCATGTCCAGCCGGGCGAGGACGATGTCCAGCGCGGAGAACACGCCGATCCCCAGGTCCACGCCCAAGGGCAGCAGGAAGGCGAGCGCTCCGAAGGTGGGCTTGGCCGCGTTCATGACGGTGGCGAAGGAGATGACGAACCCGACCAGGCCCAGCACGCCGACTGCGGCGGCCGTGACCGAGATCAGCGTCTGCTCTCCCTCCGACAGCGGGCGCGGGCCGGCGGCAGGTTGGTCGTTCATGACGGTTGCTCCGTTCGGCGGGTCTGTAGGGCGTTCGTGGGTCGGGTTCATCAGCTCCACCGCCGTCCCCAGCAGCGCGGGCAGCCGGGCTTGTTGCACCAGTTCTGTGGACGGCTGGCCCAGAACCGGGTGATGAGATCCGGCGAGCCGCCTTGCTGGACGGTCAGGCGGGCGACCTGCCACAGGCGGAATCGCTCCTGGCCCATGCGCAGCAGCTCGGCGATCAGGCCACCGGCGAGGAAGACGAGAAGGTAGACGAGGGCTGTGATCATGGTCAGCTCCACTGACGGTTCTTGAACTGCTTGGTGGACTGCTTGCGGCGCTCGATCGCCTCGGGATCGGAGAAGCGATCGAGGCGTGGGTTGGCCTTGCGGGCGCGGGCCTGGAGTCGCGCCCACTGCTGGTCGGTGATGGTGTTCGGAAGCTGGTCGTCGGACATGGCCGGTCTCCGATCAGTGGCAGGAACGGACGAGGATGCGGCAGACGCGACACCCGGCCTGGCCACGAACGCCATGGATGACGCAGCGCTGGATCGGCCGGCCACCGCCGCAGCGGCACCCGAACGGGCTGCGCGTCCGTTTGCCGCACTCGCAGCACTGGAAGCGGGCGGCCATCAGGCCACCTCGTTCGTACGGCGGGACGGGAAGAAGGTGAGGAGCGGACGCACGTCCCGCAGTTCCTCTGCGGTGTAGCCCGCCCAGACGCCCTCCTCCGGGGCGAGCGCCATGGCGTACGACAGGCACGCGGCGCGGGCCGGGCACCTGGTCTGGCAGATGGCCTTGGCAGTGGCCTCCCGCACCCATCGCTCCTCGTCGGTCTCGGTGTCCGGACCGGTGAAGAGCACGGCCTGGGTGGAGTCGCAGGCCGGTTCGGCGTTGATGAGGTCGTCCAGGAGGTCGGTGACGTCGTCGTCGTACTGGTCGTTCACAGCTCCACCCCCAGTGCCCGCAGGGACTGGACGAGGGCGAGGCGAATGCAGGTGGGGCAGATCGGCGGCGACGGCGGCTCAGCACCGGGCGTGGACTCCTCCACGCTGTCGCACATGAGACAGAACCACTGGATGGGCTCGGCGAAGTCGTCAGGGACGACACGCATGGTCTTGGACCCGTGGGTCATGATGAGGACACCTCTCTAGAAGGGGCGCCGGGGTGCGGGACTGGTTTGGCGCCTAGGGACCGCACCCCGGCTTCTTCGTTGTTTGGGCTGGTCAGCTGGGCTGATCATCCCCTGGTGTGCCTTATTTAAACAAGGCGAACAAGCGCCGTCAATCACTGCTGGCATACTTGTTTGAACAAGGTGAACGAGAGGGGCGCGAACATGCCCAGCCAGAGGCGGCGCGACACGCTCCGTGGAGACGTGTCGGCACGGATCGCCGAAGACCTACGACAGGCCATCCTGAGCGGCGAATACGCCGAAGGGGACCGGCTTCCCAGCACGTCGGAGCTCATGGAGCAGGAGCAGGTGTCGTCGCTGAGCGTGCGGCACGCGTACCAGGCGCTCATCGGTGAGGGCCTGGTGGTGGCGGTCCCGAAAAAGGGCTTCTACGTCCGCGAGTCGCTGTGCATGACCTGGCACATGACGAAGTGGCAGGACCCGCAACGCCTGGAGAACGTCCAGACGGACGGCTGGACGGCGGACGTCGAAGCCGCCGGCTACTCCCACCGGCAGACGATCAGCGTGAGCATCCTGCCCGGCAGCCACATGGTGGCTGGAACACCGGTCGCGGAGCGTCTGGGCATCCCGGAGAACGAGCGTGTCGTCGTACGCAGCCGCGTCCGCTACATCGGCCCCGGCCCAGGCGAGCCCGCCAACGAGCCCGAATCGCTGGCCGACTCCTACTACGCGTACAACTGCGTGAAGGACACCCGGATCATGGAGCCGGAGAGCGTCAACACGGCGCAGGTCCTGGCCGACCTGGGGTGTCCGATGCGGGACCACTTCGATGAGCTGACCCCGCGGATCGCCTCCCGGCAGGAGACGGAACGGCTCCACCTGTCGGGCGTCATGGCCGTACTCGAAGTGGTGCGGACTACGTTGACCACATCAGGTAAGCCGGTACTGGTGCTGCATCAGATCAGACCGGGCAACGGGTCCAAGTACATCTACCAAGTGGGGTACGGCGATGGCTGAGCGCCCCGTCCTGACGGCTCGCCTCGCCGTGGAGAGCGACACCGATCGCGTGATCGGGCTGCGCGCCGAGTCCGAACGCTGGTTGGCCAGACGTGGCATCCAGCAGTGGACGGCCAAGTGGGACGAGGTCGGCCGGGACAAGATCCGCCGCAACATCGCCAATCGCGAGACCTGGGTGTTCGAGGACGACGGCGACGTGATCGCCACCGTCACCCTGAACACCCGGCCGGATCTCGACTTCTGGAACCCCGACAGAGACGGGCCGGCCCTCTACCTGTACAAGCTCCTCCTGGCACGGGACCGCGCAGGCGAAAGCCTAGGGGCCGACATCGTGAACTGGTCAGTGAACCAAGCCGCACTTCGTGGGTTCCCCTGGCTCCGCCTGGACGTGTGGCGCAACAACCACGGACTCCAGCGCTACTACCTGGACCAGGGCTTCGAACACGTCCGAACCGTCGAGGTGCCGGGACGCGACTCGGGGGCCTGCTTCCAGCGGCGGGCGGTCCCCACTCCCGTCGAGAACATCGTCGACGCCGACGCCCAGGCCGATGTCTGAGTCATCAAGGCTTGCGCTGCCCGTGCCTGTGCGCGGCGATCAGCGCGGCCCACACAAGGCGAGCGGTGGCGTGGCGCCCTCGGGCGGTCTCCTCGTACCCGTTCTCCTCGCTGTGGCGACGGATGAGGAACTGTCCCGCCTCGCAGCACCACTCGTACTCACCGCAACACGAGATCTCTCGCACCCGGACAGGACGCGGACCGTATGGGACATGCGGCGTCCACACGTACATGAGGGCTTGCCTTCGGTTCGCGCGCAGGAGGCAACCGCGGTCGCCTCCTGCGCCGGCTGATCTGGCGTTCACGTCGGCTCGGCGTCAACCGTTGGCGACGGTGGTCTTCGCGCTATGGAGACGCAGCACGATCGCGCCATAGATGTAGGAGGGGTTCGATGCGTATCGGTCGAGATGCACGAGCTGAACCGAGCCCGTGGCACCGGGCGCTAACGACTCAAGCGCCCGCCGCAGAAGCGCGGCCGCCTGCGCGGCCTCACCGGTTATGCCGCACGACCCACGGCCGTACTGATCGCAAGCAGCCCACGAGTAGAAACCATCGATGTCCTGGTGCACGACTACATGAGAGCCACGCGCGGTACTACGTCAGAAGAGGACACTGAGCGGCGAACCCCGCTGTCCGCCCCCGTGTCCGCCTGTCCCCGGAGGTGCACCGGATGAGCGACAACGCCACGGCTCCCGTCTGGGCCGGCCGCCTGCTCGCCGCCCGCAACAGCAAGGGCTGGTCCCAACGCGAGCTGGCGCAAGAGCTGGCCAGAGCCTCCGACAAGCCCCTCCCCGAGCTGCCGAACGTCATCCGCCGCATCCGAGGCCACGAGACCGGCGAACACCGCCCCGACGCCTTCTACACCCAGCTCTACTGCAAGGCGTTCGGCCTGACCGAAGACCAGCTGTTCGGCACCATCATCAAGCCCGTCCCCGCCCTCGCCCTCCCCACGTTGGCCCCCGACCCCGACCTCTACGAACGCATCACCCGCGCCATCGAGCACCCCTCCCGCGTCGACCTGGCGACAGTGGAATGGCTGGAACACTGCCTCGCCGAACACCGCCGCGTCGAGGACACGATCGGCAGCCGCCCCCTCCTCCCGCTGGTCCACGCCCAGCTCTCCACCGTGGCCGACCTCGCCCGAGGAGCCCGAGGTTCCCTCGCCGACCGCGCCGTAGCCGTCCTGGCCCAGTACGCCCAGTTCATCGCCTGGATGTGCCAGGACTCCCGTCAGCACGCCGCCGCCCTGGCCTGGTACGACCGCTCCCACGCCTGGGCCGTCGAGGCCGGCGACGCCTGCCTCGCCTCCACCACCTTGAACATGCGCGCCCACCAGGCATGGAGCCTCGGTGACGCCCAACGCTGCATCCGCCTGGCCGAAGCCTCCCGCTGGCACGACGGCCGCACCACCTACGGTGTCCAAGGCATGGCCGCCCAAATGGCCGGCCGAGGCCACGCCCAAATGGGCGAGGCCAACCAGGCCCGCACCCGCCTCGCCGAAGCCGAAGACCTCATCCGCACCGCCGCCGAACACCCCGAAGACGAACCCCCCTGGATGTACTTCTACGACGAGGGCTGGTTCCTCATGCAACGCGGCATGGCCGAACTCGAACTCGGCGACGGCCGCCGTGCCACCGACTACCTCGAACGCGGCCTATCCACCCTCCCCGAGTCCTACCGCCGCGACAGAGCCTGGTATGGCGCATGCCTTGCGCAGGCGCAAGTTGTGCAAGGCGACGCCGAAGCAGCGGTTGCCGTCGCCCTGAGCATCGTCCCGGACGCTTTGGCACTCAATGCCTACGCTGTGAACGAACTTCACCGCATCGCCCATCATCTAGCGGCTACAGGAGCGCCCGGAGCGAAGACGCTCAAGGCATTCCTGACACCTGAGCCACCGTGAGCCTGTCCCTGCTGTCCCCACTGTCCCCCACAGCCTCTAGCGCAGGAGATACGGGATGTTAGCCGAGGACAACCTGTCAAACATCCGTGTCCCAGGCGTCCCTGCAACTCGGGTCGTGGCAGAGAAGAAGATGCCCCCAGTGTTTCAGCTCCTTGAGGCACAATCCCCGTTGGTCAGAACGGCGGCTCGTCGGAGAAGTCGCTGCTGCTCTTTTTGGATGCTACAGAGGCCCAGGGATCCTCGGCCGCCGTTACAGACGTGGGCTGCGAAAAAAGTGCACCGCCGTTATCGGCCTTCTTGATGTTGACCTTTATGATATCTCCATTCGTTAGACGCAATGTCATGTCTGGAGACGAAAGAGCCTTAAGGAGATTAGCGGTGTACAGTCGATCTTGGGCGCTAAGTGGTCCTGCCGACTTGCGGATTACCATGGTAACCACGGCGATATTGTCGGTTCTATTGGGCTCTACCACATTGCAGTCGATGACTTGCCCCTCGGCGATCAGCTCAGCCGCCTCTTGCCCCAGATGCTCCAAGTTTTGCTCCGCGCGTGACCCGTTGACCACTGGCTTCCTCCCCTTGGCTTCAGTTGCGGCTTGATCGTGGATCGGTGCGGCAACTCTCTTATACGGCGTATATCTGAGAAGCAGAGTCTTCGGGTGGTCGGCACTCGTGAAGGAAATATCGGCCTTCCTTTTGGCGCCCTCTCCGGTCACAGATAGAACTCGTCCGAGCCCGAAGGTGGTATGAATGATATGATCACCGGGCTGTAGTTGCTCGATTTCCCGAATTGAGTTGGAGACTCGTTGCTGCTCCGCAGTTCTAAACCATGTCGCCAACGTCTGTTGAGCAGCTTCAATCGCATCGTCTTCAGCGACTGGCGCAAGAGCATCGATAATATCGGTCAGCTCGATACGCGCCTCATCGCCTAGAACGCCCTCGGCAGTTGCACCACCGATCACCATCTTGAAGCGCTCGAGCAAGTGGATAGCGTCCCTGTCGGGATAGTCTCCTTCGACTCCATCCGCGAGGACCTCGAGAACAAACGACAGCACGCTCGCCGGCAAGGCCTCACTGGGGGACTCGCCTCGTACGAGTTGAGTCAGACTGCCTGGGGCCCAGCCAAGTACTGGCTCGAGTCTCTCCCAAGTCGACTCGTTCGGGGCGACGTTCGCTGTCTCGATGTTGCGCACGGTTCCTCGGGAGATCCCGGCCAAGTTCGCGAGCGCAGCCTGCGACAGCGAGAGTGCCTTCCGGCGCTCGGCCACTGCTACCGCGATGACCTCTTTCTCTGACATCTGCGGCCCTCCAAGCTTGAACTGTCAAAGAGTACCGCACTCTTGCACACTCAGCACTGATCTACTCCAGCAGCTTGGCCGTTGACCAACAGGATGCCACTAAGCACAACCTAAGCTCCGTAGCAAGAGCAAGACACTGATCAGATTGTGCATCGGGGGGTTGCGGGTAGTAGACCGGTGAGGCATTCTGGTGATGCCGAACGTACCTTCGGTTGATGGCCAAGAGCGTGCGGGAAGTCGTGCAACCCACGACAGACCTGTGCCCTCTTCCGCATGTCCTGCGTCTCGCAGTCCCAACTCTGGCCGGGAGCACTGTCACCAGGACCTACATGACGTGAAGCTTGCCGCTTGCGGTAGACGCGTCACCTAAGTCACGTGCGTTCCGCTCCCTGAGGCCCTGGCTGGCCACACCTGATGGCCAGTCGCGGCTTGTCCCTACGCTGTACCGCTCGTTGTGCTGTACAAGAATCGGGGTAACTTGAGCACTTCCCTAGTGACCGCCTTAGCTGGCAACGCTCTGGCCTTCAGAATCTCCCTGCGAGCGGCCGTCAGTGTCGGTTCTCGGATGAAATGGTGGGAGGTTGCGCAGTGAGCTGTCTGCACCGGTGGCCTCCCGAGCTCGATCTTGCTGCGTGCGAGACGTGTGGCCTGCCGTACGCCGAATACAGTGAGCCGTCCGACGATGATCAATGCCTGGAGGGCGCGGACCTCGAGCGCGATATGGAAATCGTGTCCGAGGAAGAGCCTCCGCAGCATGATCTTGAAGCCAAGTCGGCACGTTCGGTGCAAGACCTTCGTCGACGCATCTGGGTGCCTCTTCGGCCCTCGAGCTGCGTGACCTTCTGAGTGACAATCAGCAGAACCGATCACGATCGTTGACGGACGTCCTCAGACCGTAGTCGCAGATGGCAGACGTGCCGCCTCGACGTGAGACGAGTGTTCGAGTTCGCTCGTAATGAAGGGGTCTGGGGTTCGAATCCCCAAGGCGGCTCCCAGTTCAAAGGCCCTCTGTGATCATCACAGGGGGTCTTTTGCTTGCAGGCATCTTCGGGCCGCAGAAGGCGGGCCTCGCTCATCGGTTGCAACGCTGAAGCTCCAAGCTCGCGGATCGTGTGTTTCCATGACGCCATGGAAGCGGTTGCGGCAAGCATCGTTGCAATACTGGGGACTCTTCTCGGGGCCGCGCTGAACCACCTGTTAGGGGCGCGAACGGCGAACCGGGCAGAAGGTCTCGCGCGGACCGAAAGGCTTCGAGCGGAACGTATAGACGCGTACTGCACCCTCGCGGGCTCTCTCACCAATTATCGCCGCGGGCAGATGGACCTGTGGTTCGCGAGACAAGAGAGTCCAGAGCAATCGAGCTGGATCGAGCTACGTCGTGAAGAGCAACGGCTACGGTCCGCGGCTCTGGAGGCGCTCTATCGCATGGAGCTCTTGACTGACGATGAGCAACTGATCGCCAAGGGGTGGGACGCCCTGGGCGCCGTTGATCGGATGAACGATCTGGAAAGCCGTGACGAGCTGGATCGCCAGCGAGCCGCTTCTCGGGCGCTCATCACCGACTTCATCCGTGCTTCGAAGCCGTTCGTGAGCCCTCGGATCGAAGGTTCGGCCGTCGTGGAGGAACGGGCTTAGACGCCGGCGGCTGAGCGGATTGCGTGGGCGCAGACATGAAGAGTGGTCGCGGGATCGGTGTGGCCGAGGTGAGCCGCCGCCTGCACGACCTGCGCCGGGTTTTGCCTGGTTGAAGGGGGCTTCGGGGGCTGGGGATAGAGGACTGTCAACGGAAGGTGATTGATCCAACACGGTGAGTTGCGGCATGGTGCTCTAGCCCTGTTCAACGCACCCTCGGAGGGACAATCATGCTGCTTGTTCGCCGTCTTCTGTCCGGAGCCGTTCTCGTCACCACCGTCAGTGCGGGTCTCGTCCTGCCTGCCGCGGCCTCCGCTCCGAACCCCTTGTGCATCGACGTCACCAACGATCGTGGCAACGGGGTCCGGATCTACCAGTGGGAATGTCAGTCCGGCAACAACAATCAGAAGTTCGTGATCGACGGGGGCCAGATCAAGATCAAGGACACGCTGGGGACGTCGCGGCCGATGTGTGTGGACGCCACCAACCACCGCGGCAACGGGGTCCGGATCTACCAGTGGGAGTGTCAGGCGAACAACGACAACCAGAGGTTCGTGATCGACGGGGGCCAGATCAAGATCAAGGACACGCTGGGGACGTCGCGGCCGAAGTGCATCGACGTCACCAACGACCGCGGCAACGGGGTCCGGATCTACCAGTGGGAGTGTCAGGCCGGCAACGACAACCAGAGGTTCGTGATCGACGGCGGTCAGATCAAGATCAAGGACACGCTGGCCTGAGCGAACGGGTCGGCGGCGGGGGCTGGGTCTGCGCGTGCGGACCGGCCCCCGCTGTCTTCGCCGGGGGAACCTGGGGTGGAATCGGGGTCAGGTGGTGAAGTCGCGGACGAGCTTGACGAAGTCGTCGAGGCGTTCGGCGCTGGAGACGTGGCCGGTGTCGAGTTCGAGGTAGGAGCTGCCGGGGATGGCGGCGTGGAGCTCGCGGGAGTTCTCCACCGGGATCAGGCCGTCATGGGCGGCGCCGACGACCAGCGTGCGGGCCTGGATGCGGGGGAGCAGGTGGCGCAGGTCCACGCGGCGGCCGAGGTCGATCTGGCGCAGGCGGCCGGGGTGCGGCTGGAAGTACGTCGCCCGGCTCTCCAGGTCCTCGGGGCTGAGGGAGTTGAGGTGGCGGCGGCTGAAGGCGGTCAGCATGGAGAAGCGGGCGAAGGCGTCCGGGGTGCCGGCCAGGCTCAGCCAGATCTGCAGAGCGGTGCGGAGGTAGGCGTCCTCGGTGTGGGCCCAGCCTGAGATCGGGATCAGGCGGCGGACCAGTTCGGGACGGGTGGCGGCGAGGGACAGCGCGACCACCGCGCCCAGGGAGAAGCCGAGCAGGTCCACGGGCGCCTTGCCGGAGTGCTCGATGACGGCTGCGAGCTGCCGGGTCAGGCCCTCGACGGTCAGGGGGGCGCCGTCGTCCTGGGCGAGGTCGCTGCCGCCGAGGTCCGGGAGGATCACGGTGTTGCGGTCGGTGAAGTGGCCGGCGACGCCGTCCCAGGTCACCGACCCCGGGCCGGTGCCGTGCAGGAGCACCAGGGCGGGGCCGTCGCCGAGGGTGCGGTAGGCGACGCGGGTTCCGGAGACGGTCAGGTGGTGGGTCATGGACGTCACCGTGCCAGCCGGCGTGCCGGATGAGGAGCGGACCGGACTCCCTAGGACAAGGAGTCCTAGACTGCGATATTTCGTGATGTTGCAGGATGGGGTGCATGGATCGCGAGGAGCTTGCCGATTTCCTTCGCCGCTCGCGGGAGCGGCTGCTGCCCGGCGAGGTGGGGCTGCCGTCGGGGCCGCGCCGCCGTACCCCTGGGCTGCGGCGGGAGGAGGTGGCTCAGCTCGCGGGCATGTCGGCCGACTACCTGATGCGGTTGGAGCAGGCACGCAGCCCGCAGCCGTCCACCCAGTTGCTGGGCGCGCTGGCGCGGGCGCTGCGGCTGACGGGCGACGAACGCGACCACCTCTACCTGCTGGCCGGGCACCGTCCACCGGCCGGGCCGCGGGCGGGCGAGCACGTCAAGCCGAGCCTGCTCTACCTGCTCGACCGCCTCGTCGGCACCCCGGCGCAGGTGCTGAGCGACCTCGGTGACGTGCTGGCGCAGAACGCCATGGCCGAGTCGTTGTTCGGGTGCAGTTGCACGGTCGAGCAGCCCGACCGCAACATCGTGTGGCGCTGGTTCAGCGATCCGCTCAGGCGCGAGGCGTATCCGGAGGAGGAGCACGCCGAGCGCTCCCGTGTGCACGTGGCCGACCTGCGCGCGGCGGTGGTCCGCCGCGGCAACGACGAGCCGGCCCGGGCGCTGGTCGAGCGTCTGCGCCGGGCCAGCCCGGAGTTCGTCTCGCTGTGGGAGCGTCACGAGGTCGCGGTACGCCGCAGCAGCCGCATGCGGATCCGGCATCCGGCCATCGGCGCGATGGAGTTCGACTACGAGGTGCTGCTGGCCCCGGACGAGGACCAGCGGCTGCTGATCTTCGCGCCGCCGCCGGGGTCGAAGACGTTCGAGGCGTTGGAGCTGCTGCGGGTGGTGGGTCCGGAGACCGCGCACCGGAGCCATCGCTAGCCGCCGCCCGGAAAATGCCATGTCAGCGCGCATGTCAGGGCGATGACGGTCCGGCGTCAGGGCGGTCCGGGATGGTTGGTTCATCACCGGTTCGGGGATTGCGGCCCGACAGCTCTGAAAGGCGTATAAATCATGACGAACGACAGCGTTTCCGTGAACAGCCAGGCCGAGCGCCCGGAGCTGCAGAAGATCATCCAGGAGATCGTGGACTCCGGCTTTGTCGGGATGCAGTTGCGCGTGAACGACGAGCGGGGTGAGTGGGTCGGCAGCGCGGGGGTGCGCGAGCTGGGCGATCTCGCCGAGCCGCCCACGAATGGTCGGTTCCGGGTCGGCAGCGTCACCAAGACCTTCACCGCCGCCCTCGCCCTGAGCCTCGTGGCCGACGGCACGATCGCGCTGGACGACCTCGTCGACGACCACCTGCCCGAGTACGGCCTGGACCGCCGGATCACTGTGCGGATGCTGCTCCAGCACACCAGCGGCGTGTTCAACTTCACCGGCGAGTACTACGAGGACGGGACCGTCGTGCCGGGCATCGTCTGGTCGGGCAAGGAGTGGGTGGACGACCGCTTCAGGACCTACCAGCCGGAGGAACTGGTACGGCTCGCGCTGTCCAAGCCCGCCCGCTTCGAGCCGGGGACGGACTGGAGCTACTCCAACACCAACTACGTGCTGGTCAGGCTGCTGATCGAGAAGGTCACCGGCCGGCCGTTCGCCGAGGAGATGCGGCGGCGCGTCCTGGAGCCGCTCGGGCTGAAGGACACCGTCGTGCCGGGCACCGACACGGAGATCGCCGGGCCGCACGCCCACGCCTACTACCGGTACGAGGAGGACGGCCAGGAGAAGACGGTCGACGTCACCCGCCAGAACCCCTCCTGGATCTCCACCGGCGGCGACATGATCTCGACCACCAAGGACCTGCACGCCTTCATCTCCGGCCTGCTGGGCGGCAGGCTGCTGCCGTCCCACCTGCTGGCCGAGATGCGCGACGTCCACCCCAAGGTCGGCTACGGCCTGGGGCTGTTCGTCCAGGACACGGGGACCGGAGGCGGCACCGTCATCACCCACAACGGCGGCATCGCGGGCTCCGCGGCGCTGATGTACAGCACGCCCGACGGCGGCACGACCCTGACCGCCTCGGTGACCTACGTGGACGATGCCGCGATGTCCCAGGCGGCGGCGTTCCAGACGGCCGTGCAGCGGCTGGTCGAGGAGGTCTTCGGCGGGGGAGCGGCCGACTAGACCCCCGAGGACGCCCCCAGGCCCGGGTGGCAGGTGATCGACTGTCCGGTTCCGGACACGGAGGTGGACCTGCCGCCCGGCAGGCGTATTCCTGGAGGGTCGCCTGCCTCTGAGTCCGAGGACCGGCGGGAACACAGGAGCTCCTCAGAGGAGGACACGTGGCCAGGGGCGAATCCATACCGAACTACGAGCAGCTGTTCGACGTCGAACTCGACCACCGGCAAGAGGACGAGGCCCGTACGGTGTTCTCGCCGGGCGCCTACCTCGTGGACCTGCTGGGGCTCATCGAGAACGTCTTCCGGCAGCCGTCCCTGCTCGACCGGGAGCGCCGGCCGGATCTGCGGAAGATCCTGCTCGACGCCGAGAACACGTTCACGGAGTCGCCCTACCTCGACATCGTCGTGGAGGTGCTGGAGAAGCTCGTCGGGCAGGACCCGTACGAGGTGATGCGCGGGCTGGCCTTCCCGTTCTCGATGCCGTTCTCGCTGCGGGAGGAGCGGTTCAGGAACCACCTGGGCCGGTTGCGGCTGGGCCCGGACGAGCTCTACCGCCTCTTCGCCCCGGACGCCGACCCCGGCACGGTGGCCCGGCTGTATCTCGGCCTGTCCCCGGAGGACGTCACCAACGCGACGACGGCCGCGACGAGCGAGACGCAGGTCAAACGCCTCTACGGGCTGCCGGACCAGGACCGGCTGAACGTGCTGGAGAACGTCGGGCGCTTCCGCGAGGCCACCGGGCTGACCGCGCTGGAGCTGCGGGAACTGCTCGTGCAGGCGGAGGACCCGGACCGGCCGCCGGCGAAGTTCTTCGTCAACCTCGGCGGCGCACCGGTGACGATGTCCGAGGACGGCGCCAAGCTGGGCACCGTCGTGGACGGCAGGCCGGGGCCGGTCCCGCCGTACTGGTTCGACCGGGTGAGCAGGCTCGTCCGGCTGGCCCGCAGGACCGGCCTGAGCACCACCGACCTCGACCGCGTGCTCACCTCCTGCTGCGGCGGCGTCCTGGACACGGCCGCGCTGCGGACCCTCGCGGTGGTCGTCCATCTGGCGCGCGGCCACGACCTCGCCGTCGACGACGTGTGCGGGCTCGTCGTGCCGATCCGCCCGACCGGACTGGAGGACCTGCCGCGCGTCTCGGGCGACATCATGGCCCCGCACAACAAGGAGTACCGGCGCAGACTGGCACGTTCCATCGGCACGACGGAGAGCGACCTGGCCGAGGTCGTACGGCGCTACCGGGAACGTTACGACGCGCTGGAGCCGAGCCCGTTCGACCGGGGCGAGATCGGGCTGCCCGCGATCGTGCTGCTCCAGCGGGCCGGGCGGTTCGTCTCGACGCTCGGGATCTCGGCCGGCGAGCTGTTCGACCTGATGGAGGTCCTGGAGAGCGACCCGTCGGTGCTGCGCCACTCCACGTTCTCCGTGCTGGGCACGGTCGAGCCGGGCACCGGCGACTGCCACCGCATCCTGGAGGGTGCCGATCCGGGCTCCTGCCTGTGGCTGGCGCAGACGTTGCAGGCCCTGGCCCGCTGGACGCAGGCCGCCGGGTTCGGCAGCCGCGAGCTGGTCGAGATCCTGGGCGGCCGGTCGGCGGCGCGCGACGACGCGGACCAGGTCGGCGTCCTGGAGAGCCTCAATCAGCGGTTCGGGACGGTCGCCCGCGCGCCCGCCCTGTTCGCCGGCGACCGGTTCGGGGAGCGGGCGGCGCAGGCCGTACACGACATCCTGGGCAGCCACGGGCACGGGGTCGTCTCGGCCCGGGACGATCGGCTGCTCCGGCTCGACCCGGCCGAGGCCGAGGCGGCCGCGTACGACGCGGTGACCGGGCTGGGGGTGATCGTCGCCGACGACTTCACCGGGCTCGGGCTCGGCGAGCGGACGGCCGGGAAGATCTACGCCCAGCTCGTCTTCTGCGGACGGCTGCGCGCCGACGGACGGCTGGTCACCGAGGACATGCCGGTGAGCGACCACGGGCTGCGGCTGGAGCGGGACTTCGAGTCCTTCAGGGAGCCGCTGTTCAAGCTGATCAACAGCGTGTCGAACGGCACCTCGTCGTTCTACCCGTCGGACCTGGCCACGCTCGGCGGCCTGACGGGGGAGCAGCAGGCCGAGCTGTACGACAACCTGATCCACCACGGCTACATCGACGCCGACGGCGCGGTGTCCTCGCCCGGCTTCTTCGCCGACGAGGAGAACGTCGGCCGCCTCCTGCTGAACGCCGGCCTGACCGACGTCGCCCCGGCCGTGCTCGACGAGCTGCGCGCCCGGATCGAGCAGTTCGGCCGGGAGCCGCTGGCGCTCGACCCCGAGATCTTCGCCGGGCGCCGGCTGAACGCCGTCCGGCTGGCCGAGAGCCTGCGCTTCAACGGCTACCTGGACGCGGACGGGAACTACCTGGACAAAGTGGCGCTGGCCGGGCTCAGGATCGACGACTTCGCGCTCGCGCCGGAGTTCTACCCGCACCGGCGGTTCGTCCTGGACGCGATCAGGCAGCAGATCGCGGCGCTGGAGGAGGAGCTGTACACCTTCACCGCCGACGACTTCGCCGACGTCGCGGACGAGGCCGTCGCGCAGCGGGTGCTGGACGCGCTCGACGGCGCCTACCTCCGCGACGGCCGGGTGGCCGCCGACCTGGACGGCCTGACGCTGGGCGACGGGTTCACGGCGGCGGAGACGGCCGTCGTGGCGGCCCGGATCGAGGAGTGCGTACGGGACGAGAAGCCGTACAGGCTGGACATGGAGGCGCTGGGGGAGCTCGGGTTCGACGAGGAGGAGCAGGGGCGGGTGGCCGCGATGCTGGTCGCGGCCGGGCACCTCGACGGCGCGCACGCGGTGCGCCGCGAGGCCCTGGACCGCTTCCGCAACGTCGGGAACGCGCTGGAGTTCACGCTGCCGGGCCTGGAGGACTTCGCCAAGGACGTCTTCTTCCTGCTGCACCCGGTGGCGGTGCGGACCGCGGAGGCGGTCACGGAGATCTCCGCCGCGCTGGAGCGCGGGGCGCGGGCGCAGGAGACGGCGCTGACCTCGGTGCTCGCCGACGGGTTCGGCGTGCCGGAGGCGACGGTCGCGGCGATCTGCGCCGGGGTGGCCGGCAGCCTGCCCGAGGCGCTGGAGGTGCTGGTCCCGCCGGTCCTCGCGGCCGGGGACGAGAGCGGCGAGGTCACCGCCGTGCCCGCCGACCCGCACCTGCGGGCCGTCTACCGGCGCGTCCGGCGCTTCGCGGCGCTGGCCGGGAAGCTCGGCATGGACCCCACCGAGGTCGCCGTCGCCTTCCAGGACCAGGACCTGACCGGCAAGTACCCCGAGCCGCTGGCGCTGCCGCCGAACGTCGAGACCATCGACGCCGTGCTCAGGAGCGGCGACGGGAACATCTACCTGTTCGCGCCCGGCGGCTACTGGGTGTACTCGGGGACCACGTACGAACTGGCCGACCCCCGGCCGAAGCCGCTGATCGAGCTGGCGCCCAGGTTCGCGGAGCTGACCGGCGTGGACGCCGCCTTCGCGCATCCCGGCGGCGCCGAGTGGATCATCGGCCGCGGCCTCGACGGCGCCTCCCACCTGTACGTCAAGGAGCCCGGCAGCATCCGCTGGGCCCCGCGCGACCAGGTGTGGGGCAAGGTCAGGAACAACTTCGACGCCCCGGGGCGGATCGACAGCGCCTTCGTGGACGAGGACGGCCGGACCTATTTGTTCTGCGGCGACCAGTACGTCCGCTACTCGGGCTCGGACTTCTCGGCCGTGGACGAGGGCTACCCGCGCGGCCTCGCGGAGTGGTGGTCGGCGGAGGGCCACGACACCCCGCTGCCCGCGGACTTCCGGGCCTCGCTGGACGCGGCCTTCCAGGACGTGGACGGCCGCACGCACCTGTTCACCGGCGGCCGTCACCTCGACACCGAGCGTGGCGAGCAGCCCGTCTCCGCCCGCTGGGGGCGCGTACGCAACGCCTTCGACGGCGCCGAGCGCGTGGACAGCGCGTTCGTCGGCGGCGACGGCCTGGTCCACCTGCTGCGCGGCAACCAGGTGGTCGCCTACTCCGACAGCCTGGAGAACGACGGCGTACGGGTGGACGACGGCTACCCGAGACGGATCGAGTCCCGCTTCCCCGGCCTGCCCGGCGAGTTCGAGACGGGGATCGAGGCGGCCTTCACCGACTCCGGCGGGCTCGTCCACCTGTTTAAGGACGGCCGGACGATCGCCGCCGGCGACTCCGGCGTGGGCGTGCCGGAACCGACGGCCGAGCGCTGGGGCAAGGTCGCCGATGCGCTGCCCGGCGGCGTGGTGGACTCGGGGCTGACCGGGCTCGACGGCCGGACCTACCTGTTCAGCGGCGAGCGGTACATCAGGTACTCCGGCGCGGACTACTCGGTCGTGGACCTCGGCTACCCGCGCCGCATCGCCGGCGACTGGGGCGGCCTGCGCCGGGTGAACGCCTCCTTCGTCATGGACGGCGGGACGTACCTGTTCGGCGTCGGCGGGCGGCTGTTCGACCTGCCCCTGGCCCAGGCGCCCGAGCTGGACGCCGGGCGGCTGTCGCCCGCGCTGCGCCGCCGGTTCCTGGAGCACGGCCTGTCCTTCGCCGAGGACGCGCGGGCGCGCGGCGCCGCCCCGGAGTGGCACGTGAGCACCGAGCAGGGCGTCGAGGTGACCCTCAGGAGCGACCCGCTGCACATCGAGGCGCACGCGGACGGCGGCGACTTCTACGTCCGCTACTCCACCAGGGACTACACCGTGCCCGACGCCGGCTACCCCAGGCCGGTGTCCGACAACTGGTGGAACCTGCCCGCCACGCTGGCGGCCGACCCGCGCTTCGCGGTGATCGACGCGGTGTTCACCGGGCCGGACGGGCGGACGTTCCTGTTCTCCGGTGACCGGTTCGTCGTGTTCGACAGCAGGCACCGCTGGTGGTCGGAGCCGCGCACGCTGGCCGAGCACTGGGACAGCCTCCCGTTCGGCAGGGTGGACGCGGCCTTCGTCGGCAAGGACGGCAGGACGTACGTGTTCTCCGGCGGCCGGTACGTCCGCTATACGACCGGCGACTACACCGAGATCGACGACCGTTACCCGGCGAACGTCCAGACGTTCTGGGGCAACGTGGTCAGCCGGATCGCCAGGACGGGACGTGTGGACGCCGCCCTGGTCATGGACGCGACCGAGCGCGTGGACGGCGCCGAGGTGACCAGCCGCTACACCTATCTGTTCTCCGGCGACCAGTACGTCCGCTACGCGGGCGACGACCTCACCCACGTCCAGGACGGTTACCCGCGGGCCCTGTCGGCCCTGTCGCGGGAGCCGCGGCTGGCCGGCCTCGACGTCACGCTGGACGGCGTGGACGCGGCCTTCGCCGACCGCCGCAACGTGTACCTGTTCCGCGGCACGAGCTGCCATGTCGTCTCCGACACCCTGTACCGCCGCTACGACGACCTGGCGATCGGCGGCGTGACCTGCGCGTTCGTCGAGGACGGCACGGTGCTCACGCAGGACGCGAACGGCTGGAGCAGGCGTCCGGCGCTGGAGGGGCCGCGGGCCGCCCCGGTGCGGGCCAGGCCGCGGCTGCTGCGGACGGTGCCGGAGGAGTTCAGGACGGGGCTCGACGCGGTGCTGAGCGGCGCGGACGGGCACGCGTACCTGTTCAAGGGGGCGTCCTGCTACAACACCCGGCTGAACAGGGAGTACCCGCTCGCGGACGAGTGGGGACGACCACGTAACACGATTTATCAGGACAACACGGTGGATGCGGCCTTCGTTGGCCGGGACGGGAAGACGTACCTGTTCAGCGGCGACCAGTTCGTCGCCTACACCGACGTGAACCTCGCCATCGACGGCGAGCCGCGCCCGATCGCCGCCCACTGGGGCGGCCTGGAGAACGTCACGCTCGCCTACGTGCGGGCAGGCAGGACCTACCTGTTCGAACGCCCGGACGCCGACGGCGCCCTGCGGTACGTCGTCTACTCGGGCGCCGACTACACCCGGCCCGACGACGGCTACCCGGCGACCGCCGACGAGAGCTTCTGGGACGTCCCCGAGCCCTACCGCGTGCCCGGCCGTCCCGTGCCGGACGCGGTGCTGTTCGAGGGCGACACCATGCTCCTGCTGTTCGGCGAGCGGTTCGTGCAGTTCGACGAGAGGACCCGCGAATGGTCCTACCCGCGGCCCGCCGAGCGCGTCTGGCGCGGGTTCGGCCACGGCCTGGAGCCGGGCGACGCCCTGCGCACGGCCTTCACCGCGCCGGACGGCTCCACGTACTTCTTCTTCGCCGAGCGGTACGCCAGGTACGCCGACCGGGCCTTCGGGCCGCTGGAAGCCGTCCGCGAGCGGTGGGGCAGGTCGCCCAACCCGTTCGTCGCCGACGACGCCACCGCCCGGGTGGACGCCGCCTACGTGCACCGGGGCGAGACGACGTTCCTGTTCTCGGGCGACCACTACGTGCGTTACAGCGGCCCGGAGTACCGCTACGTCGATCCCGGCTACCCCAAGAAGATCATCGGCAACCTGCGGCACGAGGAGGCGTTCGCCAACCTGCCGGAGTCGTTCGACGACGCCATGCAGGACCGGGTGGGGACGCGGATGATCGACGCCGTCGTGGGCAACGACCGGACGGTGCACGTCCTGGCCGGCGGCATCTGCCACGTCGTCTCCCGGGCGGCGGCCGGGGTCGTGGAGCTGGCGGCGCTCGGCCTGGTCAGGAACACCGTCGCCGAACGGGAGAAGGTGGACGCGACCCTGGTCAAGGGCCCGTACACGTACCTGTTCTGCGGCGACCAGTACCTGCGTTACACCGGCACCGAGTACGAGTTCGCCGACGACGGCTACCCCCGCACGATCGACGGCACGCTGGCCGACGAGCTGGGCATCCGCAGGCCCCTGCCCGACGCGTTCGCCGACGGCCTCGACGCGGCCTTCCGCACGCCGGACGGCACGACGTACCTGTTCAAGGGCGCGGAGTACCTGCGCGCCGACGGCACGGCCGCCCCCCGGCCGATCACCGAGCAGTGGGGCAAGGTGCGCAACGCCTTCGCCGAGGGCAAGGTCGTGGACGCCGCCTTCGCCGCCCCCACCGGCGAGCTGTACGCCTTCAGGTCCGGCCAGTACGTCCGCTACCGTTCCGGCGAGCTGGAACACGTCGAGGAGGGCTACCCCCGTACGGTCAAGGACGACTGGGGCGACCTGCCGGCCCGCTTCGAGACCGGCCCCGACGGCGCCTTCGTCTTCGAGGGCCGCACCTACCTGTGCCAGGGCCCGGAGTACGCGCGCTACTCCGCCGGGTACGACGCCGTGGACCGCACCTTCCCGCAGCGCTTCGCCCACCGCTGGTCGGACACGGCCGAGTACCGGCTGAGCGACGTGCACACGATCACCAGGTTCGTGGACCTCGTCCGGTCGCGGCCCGACGGCCTGGCCGCGTTCCTGCTGGACGGCCCGGCCTCGGTGGAGGACCCGTACCGCCGCCTGGCCGAGCTGTTCGGCTGGGACCCCGACGAGATCAGGTGGGCCAGGCGCAACGCGGCGCTGCTCACGCCCGTCACCCCCGAGGAGGAGCGCTTCGAGGTCGAGTTCCTGCTCAGGCTGGTCGACCTGTTCGCGGTCACCGACCGGCTGGGCGGCGCGCCGTCCACGCTGTACGCCGACGTCTGGCGCAACGCGTTCGGCGGCGACCTGGACGCGGCCGCCACGGCCCTGTACGGCCTCGTCGAGCACCTGCACGGCCCGGAGGAGTGGACGGCGCTGTCGGCGGCGATCCACGACGAGCTCAACGTGCTCAAACGCGATGCCCTGGTCACGGTCGCGGCCGGGGCCGGAACCCCGCAGGACCTCTACGACCGTTTCCTGATCGACGTGGAGACGGGTGGCCAGGGCCGCACCTCGCGGGTGCGCGAGGCCATCGCGGCGGCCCAGCTCTACCTGCACCGCTACCTGCTCGGCCTGGAACAGGTCAGCCCGCGCGACGGCGACGACCCGGACGGGCTCCGGCAACGGCTGAAGACCTGGTGGGCCTGGATGCGGAACTACCGCGTCTGGGAGGCCAACAGGAAGGTCTTCCTCTACCCCGAGAACTACCTGCGCCCCGAGCTGCGCACCGCGAAGACCCCCGCCTTCGAGGCCCTGGAGGACGACCTGCTCCAGGGCGAGATCACCCGGGACAAGGTCGAGCGCGCCTACAAGCGCTACCTCGACGAGTACACCGAGGTCTCCAGGCTGGCCGTCGCGGGCGGCTACGTCTACGCCGAGGACGGCGCGGACGCGGGCGTCCGGCGGCTGGTCCTGTTCGGCAGGACCAGGACCGAGCCGCGGCGCTACTACTGCCGAGAGGCCGAGTTCAGGGACGGCGCGAAGCTGTCGGCCACCTGGGAGCCATGGCTCAAGGCGGACGTGCAGATCGAGTCCGAGCGGGTGTACCCGGTGCACGCGTTCGGCCGGGTGTTCGTGTTCTGGCCGGTCGTCGAGACGGTCACGCCGGAGGACCCGTCCGGGACCAAGATCACTGCCAAGCGGACGGGCGAGACGCAGGAGGTCACCGCACCGCCGCCGGCGCATCGGGTGCGGATCTCCTACTCCTTCCGCAACCTCAACCACGAGTGGGTGGCCGCCCAGGTGCTCCCGGTCGAGGAGCGGCGGGACGCGCCGATCACGGACGTGCGCCTCTACGTCCAGGCGTCCGCCGTCGTGCCCGGCGAGAGCGCCGACGCGCACGACTCGATCGTGATCACCTGCTTCTACAAGGTGGACGGCAAGGAGACCCACTCCTCCTTCGCGCTCACCCCCGAGCTGTACGCCGTCCGCGTGGAGGGCGTGCCCGAGCCGCTGCGGGCGTCCCGGCTGGACCGGATCTTCGACGAGCCGGTCGAGGAGTCCAAGGTCGTGCGGCTCACGATGCCGGCGCACGAAGAGCTCGAAAGCGGCGCCTGGCTGAGCGTGGACCACAAGGGCGGCAGCTTCCTGTGCCGTCCGGTCAGCCCGCCCGGCGGCGACGTCAGACCTCAGCCGCTCAGTGCGAACACCGACAGGCTGCCCACCGGCTGGAACCCGATCGACGCCGCGTTCGAGCTGCCCGACGGCACCCGCTACTTCTTCAACAACGCCAACCGCTTCTACGTCGAGGTCGGCCCCGACCGCCCGGACGCCACCCGGCTGAGCAGGCTGCCGGTCGCCGGCCGCTGGGGCCACGTGTCCACCCAGCTGTACGAGTCGGGCGTCGTGGACGCGGCCCTGGTGCGCGGCGAGCAGACGTACCTGTTCGCCGGGCCCGTCTACTACCGCTACTCGGGCCCGCCGTTCGGCCTGCCGGACGAGGGCTACCCGAAGCAGCTCGCCACCAACGACGAGCGCCTGCCCAGCTGGCCGAAGGTGGACGCGGCCGGGACGCTGCCCGACGGCAAGGAGTACTTCTTCTCCCGCGACCTCGGCTACGTCGACTCGTCCTCGCTGGACACGCCGCGCAAGCTGCCCTGGACGCCGCCCGGCGGGGCCAGGGTGGACACGATCCTGCTGCGCGACAAGGCGTTCGTCTTCTCCGGCGACCAGTACTTCCGCTTCTCCCCGGACGGCGGCCTGGACAAGGGGTATCCGCGCCCGCTGGCCAAGAACACCGACGGCCTGCCGCAGTCCGGCCGGGTCGGGGCCGCCTTCGTGCTCGGCGAGGGCGCCTGGTTCTTCGACAACGCGGCCAGGACGTACGTCTCCATCACCTCCAAGGACCGCAAGGAGTACACGCAGAGTGGCCCGTACCCGACCAGGGACCTGGGCAAGGCCGGGACGCTGGTCACCCGGCAGGGCGTGGACGCGGCCTACGTGGCGGGCGGCCGGTTGTACCTGGCCAGGGGCCTGGAGTACGTCCGCTACACGCTGAACGGCGGCACGATCCCCGACGTGGCCGACCGCGGCCACCCCAAGCCCATGGACCAGGCGGTCCGGGCCGTCTTCACCCGCGCCGGCCGCCGGTACGTCCTGTCCGGCACCGACTACGCCGTCCTTGAGTCCGGGCGGGAGCTGGGCGACGACCTGGTCTTCTCCCCGGTCGCCGGCAACTGGGGCGGGCTGCCCGACGGCTGGCAGGCCCGGCTGACCGGCGTCCTGGACAGCCGGGACCTCTTCCTGTTCCTCGGCGCCGAGTACGTCAGGTACGCCCCCGAGCGCCCCTACGAGGTCGCCTCGCTGCCGCACGAGATCGTCCGGCTCACGTCGAGCACGGCGTACCGGCTGAACAAGGCGCTGCTGACCGGCGGGGTGGCCGAGCTGCTCGCGCCGCGCACCCAGGAGATCGACGAGCTGCCCGCCTTCAGCGAGACCGTCTCCGGGCCGACCACGATCAAGGTCGGCCCGCAGGTGGTCGCGCAGGGCTACCCGACCAGCTCGCACCTGGACTTCCAGAGCGGCAACGGCATCTACTACTGGGAGGTCTTCTTCCACGCCACCGTGCTCATCGCCCAGGCGCTCAACGGCGCCCAGCGCTTCGACGAGGCCCGCACCTGGTACGAGTACGTCTTCGACCCCACCCAGCCGCGGTACTGGCGGTTCCTGCCGTTCCTGTCGGCGGACGTCAAGGCGCTGGTCACCGGCTGCCGCGAGGACCTGCGGGAGATCGGCGCGGAGGCCGACAAGGTGGCCGGGGCGCTGAACCCGATCCTGCGCGCGCTGGAGGCGCTGGCCCCGGCGTACCAGGCGCACGACCTGTCCGCGGACGAGGAGGGCTACCTGACCGGACTCGCCTCGGACGGGCTGCGGGAGGTCGAGCGCGCGCTGGCCGCCACCGGCGTCCCGGCACGGGCCCGCCGCGCGCTGGACGGCCTCGGCGAGAAGGTCGCCATGATCGGCCGGCTGCGCCGCCAGTACGACCTGGCGGGCGACTGGGACACGATGATCCGGACGTACATGGACGACCCGTTCGACCCGCACGCCATCGCGGACCTGCGTCCGGCGGCCCACCGGCGGGCGGTCGTGATGGCCTACGTCGACAACCTGCTGGACTGGGGCGACCTGCTCTTCCGCCAGTACACCGGCGAGAGCCTGGACGAGGCCAGGATGCTCTACATCTTCGCCCACGACCTGCTCGGCCCGCGGCCGGAGGACCTCGGGCCGCGGGCGGTCACGCCGGCGCGCGGCTACGAGGAGCTGACCGCCGCCGAGCCGCCCCTGCCGGCCGGGAACGGCGTCCTCGCCGAGCTGACGGCGGGCGGGGCGCTGCTGAAGGGGCCGGGCGAGGTGCACGGCGGCATCGGCAACCCCTACTTCCACGTCCCGGGCAACAGCGTGTTCCTGGACTACTGGACCCGGGTCGAGGACCGGCTGCGCAAGATCAGGGCCTCGCTCGACATCATGGGGATCAGCCGTCCCGTGCCGTTGTTCGAGCCGCCCGCCGACGTGATGGCGCTGGTCAGGGGCGTGGCCGGCGGGGCTTCGCCCGACCAGCTCGCCCTGGCCGCCGCCGTGCCGGTGCCGCACTACCGGTTCTCCTTCACCTTCCGCAGGGCGCAGGAGCTGGTGGACAAGCTGCGGCAGTTCGCCGGCGACCTGCTCAACGTGCTGGAGCGGCGCGACGCCGAGGAGCTGGCGCTGCTGCAGAACAGGCAGGAGGGCACGATCCTCGGGCTCACCCGCGCGATCAAGGAGGCGCAGGTCCAGATCGCCACCGAGGGCCTTCTCGAACTCCAGGTGGGCCGGAAGAGCGCCGAGGAGCGGGCGCGCTACTACGAGGGCCTGATCGCCGGCGGCATGTCCCCGCTCCAGGAGGCCCAGATCGACGTCATGACCAGGGCCGCGGTCGCGCACTTCGTGGGGGCGGGGCTCAAGGTCGGCGCGGCGGTCGCCGCCGCCCTGCCGCAGGTCCTGATCGGCCCGTTCATCATCGGCACCGAGGAGGGCGGCATCCAGGTCGCCGACGCGCTGAACACCGGCGCCGACGTCGCGACGACCACGGCGGAGGGGCTCAGCGTGCTCGGCGAGCTGTTCGGCGTCCGGGCCGAGCAGGAGCGCATGGCCCAGGACTGGGCCTTCCAGTTCGCGGTCGCGCGGGCCGACGTGGCGCAGCTCGACCACCAGGTGGCCGGCGCCGAGCTCCAGGTCAAGGTGGCCCAGCGGGAGCTGGAGGTGCTCAGGCAGGAGATCGCCGACACCGAGGCGGTCGGCGCGTTCATGACGAACAAGTTCGCCAACGCGCAGCTCTACCAGTGGATGTCGGGGCGGTTGTCCGGGATGTACTTCCAGACGTACAACCTGGCCTACGAGATGGCACGTGCCGCGCAGCGGGCCTTCCAGTACGAACGCGGCGTGCCGGAGGGCGAGGCCGACCACATCCGGCCGGCGTACTGGGAGAGCCGGCGCAACGGGCTGCTGGCGGGCGAGAGCCTGTCGGTCGACCTGGAACGGCTCGGCCAGGCGTACCTGGAGAGCGACGCACGCGGCCTGGAGATCACCAAGAAGGTGTCGCTGCTGGCCCTCGACCCGCTGGCCGCGCTGAACCTGCGCACGACCGGGCGGTGCGAGTTCGCGCTCACCGAGCCGCTGTTCGACCGCGACTTCCCGGGGCACTACCGGCGGCGCATCAGGACGTTGTCGGTCACCTTCGAGGGGGCGCAGGCGCCGATCGGGCTCAACGCCACGCTCACGCAGCTCGACAGCAAGATCGTGCTCAGCCCCGACCCCAAGGCCGTCAAGTACCTGATCGACCCGAAGGGCCCGATGCCCGGCACGCTGCGGGCCAACTGGCGGGCCGGGCAGCAGATCGCGCTGTCGGACCTGGAGGAGTACAAGGACAACAACGGCCTGTTCGAGCTGCGCTTCGACGACGACCGCTACCTGCCCTTCGAGGGCACGGGCGCGGTTTCCCGGTGGCGGCTGGAGCTCCCGGCCGGCGGCGCGCCCGCCCTGCGGGACGTGACGATCACCGTCAAGTACGCCGCCGAGCAAGGGGGCGAGCTGTTCGCCAACGCGGTGAAGGGCATGCTCAAGCCGTACCCGGCGGCCCGGTTCGTGGACGTCGCCACCGAGTTCCCCGAGCGGTGGGCGGCGTTCACGGAGGGCTCCGAGGACGTCCTGACGCTGCCGTTCACGGCCGGCATGTTCCCGGGCATGATCGGGCGGCAGATCACCGGCGTCTACGCGGCGTACCCGCCGGGGACGTCCGCGCGGCTGCTGATCAACGGCGACCGGCGGCTGGCGCTCGACGACGGCAAGCTGCTGCCCACCCCCGGCCTGCTGGTGGGCGGGCCGGGGTGGCCGCTCGCCGTGGAGGGCGACCGGACGACCATCGGCGGCGTCGGCCTGGTCCTGACCTACCGCGCGGGCGTCCGGTGACCGTCCGGGGTGAGCGCTGAGGAGGGAAGGCGGGACGTCCGCGCCGGGCGTCCCGCGTCCTTGACAGGGGCCCTTGCGCGCCCCGGGGAAATCGTCTAACTCTTAGGAAGGTTTCCTTTTTAATGGAAGGCGCGCAGAGTGGCCGCTACCCCCCGATCCGGCGCCCTGAAGCTCGTCCTGGCGGCCCTGGGCCTCCTGCTGGCCACCGCCTGCGGGGCTGCCGGGGCCCAGGCACCTCCGGTGAACGCCCAGGACGTGATGTTCGTGCAGATGATGGTCCAGCACCACCGCCAGGGCATCGAGATCGCCAAGCTGGGCAGCGAACGGGCCACCACCGACCAGCTCCGCATCCTGGTGGCCGCCGTGGCCAGCACGCAGCAGGACGAGGTCGAGATGATGCTGCGCTGGCTGTACGCCTGGGAGCAGCCGCTCACCGCCGCCACCGGCGCCCACGACCACCACGGCGGCATGCCGGAGACCGACCGCAGGCAGATCAGGGCGCTGAAGAAGTCGAAGTCCTTCGAGCACGACCTGATGACCCTGCTGATCGCGCACCAGGGCGCCGCGATCAAGATGGCGGACACCGAGGTGGCCTCCGGGGCCGATCCGGCGGTCAAGGAGTGGGCGGCGCAGGTCCAGGCGTCCCGAAAGGCGCAGATCGACCTGATGAAGGACCTGCTCAACCGCTGAGCCGGGGAAATCGCCGGTCAGCATAGACGTGCGTCGGATTAAGTGATTAGATCACTTGATATGTCCGAGGTTGCGCGGCCGACGCTTTCCGACGCTCTGACCGAGCGCATGCTGGAGCTCATCCGTAGTGGGGGGCACCGGCCGGGCGACAGGCTGCCCTCCACCAGGGAGCTCTCCCAGCGTTTCGCCGTCACCACCCCGACGTTGCGCGAAGCGCTGCGCAGGCTGGAGGCCACCGGGGCCATCGAGCTGCGGCACGGCTCGGGCATCTACGTCGGCGCCGACATCGAGCGGCTCGTGCTGCCCAACCCCAACATGCGCGACATGCACGTCGCCCAGCTCCTCGAACTGCTCGGCGCGCGGATCGTGATCGAGCCGCCGCTGGCCGCCATGGCCGCCGAGCAGGCCGAGGGCGCGGAGCTGGCCGCGCTCAAGCAGGTGCTCGACCAGGCGGGCCGGCACCTGCGCGGCGAGGACGCCGAGCTGCACGAGGCCAACATGTCCTTCCACCGGGCGACCGCGCGGATGGCGGGCAACAGCGTCCTGCACGAGGTGGTCGACTCGCTGCTCACCGTCCACGGGGCGGAGCAGCGGGAGATCCTGCAGATCTTCGACGACCGGCGCCGTGACTACGAGGAGCACCTGGCCATCCTGGAGGCCATCGAAGCGCGCGACGCCGCCGAGGCGCAGGCGCGCATGCGGGCCCATCTGGTCGACGTGCGGACCGTCGTCGAGCAGAGGTTGCCCTCTAGATAGAGCAAGTCCCCCCGAAAGAGCAAGGAGGCCGGCCATGTTCCGGTCACGTGTGGCCACGCTGGGCGTGGCGGCGCTGGTCCTGACCGCCTGCGGCGGAAACAGCGCCGAGGCGCCGAAGAAGAAGACCGAACTGTCGCTCTACAACGACAAGGGCGCCTGGACGAAATACTTCGACGAGATGGGCGCCCTGTCCAAGCAGCAGATCGGCCTGGGCATGAAGCCGACGGGGTACACCGACTCCGCCCAGTACCAGGCCTTCATCAAGGCGTCCTTCCGCACGAACGTGAAGCCTGACCTGTTCACCTGGCAGACCGGGGGGATGCTGGAGGAGATCGTCAAGCAGAAGCAGGTGGCCGACACCACGGCCGTCTGGCAGGAGGCGATCAAAGCGGGAGACCTGTCGCAGGACCTCGCGCCCTACTACACGATCGGCGGCAAGCAGTACTGCGTGCCGATGAACGTCGCCTACTGGGGCATGTTCTACAACAAGAAGATCTTCGACAAGTACGGCCTGAAGCCCCCGCAGACCTGGGACGAGCTGGTGCAGGGCGCCGAGACCCTGAAGAAGAACGGCGTCAAGGCCTTCTACCACACCAGCGTGCTGTTCTCCTTCGTCTGGTTCGAGCAGCTCATGGCCGGCTCCGACCCCGACCTGTACGACCGCCTGTCCACGGGCCAGGCCAAGTACACCGACCCGGGGGTGGTCCAGGTGATGGAGAAGTGGAAGTCGCTCATCGACGCCGGATATTTCATGAACCCGGGTGACAAGACCGACCCCGGGGACGTCCTGAAGAACGGCAAGGCGGCGATGGTCTCCTTCGGCACCTGGTTCAACACCAGCATGACGCAGCGCGACCTGAAGTCCGGCACCGACTACGGATTCTTCGTCATCCCCAACGTCAACCCCGCGCTGCCGAAGACCTCGATGATCTTCGAGAGCGGGCCGCTGTGCTCACTCGCCAAGGGGGACGACCCCGACTCCAACCTGAAGTACCTCAAGTGGTGGACCACCGCCGACGCCCAGAAGAAGTGGGCCTCCACCAGGGGCGACGTGAGCGCCAACCCGAAGGTCGAGATCGCCGACGAGGCGCTCGGCACGGTCACCAAGGACGCGGGCGGCGGCAAGTACCGCCTGGTCAACCGCTACTTCGAGGCCACGCCGCCCCCGGTGCTGACCGCCGCGCTCGACGGCTTCGGCAAGTTCGTCACCGAGCCCGGGACGTACAAGGAAGTGCTGGAGACCATCCAGAAGGCCGCCGACGAGTACTGGAGCACCCACCAGTGAGCGGGGGAACGCCGTCGCGCGGAGCGAGGCCATGAGCGCGCGGACGCCGATGCTCGGCCGGTTCAGGCACGGCTACGTGGCGCCCGCGGCCGTGCTGGTCGCGGGGCTGCTCTACGCACCGTTCCTGTGGACGGCCTACCTGAGCCTCACCCGGTACGACGGCCTGGAGTCCCCGGCGTGGATCGGCCTGCGCAACTTCGTCAAGCTGCTGGACGACCCCGCGCTGCTCACCTCGACCCGCAACACCCTCATCTGGGTGGCCGGCACGATGGTGCTCCCGGTCGGGCTCGGCCTGCTGGTCGCGGTGCTGTCCTACGACATCAAGGGGGGCGCCTGGTACCGGGTGCCGTTCATGCTGCCGTACGCGCTGAGCGGCGCGGGCCTGGCCATGGTGTGGAGCCCGGTGCTGTCCCATGACGGCATCGCCAACCGGCTGCTCGGCGTGGACACCGCGTTCCTCCAGGTCGCGCCGCACAACACGCTGGCCATGCTGCTGGTGTGGACCTGGCAGCAGCTCGGCGTGAACACGCTGCTGTTCGTCGTCGGCCTCCAGTCCATCCCCAAGGAGCCGATCGAGGCCGCCCGCCTGGACGGCGCCTCCGGCTGGCGGCTGTTCCGGCACGTGATCTGGCCGCTGATGCGCCCGCTGACGGCGGTCGTGGTCGGGCTGGCGCTGGTGGCGAGCCTGAAGACGTTCGACATCGTGTGGGTGCTGACGCAGGGCGGCCCGGGACGCAACTCCGAGACGCTGGCGGTGACCATGTACCGCGACACGTTCGTGGCCAGTGACTACGGCTACGGCTCGGCCGTCGCGGTGATGCTCACCGTGGTCACCGGGCTGGCCTCCTACCTCTACCTGAGGAGGCAGGTGCGATGATCCGGCGGACCGTGCTCATCGTGCTCGGGCTGATCTGGCTCGGGCCGACCTACCTGCTCCTCGTCAACGCGTCCAGGCCGGCGGCCTCGTACGACCCGGGCAGCGCGTGGGTGCCGTCCGGCGACTTCGCGCTGCTGGACAACTTCGGCCGCGCCCTGGACAGCGCCGACCTGACCGCCAGCCTGGGCAGCACCGCCCTCTACGCGGTCGTCTCGCCGCTGCTCGGCGTGGTGATCGGGGCGCTGGCCGGCTACACGATCGTGGTGCTGCGGCTGCGCCACGGGTTCTGGTGGTTCCTGCTGATCTTCGGCGGCACGATCTTCCCGTCGCAGATGCTGCTCGTGCCGCTGTTCGTCGGCTACAGCGACGCCGGCCTGTACGACAGCAGGCTCGGCATGATCCTCATCTACACCGCCGTCAACGTGCCGCTGGCCGCGTTCGTGCTGCGCAACTTCTACACGGGCGTCGCGTTCTCGATCTTCGAGGCGGCCCGCATGGACGGCGCGTCCACGTGGCGCGTCTTCTGGCGCATCTACCTGCCGATCTCGCTCAGCGCGCTGACGGCGGTGTTCATCCTGGAGTTCACCTTCATCTGGAACGACCTCATCTTCGGCCTGACGCTGACGCAGACCGAGAGCGTCCGGCCGGTCATGACCGCACTGGCCGGACTGATGACCGACGTCTACGCCGGCACGCCGGTCCCCGTCGGCCTGGCGGCGGGCCTGGTGGTCTCGTTGCCGACGGTCGTGTTGTTCCTGGCAACCCAGCGCCTCTTCGCACGGGGCCTGTCCCTAGGGAGTGTTTAGATGACGAGCCGGTTGCTGCAGCGGAGCCTGGGTAGCCCCGACTACGACGGGATCAGGCAGGCGCTGCGCAACGACACCTCGACCCCGGTGATCAGTGTGCGCGGGCTGGAGGTGCGGGTCGCGGTGCTGCCGCTGTTCACGCACGACGGCCGCCAGGCGGTCAGGGTGTCGAGCACGCAACCCCTGACCCACGTGCTGGTGGGCGTCGACAGCGCCTCGGGCACGGACGTGACGCTGCTGGTGCCCGAGGTGGACGCGCCGCGCACGCTCACCCTGGAGTGCCGCGACGACGCCGGCGTGGTCGGCAGCGCGCAGGTCACGGTCACCCCGCAGCGCAAGTGGAGCGTGTTCGTCGTGCACCACTCGCACCTGGACATCGGCTACACCGACCCGCAGGGCACGGTGCTCCGCCACCACCTCGACTACCTCGACGCGGCCGTGCGGCTGGCCGAGGAGACCGCCTCCTGGCCGGACGACGCCAAGTTCCGCTGGACGGTCGAGTCGTCGATGCCCGCGCTCAGATGGCTCGACGCCCGGCCCGCCGGGCAGGTCGAGTCGTTCGCCGCGCTGGCCAGGGCGGGCGTGATCGAGGTGACCGCGCTGCCGTTCCAGCTCCACACCGAGGCGTGCTCGACCGAGGAGCTCTACCGCCAGCTCCGCTTCACCGCGCAGCTCCAGGACCGGTACGGCTTCGCCACCAGGTCGGCCATGCACACCGACGTGCCGGGCGCGGTCGTCGGCCTGGTGGACGCGCTCAACGCCTCCGGCGTGCGCTACCTGGCCGCCGCGCACAACTGGGCCGGGCGGTCGGTGCCGTACCTGCACGGGGGCGACAAGCTGACCAGGCCGTTCCGGTGGCGGGCGCCCAGCGGGAACGAGCTGCTCGTGTGGTTCACCGACACGCCGCACGGGATGGCGTACATGGAGGGCAACACGGTCGGGCTGACCGACTCCTACGAGCTGGCCGACGACCTGCTGCCGCGCTACCTGTCGGCGCTGGCCACGCGGGGCTACCCGTACGGGCCCGGCACGTTCGGCTGGCAGGGGCCGGACGCGCCGCGCGAGCCGTACGAGCTGGACGTGCTGCACCTGCGGGTCCAGGGCGCGCACGCCGACAACGCCGGGCCGTCGATCGTGCCCGCCTCGATCGCCCGCAAGTGGAACGAGACGTGGGCCTGGCCGCGCCTGCGCTCGGCGGTCAACAGCGACTTCTTCGAGCACGTCGAGGAGCGCTACCACGACCGCCTGGCCGTGCACGAGGGCGACTGGACCGACTGGTGGGCCGACGGGCTCGGCTCGGGCGCCCGCCCGCTCGGCTACGTCCGCCGCGCGCAGTCGGCCCTGCGCGTCGCCGAGACCCTGCACACGATCGCCGGCGCGGACGCCACGGACCAGATCGACGAGGCGTACGACAAGGTCGCCCTGTTCAACGAGCACACCTGGGGCGCGGCCAACCCGTGGGAGGACGCCGAGGAGGCCGGCGACTCCGGCGGCCTGCAGTGGACCCGCAAGTCGTCGGGCGCCTACCAGGCCCAGGACGACGCCTCCGACCTGCTGCATGCCGCCACCCGCCGCTTCGCCGCCGCCCTCTCGACCCCGGACGCGGAAGGCGCCGCCCTGCCTGACGCGGACGCGGAAGGCGCGGCCCTGGCCGCCTTCGCCGTCTTCAACCCCGGCACCCGGGCGCGGACCGACGTGGTCCGCGCGTTCCTGCCGCGTGACGTGGTGGCCGTGGACGTGCCGATCGCGCTGGTCGACTCCCGGACCGGGCAGACCGTGCCGCACCACGAGGAGTACGTCGATCCCGACGACTGGCCGACCCGCCCGATCGGCCGGCACGTCCACGCGGTCGTGGCCGACGTACCCGGCTTCGGCTACGCGCGGCTCGACGTCGTGCGGGGCCGGAGCCAGGCCCCCGAGCCGGTCGAGCCGGACCTGGACGGCGTCATCGAGAACGAGTTCTACCGGGTCGCCTACGACGTCCGTGAGGGCCACATCAGCTCGATCTTCGACAAGTCCGCCGGCCGCGAGCTGGTCAACGGTGACGCCGCCGCCGGTTTCGGCCAGTACGTCTACGACCGCTACGCCACCGCCCCGCACTTCAACCACCTGTCGGGACACGTCGGGGCGCACGACAGGACGCTCCTCGGCGACCGGGCCGTCGCCCGCCACGCCACGATCGTCAAGGCCCAGCGCACGGCGGTCGGCGAGAGGCTGGTCGTCGAGCTCCAGGGCAAGGGCGTCGACTGGCTGCGCACCACGATCGAGCTGCACCGGGGCGTCCCGAGGCTCGACCTGACCTACCAGCTCGCCAAGCAGGGCACCCCGGCCAAGGAAGCGGTCTTCCTGGCCTTCCCGTTCGCCACGGGCCCGGCCACCGCCTGGGAGCTGACCGGCGGCGTCGGCGGCCCCGACGTGCCGCGCGTCCCGGGGTCGGCCGAATACATGCTGCCGATCAGGCACTGGATCGCCTTCGAGGACCCCGAGCTGACCGTCGCCTGGGCCACCCTGGAAGCGCCGCTGGTGCAGCTCGGCACCATCCACATGCCGTACGCGCCGTTCCCGCCCACGCTCGACCAGGAGGACGGCACGGTCTACTCCTGGGCGCTCAACAACATCTGGGACACCAATTTCCCGGCCCAGCAGCAGGGCGAGACCACCTTCCGGTACGCCGTCACGTCGGCGGCCGGCGTCAAGGGCAGCAGGCTGGGCGCGGCGGCGGCCTCGGGGCTGACCGAGCCGTTCGTCGGCGCGCTGATCACCGGCCAACCCGGCGCCACCGAGACCTACGCCTCGGTGGACCACCCCGACGTGCTGATCACCTCGATCGGCCGGCTGGACGGGGAGCAAGTGGTCCGGCTGCAGTCGCTGGCCGCCGAGCCGGTGACGGCGACGGTCACGATGCCGGGACGGGACGCGGTCGAGGTCCGGCTGCCCGCCTGCGGGGTCGCCGTCGTCGGAGGGAAGCGCGCGTGAAGATCGTTGACATCCGGGCCACGACGGTCGCCGTCCCGCTGGAGGCGCCGCTGCGGCACAGCAACGGCGCCCACTGGGGGCGGTTCGTCCGCACGATCGTCGAGGTCGAGGCCGACAACGGGCTGGTCGGCCTGGGGGAGATGGGCGGCGGCGGCGAGAGCGCCGAGTCGGCCTTCCGCGCGCTCGTCCCGTACCTGAAGGGGCACAACCCCTTCGAGCTGGAGGCGCTCCGCTTCAAGATCGCCAACCCGACCGCCTCGCTCTACAACAACCGCACCCAGCTCCTGGCCGCCGTCGAGTTCGCCTGCCTCGACCTCGTCGGGCAGCACCTCGGCGTGCCCGCCCACGACCTGCTGGGCGGGCGGCTGCGGGACGCCGTCCCGTTCGCCTCCTACCTGTTCTTCCGGTACGCCGCCGAAGGCCACCCGGAGATCCGCACCCCCGGCCAGCTCGTCGAGCACGCCGCCCACCTGAAGGAGGCGCACGGGTTCACCGTGCACAAGCTCAAGGGCGGCGTGTTCCCGCCGGACCACGAGCTGGAGTGCTACCGGGCGCTGGCCGAGGCGTTCCCCGCCGACCGGCTCAGGTACGACCCCAACGCCGTGCTGTCGGTGGCCGAGGGGCTGCGCTTCGGCCGGGCCATCGAGGGGCTGAACAACGACTACCTGGAGGACCCCGTCTGGGGGCTGGAAGGGCTCAGGGCCGTTCGGGAGCAGGTCAGGGTGCCCCTCGCCACCAACACGGTGGTCGTCAACTTCGAGCAGCTCGCCTCCAACGTGCTGCGCAGGGCCGCCGACGTGGTGCTGCTGGACACGACGTTCTGGGGCGGGGTGCGGCCGTGCGTGAAGGCGGCGGGGGTGTGCGACACGTTCCAGGTCGGGGTGGCCGTGCACTCCTCGGGTGAGCTGGGCATCCAGCTCGCGACCATGCTGCACCTCGGCGCGGTGCTGCCGAACCTCACCTACGCCGCCGACGCCCACTACCACCAGCTGCGCGACGACGTGATCGAGGGCGGCAAGCTGCCGTACGCGGACGGCGCCATCGCCGTGCCCTCCGGCCCGGGGCTCGGGGTGCGCCTCGACCCCGATCGTGTGGCCCGCTACGCCGAGTTCTACCGGGAGACCGGCGGCTACCCCTACGACCGCGACCCGGGCCGGCCGGGCTGGTACGCCACCGTCCCGAACGAACGTTTCGCCGACCCCGCGATCTCCGTGGACGTTGCCCCATAATTGGCCGCTATGTCCGACGAAGTACAGACAAAGACGCCCGCTGACAACCTCGTCACCACCCGGCACACCCTGCCGACCGGCCAGGGGTACACCGCCACCACCGGAACCATGGTGGTGCGCGAGGAGGTGTTCACGGACGGGACGTTCGACGGCCACCGCCCGAAGGCCGAGGTGTTCCTCACCTCCTACACGCTCGACGACGCCGACCCGCTGACCAGACCGGTCACGTTCGCCTTCAACGGCGGGCCCGGGTCGTCGAGCGTGTGGCTGCACCTCGGCATCCTCGGCCCGCGCCGGGTCGTGATGGGGGACGCGGGCGCGCTCCTGCCTCCCCCGTACGCGTTGGCCGACAACGACGAGACCCTGCTCAAGGTGAGCGACCTGGTCGTCATCGACCCGATGTCCACCGGCTACTCGCGGGCGGCCGAGGGCGAGAAGGCCGGCCCGTACCACGGGTTCAGCGGCGACCTGGAGTCGGTCGGCGAGGTGATCCGGCTCTGGACGACCAGGAACGCGCGGTGGATGTCGCCGAAGTTCCTGGCCGGCGAGTCGTACGGCACGGTCAGGGCGGCCGGCCTGGCCGACCACCTCCAGTCGCGGTACGGCATGTACCTCAACGGCGTGATGCTGATCTCCTCGGTGCTCGACTACGCGACCGTGGAGTTCAACGAGGGCAACGACACGGCCTACGCCCTCTATCTACCGACTTATGCCGCAATTGCGCACTATCACGGCCTGCACGGCGACCGCCCGCTGGCCGACGTGCTGCGCGAGGCCGAGGAGTACGCCGCCCGCGACTACCCGTGGGCCCTGGCCCGCGGCAGCCGCCTCACCGCCGACGAGCGCGCCGCCGCCGTCTCCAGGGTCGCCGCGCTGTCCGGCCTCTCCGAGGACTACGTCGACCGCGTGGACCTGCGCATCGAGCACATCCGCTTCTTCACCGAGCTGCTGCGCGAGCGCCGGCTGACCGTCGGCAGGCTCGACGGCCGCTTCACCGGCTGGGACCCCGACGGCGGGCGCGAGCACTTCGTCTCCGACCCGAGCATGAACGCCATCACCGGCCCCTACAGCGCCGCGCTCAACCACTACCTGCGGACCGAGCTGGAGTACGCCAACGACCTGCCCTACGAGATCCTCAGCTCGCGGGTGCACCCGTGGTCGTACAAGGAGTTCGAGGGCGTGCACGTCAACGTGATCGACCGGCTCGGCGCCGCCATGCGGACCAACCCGCACCTGCGCGTGCACGTGGCCTGCGGGTACCACGACGGCGCCACGCCCTACTACGCGGCCGAGCACGCCTTCGCCCACCTGCCCGTGCCCGCCGAGCTGGCCGCCAACGTGGAGTTCACGTACTACGAGGCCGGCCACATGATGTACGCGCACGAGCCCAGCAGACTCGCCCAGTCAGCCGACCTGGCGGCCTTCGTCCTCGGACAGCAGGCGTGAGGCGCGCTCCAGCCGCTGTCGCAGGTTCGCGGCCAGCGCGTCGAAGCGTTCCTTGTTGTCCCGGATGACCGCGCGCTGCACCTCGGCGTCGGCGTTGAACCAGGCGGCGACCAGGCCCGACGACCACTTGCAGGTCGTGTCGGCCACGGCCGTCTGCTTCTCCTCCTCGCTCACGTCGGGCTTGTCCAGGTTCCAGCGGGAGTCGGCGATGGCCGCCTCGGGCGCCGGGTAGGGATGTCCGGCCTGGGTCATGCACGACTGCCAGCGCCTGTTCGCCGCGGTCACGCCGCCGTACTTGGCGGCCTGTTCCAGGGCGAGCGAGTCCTGCAGGCCCAGCCACGGCCAGTCCGCCTTGCGGGTGCCGCTCTCCAGCGCCGCGGAGGCCCGGTCGAGGCAGCCGCGGTCGGCCGCGGTGCCGTACAGGCGGTGGCGGGTGCGCTTGGGCAGCTTGTTGACCCAGGAGGCCGTGGTGTCCGGGGACGGTGGCCTGGCCAGGTGGTAGCCGTACCGCTGGGCGGCCGCGGTGTCCACGACGCCGTAGCGGCGGGAGTTGCCGGGATCGACCACCGCCAGCTCGGCGGCGTCCTCGGCGGGTGGGGTGACGGTGAGGCCGCGGCGGCTCATGCACTGCGCGACCAGGTGGTTGTGGGCATTGCCCAGGACGGCCCGTTGCTCGGGAGTCGGCTTGTAGGCGTCGAACGGCAACACGAGCTGCGACACCGAGGTCACGCCCGCCGGAGGCCGCTCGCGTACGGGCTCGGCGGTGGCGCAGGCCGCGACGGACAGCAGCAGCGCGCCCGCGAGGAGGCCGCGACAGCCGGTTTCCGGCGGCCAAGCCCGGAAACCGGCACTCCCGTTATTTCTCAGCGGCACCAGATGTCGATCGAGCTGGTGCGGTTGTTGCCGATCGCGTTGTTCGACAGGTAACCGTCGTTGGAGTTGTGGGTGAAGGTGCTGTGGGCACCGGTGTAGTCGGCGTGCTGCCACAGGGTGGCGCTGCAGCCGATGCGGTTCCTGACGGAGCTGGTCTCGTTGTCCATGCTGTGCCAGGTGTTGCTGAAGTCCCAGTTCAGCCAGTTGTTGTCGGCCAGATCGGAGTCGTCGGCCGTGAAGTCGCGCCAGTGGTCGCTCTGGCCGCGGTTGTAGTCGAAACCGGCGTACAGGCAGACGCGGCCGCCGTAGCACGTGGAACGTGGGCTGGCCTCTGCCGCGGCGGCCGGGACGACCACGGTGAACAGCGCGGCCGCGGCGGCGACGAAGCCGGCGGCCTTCTTGGTGAGCCTCACAGGTCTCTCCTAGATCGGTGAGCGTTTCGGAACCCGTACCTACGTGCGTGAGGGGGCTCGGGACCCACCCTCGGATTACACGCAGAGACTCTGGTTACCAGGCTCACCACCTGGCACTTCGTCGCGTTGACGCAACGATTGCCAGGATTGGGAGGCGACTGGGGACTTACTCGACCTAGTCGGGGAGCGCCGCGGGGTTTCGGGCCAGCAGACCGCCGTCCACGCGGTGCTCGGCGCCGGTGATGAACGACGAGCGCGGCCCCGCCAGGAACGCCACCAGCTCGGCCACCTCCTCGGGGCGGCCGACGCGGCCCAGCGGATGGGCTTTGCCCCACTGCTGGACCTGCTCCTCCTGCGACAGCCCGCCCCGCCACAGGTCGGCCGCCCAGCGCAGCATGGGGGTGTCCACCGAGCCGGGGCAGACCACGTTGACCCTGATCCCGTCGGACGCGTGGTCGAGCGCCATGGCCCTGGTCAGGCCGTTCAGGGCGGCCTTGCTCGCGGTGTAGGCGGCCACCTGCGCCTGCGAGGAGAACGCCTGCACCGACGACATGACCACGATCGAGCCGCCGCCGCGCTCCCTGAGCCTCGGCACGGCGGCTTTGCACGTGAGGTAGACGCCCTTGAGGTTGACGTCCATGACCTCGTCCCACACCTCCTCGGGGGTGTCCTCGACCGTGCCGTAGCGCTGGACGCCGGCGCAGGTGACGACGACGTCGAGGCCGCCGTACCTGGTCACGGCCAGGTCCACCAGGTCGCGCATGTCGCCGGCCCGACGCACGTCGGCGACGACACCGGTGACGTGCTCGCTGTCGAGCACCGCGTCCTTGTCCACGCCGCAGAACACCACGTTCGCGCCGCCGTCGGCCAGCCGGTCGACCACCGCCCGTCCAATGCCCATCGAGCCGCCGGTGACCAGCGCCACCTTGCCGGAAAACTCACTCACGCCAGCACCTCCGCGCGCCACCTCAACACCTTGGTCTCCTGCGGTCCGAGCGGCAGGGCGCTCCCGTTGGCCACGGCGGCGGCCAGGCCGTCGGTCGGCATGCCGGCGAACGGTTCGAGCCCCAGTGTGTAGGCCCGTCCCCACCAGGGATAGCCGGTGGACGCGCCGAGCTCCTGCCACATCCACAGGTAGGGGAGGAGCGCCGCATCCCACTCCACCCGCATACCGATATCCCCCGAAATTTCGTACCAACCCTGAGGGAAGCCTGTGAGGTAGACGATTTCGCTCGGCCCGCCCCGCCCGGGCACCACGCTCAGATCCGTCTCCCCGCCCCCGTCGGCGGGCACCACCGGCCACCGCCACGGCCCGCCGGGACGCACCCGGCGCCCGGCCGGGTCGATCGGGCCGGCGTGCGGGATCACCCGCACCCCCTCGGGCAGCCGGATCCGCGCGCCCGCCCGCAGGAACGGCCTGCCGAAGACGATGTGCTGCCCCCACATCGCGTGCAGCGCGAGGTCCGACTCGTTGGTCACCCGGCCCTCGACCTCCAGCGCGGCCGTCCCCGCCCGGAGCCGGAACACCTTCTCCACCCGGTACGGCAGCCGCCGCGTGCGCACGCCGAGCCGCACCGCGACCTCCTCCTCGGAGTCGGCCACCACCTCGCACGACCACGGCAACCCGGCGACCTCGCCGTGCTGGGCCAGGCGCGCGCCCCGGTACTCGCTGGGCGCGCCGCCGTTGGGGAAGACCTCCTGCCAGCCGCCCTCGTAGTGGTCGACGAACTGGGCGACGTCGTCGGCCGCGCCGTGACGGTGGTCGCGCGGATCGCGCAGGCCCTGCGGGGAGAGCCAGACGAAGTCGGTGTCGGTGGGCTTGTGCAGGAACTCCACCACGTCGCCGCCCTTGTCCGGCACGACGGTCACGCGCAGCCGCTCGTTCTCCAGCGTGACCGCCCGCAGCCCGTCGAGGGTGAGCCGCCGCAGGCGCGCCGCCCAGTTGCGCCTCACTCGAACGTCACGTCCAGGAACCTGGGCCGGTAGATGGACACGTCCCGGTAGTGGTCGGTGTTGACGAAGCTGTTGACGTTGTAGGAGACCACCAGGCCGTTCCCGGCGACGTCGGGGTGGGCGTGGGCGTTGTAGGTGAAGACGTTCCCGCTGGTCTCGGGGGTGGTGTAGACGTGCTGCTTGCCGGTGAAGGGGCCGGTGGGGGAGCACGAGGAGTAGGCCACGATGTTGGGGCTGAGCACCTCGGTCGTGTCATGTGTGATCAGGACATATCCGGATCCGACCCGGGTGACGCTGTACTCGTTCGCCACCCCGCCCATGATCCGGGCCGAGTCGGTCTCGTCCGGCGACCACGAGCCGTCGGCCGTGCGGAACTCCCACGTGCCCAGCAGGCTCTGGCCCCTGACCCGGGCCAGGTGCATGTACTTGGCCGAGCCGAGGTCCTCGACGCCGTACACGTAGGTGTAGCCGCCGTCCTTCAGCAGGCCGGAGGCCCAGGAGACGCCGTGGCCCGAGGGCAGGTCGTGCACGCTGATCGGCTGGTCGAGCCGGCCGGGCGCGAACCTGGCCACCACGTTCCGGTGCCAGCGCCAGTCCCACGCGCCGGAGCCGAACCGCTCGTACTCCTGGTACGTGACCTCCACCAGGCCACCCGCCAGCGTGGCGTCCCCGGCCCAGTACCAGTGCTTGTCGTCGCGTGGCGGCATCACGGCCTCGGGCTCGGCGGCCGTGCCGTCGTGGACCGTGGACAGCCGCCCGTCCCGCTCGACGGCGAAGGAGTTGTTCAGGAAGACGGTGCTGCCGCCCTCCTCGACGACCGGCGGCCGGGAGCCGTCGGGGTTGACCCGGCCGAGGAAGGTGTCGGAGAACACCCACAGCTCACGGCCGTTCGGCAGTTTGACCGAGTAGGTGCCGTCGGCTCCCGTCCAGTCGTCCAGGCGGTTGTTGTCGTTGCCGTACGAGGTGAACAGGCTGGTCAGCCGGGCGTCCACGGACGCGCCGCGCACGGTGGGCGCGCAGGCCGAGACCGGGCCGGACTGCTGTTGCTGGGTCGCGCCGACCGACGGCGGCACGGGCGTGGGCGGCGCGGCCCACGCCTGCTGCGGCACGGCGATCAGACCGAGCACCGCGACGGCGAGGGGGGCGAGGGAGGAGCGGAATCGCGTCATCACCGGTTCCTAGGGCTGGGGGTCCCGTACAGTTCTAGTCATTAGATCACTTGCTGTCCAGAGTCCTCCGGTATCGCCGCACGAAAATCGGGTGCCGGTGGTGCAGAACGGCCGGTAGCCTGCCCGGATGGGCCACGTTGAAGTAGGACATCTGACGTACGTGCTGCCCGACGGCCGGCCCTTGCTCAACGACGTCTCCTTCCGGATCGGCGACGGTGTCAAGGCGGCGCTCGTCGGGCCCAACGGCGCGGGCAAGACCACGCTCATGCGCCTGGTCGCCGGCGATCTGGAACCCGTCGAGGGCAACGTGACCAGCTCCGGCGGGCTGGGCGTGATGCGCCAGTTCATCGGCAGCGTGCGCGACGGCAGCAACGTCCGCGACCTGCTGCTGGGCGTGGCCCCGCCGGCCGTGCGGCAGGCGGCCGAGCGGCTCGACGCGGCCGAGCTGGTCATGATGGAGCGCGACGACGAGAAGGCGCAGATGCGCTACGCGCAGGCCATCAGCGACTACACCGACGCGGGCGGCTACGAGATCGAGGTGCTCTGGGACACCTGCACGGTCGCCGCCCTCGGCGTCCCGTACGACCGGGTCAAGTACCGCGACGTGGCCACCCTGTCCGGCGGCGAGCAGAAGCGGCTCGTCCTGGAGGCGCTGCTGCGCGGCCCCGACCAGACCCTGCTGCTCGACGAGCCCGACAACTACCTCGACGTGCCCGGCAAGGAGTGGCTGGAGCAGCAGCTCCGCGAGACGTCCAAGACCGTCCTGCTGGTCAGCCACGACCGCCAGCTCCTGGCCAACGCCGCCGACCGCATCATCACGGTCGAGGGCGGCAACATCTGGATCCACGGCGGCGGCTTCGCCGGCTACGGCGAGGCCCGCAAGGCCCGCAACGAGCGGCTCGACGAGCTGCGCAGGCGCTGGGACGAAGAGCACGCCAAGCTCAAGGCCCTGGTCAACATGTTGAAGAACAAGGCCAGGTACAACGACGGCATGGCCGCCCCCTACCACGCGGCCCAGACGCGGCTGCGCAGGTTCGTCGAGGCGGGCCCGCCCGAGCAGGCCCCCGGCGACCAGAACATCAAGATGCGGCTGCGCGGCGGCCGCACCGGCAAGCGCGCGGTCATCTGCGAGGGCCTTGAGCTGACCGGCCTCATGCGCCCGTTCGACCTGGAGATCTGGTACGGCGAGCGCGTCGCCGTCCTCGGCTCCAACGGCTCGGGCAAGTCCCACTTCCTGCGCCTGCTGGCCGGCGAGCCCGTCACGCACGACGGCGTGGCCAGGCTCGGCGCCCGGGTCGTCGCAGGGCACTTCGCCCAGACCCACTCCAGGCCCGACCTGCTCGGCCGCACGCCGGTCGAGATCGTGATGAACGAGCACGCCAGGCTCAAGAACGAGGCCATGAAGACGCTGGCCCGCTACGAGCTGGCCGGGCTGATCGCCGAGCAGCGGTTCGACACGCTGTCCGGGGGCCAGCAGGCGCGGCTGCAGATCCTGCTGCTGGAGCTGTCGGGCGCCACGCTGCTCCTGCTCGACGAGCCGACCGACAACCTCGACCTGGCCAGCGCCGAAGCGCTCCAGGTGGGCCTCGACGCGTTCGACGGCACGGTCATGGCGGTCACCCACGACCGCTGGTTCGCCGCCGACTTCGACCGTTTCCTGGTCTTCGGCTCCGACGGCATGGTCTACGAGTCGTCCGAGCCGGTATGGGACGAGTCCAGGGTCGTCCGGCGGCGTTAAAGAGTTGGTACGCCCGGCGCGTGTCATCTGACAGCCGTGCCCATGCACGGGTTATCACGGCAAAGTGATCCTGCGTAGCCGAACCGTCAGCCTCCTCGCACTCGGGGCGATCTGCCTCGCCGGTTGTTCAAGTGAGGACCAGCCAGCCCAATCGCTCAAGCCGCTCGTTCTCAAGGAGCAGGTCTCGAACATCGCCAAGTCCTCCGACGGCTACGCCGTCAACTGGGCGGGCGTGCTCAGCAACGCCAACCCGTGGCACTTCGGCGAGCACGTGGTGGCCACCATCGTGGGCCGCGACGCCGCCGGCACCGAGGTGGTGCGCATGGACCAGCCGCTCGACGCCGTGCCGCCGGGCGGCTCCCTGGCCTTCACCGGCCAGGCGTCCACCGCCGAGAAGCCGGTCAAGGTGACCATCCAGTACCGTCCGGCGCAGTGGCGGACCGCCGCGCGCATCCCGTCGTCGTTCCAGTCGTTCCCGATCAGCCGCGTCCAGACAATGCGCCAAAAAGACGGCTCTTACCTAATTACCGGCTATGTCGGGAATCCGTATCAATTGCCGGCTAGCAGCCTGGTGGTGAACGCGTTGTTGCGCGACGGGGCCGGCAAACTGCTCGGCGGCGGCAGCACGTTCGTGGACGACGTCAAGGCCGGCAGTCCGCCCAGGTTCATCCTCACCGTGGCCGGACTGCCCAAGGACAGCAAGGTCGCCAAGACCGACGTCACCGCCAGGACCTGGGGCTCCACCGGCCGTCCCTACGAGGATCTGGCCATGGGCGGCGCGATCCCGGAGCACACGGTCAAGCCCACCTCCGAGCCGTTCGCGGTCGACCGGGGGAGCCAGGTCATGGGACAGGTAAAGCAGTAATCGGTATTAGTCCGAACAAATAGGTCGAGGAATGACGGGGTCGCGGTAGACAAGCGGCGGAACCGGTAGAACTACTAGTTACCGATCCATTACCTTCGGTCACATGAATGACCGCGTCCTGGTGGAGGCACTCCGCACCCGTGACCCGGGAGCCCTCGCCGCGCTCTACGACACCTACGCGGAGAGCGTCTACCGCTACTGCTGGTCCCTCCTCCTCGACACCGACAGCGCCCAGGTGGCGCTGCGCGACACGCTGATCGCCGCCGAGGCGCACGCGGGCGCGCTGTCCCAGCCCGACAGGTTCCGGGTCTGGCTGCTCGCCCTGGCCCGGCTCGAATGCCTGCGCCGCCGGATGGCCGCGCCGCCCGGCGCCGACGAGGCGCTGGCCGAGGCGCCGCCTCTCGACGACCCGGCCGACGCCGACCTGCGGCTCATGGCCTGGAACGCCGTCGTCAGCCTGCCCGTCGCCGACCGCGAGGTGCTGGAGCTCGCGACCAGGCACGAGCTGGACACCGCCGACCTGTCCCAGGTGCTCGCGATGTCGCCGCGCCAGGTCGAGCAGGCCAGGGAGCAGGCGCGCGAGCACCTCACCGACGCCGTCACCGCCGAGATCCTGGCGCGCAAGGGCCCCTACGACTGCCCGCGCCGGGCCCGGATCCTCGACGGCTTCTCCGGCGAGCTCACCAGGGAGATGCGCGAGCACCTGGTCGGGCACGTCGCCCGCTGCGAGGTCTGCGCCCCCCACCGCACCCGTCAGGCCTCGGCCGCCAAGGTCTTCGCCCTGCTGCCTGCCGCCGCGCTCCCCGACGCGCTGCGCATCAGGGTCATGAGCTGCTTCGCCGACCCCGAGCTGCTGCCCTACCGCCGCTACGTCGCCCGGCGCACGGCCTCCCTGGACGCCGCCGGGTTTCCCGTTCCCACCCAGACGGCGGCTCGAAGGTGGCCTCAAGCGGTGGCGGGCGCGCTGGCGGCGGTCGCGACCGTGGTGGCGATAGCAGTGATCTTCAACCAGTTCGGCAAGGAAAACGGCGGTCTCGCCGGGGTGGCGACGGCCGCGTTCCCCGCCACCGGCGAGCCGCCCGGCATCAGACTGCCCTGGCAACCCGACCCGCAGGACGTCCAGTTGACCGTAGAGCCCATCCTCGACAGCGCGGCGCCCGAGCCGTTCGGCATGCTCGGCTCGACGACGCCGGTGCCGCCGGCCGTGCTCGTGCCCACGCACGCGACCGCGCCGACCACCGAACCCGAGCCCGGCGACCCGCAGCCGACGCCCGACGATCCGCCACAGGCCGATCCGCCGGACCAGAACCCCGGCGACCCGACGTACGGCCAGCCCGGCCAGCCCGGAGGTCCCGGATGGCCGAGCCGCCCGCCCGGCCGTCCGCCGCACGGTGAGCCGGGCACGCGTCCGCCGACCCGCACGCCGCCGGTGCCGACCCCCACCCCCGCCCCGACGCCCACCGAGACGCCCGCGCCGACCACCACGCCCACGGAGACGGCCACGCCCACCCACACGCCCCCTCCCACGCACACGCCCACCGAGGAGCCCGCCACGCCCGTCGAGAGCGGCTGAACGGGCCGTGGAGGCGTTCGAGCTGCGCCAGGACCCGCACCTGGGCCGCCGGGTCTGCCCGCTGCCCGTCCCCCGGCGGGTGGCCGAACTGGTGCCCAGAGGTCATCGCGTCGACTGGCCGACCTGGCTCGACCGCGGCCCCCGCATGCTGCGCCACGTGCTCGACCTGTCCCGTCTGCGCACCGCGCGCGGCCTGGCCGTGCTGTCCTGGCTGGCCGGCGGCCCGCAGCCGGACGAGCTCGACTGGCTGTGGGACGCCCGCCGCCTGACCGGCCCGCGCCAGGAACGCATGTACGGCGCCGCCGCCGACGTCCCCGATCCGGTGCTCGGGCTGGTGACGGCCAACTGGACCTGGGTGCTCGACACCTGCCACGGCGGCCGGGTCACCGCCCCCTACCTGGCGGGCACCGCCTACCCGGGCGACGGTCACGCCGCCGCCGACGCCACCATGACCCTCTACCAGACCTACGACCGCCATCCGGAGGCCAGGCCGGCCATCGCGGCGGCATGGGCCACGGCCCGGGTGACCGCAGACTGGTGCAAGGCCGCCGAACTGCACGCCGCGTACGGTGGCCAAACCCCCGTTTTCACCTATCCGAGAGCCGCCCAGCCGGTGGTGGCCGGCATCCGTCCCTGGATAGAGCGCCTCTTCCGCCTGCGGTGATGACGTTACGTGCATGAGAGCGCTGGGAACTGTGTGCATAGAGTAACCATCTGTTTTCAGGGGGACCTATGCGCTCAATTCGGGCCGGGCTCCTGGCGTGCGCCCTGCTAGTCGCTCTGTGTCCGCTCACTCCGTGCCCGCCGGTGGCGGCCGACCCCATGCCGTCGGCCAAGGACGTGAAGAAGGCGCGAGAGACCGCCCGCCACCGCTCGAAGGAGCTGGGGGTGGCCAGCGCCGGGCTGGCGGCGGCCCAGTCCAGGCTCGACGAGCTCGCGTCCGGCGTGGAACGGCAGGTGGAGGCGTACAACGGCGAGCTGGTCCGGCTCCGGCAGGCCGAGCAGGCGTACGGGCAGGCCCGGGAACGTCAGGCGGCGGCCGACGTCGAGGCCGAGCGCGCCCGGCAGGCCGTCGCGCTGCTCGCGGCGGAGAGCTACAGCGGCATGACGCCCATGGACCCCGTCATCGGCATGCTCATCGACGAGGGCGGCGTGGACGGCTTCCTGCACCGGGCGAGCTTGCTCAGCCAGCTCGGCGACGAGCGGGCCCGCATCCTGCGCAGGATGAGCGACGCCCAGGAGGTCGCCGCCATCCTCGGGGAGCAGGCGCAGAACGCCTACGACGCCCAGCAGGCGGCCTCGGAGCGCGCCCGGCAGGCGAAGCTCGCCGCGGAGGCGGCCGTCGCCCGGCAGCGCCGCGAGACGCACACCCTCCGGGTGGAGAGGCGGCAGCTCCAACGCCGGGTGAACGCCGCCCGCAGCCACGCCGAGCTGCTGGCCAGGCGTCGGGCCCTGGCCCTGTCGGCGGCCGGGGCGGCAGGGTCGGCGGGCGGCAACCTGGCCGCCAACTGGGCACTGACCCAGCTCGGCAAGCCGTACGTGTGGGCCGCCGCCGGCCCCGACACCTATGACTGCTCGGGCCTGGTGATGCGCGCCTGGGAACAGGTGGGCGTGCATCTGGACCACTGGACCGGAACCCAGTGGACGTCCGGCCCGCACGTGCCGCTGGACCAGCTCCGCCGCGGCGACCTGCTGTTCTTCGGCCGCATCACCGACGACCCCGGGACGATCCACCACGTGGGCATCTACGTCGGCCAGGGTCAGATGGTGCACGCGCCGCAGACCGGCGACGTGGTGCGCGTGGCCCCGATCTGGCGAGGGGACCTGGTGGGCGCCACCAGGCCCCAGTGAGGATCAGTGGTGGTGACCCGCGTCCTTCGCCCGGTTGAACGAGCGCTCGATCTCGGCCTCGGCCTCGATGCGCCCCACCCAGTTGGCGCCCTCGACGGACTTGCCGGGCTCAAGGTCCTTGTAGACCTCGAAGAAGTGCTGGATCTCCAGCCGGTCGAACTCCGACACGTGGTGGATGTCCTGGATGTGGTGCATCCGGGGGTCGGTCGAGGGGACGCACAGGACCTTGTCGTCGCCGCCCTTCTCGTCGGTCATCCGGAACATGCCGACCGCGCGGCAGGTGATGTAGCAGCCCGGGAACGTCGGCTCCTGGAGCAGCACCAGGGCGTCGAGCGGGTCGCCGTCCTCGCCGAGGGTGTGCTCGATGAAGCCGTAGTCTGCGGGGTACTGCGTGGAGGTGAACAGGAGCCGGTCAAGCCTGATCTTCCCGGTCTCGTGGTCCACTTCATACTTGTTCCGTTGCCCCTTGGGAATCTCAACGACAACGTCGAACTCCACCGCGGTTCCTCCGCTCAAGGCCCCCGGGAAGTCCCGGCTGGGCGTTAATGTCTCGTAGGCGAACACCAGGAGAGAGGTCAGGCGACGTGGCGCGGCACGAGCGTACGGTGATGCTGGCCACTCTCGCCGTGCTCCAGATCGTCACGATCGTCATCGGCGTTTACGCCATGACCAGCGACTACAACCTGAGCGCGCTGACGAGGCAGCCGTCACCGATCGGGCCGACGGCGTCTCCCCGGGGAATCCCCCCCGCCCCCGTGGTCACCTCGGGGCCTGTGCTGGCCCAGCTTTCGGCGACGTCAGGAGACGGACCTCTCCCGACTAAGAGTACTTTGACCCGCCAGCTCACCGACGCGCTGGGTGACGAAGCGCTCGGCGGCCGGGTCGGCGCGGTCGTGCTCGACGCCAGGACGGGGGCCCAGATCTTCGCCTCCAACCCCGACCTGGGCATCACCCCGGCCTCCACGAACAAGGTCGTCACGACCGCCGCGGCGCTCGCCTCGCTGGGCCCCGACACGCGCTTCTCCACCCGCGTCGTCCAGGGCCGCGCGCCCGGCGCGATCGTCCTGGTGGGCGGGGGCGACCCGCTGCTCGCCGGGCCGACGGCCAAGCCCGGCTACCCCAAGCAGGCGTCCCTCGCGACCCTGGCCGCCCGCACCGCCGCGACGCTGAAGGCGAAGGGCGTCAGGAAGGTCACGCTCGCCTACGACGACAGCCTGTTCACCGGGCCGACCCTCGCGCCCGGCTGGAAGCCGAACTACGTGCCCGACGGCGAGGCGGCTCCCGTCCACGCCCTGGCCATCGACGAGGGACGCCAGCGCCCCGGCGCCCGGCCCCGCGTGGCCGACCCGGCCGCGACCGCCGCCGCCGCCTTCGCCCGGCTCCTCCCCAAGTACGGCGTCACCGTCTCCAAGGACGTCCGCCAGGAGAAGGCCGCGGCGGGCGCCGCCGAGCTGGGCAAGGTCGACTCCGCCCCCCTCTACGCCCTGGTCGAGCACACCCTGACCCATAGCGACAACGACATGGCCGAGGCCCTGGCCAGGCACGTCGCCATCAAGGAGGGCAAGGAGGCGTCGTTCGCGGGGGCCGCGCAGGCGGTGGTCGGCGTGATGCGGCGGCTCGGCGTCACGAAGGGCGTCAGCGTCGCCGACGGCAGCGGACTGTCCATCCGCAACCGGGTCAGCGCCGACGCCATGGCCAGGGTCATCGCCATCGCCGGCTCCGCCCAGCACCCCGAGCTGCGGGCCGTCGACTCGGGCATGCCGATCGCCGGCTTCTCCGGCACGCTGGGCAACGGCCGGCGCTTCACCCGCGCCGACAGCAAGGGCCAGGTCGGCCTCGTACGCGCCAAGACCGGCACGCTCAACAACGTCAACACCCTGGCGGGCCTGGCCACCACCAAGGACGGCCGGCTGGTCACCTTCGCCTTCCTCGCCGACGACGTGCCGGTGAACGCCGAACCCGTGCTCGACAAGCTCGCCGCGATCGTCGCGCGATCCTGAACGCCGCTTCTTCGCAGGCGTGACGAGAACAACGTACGGTGGACGCTATGCAGGTGATCGACTGGGATCTGGCCGTCACGACCGGCACGCGCCTGGTGCGCCCCGGTCCTCAGGTGAGCAAGGAGGAGGCCAGGCAGGCCGTCGCCGAGCTCCGCACGCTGTCACGTGAGGCCGAGGGCCACGTGCGCGAGTTCACGAAGATCCACACCGAGACCGCGCCGCAGCCCGCGACCATCGTCGACCGTCCGGGCTGGATCAAGGCCAACGTCGAGGGCTTCCGCGTGGTCCTCGAACCGCTGACCCAGCGCATGAGCGGCGGCTCCAACCCGCCGCCCGCCATCGTCACCGCCGTGGGCTCCCGCATCACCGGCGTGGAGGTCGGGGCCGTCCTCGCCTTCCTCGCCTCCCGGGTGCTCGGCCAGTACGAGCTGTTCCTGCCGCCCGACCCGACCGGCCAGGAGGCGACCGGCCGCCTGACGCTCGTGGCGCCCAACATCGTCCACGCCGAGCGCGAGATGAACGTCGTGCCGCGCGACTTCCGCCTGTGGGTGTGCCTCCATGAGGAGACCCACCGGGTGCAGTTCACCGGCGTGACCTGGCTGCGCGAGTACGTCCGGTCGCAGATGACCGAGTTCCTGCTCGCCTCCGACCTCGACCTGCCCACGCTGCTCGACCGTCTGCGCAACGCCGCCGACACGGTGGCCGACGTCGTCAGGGGCGGCGAGGGCAACCTGATCGACGCCATCCAGTCGCCCGCCCAGAAGGAGATCCTCGACCGGCTGACGGCCGTGATGACCCTGGTCGAGGGCCATGGCGACTTCGTCATGGACGCCGTGGGCCCGTCGGTGGTCCCGTCCGTCTCGGAGATCCGCGCCAAGTTCGCCCAGCGCCGCGAGGGCGGCTCCCGGGTCGACCGCACGGTGCGGCGCCTGCTGGGCATAGAGGTCAAGATGAAGCAGTACGCCGAAGGCTCGGCGTTCGTCCGCAAGGTGGTCGACCAGGTCGGCATGGACGGCTTCAACAAGGTCTGGACGTCCCCTGAGACCCTGCCCACGATCGCCGAGATCGCCGACCCCGACGCCTGGATCCACCGCGTCATCGGCACCCCCGCCCTGCCCGCCTGACCTCGACCCCCACCGGACCCGCCGCGGCGTGCGGCGGGTTCCGGCAGCCGGGACAATGGCTCTCGTGGGTCCCCATCCAGCCGTAGCCGACGTGCGCAGGGCCGTGCGCGAGGCGCTGGCCGACCTCGGCGGCACCGGCGCGCTGGTGCTGGCCGCGTGCAGCGGCGGCGCCGACTCCCTCGCCCTGGCGGCGGCGCTGGCCTTCGTCGCCCCCCGCGCCGGTCTGCGCGCGGGCCTGGTCACGGTCGACCACCAGCTCCAGCCGGGCTCGGCCGACCGGGCCCGGCAGGTCACCGGGATCGCCGCCGGGCTCGGCCTGGCCCCGGCGGAGGTGCTCACCGTCACCGTCGGCGCCGAGGGCGGCCCTGAGGCCGCCGCCCGCGACGCCAGGTACACCGCGCTGGCCGAGGCGGCCAACCGCCTCCAGGCCGCCGCCGTCCTGCTCGGCCACACCCGCGACGACCAGGCCGAGACCGTGCTGCTGGGCCTGGCCAGGGGGAGCGGCCTGCGCTCGATCTCCGGCATGGCCGCCCGGGCGGGCCGCTACCGCCGGCCCTTCCTCGACCTGTCCAGGGCCACGACGGTCGCCGCCTGCCGTGCGATGTCCCTCGACCCTTGGGACGACCCCCACAACGACGACCCCCGTTACACCCGCGTCCGCGTCAGGAAGCGCATCCTGCCGATGCTCGACGAAGAGCTCGGCCCGGGGGTGGCCGAAGCGCTCGCGCGGACCGCCAGAATGGCTCGGGAGGACGCCGACGCCCTCGATCAGTGGGCCGAAACGGCGTTCCCGAATTGCGCTCTAAGCGATATCGGGCCGTCCGTCACACTGTCCGTACCGGAGTTGGAGAAACTGCCCGACGCCGTACGACGGAGGGTGCTGAGGCGCGCGGCCATCGCGGCGGGCACGCCGTCCGGAGCGCTTTCCGCCACCCACGTGCTGGCGGTCGATCGGCTGGTCACACAATGGCGCGGCCAGAAGGCGGTCGATCTACCCGGAGGTCTGTCCGCAGTTCGGCGGTATGGCACCCTGATAGTCGCCATCAGTCCCATCGTTTAAGGAACCACAGGTGGACGCTGCCGACATGGGCAAAGACCTGGAGAAGGTCCTCATCCCCGAGGACGACCTCCAGGCCAAGATCAAAGAGCTTGCCGGGCGCATCGACGAGGACTACGCGGGCAAGGACGTCCTGCTCGTGGGCGTGCTGAAGGGCGCGGTCATGGTGATGGCCGACCTGGCCAGGGCGCTGCACGTGCCCGTGCAGATGGACTGGATGGCGGTGTCGTCCTACGGCGCGGGCACCAAGTCCTCCGGCGTCGTACGGGTGCTGAAAGACCTCGACACCGACATCTTGAACCGCCACGTCCTGATCGTCGAGGACATCATCGACTCCGGCCTCACCCTTCACTGGCTGCTGGAAAACCTGAAGTCGCGCAACCCGGCCTCGTTGGAGATCTGCGCGGCGCTGCGCAAGCCCGACGCGGTGAAGGTGCCGATGGACGTGAAATACGTCGGCTTCGACATTCCCAACGAGTTCGTCATCGGCTACGGGCTCGACTACGCGGAGCGCTACCGCAATTTGCCGTTCATCGGAACGCTCGCGCCGCACGTTTATAAGTAGTAATCCCGGCCATGGCCGGGAACATCGCGCAACGTGACGTACGTTGATAGGGCAAGACCGGTGTAGCGGGCGGGTCCCTCCGCGCGCCGTGCCGGTGTACCTTCAGACTCCGGAAGGGTGACCGCAAGTCCCCTTCGGGTAGTCAGAAGTCGCGGTGTCGGATGCCGCGGCCCCGGGCCAGCCCGGGGTTCCAGGCCATGGTCAGGAAGGGACGGGCCCGCAAGGGGTTCCGCATCGGATGGATCTCAAGCGATTTACACGTGGGCCACTGCTGTGGATCCTGGGCATCGTCGTGCTGCTCCTGCTCGTCACCCAGCTCTGGAGCGGCGGGGGCAATTTCAAGCAGGCCGACACGTCCACGGTTCTCCAACAGATTCGCGCCGGCAATTTCACCAGCGCCAAGGTCGTCGACAAGGACAATCGGGTCGAGCTCACCCTCGCCAAGCCGATCGTCGTCCGGCCGGGTGACGCCCCGGCGAAGCTGATCCAGTCCAACTGGGTCAGCGGTTACGGCGCGAAGCTGACCGACGAGCTGCAGGCTCAGGTCGACGCCGACAAGACGAAGAGCTTCACCACCGAGGTGCCCCAGGAGAACTTCCTGCTCAGCATCCTGGTGAGCTTCCTGCCGATCGTCATCATCGTGCTGATCTTCCTGTTCATCATGAACCAGATGCAGGGCGGCGGCTCCCGGGTGATGAACTTCGGCAAGTCGAAGGCCAAGCTCATCACCAAAGACACCCCCAAGACGACGTTCGCCGACGTCGCCGGCGCCGACGAGGCCATCGAGGAGCTCCAGGAGATCAAGGAGTTCCTGCAGGCCCCGGCCAAGTTCCAGGCGATCGGCGCGAAGATCCCCAAGGGCGTGCTGCTCTACGGCCCGCCCGGCACCGGCAAGACCCTGCTGGCCCGCGCGGTCGCGGGCGAGGCGGGCGTGCCCTTCTACTCGATCTCCGGTTCCGACTTCGTCGAGATGTTCGTCGGCGTCGGCGCCTCCCGAGTGCGTGACCTGTTCGAGCAGGCCAAGGCCAACGCCCCCGCGATCATCTTCATCGACGAGATCGACGCCGTCGGCCGCCACCGCGGCGCCGGCCTGGGCGGCGGTCACGACGAGCGCGAGCAGACCCTCAACCAGCTGCTCGTCGAGATGGACGGCTTCGACGTCAAGGGCGGCGTGATCCTCATCGCCGCGACCAACCGGCCCGACATCCTCGACCCGGCGCTGCTGCGTCCCGGCCGGTTCGACCGGCAGGTCACCGTCGACCGCCCCGACCTGGAGGGCCGTAAGGGCATCCTCAAGGTCCACGGTCGTGGCAAGCCGTTCGCGCCCGACGTCGACCTCGACGTCATCGCGCGCCGCACCCCCGGGTTCACCGGCGCCGACCTGGCCAACGTGATCAACGAGGCGGCCCTGCTCACCGCGCGGGCCGACCAGAAGCTGATCACGATGGAGGTCCTGGAGGAGTCGATCGACCGTGTCATGGCAGGGCCCGAGCGCAAGTCGCGGGTCATGTCCGACAAGGAGAAGAAGATGATCGCCTACCACGAAGGCGGTCACGCGTTGGTGGCGCACGCGCTGCCCAACTCCGACCCGGTCCACAAGATCACCATCCTGTCCCGCGGTCGCGCCCTCGGTTACACGATGACGCTGCCGATGGAGGACAAGTTCCTGGCCACCAGGTCCGAGATGATGGACCAGCTCGCGATGCTGCTCGGCGGCCGCGCGGCGGAGGAGCTCGTCTTCCACGAGCCCACCACCGGCGCCTCCAACGACATCGAGAAGGCCACGGCGGTCGCCCGCCGCATGGTGACCGAGTACGGCATGAGCGAGCAGCTCGGCGCCCGTAAGTTCGGCACCGGCCAGGCCGAGGTCTTCCTCGGCCGCGAGATGGGCCACGAGCGCGACTACTCCGAGAAGATCGCCTCCTCCATCGACGAGGAGGTCCGCCGGATGATCGAGACGGCGCACGACCAGGCCTGGGACATCCTGGTCGAATACCGCGACGTGCTCGACAACCTGGTGCTGGAGCTCATGGAGAAGGAGACCCTCTCCCGCGAGCAGGTCCTGCAGATCTTCGCCCCGGTGGTCGTCAAGGAGCACAGGCCCTCGTACGCGGGCTACGGCAAGCGGCTCCCGTCCGACCGCCCGCCGATCCTGACCCCGAAGGAGCAGTCGGCCAACGGCTCGCTCACCTCCGGCCACCAGGACGCCTTCCAGTCCGGGGACAGTGCGTGACCCAGCACGAGGTCGACCTGGGGCGGATCGAGAAGGCCGTCCGCGAGATCCTCTACGGCATCGGTGAGGATCCCGACCGCGACGGCCTGCTCGATACGCCCGCCAGGGTCGCCCGCGCGATGGCCGAGCAGTTCTCCGGGCTCGGCCAGACGCCCGAGGACGTGCTCAACAAGGTCTTCGACGTCGACCACGACGAGATGGTGCTGGTCAGGGACATCGAGGTCTACTCGACCTGCGAGCACCATCTGGTCCCGTTCCACGGCGTGGCCCACGTGGGCTACATCCCCAACGAGCGTGGCCAGGTGACCGGGCTGTCCAAGCTGGCCCGGCTGGTCGACGTCTTCGCCCGCCGTCCGCAGGTGCAGGAGCGCATGACCTCGCAGATCGCCGACGCCCTCATGCGGGTGCTGGAGCCGCGCGGGGTCATCGTCGTGGTCGAGGCCGAGCACCTGTGCATGACGATGCGCGGCGTGCGCAAGCCGGGGGCCAAGACGGTCACGTCGGCGGTCCGCGGCGACTTCCGTACCAGCGACAAGACCCGCTCCGAGGCGATGGCGCTGATCCTCGGCAGGTGACGATCGTTATCCACAACTGGGGACCCGAGATGTCGGCAGGTGTGGGGGAACGCCTAGGCTTGCCCCATGACTAGCGTGCCCATCAACGTGCCGGGCGGTACGGAGCGGTGCCTCGTCATGGGCGTGGTCAACGTGACCCCCGACTCCTTCTCCGACGGCGGCCTGTGGTTCGACGAGGAGGCCGCCGTCCAGCACGGTCTCGACCTGGTGCGGGAGGGGGCCGACATCGTCGACGTGGGCGGTGAGTCCACCCGTCCCGGTGCCGCCCGGGTGTCGCTGGAGGAGGAGCTGGCCAGGGTCGTCCCGGTGATCCGGGCGCTCGACGCCGAGGGCGTCGCGGTGAGCGTCGACACGATGCGCGCCGAGGTGGCCAGGGCCGCGGTCGAGGCGGGCGCCAGGCTCGTCAACGACGTGAGCGGCGGCCTGGCCGATCCCGCGATGCCGCGCGTGGTCGCCGCCACGGGGGCGCGCTACGTGGTGATGCACTGGCGTGGCCACAGCCATGACATGGACAGCCGCGCCGTCTACGCCGACGTCGTGACAGAGGTGCGCGAGGAGCTGAGCAAGCGGGTCGACCTGGTGCTGGCCGAGGGGGTGTCGCCGGAGCAGATCGTGCTCGACCCGGGCCTCGGCTTCGCCAAGAACGCCGAGCACAACTGGGCGTTGCTGGCCGGCATCCCGCAGCTCGCCGAGCTGGGCTACCCGCTGCTGATCGGGGCCTCCCGCAAGCGCTTCCTCGGGCGGCTGCTGGCCGGCCCCGACGGCGCACCCCGCCCGTTCAGCAGGAGCGACGACGCAACGCTGGCGGTGACCGCGCTGGCGGCGCAGGCGGGGGCCTGGTGCGTGCGCGTGCACGAGGTAGGTCCCAATGCCGATGCCGTGCGCGTGGCGGCCGCATGGAAGAGAGCCGGAGCAGGCACATGAGTGTCGACACTGCCGCCATCGAGACGGTCAACCAGGAGTTCTACACCGCGATCGAGAGCGCCGATCTCGACAAGATGACCGAGATCTGGGCCGAGGACACCGCCGACGACCAGGTGAGCTGCGTCCACCCGGGCTGGACGTTGCTGGCCGGCCGGTCGGAGGTGCTGCGGTCGTGGGCGCTGATCATGGCCAACACCACCTACATCCAGTTCGTGCTGACCGACGTCAACACGACCGTGCTGGGCGACGTGGCCGTGCTCACCTGCGTGGAGAACATCCTGACGGCGGGCGAGGAGGGTGAGTCCAGCTTCGCCGCGGGCAAGGTGGTGGCCAGTAACGTCTACATCCGCACCTCACAGGGCTGGCGGTTGTGGATGCACCACGGCTCCCCGGTGCTCCAGGGAGACGACGACGAGGACGAGGAGGGCGAGCTTGAGGTCTGACCGCATCGCTCTCAAGGGCCTGCGGGCCAGGGGCAGGCACGGCGTCCTGCCCGCCGAGCGGGAGCTCGGCCAGGAGTTCGTGGTCGACGCGACGTTGTTCCTCGACACCGCCCCGGCGGCGGCCGGCGACGATCTCACCAAGACCGTCCACTACGGCGAGCTGGCTCAGGCGCTGGTCGAGGTGGTCGAGGGTGAGCCGGTCGAGCTGATCGAGACGCTGGCGCAGCGGCTGGCCGACGTCTGCCTGGCCAGTGAGCTGGTCGACAAGGTCGAGGTGAGTGTGCACAAACCGGCGGCGCCGATCCCGCTGCCGTTCGACGATGTGATCGTGACGATCGAGAGGAGCCGCACATGAAGGCCGTCCTCGCGCTCGGCAGCAACCTGGGCGAGCGGTTCCAGACGTTGCAGGGGGCCATCGACACGATGTTCGACGCCCCGGGCCTGGAGTTCGTCAAGGTGTCCCCGGTCTACGAGACCGATCCGGTCGGAGGGCCCGCCGGGCAGGAGCCATATCTCAACGCGGTCGTGGTCGCCGAGACCGAGCTGCCGCCGCGTACGCTGCTCGAACGGGCGCTGGGCGTGGAGAACGCCTACGGGCGGGTGCGTGAGGAGCGGTGGGGGCCGCGCACGCTCGACGTCGACCTGATCGTCGTCGGCGAGACCATGTCCGACGACCCCGAATTGACGCTGCCGCATCCCCGGGTGCACGAGCGCGCGTTCGTGCTGGTGCCCTGGTCGGTGGTCGACCCCGAGGCCACGGTGCCGGGCAGGGGCCGGGTGGCCGACCTGCTGGCCGGGCTCGACCGGCACGGCGTGCACCTGCGCGACGACCTGAAGCTGCAGAGGCCCGATTGAGGCCGACGCATCCCGGCCGGCTGGCCGCTCTCCTCCTCGTCGTCGCCCTGGTCGTCTGGGCGGCGGTCCGGCACTTCTACTCCGACCTGCCCATCATGCCCTGGACGGCCATCCCGACCGTGCTGCTGCTGGCCCTCGGCGAGGGCTACAGCGGGTGGGTGACCAAGGCCAGGATCGCCAGGAAGCCGGACACCAAGCCGGTCGAGCCGCTGGCGGTGGCCCGGCTGGCGGCGCTGGCCAAGGCGTCGGCGTACGCGGGGGCGGTGTTCGCGGGCATGTTCGCCGGGTTCGCCGCGTACACGCTGCAGATCTTCGACCGGGAGACGCCGCGTTCGGAGTTCTTCGTGGCGGCCGGGTCGTTCGTGGCCTGCGTGGTGCTCGTCTGCGCGGCCCTCTACCTCGAACACTGCTGCCGCATCCCCAAGGACTCCGACGAGCGCAAGTCCGACTAGCGCGTCTTGGCGGAGGGGCGGCGGCGGCCGAAGAGGTAGATGACCGGAAGCGTGCAGATCAGCGGCCCGACGATGGCGATCGGCCGCTCCAGCCACCATTTCAGGTCCGGCGGGATCTTCGTGCCGAGGTTGCCGAACAGCCACCACGACAGCCCTAAGGCGATCGCCATGCCGGTCGTGTGGAAGAGGAACAGCGGCAGGGCGTAGCGGTTGATGAAGGAGTTCGCGCGCGCCCAGCGGGGGCGTTCGAGCACCCGTTCCATGGCCGGGCGCAGCACCTCGACCAGGCCGATCTGGAAGATCAGCAGGGCGACGATGACGAACGTGGGCGGCGCCATGTTCGACCACTTGTCGCCGGGCACGCCGACCATCGAGCCCGGGTAGATGCCCGAGTAGACCAGGCCGATCAGGGCGAACAGGCCGGTCCACAGGATGCCGACGTCGTACCGCCTCGGCAGGACGACGATCCGGTCGTAGAAGAAGCCCGCCTGGTGGGCCAGGCCCCAGACGATGATCATGTTGAGCCAGCCGGCCCACTCGTAGCCGTAACGGAAGCGAACGACGTCCACGACCAGGGCCGAGCCGCCGAGCCAGATGAGGGCCAGCACGTCGTAGCGTCTGTGCAGGTACAGGGCCACCGGCAGCAGCGCGATCAGCACCAGGTAGACGCCGAGGAACCACAGCGGGCTGAGCACGAGCAGCACCACCCGCCACATCCACTCCACGTGGAAGGCCCAGGTGACGACCGCGCCGACGGAGATCCACACGCCGCACAGGAACAACGCGGGCAGGGACAGCGCGCGGATGCGCCGCCACACGAACGCGCCGATGCCGACGCCGCGCGCCTGGGCCCGGTTCCAGGACAGCAGGTGCACGTGGCCGCCGACGTAGAAGAACAGCGGCAGCACCTGGAGCAGCCAGGTCAGGATCCACAACCCGGAGGTGAAGCCGAGCGGACTGGTGGGCTCGGGGCCGGTGGGCTTCCACTCCAGGATCGTGAACGCCCAGTGCCAGACCACCACGACGATGAGGCTGAGGGCGCGCAGCCAGTCGACGTACTTGTCGCGTTCGGGGGTGCTCACTTGTCGATGTCACCCACGACGAAGAACATCGAGCCGAGAATGGCGATCATGTCGGCCACCAGGGTCCCGGGCAGCAGCTCGCGCAGTGCCTGGACGTTGCCGAACGACGCCGAGCGCAGCTTGAGCCGCCACGGCGTCTTGTCGCCCTTGGAGACGAGGTAGTAGCCGTTGATGCCGAGCGGGTTCTCCGTCCACGCGTACGTGTGGCCCTCCGGCACCTTGAGCACCTTCGGCAGGCGCTGGTTGACCGGCCCGGGAGGCAGCTCGCGCAGCCGGGCGACGCACGCGTCGGCGAGGTCGAGCGAGACCTTGAGCTGCTCGAACAGCACCTCGAACCGGGCATGGCAGTCGCCGTCGCGCCGGGTGACGACCTTGACCGGCAGCTCCCCGTACGCCAGGTACGGGTCGTCGCGCCGCAGGTCGAGATCGACGCCGGAGGCGCGGGCGATGGGCCCGCTGACGCCGTACTGGAGGATCTGCTCGCGGGTCAGCACGCCGACGCCCTTGGTGCGGGCGAGGAAGATCTCGTTGTTCAGGATGAGGTTCTCGATGTCGGGCACCCGGCGGCGGGTCTCGGCCACGGCCTCGGCGACCCGGTCGAGCCAGCCGAGCGGCAGGTCCTCCTTCAGGCCGCCGACCCGGTTGAACATGTAGTGCATGCGCCCGCCGGAGATCTCCTCCATGACGGCCTGGATGCGTTCGCGCTCGTTGAAGGCGTAGAAGACGGGGGTGATCGCGCCCAGTTCGAGAGGGTAGGAGCCGAGGAACATCAGGTGGTTGAGCACCCGGTTGAGCTCGGCCAGCAGCGTACGCGCCCACACGGCCCTGACCGGCACCTCCATGCCGAGCAGCCGCTCGGCGGCCAGCACGACGCCCAGCTCGTTGGCGAACCCCGACAGCCAGTCGTGCCGGTTGGCGAGCATGATGATCTGGCGGTAGTCGCGGACCTCGAACAGCTTCTCCGCGCCCCGGTGCATGTAGCCGATGATCGGCTCGGCCGCCGTGATGCGCTCGCCGTCGAGGGTGAGCCGGAGCCTGAGCACGCCGTGCGTGGAGGGGTGCTGGGGACCGATGTTGAGGATCATGTCCTCGGTCGCCAGCTCCTTCGCGCCGGCGCCGATCCCGACCACGCGTTCCGTCATAGGGCCCATGCTGCCACCGTCCCGCAAGGTGAGCCAGCGTGGGGGATGGTCAAGGAATCGTATGGCAACGCATCCCGAAGCCAGACATGGGGATCAATACCGGGAACGGGGGGAGAAAGCACTGTGAGAAGAGTTCTGTTTGATGTGGCGGCCCTGATCTCCCGGGTGGTACTCGGCGTGATCTTCGTGGTCCACGGCTGGCAGAAGTGGCAGGGCGGGCTGGGTGCCGCGGCGGGACAGTTCCGGGAGATGGGCATTCCCATGCCTGGGTTGTCCGCCGGATTCGCCGCCATTGTGGAGCTGATCGGCGGCGTCCTGTTGATCCTCGGCCTGCTGGTCCGGCCGGTGGCGTTGTTGCTGCTCATCGACATGATCGGCGCGATCGTCTTCGTGCACGCAGGACACGGGGTGTTGTCGCAGAACGGGGGATGGGAGCTGCCAGGCGCGCTCGGCGCGCTCTCGCTGATGCTCGCCGCGCTGGGTGGCGGCCGCATCGGCCTCGACGGCATCGTCCACTCGATGTTCCGCCGCCGCAAGGAACGCCGGATCGCCGAGGACGACCTCGCCGCGCACCGGCCGGCCCGGCGTGCCGAGCCGACGACGGTCGTCACCGAGGGGCCCGTGACACAGCCCGGCCCGGAGAGCGGCCCGACGCGACCCGAGGGCGGCCCGACGACGCCGGTCCGGCCCGAGGGCGAGGTCGAGCACCCCAACGTGCCGAGGCAGCCCAACGCGCCGCGCCCCGGGCACCTCAACGACGAGGACATGAGGGACATCGACGCCCTGGTGTCCGACGAGCCGCCCCACCCGAAGCCGCCCAACCGCTGAGCTCAGCGGCCGACCAGGTCCCGCAGGGCCTCGACCAGGCGGTCGACGTGCTCCTGCGTGCTGCCGATGCCGATGGAGGCGCGTACCGCGGAGGCGGTCCCGTCCTCGCAGCCGCCGTCCGAGGTGCCCAGCAGGTGCCGGACGAACGGGTGCGCGCAGAACTTCCCGTCACGCACGCCGATGCCGTACTCGCCGGACAGCGCCTCGGCCACCTCCCGGGCCGAGTAGCCGTCCACGACGAACGACACGATCCCCACCCGGGGGTGGTCCTCGCCCCACAGCGACAGCTCGCGCACCCCCTCGATCGACGACAGACCGGTACGCAGCCGGGCGATCAGGCGCTCCTCCTCGCGCACCAGCTCCGTCCACCCGGTGGCGGTGAGCGCGTCGCAGGCGGCGGCCAGGGCGATGGCGCCGAGCACGTTGGGGGTGCCGGCCTCGTGGCGGGGCTCGGGGTCATCGTGCCACTCGGTGGTCTCGCCGACCGAGCGCACCGCGCCGCCGCCCTTCAGGTACGGCTCGCCCTCGGCCAGCCAGTCACGGCGTCCGATCAGCACGCCGGCGCCGAAGGGCGCGTACAGCTTGTGGCCGGAGAAGGCCACGTAGTCCAGGTCGAGCGCGGTCAGGTTGAGCCTGCGGTGCGGGACGAGCTGGGCGGCGTCCACCAGGATGCGGGCGCCGTGCCGGTGGGCGATGTGGGCCAGGGCGGCGATGGGCCACAGTTCGCCGGTGACGTTGGAGGCGGCGGTGACCACGAGCAGCTTGGGGCCCTCGATCCCGGCCAGCGCCTCGTCGGCGGCGCGGACGGCCTCACCGGGGAAGGCGGGCGGCGCCAGGCGCACGGACCGCGCCCAGGGCAGCAGCGAGGCGTGGTGCTCGGAGTCGAAGACGACGGCGGTCGCGTCCTCGGGCAGGCAGCGGGCCAGCAGGTTGGTGGCGTCGGTGGTGTTGCGGGTGAAGATGACGGCGTCGTCGGCACGGGCGCCGACGAAGGCCCTGACCGTGTGGCGGGCCTGCTCGTACCGGGCGGTGGTGAGCTGGGAGGCGTAGCCCGCGCCGCGGTGGACGCTGGAGTAGGCCGGGAGCGCGGCGGCGACGGCGGCGCTGACCGGCTCAAGACAGGGGGCGCTGGCGGCGTAGTCGAGGTTGGCGTAGCTGACCAGGCGGCCGCCCTTGACCGGCACCTCCAGGTCGGCGCCGAGCACGGCGGGGATCGGCCGTCCGGAGGCGGCGACGGGGGTCTCGGCGGCCTGGGCGGGCACGGAGTTGAAGATCGTCAAAGTGGACATGGCACGGCTCCTCACGGGTCGGTCGGACCCCTGGGAACAGCCACGGAGCCCGCGCTTGCCCGCCACACCTCGTGACGGACCAGGTCTTCACCCGGGGCACCCCGCCGCGGACGCGAGGGTTGCCGGCCAGCTAGCCGGGGCTTGTCGCTGGCACTCATGACCTACGACGGCACTATAACCGACACCGGGGCACGATTCGCAAGCCCAGCAGGTCAACCCGTCTCATAAGATGAAATAGTGCGCTTTGATCCCTGGAATCCGGATTTCGTCGTCGACCCCTATCCGGCGTACGACGAGCTGAGGCGCGAGGCGCCCGTACGCTACTTCGAGCCGTCCAACCAGTGGCTGATCTCCCGGCACGCGGACGTGAACGCGCTGCTCAGAGACCGCCGGCTGGGCCGCGACTACACCCACGTCGCCACGCACGAGGAGTTCGGCCGGCAGCCCGAGCCGGAGTTCCAGGAAGCCTTCTGGCGCGTCAGCAGGAACGGCATGCTGGAGGTCGAGCCGCCGGACCACACGAGGCTGCGCCGGCTGGTGTCCAAGGCGTTCACGCCGCGCATGGTCGAGTCGCTGCGCCCGCGCGTCCGGGCCATCGCCGAGAGCCTGATCGACGCGTACGTCGAGAAGGGCGGCGGCGACCTGATCGCCGAGGTCGCCGAGCCGCTGCCGGTCACCGTCATCGCCGAGATGCTCGGCGTGCCCGAGCAGGACCGTCACCTGCTGCGCCCGTGGTCGGCCGACATGTGCGGCATGTACGAGCTCAACCCCAGCCTGGAGACCCAGCACCAGGCGGTGCGCGCGGCCGAGGAGTTCGAGTCCTACCTCAAGGACCTGGCCCGCGAACGCATCGCCAACCCCGGCGAGGACCTGGTCAGCGCCCTGGCCGCGATCCCCGAGCTGACCCTCGACGAGCTGGCCGGCACCTGCGTCCTGCTGCTGAACGCGGGCCACGAGGCCACGGTCAACGTCTCCGGCAACGGCTGGCGGGCCCTGCTGAAGAACCCCGGCGAGCTGGCCCGGCTGCGCGCCGACCGTTCGCTGCTGCCGACCGCCATCGAGGAGCTGCTGCGCTACGACACCCCGCTCCAGCTCTTCGAGCGCTGGGTGCTGGAGGACATCGAGGTCCACGGCGTGCGGATCCCGCGCGGCTCGGAGGTGGCCTGCCTGTTCGGCTCGGCCAACAGGGACCCCGAGGTGTTCGAGGACCCGGACCGGCTCGACCTGGGCCGCCCGGACAACCCGCACATCTCCTTCGGCGCGGGCATCCACTTCTGCCTGGGCGCGCCGCTGGCCAGGATCGAGCTGACGGAGTCGTTCACCGCGCTGCTGGACCGGGTCGGGACGATCGAGCTGCGCGCGGAGCCGGTCTACAAGCCCGGTTTCGTCATCCGCGGCCTGCGCTCGCTCGACCTCGACGTCACCGGCTCTGGCTGAGCCAGCCGAACCCGCCCAGCCCGGCCGGATCGATCAGCTCTGCCTCCTCCGACGCCCGCGACAGCGCCCGTACGTAGGCGCGCGGATCGGCGGCGGCGAGGTCGACCGGCGGCCGGGCGCCGGTGAGGCCCAGCGCCCGCAGCATGTCGCGCTGTGTGGACAAGGTTGTGGATATCGCGCCGGCCCGCCGCCCGGCCTCGGCGCACGCGTCGAGGGCGACGTGGGCGGTGATGTCGCAGGTCCCGTCGGGGACGGGGGCCACGACCGCGCCGCCGCGGTAACCGGTCAGCGTGCCACAGAGCGGTCGGTTATCCACAGGGTGTGCATAATCCACGGCTATCGCCCGGCCGTGGGTGAGACGTACCAGAACGGAGGCCCAGGCGTCGTCGCGGGGGCGGCCGATCTCGGCGCGGGTGCCCACGTGCGGCAGCGGCCACCAGCGTTCGAGCCATTCGCGGTCGGCGGGCCGCAGCGGGCCGCCGAGGCGCTCCTCGCCGGTCCTGGTGTTGACCATGACCAGACGGGGGCCGCCGGAGGTCTGCTCGGCCACGTCGAGCGGGATGTTGTCGAGCCACTCGTTGGCGACGGCCAGCCCGGTGATGCTGGACGGCAGGCAGCGGCTCCATTCCACCTGCTCGGGCAGCCCGGCGGGCCGGGGCGACAGGTCGACGCAGGTGACCCGCAGCCGGTCGCGCAGAGCGGGCTCGGCCGCCGCGAGGATGCGGCTGACCAGCACCCCCTCGCCCGCGCCGACGTCGACCAGGTCGAGCCGCTCGGGGGAGCCGAGCTCGGAGTCCACCTCCACCAGCAGGGCCAGGACCGCCTCCGCGAACACGGCCGAGGCTCCGACCGAGGTGCGGAAGTGGCCCGAGGGGCGTTCGCGGAGGTAAAAGCCCTCCTCGCCGTAGAGCGCGCGTTCCGTGGCGGCGCGCCAGGTGAGCCACATGAGGGTGACTATCTCATGACCGAAGGGTTCGACACGCAGAGTCGTCCATTGACTACTCTTGGTCGCTACATTGCGCTAACGTTTACGCACTGTCACAGAGCGACTGCGTTTCGCCCATCCGCGGTAAGCGGCGAGCCGGATCGCTCCACCGAAGCATTGCGGCCCTGAGGCCGCAGACTGAGAGGAGCCCCCCGTGAAGAAGGTTCTGGTCATGGCAGGTGCCATCGCCCTCCTGGCCCTGGCGGCCCCCGCGCACGCCGACGACGTCACCCACGGCAACAACGGCATCCTGAGCGGCAGCCCGATCCACCTGCCCATCACCGCCGTCGTGCCCGTCTGCGGCAACAACATCGGCATCCAGGCGGTGCCGATCAACGGCTGCCAGGGGAGCCCCAACACCGCGGTCTACAGCCGCTGAGGCAGGGAGAGCCCGGACCGCTCGCGCGCGGTCCGGGCTCTGATCCCGGCCGGTCAGTCGGCGGATGACCGGTCAGTGCACCTCCAAGAGGTCGCATCCAGGCGGGCGTCGGGTTGTCAGGACTCGGCGCCCGTCGTCGTGCGTGGACCCCTCTCCTCATCTCTTTCGACAGGGGGTGCATGATTCGTATGCCCCTGTCGCATTTGTCGTTAACTCAACGGGCGGCAAAGCGCCGGACATGCCGGAACGTGTTCGACGGCCCCCGACCTGTCGGCCCCCGCCCGCCGGTTACGCTGGTCCGCAGTGCCTTCACGGTGCCACCACGGTGCCGTTGCGGTCGACAGGGGTGAGACGTCATGGACGCAGGTGATCGCCCGGCACGGCTGACCGTCGGCGTGCTCGGTGCGGGCAAGGTCGGCTCCGTGCTCGGTGCCGCGCTGGCTCAGGCGGGCCACCGGATCGTGGCCGCGAGCGGGGTCTCCGACACCTCGCGCAGATGGGCCGCCGACCGGCTCGGGGTCGAGCTGACCCGGCCCGACGAGGTGGTGGCCGCCTCCCAGCTCATCCTGCTGACCGTCCCCGACGACGCACTGCCCGACCTCGTGGCCGGGCTGGCCCGCACGGGCGCCGACCTCAAGGGCAAGCTGCTCGTCCACGCCAGCGGCGCGTACGGCCTGTCGGTGCTCGACCCCGCCGCGCAGGCGGGTGCGCTGCCGCTCGCGCTCCACCCGGTCATGACCTTCACCGGCCGCGACGACGACCTCAACAAGATCACCGGTATCTCGTTCGGCGTGACCGCGCCCGACCTGCTGCGACCGGTCGCCGAGGCCCTGGTGATCGAGATGGGCGGTGAGCCGGTCTGGATCGCCGAGAGCGACCGCGCGCTCTACCACGCGGCCCTGGCCAACGCCGCCAACCACATGGTCACGCTCATCGCCGAGTCCGAGGAGCTGCTGCAGCGCATCGGCGTCGAGCACCCGGGGCGCATGCTGGGCCCGCTGCTCGGCGCGGCGCTCGACAACGTGCTGCGGCTGGGCATCGCCGGGCTCACCGGGCCGGTCGTCCGCGGCGACGCGAGCACGGTGCGCAAACACGTCGACGCGCTGATCCTGGCCGCTCCGGAGGCCGCCGACGCCTACATCGCGCTGGCCCGGCTCACCGCCGACCGGGCGCTGGCCGCGGGGCTGCTCAAACCGGAGGAGGCGGAGCGGCTGCTCGACGCGCTTGGGGGCAATATATGGACCTGACCGTCGGGTGTGGAGGGCAGCAATGGATCTGATCGTGGCCGGCGACCGGGACGACCTGGCGAAGGCTCGGGGTGAAGGGCGGGTGGCGCTGGTCCCGACCATGGGCGCGCTGCACGAGGGCCACCGGTCGCTGATGAGGGCCGCTCGCGTACGCGCCGACCAGGTCGTGGTCAGCATCTTCGTCAACCCTCTGCAATTCGGGCCTAACGAGGATTTTTCACGCTATCCCCGTACATTCGAGGCCGATCTCGACGTGTGCCGGGAGGAGGGCGTCGGCGTCGTGTTCGCGCCCTCGCCGCAGGACATGTACCGCCCCGACCGTCAGGTGAGCGTCCACGCGGGCGAGATGGGCTCGATCGTCGAGGGCGCGTCCAGGCCGGGCCACTTCGACGGCGTGCTGACGGTGGTGCTCAAGCTGTTCAACCTGGTGCGACCCGACCTGGCGATCTTCGGCCAGAAGGACGCCCAGCAGCTCGCCGTCATCCGCCGCATGGTGGCCGACCTCGACCTGTCCATCGAGATCGTCGGGGCGCCCACCGTACGCGAGCCCGACGGCCTGGCCCTGTCCAGCCGCAACCGTTACCTGTCGGCCGGCGACCGCACGGTCGCGCTGGCCCTGTCCCGTGCCCTGCGGGCGGGCGCGGTCGAGCTGACCGCCGACGCGATGCGGGCCACCGCCCGCGCGGTGCTCGCCGAGGCCGGGCCCGAGCTCGACCTCGACTACCTGGCGCTGGTCGATCCGGCCACGTTCAAGGAGGTCGACGACTCCTACGAGGGCTCGGCCGTGCTCGCCGTGGCGGCCAGGGTGGGCGGCACCCGGCTGATCGACAACGTCGTGGTGAGCGTGCGCCCCTGATCCGTACGGCCCCCGGGGCATGTCCACGCTGCGGCAGGCGTTATCGTCATAGTGACGAAATCGCCTCAGCGAGGAGACCCCCATGAGTGCACCGGCGATTCCCCTGCACCTGACGGCCCCCGAACCCGGCTGGACCGTCGACGCCGACGTGGTCGTCGTCGGGTCCGGCGTCGCGGGCCTGACCGTGGCGCTGCGCCACGCCGAGCTGGATCCCGCGGCCAAGGTCCTGGTCGTCACCAAGGACGTGCTGTCGGCCGGGTCCACCAAGTGGGCCCAGGGGGGCATCGCCGCCGTGCTCGACCCGCGCGACACCCCCGAAGAGCACCTGAGCGACACGCTGCTGGCCGGGGTCGGGCTGTGCGACACCAAGGCCGTGCGGACGCTGGTGACGGAGGGGCCCGGCGCGCTGCGGCGGCTCATGGAACGTGGCGCCCGGTTCGACCGCAATCCCAACGGGGAGCTCCAGCTCACCAGGGAGGGCGGGCACCGTCGCCGCAGGATCGTGCACGCCGGCGGCGACGCCACGGGCGCCGAGGTGCAGCGGGCGCTGGTCGAGGCGGTGCGCGCGTGCTCGATCGAGGTGATCGAGCACGCGCTGGTGCTCGACCTGCTCAAGGACGCCCACGGCCGGGCCAGGGGGGTGACCCTGCACGTCATGGGCGAGGGCGCGCGCGACGGCGTCGGGGCGGTGCGGGCGCGGGCCGTGGTGCTCGCCACCGGCGGCATGGGCCAGGTCTACGCCGCCACCACCAACCCGGTCGTGTCCACCGGCGACGGCGTGGCGCTCGCGCTGCGGGCCGGGGCGGTCGTGCGCGACCTCGAATTCGTGCAGTTCCACCCGACCGTGTTGTGGCTGGGCGAGGGCTCGACCGGCCAGCAGCCGCTGATCTCCGAGGCGGTCAGGGGCGAGGGCGCCTTCCTCGTCGACCACGAGAACAACAGATTCATGCAGGGCGTGCACGAGCTGGCCGACCTGGCGCCGCGCGACGTCGTGGCCAAGGCGATCACCACGACCATGAGCGAGACCGGCCGCGACCACGTCTTCCTCGACGGCCGCCACTTCGGCAGGGTGAAGTGGGAGAGCCGCTTCCCCACCATCTACGCCGTCTGCCGCGAGCATGGCATCGACCCGGTCACCGAACCGATCCCCGTCTCGCCGGCCGCCCACTACGCGAGCGGCGGCGTCCACACCGACCTGTCCGGCCGTACCTCGATCGAGGGCCTGTACGCCTGTGGCGAGGTCGCCTGCACCGGCGTCCACGGGGCCAACCGGCTGGCCTCGAACTCGCTCCTTGAGGGGCTGGTCTTCGCCGAGCGCATCGCCGAGGACATCCACCGGAGGCGTCCGCAGCCGGGCGAGCCGGTTCCGGCGCGGGCCGCGACGGGCCTGGTGGACCCCAGGGTCAGGACCAGGCTCCAGGCGCACATGAGCGCCGGCGCCGGGGTGCTGCGCAGCCGCGCGTCGCTGCAGGCCACGTCGAAGGCGCTGCGCGACGCGCTCTGGACGCCCGTCGAGGTGCCCGCCTGCACCGAGTCGTGGGAGGCGACCAACCTGCTCACCGTCGCCGCCGTCCTGACCGGCGTGGCGGCGGCGCGGCTGGAGACGCGCGGCTCCCACTGGCGCGAGGACCACGAGAGCCGGGACGACAATGAGTGGCTGGGCCACCTGGACGTGACCCTGACCGAGGAGGGCCTTCGCATGACGTACACCCCGCACGGTGAGACGATGCCGCCGCGCCTGGCACAGGAGCTGACCGCCGCCGGGCTCGACCCGGCCGAGGTCGACGCGCTGATCGACCGTGCGCTCGAAGAGGACCTGCAGGAGGCCGGCGACGTGACCAGCCTGGCCACGATCCCGGCCGGGCAGCGTTCGACCGGCGACGTGGTGGCCCGCAAGGACGGCGTGGTGGCCGGGCTGGGCGTGGCCGAGGCGGTGTTCCTCCGGCTGGGCGCCGGCCGGGTCGAGCGGCGGGCCAAGGACGGCGAGCGGGTCGCGGCCGGCGACGTGCTGATGACGGTCGAGGGCCCGACGCGGGCGGTGCTGACCGCCGAGCGTACCGCGCTCAACCTGCTCACACACCTGTCCGGGGTGGCCACGATGACCGCCCGGTGGGTCGCCGCGATCGAGGGCACGCGGGCGCGGGTGCGCGACAGCCGCAAGACCCTGCCGGGTCTGCGGTCCCTGGAGAAGTACGCCGTGCGCTGCGGCGGCGGCGTCAACCACCGCAGGTCGCTGTCGGACGCGGCCCTGATCAAGGACAACCACGTCGTGGCGGCCGGCGGAGTGGCAGAGGCGTACCGGGCGGTGCGTGAGCGCTATCCCGAGCTGCCGATCGAGGTCGAGATCGACCGGCTCGACCAGCTGGAGCCCCTGCTGGACGAGGGCGCCGAGGAGATCCTGCTGGACAACTTCACGGTCGAGGACACCGTACATGCCGTACAAATCGTGAAAAGTCGGGCGAAAAACAGGGTTGCGCTTGAAGCGAGTGGGGGATTGACCTTGGAATCGGCTCGTGATGTGGCTGAAACTGGCGTTGACTACCTTGCGGTGGGAGCGCTCACCCACTCGGCGCCGGCCCTGGACATCGCACTGGATTTGCGGGGGTAATTGATGCTGCTCACGATCGACGTCGGCAACACGCACACGGTGCTGGGGCTGTTCGAGGGCGAGGACGTCATCGAGCACTGGAGGCTGGCCACCGACGCCCGCCGCACCGCCGACGAGATCGCCGTCGTGCTCCAGGGGCTGCTGGCCCAGTCACCACTGCTCAAGGGCGCCGACATCAGCGGCATCGCCATTTGCTCGACCGTGCCGAGCGTGCTCAACGAGATGCGGGAGATGTGCCGCCGCTACTACGGCGACGTCACCGCCGTGATCGTGGAGCCCGGTGTGCGCACGGGCGTGCCGGTCCGCATGGACAACCCCAAAGAGGTCGGCAGCGACCGCATCGTGAACGCCCTGGCCGCCATCGACCAGTACGGCGGCCCGTGCATCATCGTCGACTTCGGCACCGCCACCTCCTTCGACGCGGTGTCGGCCAAGGGCGAGTACGTCGGGGCGGTCACCGCCCCCGGCATCGAGATCTCGGTCGACGCCCTGGCCGCCGCCGGCGCCCAGCTGCACAAGGTCGAGCTGGTCAGGCCGCGTTCGGTGATCGCCAAGAACACGGTCGAGGCGTTGCAGGCGGGCATCATCTACGGCTTCGCCGGCCAGGTCGACGGCATCGTCGAGCGGATGGCCGCCGAGCTGGCCGACGACCCCGACGAGGTGACCGTCGTGGCGACCGGCGGCCATGCGGCGCTGGTGGTCGGCGAGTCGCGCTCGATCGACGTGCACGAGCCCTGGCTGACCCTCATCGGCCTGCGCCTGATTTATCACCGGAACACCGCTTAGAACGTGACAAGCGGCCCCCGCTTGGGAAGGGGGGCCGCCTGTCGGTCGTGGTGTCACCTATGAGCGTCACGCGTCCTCGGCGCTGTAGAGCTCGCGCCAGGAGCCGCACTTGGTGGCGAAGGTGCCCTGCTCGGGAACCTGGCAGACCTTGACCCGCAGGGTGAAGACGTCGTTCTCCTCGAAGTGGAACTTCTTGTAGCCCGGGGAGCCGCAGTACTTCCTGGTGTAGACCGTGGACCAGTCGCCGTCGGAGTCCTCGGCCTGGAACTTCACGTACGCGCACTTGCCGCCCTCGTCGTAGTCGCGGTCGTCCAGGTCGTAGAGCCGGCCGGTGACCTGGACCTCGTTGGAGTCCTCCTCGTCCCACGCGACGTCGACGTGACCCTGGGCCTTGGCCAGGTGCTGCTTGGCGTACACCGGGCCCCAGTAGTCGGAGTAGTCGTCGAAGTCGGCGGTGGCGGTGGCGGTGGTGGCGCTGGCGGCCGAAGGAAGCGACAGGGCCACGGCGCTGGTGGCGGCGATGGCGAGGATGCCCGTCGCGATCTTCTTCATCATGATCTCTCCCGGAGCTCCTCTCGGGCCGGCTCCTTGCCGGCTCCCCCCGGAGCTCGTGACTCATTGGTACAAAAGGGGCCTTGCAGAGCCCCTGCAGAGAACCGTCACGAGCGCTTGCAGTTCGCCGTATCCCCTACGCTTTGTTGTTGTGAGCGAGGAACTTCCAGAGCAGATGCGCATCCGGAGGGAAAAGCTCGACCGCCTCCGCAGCGAGGGCGTCGACCCTTACCCGGTGAACTTCCCACGCACGGCGACCAACGCCGAGGTCAGGGAGAAACACCAGGGCCTGGAGCCCGACACCGCCACCGGCGAGACGGTCGCGGTCGCGGGCCGCGTCATGCTCAACCGCGTGGGCGGCAAGCTCTGCTTCGCCACGCTCCGCGACGGCGGCGACGACCTACAGGTCATGATCTCGCTCGACAAGGTGGGCGAGGAGTCCCTGGCGGCCTGGAAGCGCGACGTCGACCTGGGCGACCACGTCGGCGTGATCGGCGAGGTCATCACCTCGCGCCGCGGCGAGCTGTCGATCCTCGCCGACAGCTGGCAGATCACCGCCAAGTGCCTGCGCCCGCTGCCGGAGAAGCACGTCGGCCTCACCGACCCCGAGGCGCGGGTGCGCCAGCGCTACGTCGACCTCATCGTCAACGACGAGGCCAGGAAGATGGCCCGGGTGCGCAGCGCGACCGTGCGCGCGGTGCGCGACTTCTGGCACGAGGAGGGCTACCTCGAGGTCGAGACCCCGATGTTGCAGCCCATCCACGGCGGCGCGACGGCCCGGCCGTTCAAGACCCACATCAACGCCTACGACATGGAGCTCTACCTTCGCATCGCGATCGAGCTCTACCTCAAGCGGCTGGTGGTCGGCGGCGTCGAGAAGGTCTTCGAGATCAACCGCAACTTCCGCAACGAGGGCGCCGACTCCACGCACAACCCCGAGTTCACCATGCTCGAGGCCTACGGCACCTACCTCGACTACAACGACATCGCCGACCTGACGCAGCGCATGTACCAGAAGGCCGTCGTGGCCGCCCTGGACACCACCGTGGTCGTGCACGACGGCGTCGAGATCGACCTCGGCGCGGAGAAGTGGCCCCGGGTCAGGCTCTACGACCTGGTGTCCGACGCCGTGGGCGAGGAGATCACCACCGAGACCACCCTCGATGAGCTGCGGAAGATCGCCGACCGTCGCGAGGTCCACTGGGACGCGAAGTGGGGCTCGGGCAAGCTCGTCCAGGAGCTCTTCGAGGCGCTGGTCGAGCACACGCTCGTGCAGCCGACGTTCGTCATGGACTATCCGCTGGAGACCTCGCCGCTGGCCCGCCTCCACCGCGACAACCCGCTGCTGACCGAGAAGTGGGACCTGATCGGGTTCGGCACCGAGCTCGGCACCGGCTACTCCGAGCTCAACGACCCGATCGACCAGCGCCACCGCCTGGTGGAGCAGTCGCTGCTGGCCGCGGGCGGCGACCTGGAGGCCATGCAGCTCGACGAGGACTTCCTCCAGGCCCTTGAGTACGCGATGCCGCCCACGGGGGGCATGGGCGCCGGCATCGACCGGATGATCATGGCCTTCACCGGCAAGAACATCCGCGAGACCATCCTGTTCCCGCTGGTCAAGCCCACTCACTGAGCCGTCCTCCGGCGCCCCGCCGATGCGCGGGGCGCCGGATCGGGCGGTCAGGGCGGTCAGGGCACCAGCACGAGGCGTCCGCGCAGCCCGCCCTCGGCCAGGCGGGCATGGGCGTCGGCGGCCTTCTCCAGCGGGTACGTGTCGGCCACCCGCAACGTCAGCCGTCCGGCCTCGACCAGGCGCACCAGCTCCGCGAGCTGCCCCGCGTCCGAGCGGAAGAGCACGGTGGCCACGTCCGTCCCGCGCAGCGGCACCGGCGCGGCCCCCGACGTGAGCCCCACGAAGGTCCCGCCGTCCCGTACGGCGTCGAGCGCGGGCAGGCCCAGCACGGCGGCGTCCACGGCGGCGTCCACCCCGCCGGGGACCCGCGCCCGTACGCCCTCGGCCAGGTCCTCCTCGCGGGGGACGAACCATTCCGCCCCGAAGCCGCGTACCAGTTCCTCGTCCGCGGCGCCGGCGGCGGCCACCACCCTGACGCCGCGGACGGCGGCCAGCTCGACCAGGTAGCCGCCGACGGCCCCCGCCGCCCCCGTGACCAGCAGGGTGCCCCCTGGGCCGACGCCGGTCCGGTCGAGCGCTTGCCAGGCGGTGAGGCCGTTGAGCGGCAGCGTGGAGGCGTGTGCAGGGCTCACGTTCCGCGGGGCGCGGGCCACGGCCGGGGCGTCCAGCACGACGTACTCGGCCTGCGCCTTGTACGGCAGCTCCAGCCGCGCGGAGAGCCCCACGACGTCCTCGCCCACGGTGAAGGAGGTGCCCGGGCCCACCTGGTCCACGGTCCCCGCCGCGTCGAAGCCGATCCCGTACGAGTCCAGCTTCCTGGCCAGCCCGTACGAGGCCAGCGCCCCGGCCGCCACGGCCAGGTCGAAGGGGTTGACCCCGGCCGCCGCTACCTTAACCCGTACCTGGCCGGGCCCCGCCTCCGGCAGCGGCGCGGACACCAGCAGGGGAGCGCCGGAGCCGCCGATGAGTGCACGCATGTTCGTCATGCCCATGACCCTAGGAAGAGCTACTCTCTCTCAGTAAGTAGGCACCTGGAAGTGCGTAACATACGGTAAGGAGTGAGACGGTGGCGACAACGACGGCGGCGCAGCGGCGTGACCAGGCCAGGCTGGCCTTCGACGCCTACTTCGCCGAATGCCCTTCCCGCAAGCTGCTCGACCGGCTCAGCGACAAATGGGTCACGCTGGTGCTCAGCGCGCTGGCCCGCGGCGAGCGCCGCTACAGCGACCTGTCCCGGCACATCGCGGGGGTCAGCCAGAAGATGCTCACCCAGACCCTGCGCGGCCTGGAGCGCGACGGCCTGGTGGCGCGCCGGGTGACGCCGCAGGTGCCGGTACGGGTCGACTATGCGCTCACCCCGCTCGGCGAGAGCCTGATGCCGCTGGTGATCGCCATCAAGACCTGGGCCGAGGAGCACATCGAGGACGTCGAGGCCGCCAGGGAACGCTACGACGCTACCGCCTGAGCCGCACCGGCAGCCGGGCCAGCCCGCGCAGCACCACGTTCTCCTTGTACGGGGGCTCCGGATCGGCGGCCTCCATCTTCGGCGCGGCCACGGCCAGCGCGGACAGCGCGATCTCGCCCTCCATCCTGGCCAGCGTCGCCCCCAGGCAGAAGTGCAGGCCGAGCCCGAAGGCGAGATGCCGGCCGGGCTCGCGGCCCGGGTCGAACCGGTCGGGATCGGCGAACGCGGCCGGATCGCGATTGGCCGCGCCGATCGGCACGAGCACGGCCGAGCCGGCGGGCACCGGCGTGCCGCCCAGTTCCCTGTCCTCCAGCGCGATCCTGGAGGTGAGCTGGACCGGCGGATCGAAGCGCAGCACCTCCTCGACCACCTCCCTCGGCCGCTCGGCGGCGCGGTGCAGCAGGCCGTGCCGCAGCAGGTTCAGCACGCCGTTCGCGATGAGGTTGACGGTGGTCTCGTGGCCGGCCACGAGCAGCAGCACGCAGGTCGACAGCAACTCGGCCTCGGTCAACTCCTCGACGCGCGCGAGGGCGCTCAGGAGGTCCTCACCGGGACGCTCGCGGCGCAGGGCGATCAGGCGGCGGAAGTAGTCGCGGAACTCGTTCCTGGAACGCTCCGTTTCCGACATGAGAGCGTCTGTCAGCATCGGGTCAAGTCCGCGGGCAAGAGCCTCGCTCCATCCGCGGAAGCGCTCGTGGTCCTCCGGCGGCACCCCGAGCATCTCGCTGATCACCATCACCGGCAGCGGGTGGGCGAAGCCGGAAATCAGCTCCGTCTCCTCCGGCAACCGCCCGATCAGGTCGGCGGTGATCGCCTCGACCCGCGGCCTGAGCCGTTCGACCATGCGCGGGGTGAACGCGCGGCTGACAAGGTTCCGCAACCGGGTGTGATCGGGCGGGTCCATGAGCAGGAACGACCTGCCGGGCTGACCTGCCTCTTCCGCCACGGGGGCGGACGTTCCGTGACCGAACATCGGGTCACGCAGGACGGCCGCGCACAGCTCGTACGTGGTCGTGACGAGCAGCCCGCCGCGCGTTCTGAAGATCGCCCCGGCCGCGCGGAGCTCTCGATATCGGACGTACGGATCGCGCACAAATTGCGGATCCGAGGGATCAAAACCCAGGAGGTCGGTGGCGCTCATGGGGGGCTGGACCGGGCCGCCGAATTGATCGTTTGGACCGTTCATAGCGGACCGTGGCGTGCCGACATATGCGGAGTACGTCACATATAAGTGATCATGTCAATAGCACTGGTCAAGGGCGGCGATTGTCGTGCTTGACGACCTTTCCGCGATGCGTTTACCTTCACCGAGACGAGCGGCTTTGCTCCACTGAAAGGTCCGAGTTCTGCTGTTGGGGGGAGGGCTCCCGGTGGATGTGCTCACTGAAGGCGTTGAGCTGAGCCACGCGGATTTGGCGTTACTGGCTGAACTGGCCAGAGGGGTGACCGTCGACCGGGTCGGGAGACGGCTGGATATCAGCGGACGGACCGTACGCCGGCGGCTCAGAGGCATCTGCGACCGCATCGGCGTGGCCACGGCGATCGAGGCCGTGGCGTGGGCGGCGCGCCGCCAGCTCATCTGACGGCGCGGAACTCCGAAGTGAATCGCCGGTCAGTCCGCGATGCGCACGGCGCCGGCGAACGGCCGATTGCCGAGCGCGGAGATCCGGACGACGTCGCCGGTCTGCGGTGCGTGGACCATCATGCCGCCGCCGATGTAGATGCCGACGTGGTGCAGGTCGCTGTAGAAGAAGACCAGGTCGCCGGCGCGGAGCTGGTCGCGGCTGATGTGCGTGCCGGCCGTCCACTGGTCGCCGGTGTAGTGGGGGAGCGAGATGCCCACGCGCTGGTAGGCGGCCATCACCAGGCCGGAGCAGTCGTAGGAGCGCGGCCCTTCGGCGCCCCACACGTACGGCTTGAGCTGCTGGGTGAGGGCCCACTTGGCGGCCTGGGCGGCCTTGCCGTTGCCGATGACCGGCAGGTTGACGCGTACGGCGCGGGTGCCGGGGCGGCCGGCCTCGCCGACGGCCCGCCGGTAGAGGTTGCTCTCGACCTTGGCGACCAGCTTGGTGATCTTCGAGCGCTTGCCCTCAAGATCACTGACGATCTTCTGGACCTCGGCGATGCGGGTCTTGGCGCCCGACCTGGCGCGCTCGGCGGCCTCCATGGCCTTGGCGAGCTGGTTGACCTCCTCGCCCTGCTGCTGTTCGAGCGCGTACGTGGTCGCGGCCCGGTCGAGGAAGGTCTCAGGGTCGTCGGACTGGGCGAAGACCAGGGCCTTGTCCAGGCCGCCGGTGATGTAGGCGTTCTGGGCGAGCAGCGTGGCCCTGGCGCGCTTGGCGGCCAGGTCGGACTCGCTGGTGGCCAGGGTCTTCTGGGCGGCGTCGTTGGCCTTCTGCGCGGACTTCAGCCGTTCGCGCTGCCCGTTGTACTCCTCGGTCAGCGTCTCGATCTCTTCGTGCATCTTCTCGACCTGGTCGGCCAGCTCGGAGAGCGACGGCTTCGGGTCGGCGGCGGCGGAACCGACGGGTACGGCGAACAGCATCGCGGCGACGGCGGCGCCGATGACGCCGAGGCGACGTGAGCGCCTGGCCTGCTCCCGGGGACGGGCGTGCCTGCCCCCCGGCTTCCCCTCGCGATCGAGCGTCCGCTTCACCAACCAAGCTCCTCTCATCGACGCCGGCCGGGTTAGCTGACGGGTTCGGGCCGGAGCAGCCCTACCGAGATGATCGGATTCACCCCGAGTGGTGGCGCGAGGTGCTCGCCACCGGTGGTTCCCCGGCTTCCCTTGCGGGAATTGGGCGTGTCTTTCCGCGCGCATTACGCGGAGAACATCGTCGCTGGACACTAATGCACTCCGGGTTCGCGCTCAACCGGAACTACCGAGTCTGTAGAGGTTTCACAACTGAAGGGTCACAAGGTGATCTCGTGGGTAGCCGTACGGAAGCGGGCTTCTGCACCTTTTGTCCAGCATTCTGGGGGGTGACGACTGGAGGAAAGCTCCAGGTCGGGGCGTGTTCATCTGGACACAGCATGTGATGAGATGCCCGAGACGTGGGATTTAGGGCTGAGCCGTAATGAGATCTGTACCCTGGAGAGCCATGGAGCAGGTGGCCGAAGTGGCAGTCCCCGAGACCGCGGTCGTGGTCAGGCGTGCCCGCACGCCCGACGTGCGCGCGATCAGGCGTCTCGTGGACACCTACGCGGGCGCGGGTCCGCGGCTCCTGGAGAAGGCCACGGTCACGCTGTACGAGGACGTCCAGGAGTTCTGGGTGGCCGAGCTGAGCGGGGAGGTCGTCGGCTGCGGCGCGCTTCACGTGCTCTGGGAGGATCTCGCCGAGGTCCGTACGGTGGCGGTCGATCCGGCGTGCCGGGGAATGGGGGTCGGGCATCGGATCGTCTCGGCACTCGTCCGGCAGGCGAAGGATCTGGGGCTGCGACGTGTATTCTGTCTGACTTTTGAGGTCGACTTCTTCGCGAGGCACGGTTTCCGCCCCATCCAGGGCACGCCGGTCTCACCCGAGGTCTACGCCGAGTTGCTGGCCTCGTACGACGAGGGTGTGGCGGAGTTCCTTGATCTGGAACACGTCAAACCGAACACCCTTGGCAACACCCGCATGCTGCTGCATCTGACATCGGGTGACGCGGACCTTGACCACTTGGAAAGGTGATTGTTGATACCTATGTCGATACGTTGGGCAGCACAGGCATGTGTCCTGACACGTGCCACATGCGCACTCGAAGCGAGGTGACACGGTGAGCACCGGACAGCCGCCGTATCCACAGGACGAATCCGGCGAGAACCCCGAGTACGGGCAGCACCAGGGCCGTCGCCCCGGTGAGCCCGACCCGGACGTGACTGTGGTCGGCTACCGGGCGGACGACGCCTATGGCCAGCCCCCATATGGCCAGCAGCAGCAACAGGGCTACGGCCAGCAACCCCAATACGGTCAGCAACAGCAGCACGGCCAGCAGCAGGGCTACGGCCAGCAGCCCCAGTACGGCCAGCAGCAGGGATATGGCCAGCAGCAGGGCTACGGCCAGCAGCCGCAGTCCTCGGGCCAGCAGTACACCCAGCCCGGCTATGGCCAGGAGGCCCAGTACGGCCAGCAGGCCGCCTCGGGCCAGCAGGGTTATGGCCAGCAGCCGCAGTACGGCCAGCAGCCCCAGTCGCTGCCCGACTACGGTCAGCAGCAGCAGGGCTATGGCCAGGAGGCCCAGTACGGGCAGCAGGGCCAGCAGGGTTACGGCCAGCAGCCCGCCTCCGGCCAGCAGCAGGGTTACGGCCAGCAGCCGCAGTCCTCGGGCCAGCAGTACACCCAGCCCGGCTATGGCCAGGAGGCCCAGTACGGCCAGCAGGCCGCCTCGGGCCAGCAGGGTTATGGCCAGCAGCCGCAGTACGGCCAGCAGCCCCAGTCGCTGCCCGACTACGGTCAGCAGCAGCAGGGTTACGGCCAGGAGGCCCAGTACGGCCAGCAGGGCCAGCAGGGTTACGGCCAGCAGCCGCAGTCCTCCGGCCAGCAGCAGTACGGCGACCAGCAGCAGGGTTACGCCCAGCAGCAGTACGGCCAGCAGGGTTACGGCCAGCAGCCCGCCTCGGGCCAGCAGGGCTACGGCCAGCAGCAGTACGGCGAGCAGCAGCAGGGCTACGGCCAGCAGCAGTACGGCGAGCAGCAGCAGGGCTACGGGCAACAGCAGTACGGTGACCAGCAGCAGTACGGCCAGGCATACGGCCAGCAGCAGCAGTCGCAGCCCTACGGTCAGCCCGGCTACGGCCAGCCCTACGGTCAGCCCGTCGGCGTGCAGCCCCCGGGCGCTCCGGCCCCTCTGGCGGAGTGGTGGCAGCGTCTGGTCGCGAGGATCATCGACGGCGTCATCCTCGGGATCGTGAACTTCGTGATCGGCCTGATCTTCGGCCTGTTCGCGATCGGTTACGACTCGGCGACCGGCTCGACGTCCGGCTTCATGTCGGCCTTCGTCATCGCCATCCTGTCGACGATCGTCACGACCGCCATCTGGGTGGTCTACGAGTTCTTCATGACGAAGTCGAACGGCCAGACGGTCGGCAAGCTGGTCATGGGGATCAAGGTCGTCCCGGTGGGCCAGGCGCTGGCTCCGGGCGGGCTCGCGTCCGACATGGCGATCAAGCGTGCCGGCGTCACCTGGGGTGGCTACATCCTGAGCATCATCCCGATCCTGGGTGCGCTGATCGGCTGGGTGTGCGTCGCGGTCAACGGCGCCTCGCAGCTGTGGGACAAGCCGCTGCAGCAGACGTTCGCGGACAAGTTCGCGGGCACGGTGGTCGTGAAGATCAAGTAATCCCGCGTCAGCGTAAAACAGGGGCCGGCTTCCCGCCGGCCTCTGTTTTGTGTGTGCGGGGCGTACCAAAATGGGGGGACGACCGCCGACCCCGTGAGGTGGGATATGGCCGGGACACCGTCGTGGGCGGGCACCGTGCCCGCGGAATGGTGGGAACGCCTCGCCGCCCGCTTCATTGAGGCGCTGGTCTTCGGGGTCTTCTATTACATTCTGTTCATCGCGCTGTGGGGCATCTTCCGAACTGTCGGGATGTTGGAGGCGTTCGACGGGCGGCTCCCGGGGATCTTCGCGTGGTTCCTGGCCGGCCTGTGTTATACGGCCTATGACTGGCGGGCCCATTGCCTGCGCCGGCGGACCTTCGGCCAGGCGATCATGAAGATTCGCCTGGCGCCGGACGCCCTGCCGCGCCGGGCCCTGCTGAAACGAGCGCTGATCTATCCCGGGCCTGTCATGCTGATGGGCATTCCGGTGGTCAATCTGCTGGCCGGAATGCTGCTGTTCGGCGTCGGCCTGCTCATCCTGATCGACAAGCCGTTGGAGCGCGGGCCGCATGACAGGCTGGCCGGAACGCGGGTGGTAAAAGATCTTCGTTGAGGCATCCGCACCTGGGAAGATGCCTTTTCGCAAAATTTTCCCTTGATCCGGTAAGGAGCCTGGAGAGACTGGCATTAGGCTATGGGGCGTCCGGGTTGCCGGATGTTGGTGCCCCTGCTCCCTGAGGGCGACTGTGTGTGGCTATGGTCGGTTCCGGGTGAGTTGTCACCTAGGCGTCATGAGCGTCCGGCGTGCTCCGCAGGTCGCGCCGGGATGCGTATTTAGCGCCCCCGAAACCCCGCTAGCCCTGGAGGCGAGGACGAATGGAAGCCGTAACAGACGTATTGTCAGCGCTCATCCCCCCGGTCGTGGTAGGCGGCGCCTTCATCTTTGGCGCGGTGAAGTTGCTGCGCTCCGAGGTCGCCGGGCGCCGGTCAAACCACCAGGATCAGGCCGAGAACCAGAACTGATCTGCCAGTCAGCGAATCCACGTGGCGCTGAATTGTCTCCGCGCCTTTCCGGGTATATGTTTGGGCGAGCGAATGAAACAATGCTCCGGGAAAGGATTGCGTAGATGGCCAAGCAGATCCAGGAGATTCTCATCGATGACCTCGATGGGGGCGAGGCCAATGAGACGGTCAGCTTCGCTATTGACGGCTCCTCCTATGAGATTGACCTCAGCGACGTTAACGCCAAGAAGCTGAGGGACGCACTCACGCCTTTCGTGCAGCACGCCCGCAGGGCAGGAGCCGTGTCCGCCCGCCGCCGTGGTCGCGGCGGCAACCGTGCGATGAGCCGCGAGAAGAGCTCGGAGATCCGGCAGTGGGCCAAGGCTCACGGTCTGCCGGTCAGCGAGCGCGGCCGCATCGCCTCCACCGTCGTGGAGAAGTACGAAGCGGCTCACTGAGCCTCGTCGAGAGAGCCATCTCCTGACCATGCGCTTATGCCGTTCGCCTAGGACCCCGGCGAGCGCCATAAGCGCATGATCGTTTTTGTGGGGAGTTCGCGAATCTTCCCGGCCACTTGTTGATCTTCTGATTCGCCCAAATGTGGGCGTATTGCTCTCCTGGGACGCCGTGGAAGGCGTCTTGTGGGGGAGTGGAACGCGCCGGGCTTTGCGGCGGCGTCCGTGCCAATTCCCGGGCGCCCCGGCGGGCCCGCTTCTTCGCCGCCTCCCGCGCCGGGAACGGGCCAATGCCGTCACCCGCCGCAATGTTCCCGTTCCCGGCTCCTGCGGCGTACGCGCAAAGCGGTGACGCTCCGCCACACAAACCGGACCGCGCCCTTCTGGTGGGCCCTTCTGGCGCGTCCTGAGTCCGCCCTCTTGCGCACCGGCTTCTTACGGTCTTCTGCGGGGTTCTCGGGCTTCTCGGGGGCGGCGTCGCGGACGGCCGCAAAACGTGGCCGTGCGACTGGTGGGACGCGATGGAAAACCGGCGTCCTCTCCCTTGTGCCGCACATTGTCCCGTCGCGGGAGCCCCACGGCGACGGCGGACCGGTAACCCGGCTGACCCGATGGGGATTACGCGTGGCGTGCGTTCCGTGCCGCGTTGTGCTCAGGGCGTAGCGTCCGCGCTTGGACTCGGTTTGGTGCAGGACATACGATGATTACGTAACAGATACGGGCGCGGGCATCCGAGATGCGTGGGCGGACGGGCACCCCAAGGCCGGCTTCGCCCAGCGTCCGATGGCCGATCCGTGTTGGTCCGCCCTGGGCCGCGGGCGTCGAATTCCAGGCGCTTCCGGGAAGCGCCTAAACATCGTTCGCTTGCGGCGTATCGGGAACACGTCACCCCCGAACAGTAGTTGGATAGAGGGTGAACGCCCTGCTCTCGGGGAACGTCTCTGCTATAGAGCGTGTCAGCGGCAGTGGGCACGGTTCGCCGAGCCAGGGCTAGCATGCGGGATGACGGGACCGGATTTACCGGCCTGACTGACCGCTCTGTGAGGAGCGACGAGATGTTCGAGAGGTTCACCGACCGAGCGAGGCGTGTTGTCGTCTTGGCCCAAGAAGAGGCCAGGATGCTCAACCACAACTACATCGGCACTGAGCACATTCTTCTTGGTTTGATCCATGAAGGTGAGGGCGTAGCCGCCAAGGCTCTGGAGAGCCTCGGCATCAGCCTTGAGGGTGTGCGTCAGCAGGTCGAGGAGATCATCGGCCAGGGCCAGTCGGCTCCGTCGGGGCACATTCCGTTCACCCCGCGGGCCAAGAAGGTCCTCGAGCTGTCGCTCCGTGAGGCCTTGCAGCTGGGCCACAACTACATCGGCACCGAGCACATCCTGCTCGGGCTCATCCGCGAGGGTGAGGGTGTGGCCGCCCAGGTGCTGGTCAAGCTTGGAGCTGATCTCAACCGTGTCCGGCAGCAGGTCATCCAGTTGCTCCACGGTTACCAGGGCAAGGAGCCGGCCGCCGCGGGTGGTCCCCAGGAGTCGGCGCCGTCCACGTCCCTGGTGCTCGACCAGTTCGGCCGTAATCTGACCCAGGCGGCCCGCGAGGGCAAGCTCGACCCGGTCATCGGCCGTGAGAAGGAGATCGAGCGGGTCATGCAGGTCCTCTCCCGGAGGACCAAGAACAACCCGGTGCTGATCGGCGAGCCCGGCGTCGGCAAGACCGCCGTCGTCGAGGGCCTGTCGCAGAAGATCGTCAGGGGCGAGGTGCCCGAGACGCTGAAGGACAAGCAGCTCTACACGCTTGACCTCGGCGCCCTGGTCGCCGGCTCCCGCTACCGCGGTGACTTCGAGGAGCGCCTGAAGAAGGTCCTCAAGGAGATCCGCACGCGCGGCGACATCATCCTGTTCATCGACGAGCTGCACACGCTCGTCGGCGCGGGCGCCGCCGAGGGCGCGATCGACGCCGCCAGCATCCTCAAGCCGATGCTGGCCCGTGGCGAGCTGCAGACGATCGGCGCCACCACCCTCGACGAGTACCGCAAGTACCTTGAGAAGGACGCCGCGCTGGAGCGCCGCTTCCAGCCGATCCAGGTGGCCGAGCCCTCTCTCAGCCACACGATCGAGATCCTCAAGGGCCTGCGCGACCGCTACGAGGCCCACCACCGCGTGTCCATCACCGACGACGCCCTGGTGGCCGCCGCGCAGCTGGCCGACCGCTACATCAGCGACCGCTACCTGCCCGACAAGGCGATCGACCTCATCGACGAGGCCGGTTCCCGGATGCGCATCCGCCGGATGACCGCTCCGCCGGACCTGCGCGAGTACGACGAGAAGATCGCCAACGTCCGTCGCGACAAGGAGTCCGCGATCGACGCGCAGGACTTCGAGAAGGCCGCTGCGCTCCGCGACCAGGAGAAGCAGCTCCAGCTCAAGCGCGAGCGCCGGGAGAAGGAGTGGAAGGCCGGCGACATGGACGTCGTGGCCGAGGTCACCCAGGAGCTCATCGCCGAGGTCCTGGCCACCGCCACCGGCATCCCGGTCTTCAAGCTGACCGAGGAGGAGTCCCAGCGCCTGCTCCGCATGGAGGACGAGCTCCACAAGCGGATCATCGGCCAGGACGACGCCATCAAGGGTCTGTCGCGGTCCATCCGGCGTACCCGCGCCGGTCTGAAGGACCCGCGCCGTCCCGGTGGCTCGTTCATCTTCGCGGGCCCGTCCGGTGTCGGTAAGACCGAGCTGTCCAAGGCTCTGGCGGAGTTCCTCTTCGGCGACGAAGACGCTCTGATCAGCCTGGACATGTCGGAGTTCATGGAGAAGCACACCGTCTCAAGGCTGTTCGGCTCGCCTCCCGGCTACGTCGGCTACGAGGAGGGCGGCCAGCTCACCGAGAAGGTGCGGCGCAAGCCGTTCTCCGTGGTCCTGTTCGACGAGATCGAGAAGGCCCACCCCGACATCTTCAACTCGCTGCTACAGATCCTGGAAGACGGTCGCCTGACCGACGCCCAGGGCCGCGTGGTCGACTTCAAGAACACGGTCATCATCATGACCACCAACCTCGGCACCCGTGACATCTCCAAGGGCATCGGGGTCGGGTTCGCGAAGTCCAACGACACCGAGTCCAACTACGAGCGGATGAAGGCGAAGGTCCAGGAGGAGCTCAAGCAGCACTTCCGGCCCGAGTTCCTCAACCGTGTCGACGACATCGTGGTCTTCCACCAGCTGACGCCGAACGAGATCATCAAGATCGTCGATCTGATGCTCGCCCAGGTGGACGCCAGGCTGAAGGACCGCGACATGGGGCTCGACGTCTCGCCCGAGGCCAAGCAGCTGCTGGCCGACCGCGGTTACGACCCGGTCATGGGCGCGCGGCCGCTGCGCCGTACGATCCAGCGCGAGCTGGAGGACTCCCTGTCCGAGAAGATCCTCTACGGCGAGCTCCGTCCGGGGCAGGTCGTGAAGGTGACGATCGAGGGCGAGGGCGACAACGCCAAGTTCGTCTTCAAGGGCGAGTCCACCACGGAGGTCCCGGACTCGGCGGCGGCGATCGCCGCGCCGATCCAGCACTGACCGACGCACCGACGCACCACCGAAAACCCCCGCCCCGGCGGGGGTTTTCGCATGTCCGGGCCCGACCGTCCGCAGCACCGTGTGTTTCCCGGAGGCTGCTTCTTTCCGGACGCCGGTTCTTCGCGGCGGGGCCGAGCAAGCCCGGGCGCCGCACAGGGCCGGCCAACAATACGCCGCGCATATCCCGGTTTCAGGGCCCCCTGCTTTCGGCGTGGCTCTGGGGTGCGTCCGCTCGTGATCGTTGAGTGCCGCCGCGCGTCCCATCTCGGCTCCCCCATGGTGGGCGGCACTTCCTGCATGGTGGCGGGGGCGTTCGAAGCTGTGAGACGGGGTTGTTGCGTAATTGTTGGGTGGTTGGGTACATCGCCACCGCTAGTAGTACTACACTCCGTAGAGCATCGCCAAGTCTCATCCAAGTGATCCGCAAGAGCGTGTTCCTAGAGTCAGGGCTGCTCCCTGGGGAGTAGTAGGGAATCAACTCAGGGCGGACGCGTGCGCCACCCGGAAGCAGGCATGCTCACAGGGTTCGCGCGTCTGAGGCGGGCGACGGGAACACTCAAGCAAGCCGTGGAGGAACCGATGCGCCTGCGTCACAACGACGGAACGCTCGTTCACCTCGCCTACAACGCAGGTATCCATCCTGCCGAGGACCTGGAGAACCTGATCGCCCACCTGACCCGCTACGCGGTGCCGGTGCGCAAGAGGCTGGGCGTGGAGCGGATGGGCATCGGGCTGTGGCTGTCGCCCGGCGTCGCCGATCACCTCACGGCCGACCGTATCGAGCTCGTACGGCTGCGCCGCTCCCTGGAGGAGCGCGGCCTGGAGGTCGTCAGCCTGAACGGCACCGGCGGCCGCAACCAGGAGGTCCCCGGCCCCGACTGGGCCAAGCCCGAGCGCTACCGCTACACCATGGCGCTGGCCAAGATCCTGGCGTTCCTGCTGCCCGACGACGTACGGTTCGGCAGCATCTCGACGATCCCGATCGGCTGGCGCCGCGACTGGCCCGCCGACCTGCACGCCATCGCCACCCGCCGCCTGGAGCGGCTGGCCCGCGAGCTGCGCGGCATCTACAGCGTGACCGGCAAGACCATCAGGGTCGGGTTCGAGCCGTGGCCGGGCTGCGTCCTGGAGACGACCGAGCAGGCGCTGGAGCGGGTGGGCGGCATCGACTCCGAGCACCTGGGCGTGTGCCTGGACGCCTGTCACCTCGCCTGCGGGGCCGAGGAGCCCGGCGCGGCACTGAAGGGCCTGGCGGAGGCCGGCGCGCCCGTCGTCAAGCTGGGGCACGTGCACAACCACACGGGCGAGACGCCGAGCACCGGCGCGGTGCTGCACGACACGCTGACGGCGATGTTGTCGGGCGCGGTCAGCGGGAGCGCGCACATCGAGGTCGAGACGCACAACCTGTTCGTGCCGGGGCGCGCGAAGGGGCCGGGCGCGCTGGTGTCGCTGCTGGCCGAGGAGCTGGCCTGGGCCCGTACGAACCTGACCAGCCTCGGCCTGCAACTGGCCGCCTGACCCCCTGATCCCCTCAGAGGCCGGCGAACCAGCCTGGCGTGTCCAGGCGCCACACGTTCGCCGGCGTCATCCTGCGCAGGTCCGACTCCAGGGCCCGCAGGCGGTCCTCGCCCAGCTCCGCGGCCCAACGGGCGCGCAGGTCGTCGAAGATCCGCGCTGAACGGTCGAGCGCGTCGACGCCGCGGGGCGTGAGGCGCACGATCTTGCGCCGGGTGTCGGCGTCGTCTCTGGAGCGCTCGACGTAGCCGACGCGTTCCAGGGCCTCGATCGTCTTGCCCGCGGCCTGCTTGGAGACGCCCAGGGTGCGGCCCAGGTCGACGGCGGTCGTGCCGCGTGGGCCGATCGCCTGCATGACGAATCCGTGGTTCGGGCGCATGTCCGGATGGCCCTGGCGGGCCAGTTCGGCGTGCAGCTCGTCGATGAGCGTGCGGAAGGCGAGCAGAAGCCGCAGAGGCAGTTCGAAGCCCGGGGTGTCGCTTGACACGATAGACAACCTGGTTAACTATATAGACAACGTAGTTACCTATCTTAGGGGGTTGCATCGTGTCTGTCATTCGTGACGCGGATTCCCGGCGCTCCGAGACGCCGGGCGGGGTCATGACCACCTTCGCCTCGCCGACGCAGGGCGGGGCCTCGTGCTCGCTCTGGCGGGTCGACGCCAAGCCGGGCGTCGCAGGGCCCCAGCACGACATCGACACCGAGCAGGTGTGGAGCTGGCTCTCCGGCGGAGCCACCGTCGAGCTGGGCGACGAGCGGTTCGTGGTGTCCGCGGGCGACACCGTGGTCATGCCGGCCCGCGTGCTGCGCAGGGTGCTGGCCGACGCGGACGCCGGCTACACGGCCGTCGTCACCGCCGCGGCCGGGGCCAGGGCCATCATGCCCGACGGCACCGACGTCGGCACTCCGCCGTGGATCGCGTGATCGCCATCAGGAACGTTCCAGCCGAGAACCAAAGGAGTTCGTACGATGCCAGTCGTCATGTCCGCCGACGCCCGTGAAGTCCGTACGCCCAACGCCCTGATGACCACGCTCGCCTCGCCCACCCAGGGGCGGGCGGGGGTGGCCATGTGGCGCGTGGACGCCAACCCCGGCATGGAGGGCCCGGTGCACGCCGCCGCCGGCGAGCAGGTGTGGACCTGGCTGGAGGGCGGCGCGGTCGTCGAGCTGGGCGGCGAGCGGTTCGAGGTGGGGCCGGGCGACACCATGGTCCTGCCCGCCGACGTGAGCCGGCGGATGTTCGCCGCCCCCGGGCGCGGGTTCGTCTCGATCGTCGTCGCGCCCGCGGGGGTCGAGGTCTACAACCCCGGCGGCGAGTCCGCGCCCGACGCCTGCGACCTGGCCCCGAAGGGCACGGACCGCACCGTGCCCCCGTGGATGGCCTAGCGGGCGGCCCGGCCGGCTCAGGAGTGCGGCAGGCGGTACGTGCCGTCGTCGAGCACCTCGGCCAGGCCGTCGGTGACCAGGCCGTCGAGGGCGCGTTCGCGCTGGACCGCGTCGTCCCACACCACGTCGAGGGCCGTCTTCGGCACCGGGCCGTGGGCCGCGCGGAGCACCGCGAGCAGGCGGCCGCGGCACTGGCGGTCGGTGCCGGCGTACGTCTGGCCCTTGCGGGCGGGGCCGGTGTGCGGCGGTTTGCCGGCCAGCCGCCACGCGCACAGGTCGGCGATCGGGCAGTCGGCGCAGCGCGGCGCGCGGGCCGTGCAGACCAGCGCGCCCAGCTCCATCACGGCCACGCCCCAGCGGGCCGCGCCCAGCTCGGGCAGCAGCGACTCGGCCAGCCGCCGCTCGGCCGCGGAGGTGGCCGTGGGAGGGTACTCCTCGGCGCGTACGGCCCGCGCGAACACCCGGCGCACATTGGTGTCCAGGACGGCGTGCCGGCCGCCGTACGCGAAGCTGGCGACCGCGGCGGCGGTGTACTCACCGATGCCCGGCAGCGCCAGCAGGGTCGCGTGGTCGTCGGGCACCTCACCGCCGTGCTCGTCGGCGATGGCACGGGCGCAGGCGTGCAGCCGCAGCGCCCGGCGCGGATAACCGAGCCTGCCCCAATGCCGTACGGCCTCGCCCGGCGGCTCGGCGGCCAGCGACTTGGGCGTGGGCCAGCGGGCCATCCACTCCAGCCACACCGGCAGGACGCGGACGACCGGGGTCTGCTGGAGCATGATCTCGCTGACCAGCACCCCCCACGGGGTCGCGTCGTCGGCGCGCCAGGGGAGGTCTCGGGCGTTGTCCTCGTACCACTCCAGAACGGGGGCGTGCAGGAGGTTCGGCTCAACCACGGGGTCAAGCGTATTCGGAGACGGAGTCGTTCGGCGTGTCGTCACTGTTGGTAGCCGATCAATTACCATGCTGTGCCTATGGATCCGGATTCGATGGGTGGCGACGGCGGTGACGTCTACTGGCGGCGTCGCATGAGCGTGCTGGTGGCCGTTCTCGTCGTGGTGGCCGTGGTGGCGTGGGCGTGCTCCAGCGGGGGCTCCGGGCCGGAACGACCGTCCAACGCGCAGAGCTCACCGAGCGCCACGCCCGCCACCGATCCGCTGCTGGCCGGCCTGCGCACGCTCGCCATGGGGACGGCCAGCCCCTCGCCCACCCCGGCGCCCAAGGAGAGCCCGGCCGTCAAACCCAGACGGCCGGGGGAGCCGTGCCCGCAGGACAGCCTGGTGCTGAGCCTCCAGGGCGGCAAGGAGCCGATCTACACGGGCGCGACGCGGCCGACCTTCATCGTCACGCTGGTCAACACCGGGCCGGTGATGTGCACGGCCGACGTCGGGCCGCGGGCCATGGAGATCCGCATCACCTCGGGCGCCGACCGCATCTGGTCCACCGCCGACTGCGTCAGCGGGCTGGGCACCGAGGTCAGGGAGTTGCAGCGCGGGGTTCCGTACGTGCGGACCCTGGAGTGGGACCGGCGCCGGTCGAGCACCGACTGCCGCTCGACCCCGGCCGCCGCCCTGCCCGGCACGTACGTGGCCACCGCCCGCATGGGCGCGCTGCGCAGCGGCAAGGGCGTCTTCCACCTGCGCTGACCGGGGCGGCCCGCTCAGACGTAACGTTCGAGGATCGAGGACTCCGCGAGGCGCGACAGGCCCTCGCGGACGCTGCGGGCGCGCGACTCCCCGACGCCGCCCACCTCCTGCAGGTCGTCGATGCTGGCAGCCAGCAGCTTCTGCAGGCCGCCGAAGTGGTTGACCAGGCGGTCGACCACCGTGGCGGGCAGCCGGGGCACCTTGGCCAGCAGCCGGAAGCCGCGCGGGCTCACCGGGCTGTCGAGCCGCTCGGCCCCGCCGTGGCCCAGCACGTGCGCCACGGCCGAGAGGTCGAGCAGCTCGCCGCCCGACAGGTGGTCGAGGTCGTGGAGGGCCTCGGTCAGGCGCTTCTGGCGGCGGCTCGCGGGGGCCGGCAGGTAGTCGCGCACGACCAGCTCGCGTTCGGAGTCGACGCCCGCCACCAGCTCGTCGAGCTGCAGCGACAGCAGCCGCCCGTCGGTGCCGAGCTCGACCACGTAGCCCTTGATCTCGTCGGAGATGCGCCGGACCATCTCCAGACGCTGGGCCACCGCCGACACGTCGCGCACGGTGACCAGGTCTTCGATCTCCAGCGCCGACAGGGTGCCGGAGACCTCGTCGAGCCGGTGCTTGTAGCGCTCAAGGGTGGCCAGGGCCTGGTTGGCCTTGGACAGGATGGCCGCCGACTCCTCCAGCACGTAGCGGATGCCGTCGAGGTAGAGGGCGATGATCCGCATGGACTTGCTGATCGCGATGATGGGCAGGCCCGTCTGCCTGGCCACGCGCTGGGCGGTGCGATGGCGGGTGCCCGACTCGTCGGTGGGGATCGCGGGGTCGGGGACGAGGTGCACGGCCGCGCGCACGATCTTCTGGTCGTTGCTCACCACGATCGCGCCGTCCATCTTGGCCAGCTCGCGCAGGCGGGTGGCCGAGAACTCGACGTCGAGCTCGAAGCCGCCGCTGCAGACCTCTTCGACGGTCCGGTTGTGGCCGAGCACGATCAGCCCGCCGGTCTGCCCGCGCAGGATGCGCTCAAGGCCGTCGCGCAGCGGAGTGCCCGGCGCCACAGCGGCCAAAGCGTCGCGACGGCGGTCGTCAAGACTCCTGTCCACCTGACCCCCGTGTCGATTGGTCACGCCCAGCTTAGCCGTGCTATGTGACGTGCGTGAGTGCGTCCCAGACGTTCTCGGCCTGGACGACCTCGAACCCGGGGGCGAACGCGACGGGCCCCACAGGCACCAGAGCCCGCTGTCCGTTGCGTTTCCCGGTGCCCGTTTCGAGGGATCCGGCGGGGACGAGCGCCCGCTTGAACCCCAGCCTGGCCGCCTCCGTCAGCCGCCTGCGCACGTCTTTGACCGGGCGCAGCTCGCCCGCCAGGCCCACCTCGCCGAGCGCCACCAGCCCGGCCGGCAGCGGCTTGTCGCCCGCGGCGCTCGCGACGGCGAGCATCACTGCCAGGTCGACGGCGGGATCGGCCAGCTTGATGCCGCCCACGGTGGCGGTGAACACGTCGCAGCCGCCGAGCCGGGCGTTGAGCCGGCGCTCCAGCACGGCGAGGATCATCTGCACGCGGTAGGTGTCGAGCCCGGAGGACGATCGCCGCGGCTGCTGGGCCTCGGTGCGGGCCACGAGCGCCTGCACCTCGGCGGGCAGCGGGCGGGTGCCCTCGACGGTGACGGTGACGCAGGTGCCGGCGACCGGCTCGGTGCGTCGCGAGACGAACAGCCCGCTGGGGTCGGTGATGCCCTCGATGCCGCGCTCGTGCAGGTCGAAGCAGCCGATCTCGTCGGTGGGGCCGAACCTGTTCTTGATCGCGCGGACCATGCGCAGCCTGGAGTGGCGGTCGCCCTCGAAGCTGAGCACGACGTCGACCAGGTGCTCAAGGGTGCGGGGGCCGGCGATCGAGCCCTCTTTGGTGACGTGGCCGACGAGGACCGTGGCGAGGTTGCGCTCCTTGGCCAGGCGCACCAGGTTGGCGGCCACCTCGCGCACCTGGGTCACGCCGCCGGGCACGCCCGTGGCCTGGGCCGAACCGATCGTCTGGACCGAGTCGACCACCAGCAGCCTCGGCTCGACCTTGTCGATGTGGGTGATCAGCGCCGACAGCTCGGTCTCGGCGGCGAGGTAGAGATTGTCCTGGATGGCGCCGATGCGGTCGGCCCGCAGACGGACCTGGGCCGCCGACTCCTCGCCTGTCACGTAGAGGACGGTGGTGCGCTCGGCGATGCGGGCCGCGGCCTCCAGCAGGAGCGTGGACTTGCCGATGCCGGGCTCGCCGGCCAGCAGCACCACCGCGCCGGGCACCAGGCCGCCGCCGAGCACCCGGTCGAGCTCGCTCACCCCGGTCGTGCGGGCCGTGGCCACCTCGGCCTTGACCTGGCCGATGGGCAGCGCGGGCCCGGTGGTCGCGCCGCCCTGGACGACGCTGACCCCGGCGCGCGCGCCCTCCTCGTCGACAGTGCCCCACGCCTGGCACTCGCCGCACCTGCCGACCCACTTGCTCGTGCGCCAGCCGCACTCGGCACAGCGGTAACCGGGCTTCTGCGCTGTCTTGGCCATGTCGAGCAGGCTAGCGGCCCGTGCCGACAATCCTCGACTACCGCGACAGGCCCAGTTCCTGCACCAGCAGGCGCTTGGGACGGGCGCCGACGATCTGCCTGACGGGCTCGCCGTTCTCGAACAGCAGCAGCGTGGGCAGGCCCATGACGCCGTAGCGGGACATGATCTCGGGGTTCTCGTCGGTGTTGAGCTTGCCGATGGCCAGGCCGTGCTCGGCCTCGATCTCGTCCAGGACGGGGGCCACCATGCGGCACGGCGGGCACCACTCGGCCCAGAAGTCGACCAGCACCGGCTGGTCGCTCTTGAGCACCTGCTCCTCGAAGTTGTCGGTGGTCAACGTGATCATTTGTCTCCCCTTACGAAACAGCCCGGGCACGACTGGGCGAGCTGGGCGGCGACCTCGGCGCGGCGGGCGAGCAGCACGCGGATCTCCTCGTCGATCTGCATGATCTTGCGCTGGTAGACCTCGACGGACTCCGAGCAGGAGCCGCCCGAGCTGTGGCCCGAGCGCAGGCAGTCGACGAACGGCCTGGTGTCCTCCAGCGTGAAGCCGACCGAGAGCAACGACCGGATCTCGGACACCAGCTTGACGTCCTCCTCGGCGTACTCGCGGTAGCCGTTGGGGCCGCGTCTGGCCGAGAGCAGGCCGTGCTGCTCGTAGTAGCGGAGTGAACGGGTGCTCACCCCGGTGCGTTCCGCCAGCTCCCCGATGCGCATGCGTCCAAGGTAAACGTTGACACCGACGTCAACGTCAAGTCCTCCGGGCAAGGTGCGGCCATGAGCTCAGAAGTAGCGCCAGCGCAGCACGTTCGGGTAGAAGATCTCCAGGCCGGGGGTCTCGGCGACGGCCTGCTCGGCCACGTCGGGGGCGAACTCGATGCGCAGCACCGCCTCCAGGTCGGCCCGGCGCTCGAAGGACATCGTGAGGTCGAGCGGCCGCCGCTGCCAGCCCTGGCGGACCCAGAACGCCTCCACCTCGCGCGCCGAGTATGCCGGCACCGTGCGGGAGAACCAGCGGCCGAACGAGCCGCGGGTGGCGTCGAGGTCGATGACGAAGGCCGCGCCGCCGCGGCGTACGACGCGGGACAGCTCGCGCAGGCCGGGCTCGCAGCCGGGGCCGAAGAAGTAGGCCCAGCGGGCCATGGCCACGTCGACGCTCGCGTCGGGGATCGGGAGGTTCTGGGCGGTGGCGGCGTGCACCGAGACGTTGGGCAGGTTCGCGCAGCGGCGGCGGGCCAGGCCGGCCAGGTCGCCGTGGGGCTCGACGCCGATCACGGCGGCCGCGTCGGCGGCCAGGACGGGCAGGTGGTAGCCGGTGCCGCAGCCGATGTCGAGCACGGTCGCGCCGGCCCAGGGGCGCAGCTCGCGCATCGCGGCGTCGGCCGCGCCCTGGGGGTCGACGGCGCGGTTCTCCAGCTCGTAGACCTGGGGGGTGTTCCAGATGTTCGGGCTCGGGATCGCGCCTCTGGCTATCCGTGGCATGGTCCCAACCGTAGTGGGGTGTGGGGGAGCGTCTTTGGGGTGGGATGGGGGGTTGGGTAGGGCTATCTGGTGGGGCTCACGCGCCAGAGGCGCTTCTCCGGCTTAGGCTGGCAACGTGGCTGATGTCATCCGCGTGCCCAATGCGAAGATCGCATTGTCCACCGCTTCGGTATATCCAGAACGCACTCCCGACGCGTTCGAACTGGCCGCGCGCCTGGGCTACGACGGTGTCGAGATCATGGTCGGCGCCGATCCGGTGAGCCAGGACATCGACGTGATCGAGCGGCTGTCGGAGCATTATCAGGTGCCCGTCCTGGCGATCCACGCGCCCTGTCTGCTCGTGACGCAGCGGGTCTGGGGCAGGGACCCCTGGGCCAAGCTGGTCAGGGCGCAGAAGGCCGCAGAGCGCCTCGGCGCCTCGACCGTCGTGGTGCACCCGCCCTTCCGCTGGCAGCGCGACTACGCGCGCGACTTCGAGAACGGCCTGGCCCGCATGCGTGACGAGACCGCGGTCACGTTCGCGGTCGAGAACATGTTCCCGCTGCGCGCCAGGGGCAACGACGTGGTGCCGTACTCGCCCGACTGGAACCCGATCGACTACGACTTCCCGCAGGTCACCCTCGACCTGTCGCACACCGCCGTGTCCGGCTCCGACGCCATGGAGATGGCCACCAAGCTCGGCGACCGGCTGGCCCACCTCCACCTGGCCGACGGCATGGGCGTGACGAACAAGGACGAGCACCTGGTCCCCGGCAGGGGCAACCAGCCGTGCGCGCAGATGCTGGAACGCCTGGCGACCTCCGGCTACGGCGGCCTGGTGGTGCTGGAGATCAACACCCGCAAGGCGGCCAGCCGCACCGAGCGCGTCGACGACCTGGCCGAGGCGCTGGCCTTCGCCCGGCTGCACCTGGCGGCGTCCCGATGAACGTGGGGCCGACCAGGAACGTGGGGCCGACCAGAGACCTCGCCAGGGTCTTCGACAGCGTGGCCGACGCCTACGACGCGGGCCGCCCGACCTATCCCGACGAGATGTTCCGCGCGCTCACCGAGATCACCGGGGTCGAGCTCGACGGCGCCACCACGGTCGACGTGGGCGCGGGCACGGGCATCCTGACACACGCGCTGCGGGCCCGCGGCTCGCAGGTGATCGCGGTCGACCCGGGCGCGGAGATGCTGGCCCGGCTGGTCTCGCGGATCGACGGCGAGCCGCCGGCCGTCACGGCGCTGATCGCCGACGGCAACGCGCTGCCGCTGGCCGGCGGGGTGGCCGACCTGGTGACGTACGCGCAGTCATGGCACTGGCTCGACCCCGTCGTCTCGATCGCCGAGGCCAGGCGGGTGCTGCGGCCCGGCGGCGCGATCGTGGGCTGCTGGAACCTCCACCACGCGGCGCAGGCCGACTGGCTGGCCGCCTACGAGGCGCGGCTGGCCGAGGCGGTGCCCACGTACTGGGGGCCGGCGGTCGAGGAGTGGTCGGTGCCGCCCATCGCCGCGGCCTTCGAGGTGGTCGAGGAGCGCTGGATCCCGTGGACGAGGCTGGTCGGCATCGAGGACTTCCTGCTCGACCTGCGGTCCCACTCGTACATGGCGGCGCTGTCGCCGGAGGCGGCCGACGGGCTGGTCGCCCGGCAGCGCGGGGAGCTGGGGAAGGTCTTCCCCGAGGGCGTGCTGTCGGTGCCGATGCGGGTGTACCTGGCGGTGGGCCGGTGACCGGCGGGGCGCGGCCATGACCGACGTACGACGGCGGCCCGGACGCAGGCCCGGGTCCGCCGACACGCGCGGCGAGATCCTGGCGGCGGCGCGGCGGGTGTTCGCCGAGAAGGGCTTCGACAAGGCCACGGTGCGCGGGATCGCGCGGGAGGCCAAGGTCGACCCGGCTCTGGTGCACCACTACTTCGAGACCAAGGAGGGCATGTTCGCGGCGGCCCTGCAACTGCCGATCACCCCCGACGAGATCGTCCCGATGCTGCTGGACGGCCCGCGCGAGGAGATCGGCGAGCGGCTGGTGCGGACGATCCTCGGCGTGACCGCCGAGCCGGAGACCCGCGAGCCGATGATCGCCCTGATCCGCTCGGCGCTGACGAACGAGCAGGCCGCGGCGATGTTCCGCGAGTTCATCACGAACGCCCTGCTCTTCCAGGTGGCCGACAGTCTCGGCGTGCCGCACCTGCGGATCGAGGCCGCGTTCGCCCAGATGTACGGCCTCATCATGGCCCGCTACGTGATCAAATTGGAGCCACTGGCCGGCGCGGACCCGGAAGAGCTGGTCGAGCTGATCGCGCCGACCATCCAGAGGTACTTCACGGCGTAGAGCATTGTTCGGTATAGGGCACTGACCTTAGGGTATAGGTGTCGTCCCGGGAAGTTACTGGCCGGTAAGATTCCTGGAAACGCGTGTCCGTATGCTGGCAGCCATCGTCGTCTGTGGGAGGACCCCGTGCTCTGGGTAGCGATCATCGGGCTGGTCATGACCGTCCTGGCGGTGGCCGTCGCCGGCCGCAGGGTGTTGTTCCTGTTCAAGCTGGCGACCTCGGGGCCGCCGGCGCCCGAACGCGTCGAGTACGCCAAGGAGCACGCCGCCGATGAGCTCAAGGCCCAGCTCGTCGAGGTCTTCGGCCAGAAGAAGCTGCTGAAGTGGACGCCTTCGGGCATCGCCCACTTCTTCGTCATGTGGGCGTTCTTCATCCTGCTGACCGTCTACATCGAGGCGTACGGCGCGATCATCCAGGGCGCGATCACCGGTGAGCCCGACTTCCACATCCCGCTCATCGGGACCTGGGGCGTGCTCGGCTTCCTCCAGGACTTCATCGCGGTCGCGTGTCTGCTCGGGCTGGTCGCCTTCGCGATCATCCGGGTCAAGAACTCGCCCAAGACGCTGGGGCGCAAGTCGCGTTTCTCCGGCTCGCACCTAGGCGGCGCGTGGCTCGTCCTGTTCATGATCTTCAACATCATCTGGACGCTGTTCCTGGCCCGCGGCGCCTCGGCGGCCAACGGCAACTTCCCCTACTCCTCCGGCGCCTTCGTCTCCCTGGCGCTCGGCGACGCGCTGCCGGCGAGCCCGCTGCTGGAGGAGATCGCGCTGCTCCTGCACATCGGCTTCATGCTGGTGTTCCTGGTCATCGTGGTGAACTCCAAGCACCTGCACATCTTCACCGCGCCGCTCAACGTGCTCTTCTCCCGGCGTCCCAACGGCCTCGGCGCCGCCTCGGAGCTGCGCGTCGACGGCAAGCTCGTCGACTTCGAGGACGAGGAGCTCGACGCCGAACGCCTGGGCCGCGGCAAGATCGGCGACACCACCTGGAAGGGCTTCCTCGACTTCTACTCCTGCACCGAGTGCGGCCGCTGCCAGTCGCAGTGTCCGGCCTGGAACACCGACAAGCCGCTCTCGCCGAAGATGCTCATCCTCGACCAGCGCGACCACGCCTTCAAGGTGGCCCCGTACCTGATGGCCGCGAGCAACGAGCACGCCGGCACCGACGTGCTCGCGCTGCTGGAGAAGCCGCTCGTCGGCGAGGACGGCGTCATCCACCCCGACGTGCTGTGGTCGTGCACCAACTGCGGCGCGTGCGTCGAGCAGTGCCCGGTGGACATCGAGCACATCGACCACATCCTCGACATGCGCCGCTACCAGGTCATGGTGGAGTCGTCGTTCCCGTCCGAGGCGGGGGTGATGGTGAAGAACCTGGAGAACAAGGGCAACCCGTGGGGCATGTCCGAGATGAAGCGGGCCGACTGGATCGAGGAGCTCGACTTCGAGGTCGAGCTGGTCGACGAGAAGATGCCCGAGGACGCCGAGTACCTGTTCTGGGTGGGCTGCGCGGGCGCCCTTGAGGACCGCGCCAAGAAGACCACCAAGGCGGTCGCCGAGCTGCTGCACATCGCGGGCGTGAAGTTCGCGGTGCTCGGCCCGATGGAGGCGTGCACCGGCGACCCGGCCCGCCGCCTGGGCATGGAGTACCTGTTCAACATGCTCGCCCAGCAGAACATCGAGACGCTCAACGAGGCCGGCGTCAAGAAGATCGTCGCGACCTGTCCCCACTGCTTCAACACGCTGGCCAACGAGTACCCGCAGCTCGGCGGCACCTACGAGGTCGTGCACCACACGCAGCTGCTGTCGAAGCTGGTGGACGAAGGCCTGCTCACCCCGGTCACGCCGATCGAGGAGAAGATCACCTACCACGACCCGTGCTTCCTCGGCCGCCACAACAAGGTCTACTCCCAGCCCCGCGACATCATGTCGAAGGTGCCCGGCGTGCAGACCCAGGAGATGCACCGCCACAAGGACCGCGGCTTCTGCTGCGGCGCGGGCGGCGCGCGCATGTGGATGGAGGAGCGCATCGGCAAGCGCATCAACACCGAGCGGGTCGACGAGGCGCTGACCACGAATCCCGACACCGTCTCGACCGCGTGCCCGTTCTGCATGGTGATGCTCGGTGACGCGATCAACGAGAAGAAGAACAACGGCGAGGCCAAGGAAACGCTGGAAGTCGTGGACGTCGCGCAGCTCTTGATCAAATCTGTCAAGGGCGCTTCCTGACCTCGAAAAGTCGGACTCCTCTACAGGCTCTGTAGAGGAGTTCCGCACGTCACGAGGCCATGCCCAGGAAATCTCCCATCCACATAACGGGAAAATCACGGTAACCTCAACGTCGCATGGCCTTATTCGACGGGGAGGGGGCTAGTGATGCGCGTCGTGGTCACGGACGCCGAAGTCACCCTGGCCGACGTGCTCTCCCTGCGACTCGCCATCGACGAGCCCCTGGGTGACGGCACCGAGCTCGTCCTGCGCCATCGCGCCACGGGGGTCGAGCGCGACGTGCGTCTGGGCCGGACGGGAAGCCGGACGCGGGAGGCCACGCTGGCCGTCTCGCTCGCGCCGCTGGAGCTGACCGCCGGCCGATGGGACGCCTACCTGCGGCACGAGGGCGGCCGCAGCAGACTGCGCAGCGTCGATCCCGGGTTCTCGCTCGACCACCTCGACGCGTACGCGCTGTGCCGCCGGACGCTGGCCTACCGGTCGTACCGGACCCGGAACGGGTTTCTGGCCCTGAAGATAGCCGACGCCACGCCGGTGGCCGAGGTGCGGGCGATCTGGTTCAGGGAGGGCCGGTTCGAGGTGACGGGGCTGCTGGCGTACACCGGGCTGGAGGACGACGACGCGCGCCGCGAGGCCACGCTCACCCTCGACCGCCGGCCGACCAGGGAACGGGTGTCGTCCACCGCCACCGTCCAGGGCGTGCGTTTCCACGCGGCGGTGTCGCTGGTGAACGTGGTCGAGGCCGATCCCGACACGGCCGGCACGTGGGAACCCGCGCTGGAGGTCGAGGGCGTGCCCACGCCGCTGCGGCTGGGCGCCTGGCTCGACGACGTCGACGGCAAACGCAGACGGCTGCACTATCCGTCGGCCGAGATCGACGGCGTGCCCGTCCGGCCCAGTTACACCGCCGACGACGAGCTGCGCATCGAGGTGGGCGGATGAAGGTCAGCCTGGTCCTCGCCTCGGCGTACGGGATGCGCGGCGACGTGCGCGCGATGCTCAACCTCGCCACCGCCCTGTCCGAGCGGCACGAGGTCGAGGTCGTCAGCGTCAGGCGGCAGAAGGAGAAGCCGTTCTTCCCCATCGGCGCCAAGGTGGCCATGCGCAGCGTGGTCGACGCCCGTCCCGGGGTGCGCCACCTGCTGCCGCGCGGCCAGATGCGCACCGAGATGGCGCTCTGGCGGATGTTGCGCGGGCTCAGGGCCGACGTGGTGATCACCGCCAGGCCGGGCATCGGCGTCCAGGTGGCGCGGCATGCTCCACGTGAAACCCTCAAGATCGCCAGAGAGTGGGGGCGGCCCGCCGTCCCCGGGCCGGTGCAGCGGCTCTACCCGCGCCTCGACGCGGTCGTGACGGCCACGGAGTCGGCCCAGGAGGAATGGGTCAGGCTGCTCGGCGGCGGGCTCGACGTCCACTCCGTGCCGGACGCGCTGCCGGGTGGCCCGTGGCCGCGCTCGCGAATGGACAACCGGATCGTGGCGGCCGGGGGCAGGTGGGTGTCGGTCAAGGCGTACGACCGGTTGATCAGGGCGTTCGCGATCGTGGCGGACAAACGTCCCGACTGGCGGCTGCGCCTGTACGGCGGCGGCCCCGAGGAGCGGCGGCTGCGGTCGCTGGTGGGCGAGCTCGACCTGCACAACCACGTCTACTTCATGGGCGTCACGCCCGATCTGGCGGGGGAGTTCGCCAAGGCGTCGATCGTGGCCAACCCCTCCCGCAGCGAAGACCTGGGCATGACCGTGCTGGAGGCCATGGGGTGCGGGGTGCCGGTGGTGGCCTTCGAGGGCGCGAGAGGCCCCAGGGAGTTCGTGGCGACCGGCTACAACGGCGTGCTGGTGCCCGAGAGCGAGAGCGAGGCGCAGCACTTCGCGGGCGCGCTGCTCGCGCTCATCGACGACGAGCGCCGCCGTCGCTCGCTCGCGGCCGGTGCTCTGGACACCGCCGTACGCCATTCGGCCGAGGAAGTCGCCGAACAGTGGGAGAAGCTGCTCTCAGATCTCCGCTAGCTCATACGGGTTACGGGTACCGTAGAAGCATGCATGGGTACAGCGGAGACAAGCAGGCATATCTGACGCGCCTCCGGCGAATCGAGGGCCAGATCAGGGGCCTGCAGCGCATGGTCGACGACGATGCCTACTGCATCGACGTGCTCACCCAGGTCTCCGCGGCCACGCGGGCCCTTCAGGCCGTGGCGCTCGGGCTGCTGGAGGAGCACATCTCCCACTGCGTCGCCGACGCGATCAACACGGGCGGCCCGGAGGCCGAGGCGAAGGTGAAGGAGGCGTCGGCCGCCATCGCCCGCCTGGTCAAGTCATAGGGCCGTCCTCCTCCATACGTAGGAGAGAGACACCCTCGATTGACTAGTTACCTGGAATCCCCGGGAACGACTGTCCCGGACCCCATCGGAGCCCGGGACAGGTAATTTTCGATGGTCTTCAGCGACTCGCCGAAGTCCGCAATCCGAGCGCGTCGTCGAGTTCGTCCAAGGTCAGCCGCCGCTCGCTGACAGCGACGGCGGTGAGCACCTCGGCGTAGAGCGCAATCTCGTCCAACGCGACACGGTCGTGGACCCGAGAGTCCAGGTCGTCGTGCCCCACCGCGTCGTCCTTCCTTCCGCAGCCCACACCCTCTACGAGGTTACGGCGAGCGCCCTTCCTGCGACATGGCCCATCGGAGTCATTCCTTTCGGCGTCACGGGGGCCCCACAGGGATCATTTCCCGAAGTCGAGATCACAATTCAGCGAATTGCCCGGTGACTGAAGTGATACGGGGATATGGGCGTAGTAAGGGTGAAATTACGGTAATAGTGGGTTACGTGTGACCGATGTGGTGATCGTCGCGTTCGTGGATCAGCTCGCGGACCAGCGCGCTCTGGCCCGCCAGGCCATGCTGCGGCACCTTGGCCCCGGTCAGCCGGCTCCACGCCAGGCACGTGGCGTACGCCGCGCCCAGCACGGCCGCCTTGCTCTCCCGGTCCGGCGGCGTCACCACCGCCGCCTGCGGCACGGGCTCCCCGCCCGGACGTACGGCGAAGCCCTCCGGCTCGGTGCGCTCGGCCGCCGAGGTGCCCGTCAGCCCGGCACGCTCCAACTCCCCGTACGCCCGCCGCAGCCGGTGGTTCAGCCGCTCGGGCAACATCCTCCTGGAATCGGACAGATCGGCCAGGTACGCCGCCGCCGCCCCCGACGCGTCGCCCACGAAGCTCAGCGCCTCGACCAGGTCGTACACCGAGTGGGCGAAGCAGGCGCCGGGATCGGTCTCCGGCAGCAGGGCCAGGGCCAGCCGCGGCGGGCAACGGTCCAGCCAGACCCGGCGTACGGCGTCGTCGCCCCGAGCGGCCGCGGCGTCGTCGCGGCCGGGCCGGCGCAGCGTCGGCTCCACCATCGTGAGCAGCGCCAGCGCCCGCGGCCTGAACCGGATGTCGGACAGCAGCACCTGGGCCGTGTCGGCGATCAGCGCGGCCAGCCGGAGCGCGGCCCGCGGGCGGCCGGCACGGGTGCGCTCGGACACCAGCGTGACGAGGTCGAGCAGCGGCGGCGCGGGCAGCCAGCGCACCCATTCGTCGCCGGGCAGCGAGCGGCGCAGGTACTCGCCGAAGAGCGTGATCAGGCGCTCGTTGCCGTCGAAGGCCGGCGCGTACGCGCACCACATGATCGTCCCCCAGACGGCGGCGACCGTGCTCGGCACGTCGGCGGCGAAGATCTCGCCGAAGGCGGTCAGCGGGTAGTCGAGCTCCGACTTGCGGCCGGCGCCGCGGACCGTCTCGGCGATCTGCTCGGTCACCGCCCGCGGCACGTCGGGGCCGATGAACGCCTGGGTCGAGCCGGGCTCGGCGGCGAAGTCGGGCCCGGTGGGCACCACCTCGTCCGGCAATGCCGCTGTGACGTGCCCCACCTTGCGGGCCCGTTCGCCCCTGGGGGGCGGCGCGGGATGCCAGCGGCCGTCGCCTGGGTCGTGCAGGTACCAGCGCGCGTACGCGCCGTGGAGCCAGCGGTCGCCGTCGGGGGTCACCAGGACCCGAGCTGCCAGGACGTGCGCGCGGTCGGGCACGGACAGGCCCTGCCAGCGCGGGTCCGCGACCATCGCGCGGACCTCCGCCTCTGTCGAGGTGAACGCATCCCAGGGGCGCACGGCCGTCATCGTACTGGCCTGCCGGACTCTACCTGTCGGCATTTCACGGCAGAATGTCCGCTATGAGGGCAAAGGTGGCAGGGGTGTTGGCGGTGGCTGGAGTGGTGAGCGGCTGCGGACTCGCGGCCGAGGCCCCGCCCACCCCCACCGGTCCCGGCGTGCTGACCGTCCAGAACGCCCAGGCGCCCACGCCCGGCGGCGAGGTCGGGTCGGCCTCCGGCGAGTTCGCCGACGCCGCGGAGCTGGCCGTGTGGAGCAAGCTGAGCGACACCGAGAAGGACGTCGACAGGATCGCCAAGCTCGACGTGAACAAGACCGCCAAGGGCGCCCTCTACCTGGAGCCCAAGACCTCCACCTGGTACGACGGCTTCCGCGGCCCGTTCGTCTACCAGGAGCTGGCCGGGGACATCGTCATGCACGCCCGGGTCAAGGTCACCGGCGCGAAGGGCGGCAGGCCCGCGCGCAAGTTCTCGCTCGGCGGGCTCATGGCCCGCCAGCCCGGTACGTACGACAAGCCCAACTGGATGTCCGTCACCACCGGCACCGCCGACGCGGCCGGGCAGGTCGAGGCCAAGTTCACCCTGGACGGCAGCTCCAAGCCGCTGGAGACGGCGGTCAAGAGCGGCTGGGTGGACCTCGTGCTGGCCAGGCTGGGCCGGGTCGCCGTCGCGCTCTACAAGGAGGACGGCGGCGCCTGGAAGGTGGCCAGGCGCTGGCCCTCGAACCTCCCCGAGGTGCTGCAATGGGGTGTCACCGCCTACACCGACTGGGACAGCTACGGCACGCTCAAGAAGGACGCCGCCAAGGCCAACGCCAAGCAGATCAAGGGCACCCCCGACCTCAAGCTGACCGTCGACTTCGTCCGCTTCCTCCGCCCCGAGCTGCCGGACTACGCAGACCCGCTCAACACCGCCTCGGTGTCGGACCAGGTCCTGATCAAACTGCTGACGCCTGCCGGTGCCTGATCGCCTTGGCCATGTAGTTGTCCGGCGTGCGGGCGAAGGAGGCCCGGTCGTCGTCGGTGAGCTCGCGCACGATCCTGCCGGGCACGCCGGCCACCAGCACCCCGGACGGGATCTTCTTGCCCGGGCCCACCAGCGCGCCGGCCGCAACCAGCGTGCCCGCGCCCACCCGGGCGCCGCCCAGCACGATCGCGCCGATGCCGACCAGCGCGCCGGTCTCGACGTGCGCGCCGTGGACCATGGCCTTGTGGCCCAGGCTGACCCGGTCCTCAAGGATCGCCGGCTGGCCCGCGTCGGCGTGCAGGCAGCACAGATCCTGTACGTTGCACTCTTCGCCGATCTCGATCCGCTCGTCGTCCCCTCGGAGAACGGAGCCGTACCAGATGCTGGACGCCCGGCCCACCCGCACGCTTCCGACCACGACGGCGCCGGGCGCGATGTACGCCTCCGGATGGAGGTCCGGCACCGCCCCGTTGTCCAACGCTGCTATGTACATTCGTCCAATCGTAATTCCCGCCTCAGGTGTGGCGTTCCGGTTGCGGACGTGGGCAGATGGCAGGAAAGTCGTTTCCTGACGTCTCGTCGTCAGACCCTCACAACTCGCAGTTTTCCCCCGCCTCACGCAAACCCTTAGGTAACCCCCATGACAAACCAGCACGAGAGCATTCCCGATCTGATGCAAGAGGACACCTTCGAAGTCGTGATGCGCGGCTACAACCGCCGTCAGGTGCACGACTACATGATCCGTACCCGGAACCAGATCCGGGATCTGGAAGAGCGGCTGGCACGGGCGATCGACCAGGCGGAGCAGGGCCGGGTCGAGCTGGCGGAGGCCAGGCGGCGGATGGTCGAGGCGCCCCAGAGCTACGAGGACCTCAGCCCGAGGCTCGCGCAGATCCTCAAGCTGGGTGAGGAGGAGGCCGCGGCCAAGCGCGCGGACGCGGAGGCCGAGGCCACCGCCGTGCGGGAGAGCGCCAGGGCGGAGGCCGAGCGGCTGGTGACGACCTCGCGCGAGACGTCCGACAAGATGCTGACCTCGGCTCAGGCGGAGGCCGAGCGGCGGGTGGCCGAGGCCACGCAGGCCGCCGAGCGCATGCTGGCCCAGGCGGGCGCCGACGCGGAGGAGCAGCTGGGGTCGGCCCGCGCCGAGGCCGAGGGCCTGCTGCGCGAGACGCACGCCGAGGCCGAGCGGGTTCTCGGCGGCGCGCACGCCGAGGCGGAGCGCGTCATGGCGACGGCCAACGGGCAGGCCGAGCAGCTGCTGTCGGGGGCGCACGCGGAGGCCGAGTCGATGCTGGCCGCGGCGCGTCAGCGCACCGCCTCGCTCGACGAGCACGCCGGCCGCCGGGTGGAGTACCTGACCAACACCCACACCGAGGTCGTGCGGCGGCTGACCGAGATCGGCTCGGTGCTCGGCGACCTCATGCGCACCGAGGCGGGGGCCGGGCAGCTCGTGCCGGAGTCGGCGCTGCCGCCCGTGCCGGCCGCCCAGCAGCCCGCGGCCGTCCCGGCGCGCACGCCCGAGCCCGCCATCGAGGCCGCGCCGCAGCCGGTCCCGCAGTTCTCCGTCCAGGACGACGTGCGGGTCATCGTCGAAGAGGAGGAGGAGAAGCCGAAGGAGGGCGTCTCCGACGACACCGACGTGCACATCCTGCGGCTGGGCGAGTACCACTCGTAGAGGGTGAGGGGGCGGGGAGCGGAAGCCCCCGCCCCCGATAGGGTCGGAGACTTCCGCGTACGTGGCCCCGTTGGTGGCCCGGTACCGGGGCCGCCGAGACGCTGGACCCGGCACCGGGCTGCTCGTGTGCGGGCCGGGGAACGCTCCACGGCCCGCGTCAGGGAGGGGCGGGGCCGGCCCGCCGGCCGGTCCGCTCCTCCTGGTCCCGGAGCTGGTCGCGCAGACCGTCCGGGTCGTCGGCGTCGATGGTCGTCGCACATCCGGCCTCGCGCTGCGCCGCGTCGAGCGGATGGTGCCGGGTGGCCCACCAGCGGCCCGCGTCGCTCCGCCAGATGGTCCACTTGGGGTACTCTCGGGCGATTTCGGCAAGATGCCGGTCGACGGACATCTGCACACCTCTCCCGGGCCCCACGCTCCTGAACGGTTCCATCTCCTTAGAAGATGAGGGACTTCTCTAGAGAATTCAATGATCGGTGTGGACAGGTCCACCTATCGCTTGACAGATCGTGAACTAGGCGTCGAAGTCGTACTGGAGTACGTACGCCGCCGAGTCCAGGACCATCTCGTTGAGCTCGACGGGCAGGCCGCCCGCCGTGTACGCGGTGCGCGCGATGACGATGACGGGGGTGCCGCCGGGCAGGTCGAGCAGCCCGGTCTCGCGGGGGCCGGGCATGCGGGCACGTACCTCCTCGGTGAAGTGGGCCGGGGGCAGGCCCAGGTCGCCGAGCCTGGCGTAGACGCCGCCCGGTCCGCTGTCGGGCAGCGTGATGGCGCTGCCCTGGACCAGCCGGGCGGGGAAGGAGGAGGTCGCCAGCTGCACGGGCCGGCCGTCCACCGAGTAGCGACGCCGACGAACCCATACCTCGCCGCTCTCCAGGACGTCCGCCACCTCCTCCGGGGCGCGCTCCAGCACCACCTCCACCTGGTCCACGGTGAACGGACGGCCCCGGGTGTCGGCGTCCCAGATGGCACGCCCCTGACCCCACTGCTCTCGTGACAGGCGGCGCGAGCCGTGCCTGCGGATCGGTTTGAACAGGCGCACGTAGACCCCCGAGCCTCGTTTGGGCACCGCCAGCCCTTCGTTGATCAGTACGGCAAGCGCCTGCCTGGCGGTGGCGCGTGCGACTGCGTAGTCGGCCATGAGCGCGTTCTCGCCCGGTAGGCGGTCCCCGTCGCGCAGTTCGCCGGACAGGATCCGGGAGCGGAGGCCGTCGGCGATGCGGCGATAAATAGGAGGCTCGTGGGGTACCGGGGATTCAGACACGTTTCGATCACCCTCTGTCACCAACCAGGTTGTGGCGTCTCCAGAGAACTTGCCCCGTCTTGTCCACGATCGCACAGATACAGAGGTTGGTCCCGAGCTTCTTTTGAGCTGATCGTGCCTGTGTGATGAAGTGGAGGACGTTTATGCAGGCCGTTATCGTGGAACGGTCCTGGCCGCTATTCGCGGGGCCCACCAGCGGCGAGTAACCGACGCGGCGAGCACCGCGCCCGCGGTGTTCATGATCACGTCGTCCACGGAGGAGAACCGGCCCAGTCTCAGGGCGTACTGGAGGAACTCGACCGTGATCGAGAGGGCCGCCGCGACGGCCGCGACCCGGCCGTAGGAGGCCATCGCGGCGGTGCGTACGGGCAGCAGCGCCCCCAGCGCGGCGAACACCAGCAGATTGCCGCCGACCTGCACCAACACCGTCTCCCACGACGCCCCGACGAGATCGGCGAGGTCCGCGAACGGGACGAGGCCGACCCCTGCCCGACCGGTGGACGGCGTGAGGATCATCCAGATCCAGGGCGCGGTCCCGACGGCGATGCCGACGTCGGCGAGCGAGGTGCGCAGCGGCGCCGGATGCCCGGCGCGGGCGCGGTGGCGGGCGAGCGCCATGCTGGCCAGCAGGGCCACCGGAAGCGCTAAAACACCAGCAATAACGATATTTCCCCACAGCTCCCATGTGCGCGCCATTCGGTCATCATCTCGGGAGCCGAGGGGTACCGGAAGATGTCCGTACGGACAGGCCCTCCCGGACGCCGGCCGAGGGGTGGCTCAGTGTCACCGTCGCCACCGGGGCATGACGGCCCGGCGCGCTTCCCGCTCCCGCCGGACTGTTGTCTCACCGTCGCCCGACGATCTATACCGGGGAGTGAGGCTAGAGGAGGCTGCTGTGCTGACCCATTTCATCGGCGGGCTGCCGGTGGCGGCGGGCAAGGCGTTCCCGGTCCACGACCCGGTGACGGGCGGGGTGATCAGACAGGTCCACGAGGCCGACCCGGAGGTGGTCGACCGGGCGGTGCGCGCGGCCAGGGAGGCGGCGCGCGACTGGGCGGGGCTGCCGGTGGCCGAACGGGCCGGCTGGCTGCGCCGCCTCGCCGAGGGCATCGAGGTGCGCTTCGACGACCTGGTCACGGCCGAGATCGCCGACACCGGCAAACCGCTCGGCCAGACCCGCACGCTCGACGTCCCGCGTGGCATCGCGAACTTCCGCGCCTTCGCCGAGATCGCCTCCCAGCGCCCCGACGACGCCTTCCACCTGGCCGGCGTGCTGAGCTACACCGTCCGCAGGCCGCTCGGCGTGGTCGCGGTGATCGTGCCGTGGAACCTGCCGTTCCTGCTCATGACGTGGAAGCTCGCCCCCGCCCTGGTCGCGGGCAACACCGTGGTGGTCAAGCCGTCGGAGCACACGCCCGGCTCGGCCGCGGTCTTCGCCGAGATCTGCGCCGACGCCGGCCTGCCCCCGGGCGTGGTCAACATCATCTTCGGGCACGGCCCGGCGGGCCAGCTCCTCGTCGAGCACCCGGGCGTGGACGGCGTGACGTTCACCGGCTCGACCGCCACCGGGACGCAGATCATGAAGACGGCCGCCGACCGGGTCAAGCCGATCTCGTTCGAGCTGGGCGGCAAGAACGCGGGCCTGGTCTTCGAGGACTGCGACCTCGGCCGGGCCGTCGAGGGGACGGTGAAGTCGGTCTTCACCAACGGCGGCCAGGTGTGCCTGTGCACCGAACGGCTCTACGTCGAGCGGACGATCTTCGATGACTTCTGCGGCCGGCTCGCGTCCCGGGCACAGGAGGTCGAGCTGCAGCCGATGATCTCGGCCGGACACCGGGAGAAGGTGCTGTCCTACTACGCCCTGGCCCGCTCGGAGGGAGCCAAGGTGCTCACAGGAGGAGGCGTCCCCACGTTCGGCGATCACCGCGATACCGGATATTTCGTGGAACCAACGGTAATGACAGGGTTATCGGAGTGGTCCCGTTTCAATCGAGAGGAGATCTTCGGTCCCGTGTGCCACGTGGCTCCTTTCGACAGCGAGGCCGAGGCCGTCGACCTGGCCAACGGCAGCGAGTACGGCCTGGCCGCCACCCTCTGGACCGCCAACCTCGACCGCGCCCATCGCGTGGCCCAGCGCCTGGAGGCGGGGCTGGTCTGGGTCAACACCTGGTACCTGCGCGACCTGCGCACTCCGTTCGGCGGCGTGAAGCTGTCGGGCATCGGCAGGGAGGGCGGCACGCAGTCGCTCGACTTCTACTCCGAGCCCACCACGATCACCATCAAACTGGAGCAACCCGATGCATGACGAATGGTCCCTGGCCGTCGACACCCGGGGGCAGGCCGCCGATCGGCTCGTCGAGGCCGCGCGTACCGGCAAGCCCTGCGCGCCGCTCAGGGACCTCATCACCACGGTGGCCGACGCCTACGCGGTGCAGGAGATCAACACCCGGCGGGCGCTGGAGGAAGGCCGGCGGCTGGTCGGCAGGAAGATCGGCGCCACCAACCCGCTGCTGCAGCAGAAGTTCGGCATCGACCAGCCCGACTACGGCATGCTCTTCGCCGACATGGCCGAGCTCGACGGCCGGCCCGTCCGGGTGGAGCGGTTCCTGCAACCGCGCGCCGAGGCCGAGGTCGCGCTCGTGTTCGGCCGGGACCTGACCGAGGGGCCGTTCACGCTGGTGGACGTGATCAGGGCGGTGGAGTTCGCGCTGCCCGCCATCGAGATCGCCGACTCGCGCATCGCCGACTGGGACATCACGATCGCCGACACGGTCGCCGACAACGCCTCCGGCGGCGCGTACGTGCTGGGCGGCACGCCGAAGAAGCTGACGGCGCTCGACCTCGGCACGGCGGCGATGACGATGACGCGCAACGGCGAGGAGGTCTCCTCGGGGTCGGGGGCCGCGTGCATGGGCAACCCGCTGAACGCCGCCCTCTGGCTGGCCGGCGCACTGGCCGGTGCCGGCCACCCGCTGCGCGCCGGGGACGTCGTCCTGACCGGCGCGCTCGGCCCGGTGGTGCCGGTCGAGGCCGGGGACGTGTTCGAGGCCAGGATCGAGGGGCTCGGATCGGTGCGGGCGGTGTTCGGCGCATGAGCCGCGAGGCCGTCACCGTCCCCGGCAAGGCCGTGCCCCGGGGACGCTTCCCGCACGTCAGACGCGCGGGCGACTTCCTGTACGTCTCCGGCACCAGCTCCCGCAGGCCGGACGGCACCTTCGCGGGCGCGCAGGCCGACCGGTACGGCGTCACCGACCTGGACATCCGCGCCCAGACGCGGGCGGTCATCGAGAACATCGGCGACCTGCTCAAGGCCGCCGGAGGCTCGCTGGCTGATCTCGTACAGATCACCACGTACCTGGTAAACATGAACGACTTCAAGGGCTACAACGAGGTGTACGCCGAATTCTTCGACGAGGAGGGTCCCACCAGGACCACGGTCGCGGTGCACCAGCTCCCGCATCCGCACCTGCTCATCGAGATGCAGGCCGTCGCCTACCATCCACAGGAGCGATCATGATTCCCCCCATTGACTTCACCAGGTGGATCGACGAGCACGCCCATCTGCTCAAGCCGCCGGTCGGCAACAAGGTGGTCTTCGAGGGCGCCGGCGACTTCATCGTGATGGTGGTCGGCGGGCCCAACTCCAGGACCGACTTCCACGTCGACCCGTACGAGGAGCTGTTCTACCAGGTACGCGGCAACATGCACGTCAACGTGGTGACCGAGAACGGCCCCGAGACCGTGCACGTCCGCGAGGGGCAGATGTGGCTGCTGCCGGCGCGCATGCCCCACTCGCCGCAGCGCCCCGAGGAGGGGTCCGTCGGGCTGGTGGTGGAGCGGATCCGGCCCGAGGGCGAGCTGGAGAGGTTCCAGTGGTACTGCATGGAGTGCGGCGCCAAGGTCCACGAGGTCGAGCTCCAGGTGCGCGACATCGTCAAGGACCTGCCGCCGGTCTTCGAGGCGTTCTACGCTGACGAGAAGGCCCGTACGTGCGACCGGTGCGGTGCTCTGCACCCCGGCAAGGGCTAGGCGTACTGGCCACGGAGATCGGGCACACGATCCGGTGCAGAACTGGTACGTCAACCAGCGCCAGAATGGTGTAAACCGGATAATTGCCACCATCTCACCCCTGTAAGGAGCGCAACCGGTGCTGGACCGTGACGCCTGCCTCGCCCTCGACGCCGACGATCCGCTGCGGCCGTTCAAGGACGAGTTCGTCCTGCCCGAAGGGGTCGTCTACCTCGTGGGCAACTCGCTCGGCGCGATGCCCCGCCGCGCCGCGGAACGGGTGCGCCGCACGGTCGTGGACGAGTGGGGCGGCCAGCTCGTCGGCGGCTGGAACGCGGCCGGCTGGTACGACCAGCCCCTGACCGCCGGCGACCGGATCGCGCCGCTGATCGGGGCCGGCCCCGGCCAGGTCGTCGTGGGCAACACCACCACGATCGCCGCCTACCAGGCGCTGGCCGCCGCGGTACGGCTGCGCCCCGGCCGCAAGGTGATCGTCTCCGACCCCCGGAACTTCCCCACCGACCACTACATCGCCCAGGGCCTGGCCCGGCTGCTCGGCGACTACGAGGTGCGCGACTATGCCGAGGGCCGGTTCGACGACGCGGCCGTGGTGCTGCTGTCGGAGGTGGACTACCGGACGGGCGCCAGGCGGCACGTGCCCTCGGTGACCGCCCAGGTCCAGGCGGCCGGGGCGCTCATGGTCTGGGACGTGTGCCACAGCGTCGGCGCCATGGAGGTGGACGTGTCGCCGGCCGACTTCGCGGTCGGGTGCACGTACAAGTACCTCAACGCGGGGCCGGGCGCGCCCGCCTTCCTCTACGTCAACCCGCGCCACCACGCCACCGCCGAGAACGTGCTGTCCGGCTGGCACGGCCACGCCGAGCCGTTCGCCTTCGAGACCGGCTACCGCCCGGCCGAGGGCATCCGGCGGTTCGCGGTCAGCACGCCGCACGTGGTGTCGTTCGCGGCGCTGGAGGCGGCTCTGGAGGTGTGGGAGCGGGTGCCGATGGCGCAGGTGCGGGCCAAGAGCATCGCCCTGACCTCGCTCTTCGCCGACCTCGTCGGCGACGCGCTCAAGCTGGCCTCGCCCGCCGAGCCGGAGTCGCGCGGCAGCCAGGTCTGCTTCCACCACCCCGACGGCTACCCCGTCATGCGGGCCCTCATCGACCGGGGCGTGCACGGCGACTTCCGTGCGCCGGACGTCCTGCGGTTCGGCTTCGCGCCGCTCTACATCGGCTACACGGACGTCTACGACGCGGCCGCCACGCTGCTGGAGGTGCTGGACAAGGAGCTGTGGCGGGACGAGAAGTACGCCCGGCGGCTCGCGGTCACCTGATCGGGCGAGTCCTCTCCCTCTTGAGAGCGAGGCGGAAGATCGCCGTCGTCGGCGATCCGCCGCCGGGGGGTCGCCAGCCAGGATTGTCCCATCGAAAGCCGATGTGACCTGGAGAGATCCCCCATGAAGCGCACGCGTATCGCCGCCGCCGTCCTCGCTCTGGCCGCCCTGACCGTCAGCGCCCCCGCCCTGGCCCAGACTCAGGCGAGCTCCCACAGCGCCGTCACCGTGCAGGTGCCGCCGATCAACGAGACGGCGCTGCGGAAGAGCATCGCCGGGCTGCCCGCGCCCGACGCCACCGCCGCCGAGGTCAGGGTGAGCGGCTGGGCCGGCTCGTGGCGCGGCGTCTCGGGGGTGACCGACCTGCGCGGGAAGCACCCGGCCCGGGAGGGGGCCAGGTTCCGGGCGGGCAGCGTGACCAAGGTGCTGACCACGGCGGTCGTGCTCCAGCTCGTGGCCGAGGGCGAACTCTCCCTCGACCGCACGGTCCAGGACTACCTGCCGGGGCTGCTGCCGGCCGACTACCCGCCGGTCAAGCTGTCCCAGGTGCTCAACCACACCAGCGGCCTGCCCGCGCCGAAGTCGGAGGGCGGCTTCGAGCGGGTCTACGCCGACCGCTTCAAGACGATCACCCCGAAGGAGTACGTCCGCCAGGCCGTGCTCAACCCGATCGAGTTCACCCCCGGGACCAAGCAGCACTATCTCAACGTCAACACCTTCGTCGAGGGCCTGCTGATCGAGAAGGTCACCGGCAGGTCGTACGAGCGGGAGGTGGGCGACCGCATCCTGCGCCCGCTCGGCATGAACCAGAGCTACTTCCCCGGCGCGTCCGTCAAGGTCCACGGCCGGCACAACAGCGGTTACCAGGTCGTCCCGAAGGGCTTCCCCGACTCCTTCGCCTACGGCAAGGGGTACGTCGTGGACGTCACCGAGATGGAGGTCACCTCGACCTGGGCCTCGGGCGACCTCATCTCCACCACCGCCGACCTGGAGAAGTTCGCCAAGGCGCTGTTCGGCGGCGGACTCGTGCCCGCCGAGCAGCTGGAGCTGATGTTCACCGTGCCGAAGGTCACCATGTTCGGCACCGACGACGAGCCGGCCCACTACACCTCCGGCCTGACCGAGCTGGTGCTGCCCGGCGGCATCGTCGCGTACGGCAAGACCGGCGCCCGGTACGGCAGCTCCACCGGCATCGGCGCCACCCGCGACCTGAGCCGCGTCGTGATCTACTCGATCAACTCCACCGACGCCAAGGCCCAGGGCCAGAACGAGCGCGGCATCGGCGTCGCGCTGGCGGCCTTCGCCAAAGAGGCGCCCGCAACCTCCGCCCAGTAGGGGCCCTGCGGCCTTCGCCCAGCAGAGGCCCGCGCTCTTCGCCCAGTAGGGCCCCCCGGTCTTCGCCCGGTAGGGGCCCGTCAGGGCGCCCAGGGTGGCTTTCGCCGGAGAGATCCCTTATCGGCCGCCCTGGCGTGTTTGGGCAAACTGGTCCCAGTATCATGGTCAGTGCCCACAAGGCACTGACGATGTTCGCCCGCGTGACCGTGCGACCTCCGCACACCCGGCGGGTCGGGCGGGAGCGCGCCCTCGGCTCCGGGAGACCCCCGCCATGCTGCTGACCTTCGCGGTCACGACGCTCATCATGATCATGATTCCCGGCCCCGACGCCGCGCTGATCATGCGCAACTCCCTCGCGCACGGCCGCGTGGCCGGCCTGCTGACCATGCTCGGCGGCCTGCTCGGCCTCTCCGTGCACGCCGCCGCCGCGGCGGTCGGCCTGTCGGCGCTGCTGGTCGCCTCGCCCACCGCCTTCACCGTGGTACGCGCCCTCGGCATCTGCTACCTGCTCTGGCTCGGGGTGCACGCGCTGCTGTCCAGCCGGAACCGGACCAAGGTCGTGGAGGCCGCCGCGCCCCCGACCGGCTCGCCGCTCGTGCACGTACGCAGAGGGCTGCTGTCGAACCTGCTCAACCCCAAGGTGCTGCTGCTCTTCGTGACCTGGCTGCCGCAGTTCCTGCCCGGCCACGGCGACACCCTGGGACGGGCCCTGCTGCTGTCGGGCATCATCGCCGTGCTCTACGTGCTCTGGTTCAGCCTCTACAACGTGATCATCGACCGGGTGAGCGCGCTGCTGCGCAGGCCGCGGGTGCGGGCCAGGGTCGAGCGGGTGACCGGGGTGCTGCTGGTCGCCTTCGCGCTACGGCTCGCCGTCCAGTAGCTTGACCGCCCGCTTCGGGGCGATGGTCCGGTAGCTCTCCTCCACCCAGTCGAGCAGCACGTCGGTCTCGGGCAGCGCCGACAGGAACGGCACGGTCACCCAGCCGGCCTTGCCCAGGCCGTAGCCACTGGGGGCCGCGCCCTCGACGGTCAGCGCGTGGCCGTGCGCCTCCGACAGCAGCTTCACGCCGAACGTCGGGTCCCACTTCTCCGTCTGCTCGTCCAGGCCGAGGAACAGGAAGACCTTCTTGTTGACCTTGATGACCGTCTCGCCCCACGGATGGTCCTCGTGGGTCTCGGGCAGGCCCAGCGCGAAGGTCCGCAGCTCCTCCCGTACGGTGTGCCAGTCGTCCATGCGATGGACGGTATCGAAAAGTCCCGCCTGGCGGCACTGGCCGGCGGCGCGGGAGGCTGGTGACGTGACGGTCGACGAGCTGATGGACCTGCTGGCCCGGTGCGAGGACGCCTGGGACGCCCCCGACCGTACCGGCGACCCCGTGCCGCTGCTCGACCACGGCCTCCAGGTGGCCGCCGTGCTGCGCGATCGGCACCCCGGCGACCGCGAGCTCCAGGTGGCCGGGCTGGTGCACGACCTCGGGCACCTGCTGGCCCCGGGCGACGAGGCCGGCCACGCCGCACGGCCCGGCCGCCGTCGCCCTGCGCCGCGCCGACGACCTGGGCAAGGTGGTCGGCCTGACCCGCCCACCCCTCGTCGAACTGACCACCTGGCGACCGATCATCGACACGCTCGCCGGAACCCGGTGAGCCTGCCCACGATCGCTCACCGGGACGGTCGCCGGAACTCCGTCAGTTTGGCCTCGATGGCGTTCCTGATGCGGTCGCGGGCCTCCATGCGGGGGACGCCCGACATGAGCAGGCGGTCGTAGTCGGTGTCGAGATGCCGGACCGACGCGATCACCGCCAGTGTGATGGCGTTCTCGTCGAGCGCCTTGGCCGCCGCCGTCCGGCCCACCCGGCCGCTGCCGCGCTGGCCGGCGTGCTCGGCGATCTCGTGGGCCCGCTCGGGCGGGCAGCTCGGGAACAGCCGGGCGATCTCGGCCGCCATCGCCGCCTGGAACCCGACGTCCTGCTCGGCCCTGCGCTCCTGGTCGCGCTCCCGGCGGCGCATACGCGCCTCCTCGTCGGCCAGGCAGCGCTCCTCAGCCGCGGTCAGGGCGGCCTCCTCGACGAGGACGCCCTGACGCTGGTAGACCTTGCGCCGCCGGTTGTACCGGACGACCACCGCCGACAGCCCGCTCTCCTGCTTGGCCCGCCGGCTGAGCGCCGCGTTCCCCGACGGCAGGAACACCAGGTGGTCCATGTCGGCGCAGCTCAGGCAGTGGGGCAGGTCGTCCTCCATGATCAGGTACGGCCCGGTGTCACCGCAGGACGCGCACCTCCACGGCTCCTGCGAGGCCACCGCCACCAGGTCGGGCGCCTTGCTCTGCCGTTCGGTGAACCGCCGCACCCTGGCCTCGCTCAGGTCGGGCGAGATCCAGTGGACGCGGAAGGCGTCCTGCCCGTGCCCGGACGTGAAGCGCAGGTCGCGCCGGTCGCGGGTGCCGGCCACGTACGGCGTGTCCACCGGCTTGAGCCCCTTGGCCAGGGCCCATTCCCGCAGTAGCCCGGCCGTGGCGAGCAGGCGCTCCTCGTCGACCGCGGCCAGCTCGGCCAGCGTGCCGGCCCGGCCCTGCCGCCAGAGGTCGACGTGCCGGGAGTGCAGCCAGCGCAACCCCGTCACGACGTCGATGAACGTCACGTAGTGGCGGCTGGTCAACGCGATCTCGGCTGCTGCTGCGACCCTGTGGGCCAGGTTGGGCTTGCTCACGCGGTCCAGTCTCCCGCGCCCTTTGTCGTGAGATGGCGAGACCCGCAGCTTTCCTTTTGGCTATTGCGGCAAGTAACCCCTTCGGATCTGGCATCTTGGGGGAAATCGTGCGCCTGCTCTGGCCTGCCGTACTCATGCTGGCCACCTCGTGTGGCGTCGCCGAGGACGGTTCCCAGCCCGTCGTGACGGGTGCGTTCGGCAGCAAGCCCATCGTCGCCATACCTCGGGGGAAGCCGGGACGCACGCCGCGGATCACGGTGCTCTCCATGGGCAACGGCCGGCGTACGGTCCCGGGGGACGTCGTGCTCGCCGACGTGGACATCCGGCGATGGTCGGGGAACAAGCCGTATCTCAGCACCTACGACGGCAACCAGCCCACCACGGTCGTCTTCGACGGCAGGCAGGTCTCCGAGACCTGGCGGGCCTCGCTCATCGGCAGGCCGGCCGGCAGCCGGGTCATGCTGGTCAGCCCGGCGTCGGAGGCCCTGGGCCCGAACGTGCCGCTGACCGGCGTCTCGCCGGCCGACACGCTGGTGGTGGTCTTCGACATCCTCGGCGGCTACCCGCCCGACGCGCGGCTCGTCGGACGGGCCCTGCCGGCGATCCCGCCCGACCTGCGGCCGGACTCCGCGCCCCGGACCCTCATCGACGGTTCGGGGCGGGACGTCACGGCGGGTTCCAAGGTGGTGATCCAGTACGTGGCCGCGTCCTGGCCGTCCCGCTCGGTGGTGGACTCGTCCTACCGGAGGGGCGGCCCGAGCGCCTTCACGCTCAAGCCGGGCTCGGTGCCGCCCGCCTGGCTGGAGGCCCTGGTCGGCCAGCAGGTCGGCAGCCGGCTGGCCGTGGGCTCCCCGGGGGAGCGGCCCATGTTGTACGTGATCGACGTCCTCGACACGATCACGCCTGCCTGAGCCGTCTCAGCCGCAGTGCTCGAACGGGCTGTCGTAGGCCGAGGCGCCGGCCTTGCCGCCCCACTTGACGCACGTGTTCGCGGCGGCGGCGTAGACCGGGCCGGCGTAGTAGCCGTAGTTGCCCGAGTCCGTCTTCCTGGTACTGCCCTGCACCTCCAGGTAGGCGGTCGTCGCGGTCGCCGTGCCGAGCGACTTCGCCTTCATGGTGACCACGCAGTTGTTGCCGTTGGAGTTGTTGTAGAGCAGGTAGACGGTCCCGTCGGCGCCGAGCCCGGCCGAGTCGATCACGTCGTAGCCGGAGCCGCAGGCCTCCTGCGGCGTGTACGGGTTGGCGGACCCGCCGCAGTTCTTCGAGGTCACCGTCTGGACCGGGTAGCCGAAGGTGACGCCGTTGAAGACGGCCTTCTGGATGTTCGACGGGTAGCTGGTGCCCAGGCGCACCTCGTAGTGCAGGTGGGGGCTGATGTTGTTGCCCGGCTTGCTGGTGTTGCCGACCGTGCCGATCTGCTGGCCCTGCGAGACGGACTGGCCGGCGCTGACCAGCCGGGTGTTCAGGTGGGCGTAGTAGGTGGTCCAGCCGCCACCGTGGTCGATCTTGACGAGGTTGCCGTAGCCGTTGGTCGAGCCCTGGTGCGCCGAGATCGCCACCGTTCCCGACGCCGCGGCCACCACCGGGTCGCCGAGGTCGGCGTCGGCCGTGCTGCCCCGGTTGAAGTCGATCTCCCACGACTGGTGGGCGCTGCTCCCGCTGGAGTTGCCGGTCCAGGTCTGGCCGCAGGGGAACGGCATCTGGAAGTTCGTCGCGAGGAGCTGCGCCTGCGCGGACTCCGGTTCCGGGTCGGCGAAGGCGGGGGTCGTCGTACCGAGGCCGAGTAACAATGCGAGGCCCGCGACCATTGATCGGCTGAGCTTCATGGGGTGATCCTTTCCAGTGGGATCTGTGACACCAGAGTCCGCATTGGCCGCACAAGAATCATCCAGAACCGATACAAAGAGCTGTCAGATCTCCCGTAAAGGGGCTGATGCTGTCATGACGGTCACCTTCCACGTCCTCGGGCCGCTGGAGATCCGCTCCGGCGGCCGCCCTCTACGGATCTCCGGCGGCAAACCCCGCATGCTGCTGGCCACGTTGCTGCTGGAAGCCGGGCAGGTGGTCGGCGCCGACCGGCTCGCCGAGGTGCTCTGGCCGGGGCGGCCCCCGCGTTCGGCCCTGGCCAACGTCCGCACCTACGTGAGCGCGCTCAGGTCCCAGCTCGGGCCGGTCGGCCTGCGCGCCGCCGGGGCGGGCTACACGATCGACGTCGCGGACGACGCCCTCGACCTGCGCCTGTTCGAGGAGCTGACCGGCCGCGGCGAGTACGGCCACGCCCTCGCGCTGTGGCGCGGCGCGCCGCTGAGCGATCTGCCCGGCAGCCCGGTCTGGGACCGCCGGATCGAGCACCTCCACCGGCTGCGGCTGCGGGCCGCCGAGTGCCTGATCGAGCGGCGGCTCAAGGCCGGCGACCACGACGGCGCGGCCGACGAGCTGCGCGGCCTGCTGGCGGAGCATCCCTACCGGGAGGACCTGTGGGGCCGGCTGCTGCTCGCCCTGCATCGCGGGGGCCGCAAGGCCGAGGCGCTGCGCACGTACGCGGCGGTCCGCGACCAGCTCGTGGACGAGCTCGGCGTCGAGCCGGGGGCGGAGCTGCGCGGTGCGTACGAGCTGATCCTGGCCGACGAGGGACGCGCGGCGCCCGCCGTGCCCCGGCAGCTCCCGCCCGATCTGCCGGACTTCATCGGCAGGGCCGCGCCCCTCGCCGCGCTGGGCGGGACGTTCTCGGTCGCGGTGATCTCCGGCCCGCCCGGCGTGGGGAAGTCGGCCCTGGCCGTGCACGCCGCCCACCGCCTGCGCGCGGCCTTCCCCGCCGGCCAGCTCTACCTGGAGCTGGGCGGCAGGGCGCCGGGCGAGCTGCTGGCCGAGGTCCTGCGGGCGCTCGGCGTGACCGGCGCGCCGCCGACGCCCGGCGAGCGGTCGGCGCTGTTCCGGTCGCTGCTGGCCGAGCGCCCGATGCTGGTCGTGCTGGACGACGCCCGCGACGCCGCCCAGGTAGGCCCGCTGCTCCCCGGCAACGAGAGCGCCGTCATCGTGACCAGCAGGCGGCGCATCACCGAGTTGCCCGGCGCGCTGCGCGTCGAGCTCGGCGAGCTGTCGCCGGAGGAGTCGCTGACGCTGCTCGGCGGCGTCGCCGGGGCCGGACGGGTGGCCCGCGAACCGGCCGACGCCCTGGCCGTCGTGACGCTCTGCGGCGGGTCGCCGCTGGCGGTCAGGAGCGCCGGAGCCCGGCTGGCGGGCCGGCCCGGCTGGTCGCTGTCGGTGCTGCGCGAACGGCTGGAGGAGGACTGGCTGGCCGAGCTGAAGGAGGTGCGGGGCTGCCTCGACGCCGGTTACCGCAGGCTGCCGGCGGAGGCTGCCCGTACGCTGAGCGCGCTCGGCGTCCTCGGGCCCGCCGCCGGGGCGCAGCCGGGCTGGGTGGTGGACGCCGCGCTCGGCCGGCACGGCGCGCACGACGTCACCGACCTGCTCGTGGACGTCCACCTGCTGGACCCGGTCGGCACCGACGACGTGGGCCAGCCGCGCTACCGGGTGCCCGACCTCGTCGGCAGGCACGCGCGCGAACGCGGCCCCGACCGTGCCGCGCTGGCCCGGGTGCTGGCGGCCTGGACGGCGACCACCGAGCACGCCATGGCCCGCCTGCCCACCACCGTCTTCAGCCTCACCGCGGCCAGGGCGGCCAGGTGGCGGCTGCCCGCGCGCACGCTCGACCGGCTCACCGCCGACCCGATCAGCTGGTTCGAGTCCGAGCACGAGGCGCTGGCCGGAGCCGTGGACCTGGCGGCCGAGCTGGGCCTGGCCGAGTCGGCCTGGGGGCTGGCCGCCGCCATGGTGCCCTACCTCGATCTGCACTGCCACCTCGGCACCTGGCGCCGTACGCACACCGTCGCCCTGGCCGCCGCCCGCGCCGCCGGCGACCGGTACGGCGAGGCCGCCATGCTCAGGGGCCTGGCCCAGGTCAGCCTGTACCAGGACCGGTACGAGGAGTCCGCCGAGGGCTTCACCCTCTCCCGCCAGATCTTTCACGAACTGGGGGACGTCAGGGCCGAGGCGACCTCCGTCTGCGGGCTCGGCGCCGTGAGTCAGTTCCGCGGCCGGCACGTCCGGTCGCTCGCGCACCTGCGCCGCGCGCTGGCCATGTTCGTGGCCTCGGACGACCGGCACGGCGAGGCGTTCGCCCACCAGGCCATCGGACGGGCCTGCCTGAACTCGGGCGACCTCGTCCGGGCGGCGGAGTCGCTCGGCGAGGCCATGCGGCTGGCCCAGGAGCTCGGGGACGCCCACCGGGAGGGATGCGTGTGCCTCCAGATGGGCCACCTGCACCAGGCGATGTCGTTCCACCGGCACGCTTTGGAGATCTTCGAGTCGCTCGGCGACCGCCACTGCGGGGCGTACGCGCTGCAGAGCCTGGCGGGTCTCCAGGCGGCGCGCGGCGACCTGACCCGCGCCTCGACCGGCCTCGAACGCTCGCTGGAGGTCTTCCAGGAGCTCGGCGACCGCAGCGGCGAGGCGGCGGCCACCCAGCTACTCGGGGAGCTGCACCGCTCGGCCGGGCGCACCGGCCTGGCCCTCGACTACCTCAGGCACGCCAGCGCCCTGCGCCGCAGCCTGCCGGCCTGACGAGGGTGTCACGGGCCGGAGACCAGCCGGCGGACCAGCCGCCGCAGCCGCGACTGCTGCAACGGCACGCCCTGGAGCGCGTCGAGCGCCTCGGCCGCGCTCGGCCGCTTGGCGGGAGCGTGGTCGAGCATCCGGCGCACCACGTCGGGCACGTCGGGACCATGGGCGTCGGCGCTGGTCGGGAGTTCCCCGGTGAGCAACTGGTAGGCGATGGCCCCCGCCGCGTAGACGTCGGACGCGGTGGTCATCCGGTCGGGACGCTCCTGGCACTCGGGCGCCACGTAATGGGCGTCGAGCACGTTGCCCAGCTCGTGGGCGACCGTGTAGTTGCGCGGCCCCGGCTTGGCGTAGTCGAACCCGGTCAGCACCGCGTGCCCGTCGTCGGTGACCAGCACGCACCCGGGCGTGAGCGCCCGGTGGACGACGCCGTTGGCGTGCGCGTGCGCGAGCCCGCGCAGCAGGTCCTGGATCACGCCCAGCCTGGCCCCCTTGCCCAGCGACAGGTGCAGCGCCTCCCCGTGGACGTCGTCGAGCACCAGCACGAACCGGCTCTCGTCGTCGATGGCGAAGAAGTCGCGCGAGCGCACGACGCACGGGTGGGGCGGGATGCGGGCGAGCGACTGGTAGGCGTTGGCGATGCGCTGGCGCTCGGCGGCCCGCGCCTCGTGGTCGGCCAGCGGGTCGGCCTGGTAGACCCGCAGCAGCACGGTCTCGCTGCCCGGCAGGGTGGCGTTGAACGCGCGGTACTCGGTGATCTTGGCGTCGCCGCCGAGCTGCTCCTCGACCTCCCAGTTGCCGAACCTGGGCGGCGCGGTGCTGCGGCGCACGGTCTGGTTGAGCGCGTCGAGCACCGCCGTCAGGTAGGGGCGCGCGTCGGGGCTGCACCCCCGCCTGACCCGTGAGACGTCGCCCAGCGTGGCGACCAGGCCGGGCAGGTCGGTGACGTTGGGCGCGTCGCGGCCGGCCTGGTCGACCAGCTCGGCGTCGGGCGAGGTGAGCACGACCAGGCTGTCGACGTAGACGCGTTCGAGCTGGGTGGCCCTGGACACCAGCAGGCCCTTGAGCGCCTTGGCCGTGCCCCGCAGCTTGGTCACCGGCGAGCCGAACGCCTCCCTGCGCGGCGGGTACCAGCGGGTGCCCGACACCTCGATGCGCCCGCGGGTGCCCTTGACGTCGACGACCACGAGCGAGTGGCCGGTCAGCACGAGCAGGTCGACCTCGAACACGTCGTCGCCGCGGGGGACCTCGACGTTGTGGAGCAGCAGCCAGTCGGCGGGGGCGTGGTCGCGCAAGTAGGAGATCACGCGCCGTTCGGCGTCGTTGACCGGCCGTCCTCCGCCGACGATCTGTGCCATGGCGCCTATCCTCCCACGGTTCTCTGTTGACAACATGCTGTCGAAATGACAGTGTGTTGTCATGAAGGGAATCATTCACCACGCCGTCTACGACACCTTCGCCGACTGGGAGACCGGGCACGCGACCGCCCATCTGCGCAGCGGGCGCTTCCAGCGTGAGCCGGGGGCGTACGAGGTCGTCAACGTCGGCCTGACCGCCGAGCCCGTCGTCAGCATGGGCGGCCTGCGGGTCGCGCCCGGCCTCGCGCTCGACCGGCTCACGCCCGAGGGCAGCTCGCTGCTCATCCTGCCGGGCGCCGACCTCTGGGACGCGGGGGACGAGCTGGCGCCGTTCGCCCGCAAGGCCCGCGAGTTCCTGGAGGCGGGCGTGCCGGTGGCGGCCATCTGCGGCGCCACCGCCGGCCTTGCCCGCGAGGGCCTGCTCGACGACCGCGACCACACCAGCGCGGCGCCGCCGTACCTGATGGCCCAGCAGGGGTACGCCGGCGCCGGGCGCTACCGGGAGGCGGACGCCGTCCTCGACGGCGACCTGGTCACCGCCGGGCCCACCGAGCCCGCCGCCTTCGCCAGGGAGATCTTCCGCCGGCTCGACATCTACCGCCCCGACGTCCTCGACGCCTGGTACCGCCTGTTCGGCAAGAGCGACGCCTCGGCGTTCGAGGTGCTGATGGCCGCATGACCCCGAGCACCACCCCCGACCCCGGCAACCACGCGGACGTGCCGGATGGGGATGTGGCGGCTGAGCTGTTGTCCGGGCTGGCGCTGGCGTCGTTCCGGCTCAACGGCCAGTTCCTGCACGTGGCCGAGGAACTGGCCAAGCCGGCGGGGATGACCGCGGCCTGGTGGCAGGTGCTGGGCGCCGTCCTGGGGGAGCCGCTGCCCGTGGCGGGGATCGCACGGGTGATGGGCATGACCCGGCAAGGGGTCCAGCGGATCGCGGACCTGCTGGTGGAGAGGGGCCTCGCCGAATACCGGCCCAACCCCGCCCACCGCCGCGCCAAGCTGCTCCAGCCGACGGACGCGGGCCGCGAGGCGATCGCCGGAATCGTCCCGGGCCACCGCGACTTCGCCGCCCGCCTGGTGGAGGTGCTCGGCCTCGACGCCACCCGCGACGCCCTGACCGCCCTCCACCACCTCACCGCCGCCCTCACCCACCTCACCGACGCCTGACCTCCCCGCTCTGCTCTTCGGCCCCGGGCCGGTTCCGCTCTCCGGGCCCGGGGGAGGAGGCGGGCCGTCGCCATTCCCCGGGGCCGAACGGGAACGTGCCCGCGCGGAGCGCGGCCGCCGGGGAAACCGGCTCGACCGTCGTCCAGTAATGGCGGAACACCCTCCAATGGCTGGTCGGAGCATCGCCACCGAGGCGACCACATGGATAACCACGACGGTCTTGCGGATATCCGTCCGCATTGCACTCGTCCGATCTCCGGATTCGCCGAACTCAGGCCGCGCCGTCACCCCTTTGTTCGCCCCGGACGTCCGCCCATGGATGGCGCCCCAGGTACGCCGTTCGGCGTAGGCCGTTCATCAAGTTTCGGGTGATCGTTGCCTAAACGGCAGTGCACGAACGCCCCAACCTCGCCGCCGGAAGGCCAAAAGAATCCCGTTCGCCGGGCAGCGGGGCCGGGATATATGCAGTCCCCGGTCGATGAGCGCGGAAACCGATCCCCAAGAAATCGAGGCGTCCCCTTGACCTTCGTTAGGCCAATCCAGGTTGCGATTTTCGCTGCCTGCCGCGATGGTTATTTGCGGCACCTCACAGCCCTGCACAAACGACCATGGCGCACAAATTCGGCGCCGATCCATGGAGGAAAGCAAACATGATCCGTCGCATTCTGGCCGGTGCAGCTATCGCGGTCACCGCTCTCGGCTTCTCCGTCTCCGCCGCGTCCGCCGACGTCGGCCCCAACCCGTACAACAACGGGCAGAGCATCCTTAGCCAGCTGAGCATTCTCGACGACCTGACGGCGCTGAACGATGTCGCCAACGACTCCATCAAGTACATCGACATCCTCACCCTGCTGCACCTGAACGACATCGAGGCCAACGTCCTCAACAACCAGGACGACTACGGCGACAACAACTGAGCCTCCTCACATGGCGTAGGCAGGAAGACGATCGGCGTCTCGCGGACAATGCCGCCGAGCCGCCCGGCCAAGGTCGGCTTCCTGGTGCCTTGAGGTGGACCGAAAGTACGCGCCGTGGCATTTCGCGAGGCCACGGCACGGGCTTGGTGCGCACCGAGCTCTGAACGCCTCGCGGCCCGGGTCGATCACTGCAGGACGACCTGGGCCGCGGGGCTCGTTCGTACCCGCGCCGAGCCGGCGGACCCGGCCTAGGCGTCGGAACGACCCGGGCTCGGGCGTACGACGCCCAGGAAGTGCGGCCGCTCCAGCGCGTCGAACCGTACGGATTCGCCGCTGAAGGGCGCGTGCACGATCTGGGTGCCGTCCACCGCGAGCGCCACGTGCTCAGGACCCGGGGTGTCGGCGTCACTGTCGTAGAACACCAGGTCCCCGGGCTGGATCTCCTCCCGCGCTATCCGGATCCCGGACCTCCACTGCTCGTACGTCGTCGTCCCGATGGCCACGCCGGCTCGCGCCCAGGCGTACTCGGTGAGACCCGAGCAGTCGAACCCCCAGGTCTTGGCCCCTTTTCCGATCCCGAAGCCGGGACCGCCCGGCCCGCCGCCGCCCCACGTGTACGGGACGCCGATCATCTCCACCGCCGCCCTCAGCGCGATCGAGCCCGCCGCCGACCGGACGGCCACGGCCTGCGCGCGGCACCCGTGCGGATGGCATCCGGCGGCGCCATACGCGGGAAACGAATGAAAAACGCACAGGCTGATGTGCGCCAATGCTATTGCCAGCAACCGCAGTAGTCCGTTCATGGCATATTAGGCACCCCCGCGGGACAGGCCATGCCGCCGTTACGGCACGGCGTTTCAAGCGACTTCTTCCGATTACCTTCTCCGGGAGTATGGGGATAAAACAGCCCGCCGCATCCGACGAGTCACGATATTTCCGGGCATTTCGGGACGACTATCTCCCGATCGACGGCCAAAGGAATAAGTGCGGGTACTTGACTTTGGCTTAGCATATTCCCCTTGCGGGCCACCGTGATCCCACGAGATCGTTATTCGCGAAATTCCTGCCACTCGGGAGGCGGGTAATAAATGATGACGCGCACCGCTGCGCCGATTCCGATGAAAGGGAAGTAAAAATGATGCGTCGCATTCTCACCGGTGCAGCCATCGCCGGCGCGCTGTTCGGGTTCACGACCACGAGCGCCTCGGCCGACGTCGGCCCCAACGCCTACAACAGCGGCAAGGCCATCCTGAGCCAGCTGTCCATCCTGGACGACCTGACGCTGGCCAACGACGTCCTCAACGACTCCGTCAAGTACGTCGACGTCCTCACCGCCCTGCACCTCCAGGACATCGAGCTCAACATCCTGGACGCCCAGAGCCACTACGGCGACAACAACTGAGCAATCGCTGATCGGCGGCGGCCCGTCCGTGCGCCCGTCAGGCTGACCTGAAGGCGTTCCGACAGCCACGACCCCTCGTGGCGGCACCTTGCCGGAACGCCGCCGGATCGGCCGCGACGGGACGCGGGCGAGCCCCGCCGCGAGGACGGTCCGAGGCCGGCCCAGCCCTGCGTGCTGGGCCGGCCTCGTTCGTCCGCGAAGACCGGAGAGCGGGGTTCAGAGACCGGAGATCAGGCCCCGGAGGGGGCACTTCATCATTGGGCTGCAATTCGGTCATTTTTGCCTGAACATCCCATAGTGAAACATAATTCGTGTAACCTGGTTTCGGGTTAATCGTCAGCGCGGCGAAAGGCGCCGTGACCTCCTCAGGGCGGCCAGGACGGCCGGGAGGAACCCTGACGGTCATCCCACCGGCAACCCCCTGGTCCATAGCTGTTGGGGGGTGCGCACGTCGTGAACGATCTCGAAGAGCGGCTGCTCTATCAGGACGGGCAGCTCAGCATCACGCTGCGGGTCGCCGCCGGCGCCCCGGCCGTCGCCCTGGCGGGGGAGATCGACGTCACCAACAGCCCCGCGCTCGCCAGCACGCTGTCCGACTCGCGCGGGGGCAGCACGTACATCGACGTCGACACCGGTGAACTGACCTTCATCGACCTGTCCGGGCTGCGGGTGCTGGCGCTGCCCGCGCTGCCCCCGGACCAGCGGTGGATCCGCCTGCACAACGTCACGCCGCATGTGCGGCGGCTGCTGCGCATGATGGGCTGGTTCTACGCCCCGCGCCCGTACGACGTGCCGCTGTAGACGCCGCTGTAGAGCAGGGTCGCCGCCGACGTGCCCAGCCCGTGGGGACCCGACAGCCGGAAGACCGGCGGCCGGTGGTGCCGCCGCAGGGACGGCTCGTCGTAGCGGAAACAACCGCGATGCCAGTTGAGTATGCCGCTCAGCCAGTGGCGGCAGTCGGCCAGATACGCGTCGAGCACCCCCCTCGCCGCGCAGTCGAGCCCGAGGTCGTCGCACAGGACCGGCAGCTCGTGCGCGGCGATGTGCTGGAACTGCTTCATCCGCGAGGTCAGCAGGTCGTTGACGATGCCCAGCGCCGCCGGGTAGTCGCAGTCGAAGAAGCTCTGGACCACCAGGACGCAGTTGTGCACCTCGCCCTCGAACTCGATCTCCTTCTGGTACGAGAAGATGTCGTTCATCAACATCCCGCAGTCCATGACCGCGTTCTCCAGCGCCCGCATCGGGCCGCTCTCGTACAGCGCCTCGGGCAGCGTGTGCGCGTGCCGCAGCCGGCACAGGCTCATCGTCAGCTCCGAGCCGAAGGTGAGCCGGCGCATCTCCAGGTAGTCCACCGGGTCGGGGATGTGCCCGGCCGCCTCGTTGCCCAGCTCCCAGAGCCAGCCTTCGCACATCGTCACGACCGACCGGCGCAGCCGCGCGCGGGCGGCGGGCGGCATCGGCCCCGCCGTACGGGCCCACACGTCGGCCAGGCCGCGTTCGAGCGCGCTCACGGGCGGCGGCACGGGCGTGCCGTCCAGCGGCATGAACGCCGAGAGCCTGGACACCGCGACCTTGGCCGCCGCCAGGTTGCCCGACCGGCCGAAGACGACGGGGAAGTAGTCGTCGCCGTAGGTGCCCCAGCACAACCAGGCGGAGGCCAGGTCCAGTTCCTCGGGGGTGGCGTCGGGATGCAGGCCCGCGGCGCACAGCGGCAGGTCGTAGTCGGCCAGCTTGTCGGCGTCCCAGACCGCCGAGCCCGCGACTCCCGGCTGGGCCTCCAGCAGGCCCATGGACGCGCACCAGGCCGCCGCGTGCCGCCGGGCCCGGTCGAGGTGGGGGGAGAGGCGCAGCTCGAAGGGCATGTACAGCTCGGGAATGCGCGAGGGGCCGACCGGCTGCCGCCCGGCGTGGGCGAAGTTGCGCAGCCGCTTGGCCCCGGTGCCACTGATCAGCGACTTCATGCCGAGCGGCCGGGCCGTCGTCGCGCCCTCGTTCATGTAGCGGCTCGACCGCAGGTGCCACTCGTGACCGCCCGACTGCCAGTCCTGCAACCCCTTGACGTAGGCCAGCACGCCCACCGCCGACAACGGGTCGACGGCGTGCTCGACGAAGAGCGGGCCCAGCTCGCCCAGCGCGGTGTGCTCGAACTGCTGCATGCGCGAGGTGAGCAGGTCGTTGACGGCGTCGGCGGCCTCCTGCGTCGTGCACCCGAGGAACGTCTCCAGCACCAGCACGCCGTTGCTCAGCTCGCCCTCGTCCCTGACCTCCCGCTCGTAGGAGAACAGGTCGTTGCGCAGGTGCACGGCGTCGGAGAAGCTGTCCTTCAGCACCCGCAGCGGCCTGGTGCCGGCCAGCCGGGCGGGGATCTCGGCCCGCACCGCGTGCTCGACCAGCCCGGCCGACCAGGGCGCGCCGCCCACCTTGCGGCGCATCTCGATGTACTCGACCGGGTTGGCGATCCGGCCCTCGTTGATGTTGGACAACTCCCAGATCGACTCGTTGAGCAGGTGGCGGGTGCTCTCGGCGAACCGCCGCCGCCAGTCGGCCGACATGCCCGGCACCGTACGCCGCCACAGGTCGGCCAGCCCCGCCTCGACCGGGTTGACCGGCTCCGGCATGGACAGGTCATCGCCCATCGGCATGAACGCGGGCAGCCGGTCGAGGTGCCGCTTGCCGCCCCGGAGGTCGCCGGTGCGCTTGAAGACGTCGAGGAAGTGGTCGTCGAAGAAGAACACCCAGACGTACCAGTCGGTGATCAGGCACAGCTCGGTGCCGTCGCAGTCGGGATGGGTGTAGGCGCACATCAGCGAGTAGTCGTGGCCGTCGAGGTCGGCCTCCTCCCAGACGCCCGAGCCCTCCAGCATGCCCATGTCGCGCGCCCACTGCTTGGCGTGCGTACGGGCCTCCTCCAGGTTCGGATTGAGCCGCGCCGGATACGGCATGTAGAACTCGGGCAGCTCGAACGGGTGTGCCATCAGCTCGCGACCTCCACGTCTTCAAGCACCCCGAGCGCGTCGGGCACCAGGACCGCGCACGAGTAGTAGGCGCTGACCAGGTACGACATGACCGCCTTCCGGTCGATGCCGGTGAGCTTCACGCTGAGCCCCGGCTCCCGCTCGTCGGGGACGCCGGTCTGGAACAGGCCCACGACGCCCTGGTCCTTCTCGCCGGTGCGCATGCACAGGATCGACGTGGTGCCCGCCCGGCTGATCGGGATCTTGTCGCACGGCAGGATGGGCACCCCCCGCCACGACTGCACGGGGACACCCTCGATCTCGGCGGTGTCGGGATAGACGCCCCTGGCGCTGCACTGCCGGCCGAAGGCCGCGATGGCCCGCGGATGGGCGAGGAAGAACCGGGACTTCTTCCTCCGGCTGACCAGGTCGTCGAGGTCATCGGGCGTCGGCGGCCCGGACAGCGTGCGGATGCGCTGGCTCGGGTCGACGTTGTGCAGCAGGCCGAAGTCGCGGTTGTTGACCAGCTCGCGCTCCTGCGACTCGCGCACCGCCTGCACGGTGAGCCTGAGCTGCTGCTCGGTCTGGTCCATCGGGTCGCTGAACAGGTCCGCGACCCGGGTGTGCACGCGCAGCACGGTCTGCGAGACGTTCAGCTCGTACTCGCGCGGCCCCGGGTCGTAGTCCACGAACGTGCCCGGCAGGGTGTGCTCGCCCCGGTGGCCGGCCGCCAGGTCGATGGCCGCCTCACCGTGCTTGGTCTGGGGGGCGGCCCGCCGGGCGCGGTGGCGTTCGAGCTGTTCGAGCAGGGCGGGCGCGCTCTCGGCCAGCGCGCGCAGTTCCCCCCACGGCAGGGCCAGCACCGTGCACCTGGTGCCGGCCTCCAGCGTGTCGTGCCGTACGGCCCGTTCGCCCGGCGGCTCGGTGCCGGTGTGGTCGCCCTCGCCGAGGGTGCCGAGCACCAGGCGGTTGCCGTAGTCGCCCGGCTGGTACCTGGTGACCCGGCCGTCGGCGACCAGGATGATCTCGTCAGCCGGCCGTCCGGCCCGTGCGATCGTGTCGCCGCGGGCGTACTCCCGCTGCTCGAACAGCCCCGCGAGGGTGTCGAGCAGGCGGTCGTCGTCGAGCCCGTGGAGCGGCGGCAGCTCGGTCAGGCTCGGGGGCACCACCCGTACCCGGGCGCCGGTGCGCGAGAAGCTCACGCGGCCACCGCCGACCACGTAGGTGAGCCGCCGGTTCACCCGGTAGGTGCCGGCGGTGTCCACCCACGGGAGCATCCGCAGCAGCCAGCGGGAGGAGATCTCCTGCATCTGCGGAGGCGTCTTGGTCGTCGTGGCGAGCTTCCGCGCCGCGGCGGTATCCAGGCTCAGCCGCTGATCCGACTCCGTCAACTCAACCACCACCAATTCTTGGACCGGACGGACGAAAGGGGCTGCTAGCCGTTCCTGCCGAGCTCGACGTCCTCCAGGACGCCGAGCGCGTCGGGCACCAGGACGGCGGCCGAGTAGTAGGCGCTGACCAGGTAGGAGATGATCGCCTTCTCGTTGATGTTCATGAAGCGCACCGAGAGGCTGGGCTGGTACTCGTCGGGGATGCCGGTCTGGTGCAGGCCGACGACCCCCTGGTTCTCCTGGCCCGTACGCATGAGCAGGAACGACGTGGTGCGCTTGCCCGTGACCGGGATCTTGCTGCACGGGAAGATCGGCACACCCCGCCAGGCCGGGATGCGGTGGCCGTTGACCTCGCTGGCCTGCGGGTAGAGGCCGCGCTTGCTGCACTCCCTGCCGAACGCGGCGATGGCCTGCGGGTGCGCGAGGAAGAAGGCCGGCTCCTTCCACACCACGGCCAGCAGGTCGTCGAGGTCGTCGGGCGTGGGAGGGCCGGAGCGGGTGCGGATGCGCTGGCTGAAGTCGGCGTTGTGCAGCAGGCCGAACTCCCGGTTGTTGATCAGCTCGTGCTCCTGCCGCTCGCGCAGGGCCTCGATCGTGAGGCGGAGCTGCTGGTCGAGCTGGCTCATCGGCTGGTTGTACAGGTCGGAGACCCGGCTGTGCACCCGCAGGACGGTCTGGGCGACGCTCAGCTCGTACTCGCGGGGCGACTGCTCGTAGTCCACGAACGTGCCGGGCAGCGCGACCTCGCCGGAGTGGCCCGAGGACATGTCGATCGCGGCCTCGCCGTAGGCGTTCTGGGCGTGGTCGCCGGAGGCGCGCCAGTTCTGGAGGTGCTCGCGCAGCGCCGGCGACTGCTCGGCGAGCTGCTCGAAGGTCTGCCTGGACAGAGTGAGCACGGTGGTGTGCGTCTTGGCCGTGGCGGTGAAGTCGTACGTGCCGCCGCCGACCAGTGCCTGCTCGCCGAGGTGGTCGCCGTCGGCCAGGACGCCGAGGTTCTGCTCGTCGCCGTAGGCGCCCTGCCCGACCTTGCCGACCCGGCCGTGGGCGATCAGCACGAGCTGGTCGGCCGGGTCGTCCTCCCTGACGATGGCCTCGCCCGGCTCGATCTCGCGCTGCTGGAAGCGGTCGGCCAGCGCTTCCAGCACCTCCATGTCGTCGAAGCCGCGCAGCATGGGCAGCTCGGTCAGCTCGGCCGGGATGACCCGCACGTCGGAGCCGGTCGTGGAGAACGTGATGCGCCCGTCGCCGAGCGTGTACGTCAGGCGCCTGTTGACCCGGAACACGCCACCGGAGCACTGCACCCACGGCAGCAGCCGCAGCAGCCACCTGGAGGTGATCTCCTGCATCTGCGGTGGCGTCTTGGTCGTGGTCGCGAGCTGTTTGGCGGCCTCGGTACTGAGGCTGAGCTGTCCGTTGCCGTTCACGGGCGCGCTGGAGTCGGTGGTTTCTGTCATGGTGCACCGCCAATCTCGGTGTGGGGTCTAGCCGGGGTTGCGGGAGGAACGGAGTTCCAGGGGGAGGGAGAAGGTGAGCGTCTCCTCGGTCACGGTCACGGTCTCGACGTCGGTGAAGCCGTGGCCGGCGAGCCAGTCGAGCAGGTCGTCGACCAGCACGTCCGGCACGGACGCGCCGGAGCTGACCCCGACCGTCCGCACGCCGCCGAGCCACCGGGGATCGGCGTCGGCGGCGCGGTCGACCAGGTGGGCGGCGGGGGCGCCGGCGTGCAGCGCGACCTCGACCAGCCGCTGGGAGTTGGAGGAGTTGGCCGAGCCGACGACGATGACCAGGTCGCACTCGGGGGCGATCCGGGTGATCGCCTCCTGGCGGTTCTGGCTGGCGTAGCAGATGTCGTCGCTCGGCGGGTCGGCCAGGTGCGGGAACCGGTCGCGCAGCTCGGCGACGGCGCCCATGGTCTCGTCGACCGAGAGGGTGGTCTGCGACAGCCAGCTCATGCGCGCCGCGCCGTTCGCGGTGACCTCGTGGGTCCTGGCCGGGTCGACGACGTGGATGCGGCCGGGCGCCTCGCCGACCGTGCCCTCGACCTCCTCGTGCTCGGCGTGGCCGATGAGCACGATCTCGTGGCCGGCCTCGGCCAGCCGTACCGCCTCCTTGTGCACCTTGGTGACCAGGGGGCAGGTGGCGTCGATCGTGCGCAGGCCGCGGCGCCCGGCCTCCCGGCGGACCGCGGGGGAGACGCCGTGGGCGGAGAAGATCACCAGCGCGCCGTCCGGCACCTCGTCGAGCTCGTCGACGAAGACCGCGCCGCGGCTGCTGAGATCGGCCACCACGAACGTGTTGTGCACGATCTGCTTGCGCACGTAGACCGGTGGCCCGAAGCGCCGGAGCGCCTCCTCCACGGAGATGATCGCCCGTTCGACGCCCGCGCAGTAACCGCGCGGGGCCGCGAGCAGTACGCGTCCCATCGGAAAGCCCCCTACTTGGTACGGTGCGCGAGCTGGTCGGCCAGGACGGACAGCGCGCTGCCGGCCTCGGGCCCGATCGGCGCCCGTGCCAGGGCGGCCGTGGCCTCGCCCACGCGTTCGTCGATCATCGACTCGACCTGGTCGAGCGCGCCCGTGTCGATGAGGATGGTGCGCAGCCCGGCGGCCTGCTCCTCGGTGAGGCCCGGGTTGCCGTGCCAGGCGCGCAGGTAGTCGAGCTGCGCGGGCGAGGCGTGCGCCACGGCATGCGCGATCATCACCGTGTGCTTGCCCTCGCGCAGGTCGTCGAGCGCGGACTTGCCGGTCTCGGCCACGGAGCCGAACGTGCCCAGCACGTCGTCGCGGAGCTGGAACGCCTCGCCGAGCGGCACGCCGAACCGGGAGAAGGACTCCAGCAGCTCGGCGGAGGCGCCGGCCAGGGCGCCGCCGATCTGCAGCGGCCGCTCGACGGTGTACTTGGCCGTCTTGTAGCGGATCACCGTCAGGGCCTCCGTCACGCTCGCGCCGGCGCGGAGCTGGGCGAGGATGTCGAGGTACTGGCCGCTGATGACCTCGGTGCGCATGGCGTCGAAGAGGTGGTGGGCGGCGCGCAGGCGTACGGGCTCGACGCCGCACGACGACAGCAGGGTGTCGGACCAGGCCAGGCTGAGCGTGCCGAGCAGGATGCCGCCCGCGTGCCCGAACGCCTGCGCGGACGGGCCGTCGTGGAGGTCGGCGAGGTTCCGGTGGATCGTCGCCCGGCCCCGGCGCAGCTCGCTGCCGTCCATGATGTCGTCGTGGATGAGCAGCCCGGCGTGGCACAGCTCCAGGGCCGCCGCGGCGCTGACGATCTCGTCGCAGTCGGCGCCGCCCGCGCCCCGCCAGCCCCAGTAGCACAGCAGGGGACGGATGCGCTTGCCGCCGCCGAGGATGAACTCGGTCAGCAACCGGTAGGCCGTCTGCACGTCGGGATCGGAGACGGGCGCCCGCCAGGTCTCAAGGAAGTCGGCGAGGCGTCGCTCGATCCGCGATCCGAGGTAGTGCTGCGTGAAGCTCACCGGCATCCGCTCGGCTCCTTCTTGTCGGGACGCGCGCTACCAATAGTTACTACTTGAATACAGAGCGTGTAAAGTGTCTTGGGCTTTCAACTATCTTTTTGGCTCACCTGCAACACCGTCAGGGGATGTCATGACGAGCCTGTTGCCGTACGTTTCCACTCCCCAGGACCTGCGCGCCCTGCCCGCCGAGCTGCTGCCCGGCCTGGCCCGCGAGATCCGCGACTTCCTGGTCGACAAGGTGAGCGCGCGTGGCGGGCACCTGGGCTCCAACCTCGGCGTCGTCGAGCTCACGATCGCCCTGCACCGCGTGTTCGACTCGCCCGGCGACGCCATCGTCTTCGACACCGGGCACCAGGCGTACGTCCACAAGATCCTCACCGGGCGGCGCGACTCCTTCGACGCGCTGCGCTACCGCGGCGGCCTCAGCGGCTACCCGAGCCGGGAGGAGTCCGTCCACGACCACGTCGACAACTCCCACGCCTCCGCCGCGCTCGCCTACGCCGACGGCCTGGCCAAGGCGCGCCTGCTGGCCGGCGACGCGGACCGGGCGGTGGTCGCCGTGGTCGGCGACGGCGCGCTCACCGGCGGCATGGCCTGGGAGGCGCTCAACAACCTGGGCGTGGCCCGCCACCGGCCGGTCGTCGTCGTGCTCAACGACAACGCCTGCTCCGGCAGGAGTGCGGGCCCGGGCAGCACATCGTCAACCTCGGCCTGCCGCGCGAGTTCGTCGAGCACGGGAGCCGGGCCGGGTTGCTCGCCGAGGCCGGGCTCACCGGCCAGGGCATCGCGCACACCGTCAGAAGGGAGTTGGACAGGTGGCCGCTGTAGATCTCGGACTGCCGGTGCGTCATCGGGCGCGCAGGGCGTCCAGGCAGGTCATGGTGGGGTCCGTGCCGGTGGGGGGCGACGCGCCCGTCTCGGTGCAGTCGATGACGACGACGGTGACGGCCGACGTCGACGCCACGTTGCGGCAGATCGCCGAGCTGACGGCGGCGGGCTGCCAGATCGTCCGCGTCGCCGTGCCGACGCAGGAGGACGCCGACGCGCTGCCGGCCCTGGCGCGCAAGTCGCAGATCCCGGTCGTCGCCGACATCCACTTCCAGCCGCGTTACGTCTTCGCCGCCATCGAGGCGGGGTGCGCGGCCGTCCGGGTCAATCCCGGCAACATCAGGAAATTTGATGACAAGGTAGGTGAGATCGCGCGGGCCGCGTCCGACGCGGGGGTGTCCATCCGCATCGGGGTCAACGCCGGCTCGCTCGACCCCCGGCTGCTGGCCAAGCACGGCAAGGCCACACCGGCCGCGCTGGTGGAGTCGGCGCTGTGGGAGTGCTCGCTGTTCGAGGAGCACGGCTTCCGCGACATCAAGATCTCCGTCAAGCACCACGACCCGCAGGTGATGACGGCGGCCTACCGGATGCTGGCCCGTAGCTGCGACTACCCGCTGCACCTCGGCGTCACCGAGGCCGGGCCGCTCATGCAGGGCACGATCAAGTCGGCGGTGGCGTTCGGGATCCTGCTCGACGAGGGCATCGGCGACACGATCCGGGTCTCGCTGTCCGCGCCTCCGGTGGAGGAGGTCAAGGTCGGCATCGGGATCCTGGAGTCGCTGGGGCTGCGGCGGCGGAGGCTGGAGATCGTCTCCTGCCCGTCCTGCGGGCGGGCCCAGGTCGACGTGTACGGGCTGGCCGAACGGGTGACCGCGGCCCTCGACGGCTTCCCCCACCCGCTGCGGGTGGCGGTGATGGGCTGCGTGGTCAACGGGCCGGGCGAGGCCAGGGAGGCGGACCTGGGCGTGGCCTCGGGCAACGGCAAGGGCCAGATCTTCGTCAGGGGCGAGGTGGTCAGGACCGTCCCCGAGTCGCGGATCGTGGAGACGCTGGTCGAGGAGGCCCTGCGGCTGGCCGGAGAGGCGTCCTGACGGGCGCGGGGAACGCATCGGCCGGGCGATGTCCCTGACGGAGGAGTGGGACATAGCCCGGCCGCGCGGTCCAGGTCGTGAGGGGGTATCTCCGCCTGGACGTCTAGAGGGTCAGACGCGCTGCCACAGAGCCGGCACGTTCGGCGGCTCCCAGCCCGGCTGAGCGGTGTGCCCCTGGAGGCAGCGGTACGACGAGCCGCCGTACGTCACCGTCGCGCCGGCGGCGTACGTCGTGCCCGCGGCCCACGTGCCGCCCGGGACGGTGGTCGTGACGGTCGGTGTGCTGGTCGGGCCGGGGCCGCCGCCCTGGGTGGCGAGGGTCAGGCCGTAGGCGGACAGGATCTCGTTGACCGGCTGGAAGTACGTCGTGCCGCCCGAGCTGCAGTTGCCCGAGCCGCCCGAGGTCACGCCCTGGGCCTGGTCGCCGGAGATGAACGAGCCGCCGGAGTCGCCGGGCTCGGCGCAGACGTTGGTCCGCGTCACGCCGGAGACGGTGCCCTCCTGGTAGGTGACGCTGGCGTTGAGCTGCTGGACCGAGCCGCAGTGGTAACCGGTGGTCGATCCGGCGCGGCAGACGGCCGAGCCCACCTGGGCCACGGTCGAGCCGCGTACGGGCAGGATGCCGGCGCTGTAGCCGTACACCACGCCGGTCGGGGTCCACTGGCCGTTGACCTCGACCCAGGAGTAGTCGTTGCCCGGGAAGGACGAGCCGCGGAAGGTGCCCATGGCGACCCGGTTGGAACCGGACGTGCTGGACCCGGCGGTGCCGCAGTGGCCGGCGCTGACGAAGCCGCCCTGCGAGCCGGCCTTGGTCACCGAGAAGCCGACGGAGCAGCGCGTCCCGGAGCCGATGTAGTAGGCGTCGCCGCCGCGGACGTCGTAGAAGAGCGTGGGCTTCTCGGCCGAGCGCACGACCTGGACGGCGGAGGCGTCCACGCCGCTGGCCTTCACCCAGGCGGCGGCCTTGGCGGGGTTGGAGCTGAGGACGACGACGGTGTTGTTGACGACGTCCACGTACCAGACGGGGGCGGTCTTCGGGGCCTTGGCCGACGCGCCGTCGAGCTTGGCCTTGACCTGGTCGAGGCTGCTCAGCGAGCGGGTCACCACACGGGCCTGCACGCCGGCCGCGGCGATGGCGGCCACCTGCGAGCTGTCGGTGGTGGCGGTGACCGGGGTGGAGGTGGGGCCGGTCACCCAGGAGCCGGCGTAGGAGGCGCCTAACCGGGCGCGCAGGGTGGGTTCGAGACCGGCCGCCGCGGACTCGTTGACCAGGCGGGCCTCGGCCTGCTGACCGGTGATGCCGAGGTCCCGGCTCATGGCGTCGACCAGGCCCTGAGGGGGGTCGGCGACGGCCTGGGCGTTGGCCTGGGCGATGGCGTAGGGGGTGTCGTCCTGTGCGGTGGCGCCCTTGGCGGCGAAGGCCAGGGCGGGGACGCTGATCATGGTGACCGCGAGCGCGATGCCCGCCGTCACGGTCTTCCTGGGGAGCATGTGCATGTCTCCTCGCGTACAGGGGGGTGTCTGCACGGTACGGGTCCGAATACGAGGAGTGGTCGTCCCAAAAGACCCCTATCACGGTGTTATGGGGGAAATCGTTTGGAGCGTTATGTGGGGGTATGCGGCATTTATGCCGTCCGAATCCCATCTGGAGGCGTCATGAAGGCCGTCACCTGGCACGGCAAGCGCGACGTACGGGTCGAGGAGGTCCCCGACCCGGCCATCAAGGAGCCCAACGACGCGGTGATCCGGGTGACCAGCACCGGCATCTGCGGCTCGGACCTCCACCTGTACGAAGTGCTCGGCCCGTTCATGGCCGAGGGCGACATCCTGGGCCACGAGCCCATGGGCGTCGTCGAGGCCGTCGGAGCGGCCGTCACCGACATCAGGCCCGGCGACCGCGTCGTCATCCCGTTCAACATCTCCTGCGGCCACTGCCACATGTGCGGCCTGGAGCTGTACGCGCAGTGCGAGACCACGCAGGTCAAGGAGCAGGGCATGGGCGCCGCGCTGTTCGGCTACACCAGGCTGTACGGCCAGGTGCCCGGCGGCCAGGCCGAGTACCTGCGCGTGCCCGAGGCCCAGTTCGGCCCGATCAAGGTCCCCGAGGGCCCGCCGGACGAGCGCTTCGTGTTCCTGTCCGACGTGCTGCCGACCGCCTGGCAGGCCGTCGACTTCGCGCAGATCCCGGACGGCGGCAGCGTCGCCGTCTTCGGCCTGGGCCCCATCGGCCAGATGTGCGCCCGCATCGCCCGCCACCTCGGCGCCCGCGTGATCGGCGTGGACGGCGTCACCGAACGCCTGGAGATGGCCCGCCGCCACGGCATCGAGGTCGTGGACGGGAGCGAGACCTCTGACGTGCCCGGGGCGATCCGCGAGCTCACCTCGGGCCGCGGCACCGACTCGGTGATCGACGCCGTCGGCATGGAGGCCCACGGCTCCCCGGCCGCCAAGATCGCCCAGACGCTCACCGGGCTGCTGCCGGACGCGGTGGCCGCGCCGCTGATGTCCCACGCGGGCGTCGACCGGCTGGCCGCGCTCAACCAGGCCATCGACACGGTCCGCCGCGGCGGCGTCATCTCCGTCATCGGCGTCTACGGGGGCATGACCGACCCGATGCCGATGTTGCGCATGTTCGACAAGGGCGTCACGCTGCGCATGGGCCAGGCCCACGTGCGGCGGTGGATCAACCGGCTCATGCCGCTGGTCACCGACGACTCCGACCCGCTCGGCGTCATGGACCTCACCACCCACCGCATGCGGCTGGACGAGGCGCCGCAGGCGTATGAGATGTTCCAGAAGAAGGCGAATGGTGCGATAAAGATCCTGTTGCAGCCCTGAGCAGGGGTTTCGCCGTCCGGAGCACGGGCAGCGGTGCATGCATGAGAGTCGTGGTGGTCGGGGCTACCGGCAACGTCGGCACGAGCGTCGTACGCGCGCTCGCGGCGGATGACAACGTGACGTCGATCGTGGGCGTCGCCCGCCGCCTGCCGGGATGGCGCATCGACCGCACCGAGTGGCGGCAGGCCGACGTCGCCACCGGCGACCTCTCGCGCATCTTCGACGGCGCCGACGCCGTCGTGCACCTCGCGTGGCTGTTCCAGCCCACCAGGGACCCGGCCGTCACCTGGCGGGCGAACGTGCTTGGCAGCATGCGGGTGTTCCGCGCGGCGGCCGAGGCCGGGGTGCCCGCGCTGGTCCACGCGTCCTCGGTCGGGGCGTACTCGCCGGGCCCCAAGGACCGGCCGGTGGACGAGAGCTGGCCCACGCACGGCTGGCCGGGCGCCGCGTACGGCCGGGAGAAGGCGTACGTCGAGCGGGTGCTCGACGTCTTCGAGCACGACCATCCGGCGATCCGCGTGGTGCGGATGCGACCGGGGTTCATCTTCCAGCGGGCGGCGGCCAGCGAGCAGCGCCGCCTGTTCGCCGGGCCTTTCGTGCCACGCGGGCTCTTCCGGCCCGGCCGCATCCCGTTCGTGCCCGACGTGCCCGGACTGCGGCTTCAGGTCCTGCACGCCGACGACGCCGCCGAGGCGTACCGGCTGGCCGTGACCAGGACGGTGTCGGGGGCCTTCAACCTGGCCGCCGAGCCCGTGCTCGACCCCGCCGACCTGGCCAAGCTCCTCGGCACCCGGACGATGCCGGTCACGCCCTGGCTGGCCAGGACGCTGATGTCGGCCGGCTGGCACCTGCGGCTGGTGCCCGCCTCGCCGGGGCTGCTCGAACTGGCCCTGCGCATCCCCGTCATGAAGACCGACCGGGCCAGGGACGTCCTGGGCTGGCGGCCGCGGCACTCCTCCTGGGACGCCATGCGCGAGCTGCTGGACGGCCTGCACGACGGCGCCGGCATGGAGACCCCGCCGCTCAGGCCCGACGGCGGCCCGGTGGGCCGGGCCAAGGAACTGGCCACGGGAGCCGGCGGCCGTCCCTGATCCGGGGGTGTAACGGCGCCGGACCGGGGAAGGGGACCGGTCTCTACGCAAGGTCCAGAGGCGTGGCCTGCGTGTCGTGACGACACGAAGGAGTGCCATGGCCCTTCTGCTGACCCAGCCCTTCACCCTCCACGACGTCACCAAGCTGCGCCGCGCGGTCGCCGAGCAGGCCGGGAGCAGCGGGCTGCGCGACGGCCGGCTGGAGGACTTCGTCCTGGCCGTGCACGAGAGCGTGGTCAACGCCGTGGAGCACGCGGACGGACGCGGGCATCTGACGTTGTGGACGGTCGACGGGGTCATCCGCTCGGAGACGGCGGACCAGGGGGCGGGCATCCCGCAGGCGTACCTCGACGGCGCCGTCCGGCCGTCCGACCTCTCCTGCACCGGCCGCGGGATCTACCTGATCCGGCGGTTGTGCGACCTGGCCGACTTCCGTACCGGGCCGGACGGCACCACGGTCCGGCTCACCATGCGCCTGCCGCACGCGCCCGCCCTCCCGCGGACCATGAAGCGGATCAGGGTCACCGGGGGCGGCGGGCCGTCCGGGCGCTTCCAGGGCTGAGCGCGGGCGCGCCCGACTGCCCCGCCGCGGCCCCGGGTAGGCTCGGCAGGAGACGGAAGGGGCCACTACGTGAGCGGCGGAAACATTCCCCCCGAGATCATCTCTCCGGTCCGCCGCATCGGGCGGCGGGAGTTCGATTTCCAGCGCCAGGTCGCCATCATGGCCATCGTCAACCGCACCCCCAACTCCTTCCACGACCAGGGGAGCACGTACGAGCTCGACCGCGCGGTCGCGGCCTGCGTGCGGGCCGTCGAGGAGGGGGCCGACTGGGTGGACATCGGCGGGTTCGCCTTCAGCGCGGCCCAGGCCGCGATCGGCGTCGAGGAGGAGATCAAGCGCGTGGTCCCGGTGATCGCCGAGGTCAGGGCCGCGACCGACGCCGTCATCTCGGTCGACACCCACCGTCCCGAGGTCGCCAGGGCGGCCCTTGCGGCCGGCGCCGACGTCATCAACGACACCAACGGCCTGCGCGAGCCCGGCCTGGCCGAGGTCGCGGCCGAGACCGGCGCCGGCGTGATCGTCACCCACAGCCTCGGCGGTCCCGGCAGGAGGGTCTTCCGCCCGAGCTACGACGACGTCGTCGGCGAGGTCGCCGGCTTCCTGCGCGAACGGGTCGCCTTCGCGCTCAAGGCCGGCATCGCCCCCGACCGGATCATCATCGACCCGGGCCACGACCTGAACAAGAACACCTTCCACTCCCTGGAGCTGACGCGGCGGCTGGAGGAGATCACCGCGATCGGCTACCCCACCCTGGTCGCGCTGTCGAACAAGGACTTCATCGGCGAGACCATCGACCGCCCGCAGGGCGAGCGCAAGGAGGGGACGATCGCCGCGAACGTCGTCTCCATCCTCAAGGGCGCCCGGATTCTGCGGGTGCACGACGTGGCCGCGACGGTCGCGTCCGTCCGCATGACCGAGGCCGTGCTCGGCTGGCGGACGCCGGTCGCGCCGAGCCACAATCTGGCGTGAGAGGAGCCGCGTCCTTGACCGATCGCAAGCCGGTGGGCATGCCGTTCGAGAGCTGGGTCGACAGGCAGATCCGCGAGGCGACCGAGCGCGGGGAGTTCGACGACCTGCCCGGCGCGGGCAAGCCGCTGCCCGGCCTCGACCGGCCGCACGACGAGATGTGGTGGATCAAGCAGAAGCTGGAGAGCGAGGGGCTGTCCATGCCGCTGCCCCCGACGCTGGCGCTGCGCAAGGAGGCCGAGGAGGTGCTGCGGCAGGCCCGCGGGGCCAGGTCCGAGACCGAGGTGCGGCAACTGCTCGAAGAGGTCAACGAGAAGATCCGCGACGCGATCAGGAAGGGCCTGCCGGGGCCGCCGCTCAACCTGATGCCCTTCGACGTCGAGCGTGTCGTGTCGGAGTGGCGCGAGAGCCGCTGAGCGGCGCGGCCGATGGGGAAGGGGCCCGGGCTCCGGACTTCCGGATGGACCAGTTGCCGAGCGACGGCCGGCTCACCGACCTCGGCGGCT